>CAJAVU010000025.1 GCA_903945495.1 uncultured Flavobacteriales bacterium | reverse complement strand
CATTCCAACTCAAAATACCCACCATCTCCCGAAGAATTATAGGTTTGAAAAAAGAGTCTATTTAAACGTGAATTTGGCGAATAATACAGTGATTTATTCAAATACACATCTGATGTAGTATATGGATTTTTTTCTACCCGAAAAAGTTCAACACAGGATAAATACGAAGTGTCGCGTTCTGCTGATGAATAATGCTGCGCAACAACTTTGTTCACATTTCGATGATTTACCCCACACGAAATGAAGATTATAAAACAGAAAAAAAAGAGTGATTTAATCATTTTACCTTTTCTATTAATTTCCCTTGTTCATCATCGCTTTTTTCCAATTACGTTTGGGGTGTTTGCAGCCATTGAATTTCGCAATTTATGGAGTAATAACCAAATATGGGGATTTACTGATTTAACAAGTTAATCTCATTCCTCTTCAAAATAACGTGCAGAACCATGAAACAAAATTCGTTTCACCATTTCATTTTCTGTAGCAAAACATCTCAATTCAATTCCTCCTTCAACCTCCATGGTGGATTCAATCGATTCTCGCCTGCATAATACAAAATCAAGTGATTTCGATCTAAATCATACAAATGCGCTTCACGCCACAACCATGGTTTATCCTTTGGTTCTTCAATGAATTCAATGCCTTTTGCTTGCAATTCTTTCACGTAAACATCAAGATGGTCACATTCGAAATAAATATGAATTCCATTTCCTGATGGAAGTTCATCAACCAGTTGAATCGAAAAAGTAGAAGTGCCATCTGGACAAACAAACCGAGCATAATGTGTATTCGATTGAACAATGAGTTTTAATCCCAAGGTTTCATAAAAATGGATTGCCTTTTCAAGGTTTACTGACGGAATTGTGATTTGGTTTAAGTTCATTGTTATTTCTTTTTTGCTAATTCATCTTTTGCCATTCGAAATACTATTCAATTAATTCATTTCAATTATTCTATCTTTTTGGATTCATACACCTGAACTAATTGCCCATTGCTGTAATGTTCTGATCGGACCAAACGGTCGTTCTCATAAATCCAGCGACTGTAACCACCGTTTCCATTTGACATAAGATCACTCATTTTACTAATTCTGCCTTTGCTATCATAGGTAAACGTAAGTTCATCATAAACAGGACCATTCGGACTCCAAAGTGTCGATATTACCTTAGAAATTTGATTTGTAGCGGTATAAACTCCTTTCACCTCATCACATGGCCAAGGATAACGCTCACCTTTTTCGTTGTACGAACATTCGCTGTAATAAACAGTATCCAATTCATAGCTGTAATTAAGTACATTTGACCGATAACCACTTCTATAATTTTCGACTTGTAGAATGCGGTTTAAACTATCATAAGTACATCGATCATAAAGTTCCTTGCCTGAATAAACTTCAGTAATGTTTCCAGCTTGATCGTAGGTATAAGAAATTTCTGTTGTTCTATTCTTATTTATTATTTCCAATTTTTCAATTAATCCTTTGTCATTTCGCTGAATACGTTGATAAATGGTATCGCCGCGAATCTGTTTATGTGTCCAATATTCACCAGAATCATAAAAGAATCGAACGCTATCCGTATTTTCATAGATTTCCAGAATCAATTGTCCTTTGGAATTGTATTCATAAAATGTTTGATAAATACCATTCGCACTTGAATCAATCTCAAGTTCTTTCCGTGCATAATTCTTTGATGCATCTTTTTGCTTTGAACTGAACGATTCCAATCCCATCGCTTGGTATGGATGTTTCCATACTTGCGCGGATGCAATAGCGGAAAATCCAATGATGAGCACAATTAAAAGAAAAGTTATGATTTTTCTCAATGGATGAATGTTTTGTTTACATGGAAAGATATTGGAAATATGCAAAAAATCTTTTATGAAACCGACATTTTTTCTGGATGAATAATCGAATTTCAATCTGCACCCTTCTCTCACCACTCTTCATTCACATACCGGAAATATTCTTTTTCACCTTTTTTGTTAATATTTATTCTATTTCATTACCAAAGAGTCGCTGTGTTTTATCCTACAGAAAGTTTAGCCACAGATGCACAGATAATTTTTATTGATAGTTATTCATTTGCATTGTATTCAATATCGAATCTGGAAAATAGCGATGAAAAAAGCGAAGCGCCCTCTCCGCGCTCTTACCGTCCTATTTAATCTCTCCTTTAAAAAGTGGGGACTTTCAGCATTTAAAGTTAAGACTTAGTAAATTACAAACATCTCATGTACCATTTTTATCTTTTTTTCGTTATCCCCTCAGCATTAAGAATTTCGTACGTATACGAATACCAACCGATCTGAGAAGGCACGGTGGTTCTACTTCCAATTGGTTGTAGCATGTGAGGCGAGTCCTAAAAAGAATTCTACTCCTCATTTCTTGATGCGCTGAATAACTAATATCAAAGAACATGAGAAAAATCCTTTTGAACTTCTTCGGAAGAAAAAATCACCAAGCAGTTGAACAAGTGTTTACAATTGTGGAAGAACGTCAAACTGAATTATTGGAAGAAGATCCGCCGTTAATCGTAAAAAACAAATTTGGAATCGTTGAACATATGGACGATCAGTGTGTAAATCAAACTTGTTTGTGCGGTGATGGTTGTTTCATTGATGATTTAGTCTTCGGCAATCAAGCGATGATTGATTCATATAATCGTAAGCGAAAGGAAAAAGAAATAATTTAGGTTCTTTATAAAACCATTTACATCTTTGTTCACTGAAACAACTCACTTATTCATTCCGCCTATACATTATCAAAACTTAATTTGGGAATTAAGAAAAACTTTCTATTTTCGTCGCACTTATAAAACTTAAATACTATGAAAGTACTTGTTGAAAAACCATACACTTTAGCTGAGTTAAAGCCAAAATTAGAAGAACGTTTTCCAGAATACAAAATTACATTTAGAGGCCCTAAAGTACTTGTGATTGGACAAGGTAAAGTTGCTGGTGCCCAAATCATTGGTGAAAAGAAAAAATTTGTTCGTATCAACGAAGGATTCCCAACAATGGGTGGACAAATGTTATTTTTCTTATTTGTTTTATTGTTTGGAGTTATGATTCCTTTTATCATTTTCTTAACGACAATGAAACCAAAACAAGTAAAAGTGCGTGATGCTGTAGCTGACTATCTTCGTCAAGAATATGGAACAGGTGCGATCAATACGAATGCAGACTTGTTGGATGACAAACTGTAATTAGTGATTAGTAACTAGTGCCGCCTAGCGGAGTGATTAGATACTTAAGGAGCCAGAAATGGTTCCTTTTTTTGTGTCTTAACATTCAACAAATTAAAAGATACAAGAATCTAAACTTTTCGTGCAAATAATTGTTTTACTTGAAATTATGCGTCATGAAAAAAGTAATTATCACCCTTTCTATATTAATCGTCTTATTTACAATTATGCAATCCTTTGTTTATTTTTCTACCTCATCAATTGAGCAGCTTCCGTATAAAGTAATCAAAGAATATGATGATTTTGAAGTAAGACAATATGAAACGGCTTTATTTTCCAGTGTTGTATTAAGTGATTCAACTTATGAAGCAAGTTCAAGCAAAGGGTTTCGAGTTTTAGCTGGTTACATTTTCGGCGGAAATACTACGGGAGAGAAAATCGCAATGACTTCACCTGTTGCCATGGAAATTGGTGACAGCACAAAAATGTCGTTCATGGTTCCATCTGGCTATACAGAAGAAACATTGCCAAAACCAAACAATGATAAAATTTTCTTTGAGAAAAAAGAAGGAGCCCTTATGGCTGCAATTCGTTTTGGAGGTTGGGCAAATGATGAACGCATAGAAGAATACAAACAAAAACTCATTGCCTTACTTCAAAAGGAAGGAATCGCTTATGGTAAAACATTCATGTATTTAGGCTACGATCCGCCATACGCTGTAATCAATCGCCGAAACGAAATTGTTGTTGAATTAATGGCGTACAAGTGAGATTGGATAAGATTGACTGTTTAGTCGATTTTATTGACATTTAAATTTATTTCAGTCAAATAGTTCTTGACATCATTATACTCATCCTGCGAGAAAAGAGATCAAACGAAAAAAGGAAGCATTTCTGCTTCCTTCTACTAGTAATTTGTGGAGTCGGAGGGGTTCGAACCCTGCTCCCAAACTCCTGATATATCTAAGCGTTTGAACATTGACTTTTTTTCAGGTACCGTATAGGTACCGTTTATTTTAGCCTTATTTAATGCGTTTTGAAAGAACGATTATGTCCAAATTTAAGCATTTTGGACTGATTAAAAAAGCCAAAACCAAACAAAATGAACCAAAACAAATGATAATTTAATCATTAATAAACGACTTCACCAACTCTAAATCCAATCCAGAATAATCCGCAAATTCTTGAATGGTGACGAATTGATGAGGCTCTTTTTTCAACTTCAATTTGATCTCATTTATCATGTTCCGACCATAACGTGCACTTCGTCCTGTAATGAGTTGAATGTCTTTCGGAAATATGCAAATTCGTTTTGGTGTTTTCATACATTATCTATGCTTTATCCATACTTGGTCCATGAATAAAAAAGTGGTTCTTGAGACGACTAATTTAGCCCAAAAAAACGTGGAATAAAATACTCAAAACGGCATAAATAGTAGCAAATGGAATGAACGGAACGAGAATTTTGTAAATCCTCTTCCCTACCTATAGATTTGATTTCAGAAACCAAAAATTCTAGTTCGCGATATGAATTATGGGATCATTTTCCGGGAAGGTCCCGGATCGAAAGTTTAAAATCAAAACTATCTCAAAATGGCAAAACAGACAGGGATCATTAAGTTGAAAGGTAAGATCGGGGATCTATCTTTTTACAAGACTCAGGATGGACATTTGGCTCGTGAAAAAGGTGGTGTAGATGCGGAGCGAATTGCGAAGGATCCTGCATTCATCCGAACACGTGAGAACGGTGCTGAATTTGGTTCTGCTGCATCTGCAGGTAAATTGATGCGCGACGCTTTGCGTCCGTTGATGTTGCGTGCTAGTGATGGACGTGTTACTTCTCGTTTGACGAAAGTAATGACCGATATCAAGAATTTGGATGCAACGAGTGCGCGTGGCCAACGAACAGTTGGTTCAGCCATTCCATTAGTTCCTGCAAAGGAACGATTGAAAGGATTCAATTTCAATATTCGTTCAATCTTGGGAAGTGTGTTGTACAAATCTTACTCTGTAGATATTGCAACTGGTGCCATCGATATGGCTCAGTTGGTTCCAACAAATGAGATTGCTGCTCCGTCTGGTGCAACTCACATGACATTGCGTTCGGCATGGGCTAAAATTGATTTTGTTCAAGGTATTAAATCAGTTGAAGTTTCACCTGATTTTAATGGACCAATCGATGCGAATGCGGTCAACGTCAATTTGACGCCTGCAAGTGCTCCGACTGGAACAGGAACTGACATTTTCATCTTGATGATTGAATTCTTCCAAGAAGTTAATGGCGTTCAGTACTCATTGAACAATGGCCAATACAATGCAATGAGCATTGTTGAAGTCAACTAATTTGAGTTGATGCAAGAAACATGATTGTCAAACCAAAGTGGTCCTGGTTGTAGGGCAACCTAAACCAAGACCACTTACAAAAGATTGAAAAATGAACATTATTGATCGTTTGAAATCACCAACTCCCAAATTCTATCGCGTTTTACGCAACATAGGTTTAGGATTGGTTGCAGCAGGTAGCGTACTCGTAACAGCACCGGTTGCAATTCCTGCAATGATCGTGACCGTTGGCGGTTACCTCATCGTAGCAGGATCAGTAGCGACGGCTGTTGCACAAACAGTAGTCGAAAAGTAAAAGAGGACAAGAGATGAGTTTTATCATTTTAATTGTCAAGTGTTTAATTAAATTATTCTGTAGAAAAATGACAACAGATAAACAAACTTGTGTTTCCGAAGATTTGGAAGTACAAATCAAAGCAAAGTCTCCAGTGCGCTTTAAGGCTGGAGCAGAGTTATCCGGGAAGGTTAACAAAGTGGGTGTTGAAGTGAACGAAGAAGTAGACGAGATCTCTGAGACTTTCGGAATCAAGGTTACAATTTCTCGCACTGCTTGTACACCAAACGGATGTGGACTCTAAGATTCATTTAATACCAGGAATATGCATCATCATCACGATCATTCAACTGCCATTGGAACTGTTACTGGAACCGCATTTACGGTAGCCGCCACGATTGATTCGCACGACTATATCAAAACAGTAATCCTTGCCGCTATTGGAGCAACGGTCAGTTTTGCAATGAGCATACTCCTGAAATGGATCTGGAAGACCCTTCGAGGACCTCAGGAACCTCAAAAATAATATTCGTAAAAATGTTGATCGCCACTCAGAAATGGGTGGCGTTTTTTTATTCTAACTCCAGTAAATGAATGATATTTTCTGAATATTCTGAAACAGAAAATTTTGAATTTGGAGGAAAGATAACTTCCAATTCATCAGTGTAGAGTTTATCAACTGGGTAATAATGGTTGTGAGTTACTCCCGCTCGTGTGTTTTCTGCTAAAGTCACTTTCCAACCAATAGTTCTATCTAATGGCCAGTTTATATTTTCCGTAAAATTCCAAAAGGAAAGATTGATTAGTGGCGTTTTTGATATTAAACACTCATTTACAATATCTTGGTAGGTTTTAATAATTCTTTCATCTTCAATTTCATTTCGTGAAATCACTTTTATTTTGGGGCGTGGAAGTTTAGAAATAACATCAGTTAAACTTTTTACGTAAAAGGACTCCAATACCGATAATTTCTGCTTAAGATGTAATTTCTTAGTTATGAATCCAGAGTCTCCAGAATGATGAATGGCAATGAGAAGCGCTTCGTTTAAATTGATATTTGGAAAATTCTTATTCTCACGAACTTTATAATCATCGAATTTAAAAAGTTCATTTAAATCATCAAAAGTCATTTTTGTTAATTAATCTTTGTTGTCGCTTTTGTGCTCTTTTTTTTAAACCTATATCCCAAAACAACCTCATGCGTTCCCGATGAATAATTTCGCAAATTAGAAGTTGTGATATCATAACTATAGCCAAAGGAGAAATTATTGTAAGTTGTACCTATCATTACACAAAATGCATCTTGAAAACGATATCCAATTCCAGCAAAGAAGTTCTTGTCATAGATCACCCTAGCACCCAAATCAAATTGAATTGGATTAATAAACGTTGTTCTTAACATAGTGTATGGTTCAACCTCTATTTTATCAGTAACCTCAGCCAGATATGATGCCGTGAAGTTGTAATGTCGAACTAGTTTATTTTGAGCATCGATGCTCATATTCATGTCATTCCATTTTTTTAATCTGTATTGAATAAGTTGATGAACGGATATTCCAATTTTTAATCGCTTGTCCAAAATGTAAGCAAAGCCAAGATTCATATCAGGCACTACGGCTTTAGAATTCGAAAATAATGATGGATCATTAGTTGAAGTTGCAGATATATTTGAACCGTCATAAGCATACTGATTAATAATCCCTGCTAGACCAAATGAAATATTTGAACGCTCATTCAATTTCAGAAAATAACTATAATTCAACATTAGTCCCGTTTGTTGGATTGCCCCCCCCATATCATCCAGGAAAAGCATTCCTCCAAACCCCATTTTGCCATTTTTAGTAGATGAATGTCCCCCTAAAGTATAGGTTGCTGGGGCGCCTTTGAACCCTGTCCATTGGTTTCTAACTCCGGCTTGAATAGGTGAATAATTTGATGAACCTGTAAATGCAGGATTAATAACATAATCATTCCAAAAATATTGAGTATAAATTGGAAGTTGTTGTGAAAATGCAGACTGAGAAAGACCACATACAATTGATAGAATTAATATAATGTTCTTCATCAGATTATTGTTTTAAGGTTACTACACCGTTGAATTTTGTACCGTTCCCAAGGTCGACTACATAATAATAGTCAGCAGTCGGAAGTACTTCTCCTTGATATAATCCATTCCATGTTGAATTACCTTGATCACCTTCAAACAATAACTGACCCCAGCGATTAAATACATTGATGATTGTGTTTGGATACTTATCTAATCCAGTAATTGTCCATGAATCGTTTTCATTGTCATTGTTAGGAGAAAATCCAGTTGGTATAAAAACATCTGTATCAATTGTATCACTAATTATTGTATTGTAAATTGTCAAATAGGAAGTATCTGAACAACCGAAAGAAGAATATGCAACTAATTCAACAATAAATGAATCCTGAACACCATCCTCGTAAACATGAGTTGGATCAACTACTGTTGATAATGGGCTAAGGTCACCAAAATCCCAAGAGTAAGAACTTGCACCTGTTGAGTTATTAGTGAAGTCAATTTGTTCATCTGGTTGTGAAAATGAACTAGCAGAAGCGGAAAATGAAGCATTCGGAAGTGCTTCGACACAAATAACGTTGGTTGCGGTGTAACTATTGGAACAACCGTTATTGTCAGTTGTGGTAAGCGTTATATCATGACATCCCACTTGATTGAGCAAACCGTTTACGGTTCCACAACCAATTAGGTCATCACCATTACTTATGTCCCAAGTACAATTTAGTGAGTTCGGTGTGGTATTTGTCAGATTAAATGTTAGTGGCGAACAGCCAATTGTTGTATCAATAGTAAAAGAAACCACAGGCAATGGATTAACAGTGACCGTTACTTGACTTGTATCCGTACATCCATTACTTCCCGTTCCAATCAAGGTATATTGATTTATTCCAACTGGAGGAATAAAACTTATGCCATTTACAACACTTTGATCCCACGTGTAAACAATTGCACCTGACCCATTTAATGTGACTGCTGTTCCATCGCAAACAGTTTGGTCAACACCAGCAGAAACTGTTGGATTTGACAGAATTGTCAAATTTATTGAAATGGTGCTATCACAACCTGCTGCGTTTGATATGACAGCGCTGTAATTTCCTCCTATGTTATAAATCTGCCCATCCGGAGCAGTGTATGCCCCACAGGAAGAGGGAGAAATTGAACTGGAAGTATTCTGATTTATCGTTAGATTTATTGTGATGATACTATCACAACCTGCTGCGTTTGGAATTGTGTCATTAAAAATTCCTGAGATAGTATGAATTGCTCCGGAAGGTGATGTGTATGAGTTACATGTCGTAATATTTATTGAATTAGTTGTTGCCTGACATAAAAGCAATTTGTGCACAAACAAATCTTTCGAATTATTGTTACCCAACGAGGTTAAATTGAATAATCCAGAATTAGGGTCAAAATCAACAGTATGGTCAAAGGCACCTGTAATATATATTGCATCGGAACTCACATCAATACAAAATCCTCCATCCCAACCTGAACCACCGGCTCCTGTCGTAGTCTGACACAATGTAACATAGTTTGAAGTAACCGATGATTCAGGGCAAATTGCCCAATCAAACGCACCTGATTGATTCAATTTCAACAGATAAGACCCATAATTATTTGATAGATAATAGGTGCCTGTTCCTGGATCTAAATCAATATTATTTATGTTAGAACTTCCAAAACCTATAGCATAAATATTATTTTGACTGTCAGTTGTTACGCTAGTAAATGATTCATCAGCACTTAAACTATTTGACGCAACCTGTTTTGCCCAAATAAAACCTCCAGAATTACTTAACTTTAATATAAAACCATCAGTCCCACCGTTTGATGTTAAATTAAAAACACTAGCACCTGGATCAAAGTCAATAGTACCTTGAAAAAATCCAGTTATTAAAACATCTCCATTTTGATCCGTTGAGATTGAAGTTCCCTCTGAATTTATAGACCCATTGAATCCATGAACCCACATAAAGTTTCCATTCGAATCCAACTTTCTGACACAAATACCATAATATGAAGCAGGTGAAGTCAAATTACTAATTCCGGTTCCTGGATCGAAATCAACAGTCCCAGCATACCTGCCAGATGAGAACATGTTT
>CAJAVU010000024.1 GCA_903945495.1 uncultured Flavobacteriales bacterium | reverse complement strand
CACTTCACAAAAGAAGCTTCATCCTACAGGCCGCCCATTTGCAGTTTAGAGTGATGCAGGCTCTCGTTGCCATTGCACTAAAAGAAAAACCCTGGAGTGTTTAGTTCCAGGGTCCTTTGGGTAGAATACTATTGTACTTTACACGGACCCCGGGTCTCCTGGAATGCTAATCACGCGACCGTTCGCATGCGTCCAGGCTGAAGGCTGGATAAACATGGATGGCTTAGCAAGTGAATAGAATTTTATTTTCATCATGTACCTATTATAACGTATTTATGGTTGACTGTCAACCTGTTTTTGAACTTTTATTTATCAAGTTCACCGAATATATCAACATAGTTGACACCACGAATGGAGTCAATCAAGTTGACGTATTTGTAAAATTTTTCATTGGCCTCAGCATCATACTGATATGTGCTCAAAAAATTCAATGAGTATACCACAGCCTTGGATATCATAAAGTTCTTTTTGTACTTCTCTCTTGCTTGTAAGAGATCGTTTAAAAACTGTTGATATTGTTCCACGGTCATGCCATTGACATTTAGATGGTCGGCATCTCTAAGATTGCCTACCCGCAACATGATGTTATGTGTATCACAGAATTCCAGCAATGGCAACAATGCCAGACGGCTAGTATGTTGTAACACATGATTTACTCCAACCATGCCAAACGACAAGTTTTTTAACTGTTGTAGTTTAAAAATATTGTCCCTAACTGTAGTCCAATCGATGGATTTGCATCTATACCACAAATAACACCTTCATCATTTTTCAATTCAAAAACAAAAGGCTCTTCTATTCTATTTAATTCTAGTCCCATTCTTTTTTATTTAGGTAATTTTTTATTCACCAATCCAAATAATAAAACACCAGTCATTGCTCCTAAAAATAAACTGATACCGATTTTATAATGCATTCCAACCAAAATATACAATGGTGCAGAACAAGCTCCTGTTAACCCCCAGCCAATTCCAAACAAAATTCCACCAATAATATTAGCTTTCCATTCTAATTTCTTTGGATTTAGAACCACGTTTTGTCCACTAATTGTTTTAATCTTAAATTTTTTAATCAAAATCAAACAAATACTAGCTGTTATGATAGCTGAAAACAAAACACCATACATATGAAATGAATCGAAATGAAACATTTCCTGAATTCTAAACCAAGAATAAGCTTGTGTAGCAATTAATAAAGAACCAAAACAAAAACCTAACAATAATGTAATTACAAGTTTCATATCTTAAAATAGTAAAGGAATTAATACATAACTAGCAAACAACCCTCCGATAAAAAAGCAAATAGTAGCAACAAACGAACTTAACGAAAACGGAGAAATACCCATTATACAATGTCCTGCAGTACAGCCATTTGCATATCTCGATCCAAATCCAACAAATATTCCACCAATAAAAAAATAAAGAATATTAGATGATGAATAAATTGTATTCGCAATTTCAGAATATTTTGTAGAATTATCAACAACTGCATCTACCTGAATAACACCTGCATACAATGAAAAAATTCCAGCTAAAACAACTCCGATTGCGAATTGAAATTGCCACTTATCGGTTCCACTTTTATAATTAAAATAGTCTATTTTCTTAAAAAATTTAGAACCTATAAATCGATAACTTGAAGATATTCCGAATTGATTTTCTGTGAGTAATAATAACAAAGGTACAATTAAGCCAATCAGAGGGCCAGCTATATACCAAGGTAAAACGTTGTACATAATTTAATCTATTTAAAATTCATTTAAAACAAAAGTACTTTTTTTAACCACTTTATCAAACTCATTTTCACCTACAAAAGCATCTGGTAAAACTGCAAAGAACAATTCTGAAGAATTATTGAAATCTCTTTTCTTGATATCACTGAAACGAACCCAACCTGTTTGATAAGAATAATTAGAACTTTGAAAAACCTCATCTATTTTATAAAATGGGATTTCATTTATTGCTTCTAATAATTCAGAGGCTAAATAGATTCTTATGAAAAAATCATCTGTATAATCAGGAATAGCGTCTTTTACTGTTTTTCTATATTCATAT
>CAJAVU010000023.1 GCA_903945495.1 uncultured Flavobacteriales bacterium | reverse complement strand
TTGCAAGTTGTTGAAGCAATGCGTGAATCTCAAGAGCGTATTGACAATCGTCCAGAATGGATGATCGTTAAGGTTGTTCCAGTTATTCCTCCTGAATTGCGTCCGTTAGTTCCTCTTGATGGTGGACGTTTCGCAACTTCAGATTTAAATGATTTATACCGTCGTGTTATTATTCGTAATAACCGTTTGAAACGATTGATCGAAATTAAAGCTCCTGAAGTAATCTTACGTAATGAAAAACGTATGCTTCAAGAAGCGGTAGATTCATTGTTCGATAACTCAAGAAAATCAAGTGCTGTTAAAACGGAATCTAATCGTCCGTTGAAATCACTTTCTGATTCATTGAAAGGTAAACAAGGTCGTTTCCGTCAAAACTTACTTGGAAAACGTGTTGATTATTCAGCTCGTTCGGTAATTGTTGTTGGACCAGATTTGAAATTACACGAATGTGGTTTACCAAAAGATATGGCTGCTGAGCTTTACAAACCGTTTATCATTCGTAAAATGATTGAGCGTGGTATTGTGAAAACAGTTAAATCTGCTAAGAAAATTGTTGATCGCAAAGAGCCAGTTGTTTGGGATATTTTAGAAAGCGTATTGAAAGGTCACCCAGTTTTATTAAACCGTGCCCCAACTCTACACAGACTTGGTATTCAAGCATTCCAACCGAAATTAATTGAAGGAAAAGCAATTCGTTTGCACCCGTTGGTAACAACAGCCTTCAATGCCGATTTCGATGGTGACCAAATGGCGGTTCACTTACCATTAGGTAACGCTGCAATTTTGGAAGCTCAATTGTTGATGTTAGCATCGCACAATATCTTGAATCCTGCAAATGGCGCGCCTATCGCGGTACCATCTCAGGATATGGTCTTGGGTCTTTACTACATCACAAAAGGAAAAAGAACGACGAAAGATGAGATCGTAAAAGGTGAGGATGGAATTTTCTACTCTCCTGAAGAAGTAATCATCGCATATAACGAAAAAAGTCTTGACTTACACGCTCATATCAAAGTGAAAACGTTTGATTTGAACGAAGAAGGTGTGCCAACATTACAATTGTTAGATACAACTTGTGGTCGAGTATTATTTAATGAGCGTGTTCCAAGAGAAGTTGGATTCATCAATGATGTAATGACGAAAAAAGCATTACGTGATATCATCGGTGAAGTATTGAAAATTTCAGGAACATCTCGTACAGCTCAATTCTTGGATGATATTAAAGAATTAGGTTACGATATGGCCTTCAAAGGAGGTTTGTCGTTCAACTTAGATGATATTATTATCCCTAATGAAAAAGTTGAATTGGTTGCTAAAGCTGAAACGGAAGTGAAAGACGTAATGATGAATTACAACATGGGTCTTATCACAAACAATGAGCGTTATAACCAAATCATTGATATCTGGACGCATACAAACTCTCGTTTGACGCACACGTTGATGGAGCAGTTGAAAACTGACAGACAAGGATTTAACTCTATCTACATGATGTTCGATTCTGGAGCACGTGGTTCGAAAGAGCAAATCCGTCAGTTATCTGGTATGCGTGGATTGATGGCGAAACCGCAAAAATCTGGTGCTTCTTCACAAGAAATTATTGAAAACCCAATTCTTTCTAACTTTAAAGAAGGACTTTCGATTCTTGAGTACTTTATTTCTACTCACGGTGCGCGTAAAGGTCTTGCTGATACAGCCTTGAAAACGGCGGATGCTGGTTACTTGACACGTCGTTTGGTGGATGTTGCACAAGATGTTGTAATTAATGCTCCTGATTGTGGAACATTAAGAGGTATCGTTGCAACTTCATTGAAGAAAAATGACGAGGTTGTTGAACCATTATTTGATAGAATCTTAGGACGTACATCTGTTCATGATGTGTATGTTCCTGAAACAGATACATTAATTGTTGCTGCTGGTGAATTGATTTCTGAAGATGTTGCGAATGCAATTGATAAAGCAGGAATCGAGGAAGTTGAAATCCGCTCAGTTCTTACATGTGAGATGAGAAGAGGAGTTTGTTCGAAATGTTACGGACGAAATCTTGCAACACACCGTTCAGCGCAACATGGTGACGCAGTTGGAGTAGTTGCTGCTCAATCAATTGGTGAGCCAGGTACACAGTTGACATTACGTACATTCCACGTTGGGGGTACTGCATCGAACATTGCTGATATTTCAGATATGAAAGCGAAGGCAAATGGTAAATTGGAAATTGACGAATTACGTACAATTGACAAGAAAAATGCAGATGGTACAATGCGCCGCGTAGTTGTTGGACGTTCAGCTGAGTTGAAAATCACTGATGAGAAAACTGGAATTGTAATCATGAATGCCAACATTCCTTACGGATCTGAAATGGTGATTGATAACAATACGAAAGTTAAGAAAGGTGATGTTATCTGTAAATGGGATCCATACAATGCTGTAATCGTTTCTGAAGTTTCTGGTAAAGTTGTTTTCGACAGTATCGTTGAAGGTATTACTTTCCGTGAAGAAGTCGATGAGCAAACTGGATTTACTGAAAAAGTAATTACTGAATCAAGAGATAAAAAGAAAAACCCTGCTATTCACATCATCGATGCGAAAACGAAGGAAGTTTTAAGAGAATACTCATTGCCAGTTGACGCTCACATTTCTGTAGGAGAAGGAGATAAAATTGAAGCAGGTGAAATCTTAGTTAAAATTCCTCGTGTAGCTGGTAAAACTGGGGATATCACAGGAGGTTTACCACGTGTAACTGAGTTATTCGAAGCACGTAACCCTTCAAACCCTGCAGTTGTTTCTGAAATCGACGGTATTGCTGAATACGGAAAAATTAAAAGAGGTAACCGAGAAATTCAAATTACATCTAAAACAGGTGAAGTTCGTAAATACTTGGTTCCACTTTCTAAACATATCCTTGTACAAGAAAATGACTTCGTTAGAGCTGGTCAACCATTATCTGATGGTGCGATCACTCCAAACGATATCTTGAACATCGAAGGTCCAACGAAAGTACAAGAGTACATCGTTAATGAGATCCAAGAGGTTTACCGTTTACAAGGTGTGAAAATTAATGACAAACACTTCGAAGTAATCGTACGTCAAATGATGTTGAAAGCGGAGATTGTTGATGCTGGAGATACACGTTTCTTAGAAGGTCAATCTGTTCACAAAGCAGATATCATGGAAGAAAACGATGCTATCTACGGAATGAAAGTTGTTGTTGACGCTGGTGATTCACCATCATTGAAAGCTGGTCAAATTGTTTCTGCAAGAAGATTGCGTGATGAAAATTCACAATTGAAACGTTCAGATAAGAATTTGGTTGATGCGCGTGATGCTGTTCCTGCAACTTCAACACCTTTATTACAAGGTATCACACGTGCGTCGTTACAAACGCAATCATTCATCTCGGCTGCTTCCTTCCAGGAAACAACGAAAGTATTGAATGAGGCTGCAATTTCTGGTAAAGAAGATCACTTACTTGGATTGAAAGAAAACGTTATCGTAGGTCACTTAATTCCTGCAGGTACTGGTGTTCGTGATTTCCAAAAAATGATTGTGGCTTCTAAAGAAGCATTGGCAGAGATTTCTGAAAATTAATCGAATACGATTGAAATAGAAAAAGGAGTAGCAGAAATGTTACTCCTTTTTTGGTTTAACGTGGGCATAATAAAGAAAGAATTAGTACCTTCATAAAACAAATAATAACACAATGGAAAACAATAACGAAAATCAAGTAAACATTGAATTGAACGAAGAAACGGCTTTAGGAATTTATTCTAACCTTGCAATCATTACACATTCTCCTTCTGAAGTTGTTTGTGATTTTGTACAAATGATGCCAGGAATGCCTAAAGGTAAAGTGCGTTCACGTGTTATTATGACGCCTGTCAACGCAAAACGGTTTATGCGTGCATTAATCGATAACGTTCAGAAATACGAGCAAAATTTCGGTGTTATAGATGATTCTGATCCAACTGGTATGCCTCCAATGAACTTCGGAACACCAAGTACAATGGCCTAATTAACACTTTTTGTTTTTACGGTTTAATTTTTGCTTTAACTTTGTTATATGAAAGCAACAATCATCGCATTCACTTTTCTTTTTGGAATTTTGTCCTTTGCACCAAATATGCAAGGTGGACAGTTCTTTAAGTTAAGTGAGGTTGTTGAGCATTATAAAACACATCAAGATAGCGAAGAACAGTTCCAATCGTTCTTAGATTTTGTCAAAGATCATTATTTTACAAATCATGACACTAAAGACAATGAGCGAAATCTACCGTTTAAATCTACTGTAGCTAGCGCTTTTGTTTTGGTAATACACCAAGTTAAATTAGAGCCAATTCACGAATATTTGTTCGTTGTACACGAAGAAAAAAGCTTCTTTGGTGAACCAAATTCATTCGTACAACAAAAATTCTTTTCCATCTGGAATCCACCACGAGTAGCATAATGAACATAAATTCTGTTGAATCATAACGATTCAATATGTTTCATTATATACTCAAATTTCATGTTAAATAAAATCATTCATTGGTCTATTTCCAACAAGTTAATCGTTGGAATAATGACCTTGGCATTGATCACTTGGGGTGTCTTTTCTTTGAAGAATCTACCAATTGATGCAGTACCAGATATTACAAATAATCAAGTACAAATCGTTACCTCTTCACCATCTTCAGGTGCAGAAGATATTGAACGATTCGTTACGTTCCCGGTTGAACAAACCATGGCAACGATTCCGGGGATTGAAGAAATCCGTTCGTTTAGCCGTTTTGGTTTAAGTGTTGTTACTGTTGTTTTTACAGAAGATACCGATATTTATTGGGCAAGACAACAAGTTGCAGAACGCCTTTCAGAAGCAAAAAATCAAATTCCTACAGGTTTTGGAGAACCTTCAATGGCTCCATTAAGCACTGGTTTAGGTGAAATTTATCAATACATCGTTAAACCGAAGAAAGGCTTCGAAAAGAAATACGATGCAACGGAATTGCGAACAATCCAAGATTGGGTAATTCGTAGACAATTATTAGGTGTAGAAGGAATTGCTGATGTCAGTGGTTTCGGAGGTAAATTGAAACAATATGACATTGCTGTTGATTTAGTTCGTTTAAAAGCGTTCGAATTGACTGTTGGAGACGTGTTTCGCGCAGTTGAGCAAAATAACCAAAATACAGGTGGTGCATACATTGAGCGCAATTCTACAACAACCTATATTCGTACCGATGGTTTGATGAAAGGAATCGAAGACATCGAGCAAACGATAATTTCTCAATCAGACGCTGGAACTCCAGTTTTGGTAAAAGATGTAGCGAAAGTAGAAATCGGTGCAGCAGTTCGTTATGGTGCTTTGACTTATAATAATACAGGTGAAGCCGTTGGTGGAATCGTGTTGATGTTAAAAGGAGCAAATTCATCCAAGGTGATTTTGGATGTAAAAGAGCGAATGGAACAAATCAAAAAGACACTTCCTGTTGGTGTTGAAGTGAAAGTCTATTTGGATCGAACTAAATTGGTAAACAATGCTATTTCTACTGTTACAAAAAACCTGATCGAAGGTGCATTAATTGTAATTACAGTCTTGGTGCTGTTACTTGGGAATTATAGAGCAGGATTGATTGTAGCTTCAGTTATTCCTCTTGCAATGTTATTTGCAATTTCATTGATGAATGTTTTTGGTGTTTCAGGGAACTTAATGAGTTTGGGAGCATTGGATTTTGGTTTAATCATCGATGGGGCCGTAATCATAGTTGAATCAACACTGCATTTGCTATATAATCATGGAAACCAAACATTGAAACAAGATCAAATGGATGTACAAGTGTACAAATCTGCTTCTAAGTTTGCTAAAAGCGCTGTGTTTGGACAAATTATTATTCTTGTGGTTTACCTTCCGCTTCTTGCTTTGGTGGGAATTGAAGGGAAAATGTTTAAACCAATGGCACAAACCGTAATGTTTGCTATTATTGGTGCGTTGATCCTTTCTTTAACGTATGTTCCAATGATTTCTGCGTTGTTCTTGAGTAAGAAAATCAAAATTAAAGAGAACTTCAGCGATAAAATTGTAGCCTTCTTCAAACGAATCTATATGCCAGTTTTAAATGCTTTCTTGCGTCGCCAAAAAGTAGTTTTGGGTGGCTTATTTGGTTTGATTGTCATTAGTGTCTTACTCTTCCAGCAATTAGGAGCAGAATTCATTCCATCTCTTGATGAAGGAGATTTTGCTGTGGAAACGCGATTAATCACAGGAACTAGTTTAACCAAAACAATCGATGCGACTGAAAAAGTGTCAAATGTCCTTCTCACAAATTTCCCAGAAGTAAAAGAAGTTGTTGGTAAGATAGGTACGGCCGAAATTCCAACTGATCCAATGCCTATGGAAGCGTGTGATTTAATGATCATATTGAAAGACAAAGATGAATGGGTTTCTGCTAAAACAAAAGAAGAATTGGCGGAGAAAATGCAGAAGAAGTTGGAAGAAAATGTACCAGGTGTTTCATTTGGTTTCTTGCAACCGATTCAAATGCGTTTTAATGAGTTAATGACTGGTGCAAAACAAGATGTTGTTGTGAAAATTTATGGGGAAGACCTTGATAAATTGAGCAAATACGCATCACAAATTGGAGCACTTTCTGAAAATATCGAAGGTGTGCAAGATGTTTATGTGGAGGAAATGACAGGATTACCACAAATGATTGTGTCATACGATCGTTTGGCACTTTCGAAATACAATATTAGTATTGATGATGTGAATCGTTCAATCAATATTAGTTTTGCAGGACAAGCTGCTGGATTAATTTTTGAAGGAGAAAAACGTTTTGATTTAGTTGTAAAACTAGATTCTACAAATCGTGTTTCGATGGACGATTTAAAATCGATAACAGTTACTTCGCCACTCGGTGTTCAAGTTCCTTTGGATCAATTAGCAAATGTGAAATTCGAAAAAGGCCCAAATCAAATTCAACGTGACGATGCAAAACGAAGAATTATCGTTGGTTTCAATGTGCGTGGACGCGATGTTGAAAGTATTGTAAATGAATTGAAAGCTAAAATTGATTCGAAAGTGAAATTTGATGCCGGTTATTATCCAACATTTGGTGGAACGTTTAAAAACTTAGAAAATGCGAGAGCACTATTGTCAATTGCGGTTCCAGTGGCTTTGTTGATGATTTTCTTCTTATTGTATTTGACTTTCCAATCCTTAAAACAAGCGACATTAATCTTCTCAGCAATTCCGTTGGCTGCCTTAGGTGGGATTTTAGCTCTTTGGTCACGTGGAATGCCTTTCTCGATTTCTGCTGGAGTTGGTTTTATTGCCTTATTTGGTGTGGCCGTTCTAAATGGAATTGTATTGATTTCTGAATTTAATTCACTCAAGAAAGAAGGATATACGAATCGATTACGTATTGTGTTAATGGGAACGAGAGTTCGATTACGACCGGTATTATTAACCGCTTTGGTTGCTTCTTTAGGATTTTTACCGATGGCCATTTCACATGGAAGTGGAGCAGAAGTGCAAAAACCATTAGCAACAGTTGTAATTGGAGGATTAATCACAGCAACCATTTTAACCTTATTCGTATTGCCAATTTTCTATTTGTTCACTGAACGAAATGCAACAAAAACAAAGAAAACGAAGAAAATGAAGAAAAAGTTCATCATGACATTGTTTGTTTTAATTGGCTTACAATCATTCGGACAAACAAATCAGCAATTAAGTTTAGAACAATGTTTGAGTTTAGCGAAAGAACAAAACTTAAGTTTAAAAGCGTCTGAAATGCAAATTCAAAATGAGGTGTTGATTGGAAAAGCAGCTACTGTAATGCCTAAAACAAGTGCAACGTTCATGACTGGTCAATACAATTCGTATTATAAAAAGGACAATAACATTACTGTTTCTCAAACGATTCCTTTTCCGACGATTTTTGCAAAAGAAAATGCTTTGGGACAAGCAAAATCAGAGCAAGCAAAAACAATCTACGCTTCTGATTGGAAATCCTTGGCTTTGAATATTCAGATGACTTTCGAGAATATTTGTTTTTATATAGCGAAAGCAAAGTTGTTGCAACAACAGGATTCTTTGTTGATGAGTATTGAAAAAAAGGTAGATATCAAATATGCATTGAAAGACGCAACGAAGTTGGATTGGACCTTGGTTACAACGAAACGTAAAGAACTCCAAAATCAATTGTTCCTATTAGAAGAGAAACGCAAATCGGAAGAGAGTAAATTGCAATTTTACATTGGCTCTGAATTACCAATAAGCACGTTAGAAACGGATTATTCATTGCTTCAATTCCAAGCGTTGAATGATACTAGCGCTATTTCAAACCATCCGAATTTGATGTATTATCAAACACAGCAAGATATTTTATCGAAAGAAAAAGAAGTGTTAATTGCACGAACGCTTCCTGACATCACATTAGGCTATGTAAATCAAACGATGGTTGGTGTTCATTCCGTTGGTAGCGAAGACTTGTCGTTTGGACAATCGGATCGTTTTCAATCAGGTCAAATTGGTTTGGAAATCCCCTTGTTTTTCGGTTCTACAAAGCGCAAAAGTGACGTGATTTCAAATACAATTCAACAAACGAAGTATTTAGAGGAATATGAACGTACCAATTTAGCTTCTGGATTCAATCAATATTTAACTGTTTACCAGAGTTATCTTTCTTCCTACACGATGTATTCGGAACAATTAATTCCGCAAACGAAAATCATGCAAGAACAAGCGAAGATTCTATTGGAAACAGGAGAGATTTCAATGATTGAGTATTTGCAAACGAAGCAAAATTGTATCGACATCGAATTAAATTATTTACAACTAATGAATGACATGAATCAATCGGTTCATCAATTAAATTGGTTCATTCAAAATTAATAGAAGCAGTATGAAAGCAATATATTTAGTAATCGTTTTTATGACATCACTTTTAATAGGATGTTCCTCAGCTCCTGAAGTAAAGACGGAAAAAGAAACAGTCAATTTGTTAAGTGTTAACCTGAATACAGAACAAATTATAAATGCAGAGATTAAAGAAGGTTTACCAACCAAAGAATTGATTGGTTTAACAATTACTGCGAATGGTACAATTGAAGTTCCACCTCAGAACAAAACTATTATTTCTGCTCAATTTGGTGGTTTTATAAAATCATTGAGTGTCTTAGATGGCATGACAGTTCGAAAAGGTCAAACCTTATTTACAATCGAGCATCCTGAATTGATCCAATTACAACAAGATTACCTGGAAGTAATTGGAAACATGGAATATTTAACGGCTGAACTGGATCGTCAAAAATCACTTGTACAACAAGAAGCGGGTAGTTTGAAAGCAATGCAATTGGCTAAATCGCAATTGGCAATGGCACAAGCGAAAAAAACAGGCTTGAAAGCAAAATTGGAAATGGCGGGAGTAAGTTTGAAGCAGTTGAATGCAGGTAATTTAGAACGTTCTATAGCTGTAACCGCACCATTTAATGGCGTTGTTACGAAAGTAAATGTGAATATTGGAGCCTACGCAGAACCAACCGAACACTTGCTTGAAATTATTGATTTAAAACATGCACATGCTGAAGTGATTGCTTTTGAAAAAGACGTGAAACATTTAAAAATTGGTCAAAGTGTTCAACTTACGTTTTCGAATGACAATGAAACGATAAATGCGAAGATTTTCCTTATAGGTAAAGAGATAGGTAAAGACCGAACGGTAAAAGTACATTGTCATTTAGACATTGAAAATAGCATGATAGCTCCGGGCTCGTACTTTAAAGCAAGCATTTACACTGGCGCTGAAGAGCGTTATTGCATTCCTGCCGAAGCAGTTGTTGAAATGAATGGAAAAAATGTTGTATTTTTCGGTAAAAAGGGTGACAAAGGAATGACCGCTTATTCTCCTGAAGAAGTAAATGTCTTAGCAACTGAAAATGGAAAATCAGCAATTGTATTTAAAAATAAAGCAAGATCCTATTCTGAAAAACTCGTTGTACATGGTGCTTATGATATCATGTCAGCAATCTTAATTAAAAGCGAAGAATAAAAACCTAAAACAATCAATATGAAAATCAACTCAATTTTATTTGCAGGCTTTCTTGCCGGTGTTATCTTAATTTCGGTGCCAAGTTGTAAGAAAAATGGCAAATGCGGAGAAACCAATATAAGTGAAGCGGGTGGTGATGACAGTCATAACTTTGGACAAAACTGTTTGAATTGTCACAAAAGTGGAGGAGAAGGTGAAGGATGCTTTTCAGTCGCTGGAAGTACTTCTAACAGTGCATTGACCTCACCTTTATCAGCAGGAACGGTTAAATTGTATACAGCAGCAAATGGTGGTGGAACCTTGAAATATACGATTCAAATCGATTCGAAAGGGAACTTCCATACAACTGAATCGATTGATGTCGCAGGTTTGTATCCATCGGTTACAGGATCAAATGGAACACCACATTATATGAGTTCTTCGTTGAGTTCCGGAGCGTGTAATTCATGCCATGGCGTGTCTACAGCAAAATTGTGGGCGAATTAATTAAATCATGAAAAAGAGCCAAATTCAAACCGAAGTTGATGCGTATTATTTGTATCAAAAGCTTTCAGAAAATGAAGCTGATCCAATCGTTGCATCCGTTTTTGCTCAAATGAGTGAAATTGAAAAAGGACACGCTATTGAGTTCGCAAAAGCATTAAACAAAAACATCGATGAATTCTTGCAGCCTTCTTGGCGCGCAAAAACATTGAATCGAATCGGAAAGATCTTCGGTTACGATTATGTTCTAGGAGCTTTGATGGACACGGAAAAAAGTTTAGCAACCAATGTTATTCGACAAAAAGCGAAATCGAACGCTCAAATTTCAGGTATTGAAGATTCACACGTTAAGATTCTTCGTTCAATTTTAGACAATGAAACACGTGTTTCTGGAACACAAATGGCACGATTTGAAAAGCGCCACCGTTCAGTTGGCGGAAATGCAATTCGAGCAGCGGTTTTGGGCGGGAATGATGGATTAGTTTCCAATTTCTCACTGGTAATGGGAATCGCTGGCGCCACAACCAATCAACAAGGTGTTTTGCTTGCTGGTGTTGCTGGATTATTAGCAGGTGCTTTATCAATGGCTTTGGGCGAGTGGATTTCTGTAAAAAGTTCACAAGAGCTCTATGAAAACCAAATGCAATTAGAAATGGAAGAACTTGAAATTAATCCGGAAGGAGAAAAACAAGAACTGAAATTAATTTACATGGCAAAAGGAATTCCTGAAGATCAAGCAGCAGATATTGTTGAAGAATTAATGAAAAATAAAACGCTTGCTCACGAAGTGTTGGTGAAAGAGGAACTAGGTATCAACGCAGAGGAATTGAAAGGTTCCGCAATGGAAGCAGCATTGTCGTCGTTCTTTCTTTTCGCAATTGGAGCAATTATTTCGGTTTTACCATTTATGTTTACAACTGGAATGAAGGCAATAATTTTAAGCACTGTTGCAAGTGCATTTGGTTTGTTTTTAATTGGTGCAGCCATAACATTATTCACTGGAAGAAATGTGTGGTTCTCAGGATTTAGACAAGTGTTTTTTGGATTGGCAGCTGCAGCCGTAACATTCGGAATTGGAAAATTGATTGGTGTTACAATAGCAGGTTAAAAAAGTTAATAATTTTAATATTTAGAACTATGAATCAAGCACATTTTCACTTAATGGTGAATCATTTACCAATCATCTTGCCGATTGCAGGTGTGGTAGTTTTAGTAGGAGGAATGTTTGTTCGCTCTGAAATCGTTAAACGCATGGCATATTTGCTTTTTACAATTGGTGCAGTTGCTGCATTTTCAGCAATGGCTTCAGGAGAAGGAGCAGAAGAAGTCGCTGAAAACCTTGCTGGCGTGACAGAAAATTACATTCATGAACACGAAGAAAAAGCAGAAGTATTCGCACTTGTAAGTTACATTCTCGGTGCTTTATCACTAGTTGGATTATGGGCTAGTTGGAAAGGGAAAAGCTTCGCAAAACTTTTATCGTTTGCGATTTTAGCGCTTTCGTTAGTAGTATTGTACCTGGGTAAACAAACTGGAACAACTGGTGGAGAAATTCGTCACACTGAAATTCGATCTGGACAAGCGGCACCAACTGGTGCCCAAGAAGAGGATGGAGACGACGATTAAAAAAAAGATTATCTGATTAAGAAACGCGGAGATTCATCTTCGCGTTTTTTTATTGAAACGTAATTTTCTTGCGCCATTCTTTTACGTTGCCACAACGATCTTTTGCAATTAAAAGCAATTCATGTGTTCCGGTCATATTTTTCGTTCTGTCGTAAAAAACGTAATTGCTTTTTTCTTCGTATTCCAACAAAACCCACTTGCCATCGATGAATAAATCGTAATCAACCAACATTGTTTGGCTTTCAAGCACTTTCCACGTTAAACGTTTTTTGGCAGTTGCTAAATCTGTTTCCTTGAAATTCAAGGGTGCAACGGTTGGTGCAAGTGTATCTGTTTTGATCGAAAAACTTCCCAAATACATTGATTCAGCCGTTAACCAATCTCCTTCGATGGAAGTTGCCAATGGTTTCAATCTTCCACCAGCTGTTGAAACCGCAAGGTAGTTTTTTGCTGTTGGTTTGGTTGGCGATTTTAATTTTACTGTAATTTCTTGTTGAATGGGTGTTTTAGGATCGCCCAAAGAATACGTACCTTTCAATGATAGATTCTTCAAAGTCGGCTCATAGAATGTCAAGGCTTTAACCTCAAATTCCACTTGATCATTTTGGAAATGATAACTTGAATCTGGGAAGAAATACTTCCACGAAGGGAAAATTGATGTAGTTTGATTCGCAGCGCCTGGTTGGATTGCAGCTTTAAATTTCAATTCTGATTTATTGCCTTTTAAATCGAATCCTTTGTAGTGAATCGCCAACGTATCACCCGGTTTTACGGGAATTACGCCATTGTTGTGCGAACATGAATAAATGTCCAATGGATTCTCATCAGTTTTGAAAGATTTATGAAATTTTCGCTTGTTGACGGTGTATTCAACATAATCTTTGTGGCTATTGATATAACGTGTGTCATCAAAGGATACACGTTTAATTTCTTGACAAAAGGCGGTGTCGCGTTCTGCGGAAAAGACACTTCCATACAAACCACACGTGTTCGTTGATCCATCGATAAAATCTACTACTTCAACAGCAAATCCAATTCCGCCAAGCAATGTGTTGAAATCAGAAGGAATAGAAATTAAATCACCACCAACATAATAGCCGAATTGACCTTTTGTGACTTTCACATATTTCGATTTTCCTGGAATTTGATAGCCTTCATTTGTGAGCGAATAGACTTTTATTCCACGAATTTCAGGTGCTTTGTGATCCGCAATTTCAAATCCGTACAAAAGTGGATTTAATGCATCTTCTGTCTTCGTGTCGCGCAACTCAAAATGCAAATGTGGCGCAGTTGAACTTCCAGTATTTCCAGATAAAGCAATTGCATCTCCTTTTTTGACCGGTAAATCCTTTTCTGTGAAATATATTTCTACTTCAAAATTTTGTTCTTTTTCTTGGGTCATTTTCACCAATGAATCCAATTTTCCTTTGAAAGCAGAGCAATGTGCATAGACCGAAGTCACCCCGTTTGGATGATCAATATAGATCACTTTTCCGTAACCAAAAGGAGAAACTTTTACACGAGAAATGAAGCCGTCTTCAACTGCATAAAGTGTTAAACCCTCTACACCATTCGTTTTAAAGTCAACGCCCATGTGAAAATGATTCGGACGCAATTCACCGAAGTTTGCAGAAATGGCAAGCGGAATATTTAAAGGAGAACGATACGAATGTTTGGTTTGACTGAAGGCGTTTTGTCCAAATAAAGAAATTAGAACAAGGAAGATTACGTGCTTTATCATTTATCAAAAGTAAGTGTTTGAAAAAAAATATGCGAAGAATCAACTAAAATTGTTGTGAATGTTCAAGACTATACTAATTTTGTACAAAGTCGCAACCAATGACAGATCGTATTCAGCATATAATTGAAGATATTCGCTTAAAAACAAAAGCGTTGCATCATCAATTGAATGAAGAACGTGAAAAAAACAAAACGTTTCAAGCTGAAGTGCAATTATTAAATGAGCGTTTGCATCAACAAAAACAGCAGGAAGAAAACTACCTAGCTGAAATTGCCGCGTTAAAACTGGAAATGGAAACGACGAAAAGTCAAGTTATCGAAATTGAACGTCCTCAAGGTAAAAAGGATGAAGAAATTGATGAATTGGTGAAGGAAATTGAATACTGCATTAGTCAGTTAAAAAAATAACGAATGGGAAAATTGTCCTTGAAAGTCGTAGTTGCCGGAAGAACTTATCCACTCACAGTGAACCATGGTGAGGAAGCGAAAGTGACAAAAGCCGCAGAAGATATCAATCGAGCGATTAAAACGCTACAGGACAATTATGCAGTGAAAGATATGCAAGATTTACTTGCAATGACTGCGCTACAACTAGCTACAAAATCTACAAATTCAGGACCAGCAACGGTACAACAAGCCGATTATTCGGACATAGAATCGAAACTGGACGATTTATCTAAAGAGCTAGATTCGTTACAATAAAGCATTTTCTCACACATTCATTTTCATTTTGGTGCAGCTTGACGAGTTGTATACTTAATAATTTATAAAATGAATTTAGTAATAGGTTTAGTGATTGGACTTGTAGGTGGAGGAGCCGCAACGCTCGTGATGCTGAATGTAGTCCTAAAAAGCAAGCGTGAACAAGTGATCCGCGAAGCTGAATTGGAAGCAGAAAACATCAAAAAAGAAAAAATTCTACAAGCAAAAGAGAAATTCTTCAAACTAAAAGAAGAACACGAAATTGCAATCAAAGAAAAAGAGAGACGTTTGCAATCGACAGAAGACCGTGCGAAAGCAAAAGAGAAAACATTGTCTCAAAAAATTGAAGAAGTAAGCCGTAAAGAAGGTGAATTACTGAAAAATCAAACAGAATTAGAAGCGAAAGTTCAAGCATTTGAAGTAAAACACTCAGAATTGGAGAAAATCCAAGAGAAACGTGTTGCTGAGTTGTCGAAAATTTCTGGAATGTCAGTTGAAGACGCGAAAAATGGTTTGATGGAAGCGTTGAAAGACGAAGCTAGAACTGGCGCAATGGCTCACATTAAAGAAATTACGGAGGAAGCAAAATTGAATGCTAACCGTGAAGCGAAGAAAATTGTAATTCAAACAATACAACGCGTTGCAACCGAGCAAGCAGTAGAAAATGCTGTTTCTGTTTTCAATATTGATTCTGATGAAGTTAAAGGTAGAATCATCGGTCGTGAAGGTCGTAACATTCGTGCTTTAGAAGCTGCTACAGGTGTTGAGATTATTGTTGATGATACTCCTGAAGCAATTATCCTTTCTTGTTTTGACCCAGTTAGAAGAGAAATCGCTCGTTTAGCGTTGCATCAATTGGTTTCTGACGGTCGAATTCACCCAGCACGTATTGAAGAGGTTGTTGCGAAAACGAAAAAACAATTAGAAGAAGAAATTGCTGAAACAGGTCGTAGAACATGCATGGATTTAGGAATTCATGGTTTGCATCCTGAGTTGACACGTATGGTTGGACGTATGAAATACCGTTCATCTTACGGACAAAACTTGCTACAACACTCACGTGAAGTGGCAAACTTGTGTGCTACAATGGCATCTGAACTTGGATTAAACGTGAAGATTGCTAAAAGAGCAGGTTTGTTACACGATATTGGTAAAGTTCCAGACGATGAGCCAGAATTGCCACACGCAATCTTGGGGATGAAGCTCGCAGAAAAATATGGTGAAAAACCAGAAGTTTGTAATGCGATTGGAGCTCACCACGATGAAATTGAAATGACAACATTGATTTCTCCAATTGTTCAAGTGTGTGATGCCGTTTCAGGTGCACGTCCTGGAGCACGTAGAGAAATCGTTGAAGCATACATCAAACGTATTAAAGAACTTGAATCATTGGCGTTGTCGTACGATGGAGTTTCAAGTGCTTATGCAATTCAAGCAGGACGTGAATTGCGCGTGTTGGTTGAAGCAGATAAGATTACAGATTTAAAAGCGGACGAATTATCGTTCACAATTTCTCAACGAATTCAAACTGAAATGACGTATCCGGGTCAGGTGAAAGTTACAGTAATCCGTGAGAAACGTTCAGTTAATTACGCGAAATAATTCACTTTCATGGAAAGATTGAAAGATAAACATGTTTTGGTTACTGGTGGAGCTGGTTTTATCGGCTCCAACTTAACTGAAGCTTTATTAACGTTAGGTGCGAAGGTGACAGTTTTTGATAACTTAGAAACAGGTCGCAAATCGAATATTGAAGAATTTTTCAATCATCCGAATTTTACATTTATTGAAGGAGATATTCGTGATTTTGATGCTTGCCTAAATGCAGTAAAGGGAATCGATGTGATTTCACATCAAGCAGCCTTAGGTTCAGTGCCACGATCTATCGAATTTCCACACAATACGCATGCGGTTAACGCAACAGGATTTTTGAATATGTTGCATGCAGCAAAAGAATCTGGTATAAAACGCTTTGTTTATGCTAGTTCAAGTTCTGTTTATGGTGATTCTCAATCTTCACCAAAACACGAGGGCGATGAAGGAAATCCTTTGTCACCGTATGCTGTCACAAAGTCATTGAATGAAAAATACGCAATGGTGTATAATCAATTACACCAAATGGAAACTGTTGGTTTACGTTATTTCAATGTGTTTGGACCGAAACAAGATCCAAATGGCGTTTATGCAGCAGCTATTCCAAAGTTCATTGATAAAATGATCAAAGGCGAAGAAATCATCGTAAATGGTGATGGAGAACAAACACGTGACTTTACCTTTGTTCAGAATGCGGTTCAAGCCAATCTAAGAGCTTTATCATCTTCAAACATTGAAGCGTTCGGAAAAGTCTATAACGTTGCTTGTGGACAGTCTTACACGCTTAATCAAGTATTGGAAGATATCAAAACGAATTTGATTGCAAAAGGTGTTTACAATTCAGCTACACAAATCACATACGGACCACCGAGAGAAGGAGATGTTCGAAATTCTCTTGCATCTGTAGATCGAATCAGTCATTACCTGAACTATTCAAATCCAATTGAATTTGAAGAAGGTATGAAAGTGTTGTGCGCGAATATTCGTTAGTTTAACTCGAGGACATTGTTGTGCGCCTTTTAAGTGCTACTTTTCGTTAATTTTTTTACTTTTGTCAAAAAAAAGTGAATGGTTGAAATCAACAAACAAGTGAATAGTTTCAGAAGTAATTTGTTGATTTTTTTCTGCTTATTAACATTTGTATCACTTTGTTTATCACCATTTATTCCAATTAAAGAAGGCTTCTATCTGCGTTTAGAAGATTTGCTTTTGCCTTTTATCGTTTTAGCACTCTTGCCTGAAATCAAGTTACTGAAAAACTGGTACTTTCTGTTCATTTTCGCATGGGCAGGATATGGTGTTTTGAGTATGGCGATCAATGGACGATTACGAGAGTTTAATGATTATTTTGAGTTGTATAAATTGCTCAAATACGTGGCGTTCATCATCCTTTTTTATACGGTTTTTAAGATGAACCAGAATTTCTATAAGCCTGTAGTCCTTGTTTTCTTTGCACTAATACTATTTAATTTATTTCATTTTTATAATGTTTTTCACTTCAATGAAGTCGTGATGCCAAGTTTTGCTACCAATAGTGCGCAATTGGAGTTTTTTGGTAAAAATTCATTGGGGGGACCCGCTACTAAACGTATTTTGGGAACCATGGGGAATCCAAATATTAACGGAATACTTTTTTCGTTTTTCGCCATCTATTTTATTCGTTTCATCAAATTGGTATCTTGGCATTGGGGGAAGTTATTTTTCTTTTTGTCAATCTCTATGATATTGTTGACACAGTCAAGAACGAGTATGTTGGCGCTTGGAGTTTACCTCCTTTGTTTTGCATTGATGGAAAAAATGAATTTGAAACTGATGCTAAAATTGCTTCTTGGAATTAGTATTTCAGTCGCTGTTGTTAAATTTATGGATCAGTATTCGTTGGGTTATGTTACGGGTGCCAAATTTAATGTTGCCGAGAATGGATCTTTAAGAGGACGATTGGAAGTGTGGGCTGAATTATGGTCGATGATAAAAGAGAAACCATTTTTTGGCTATGGAATAAACAAGAATTATTTCTATGAACACAAACTTTATTCTGAAAACGAATTCATATTAATGCAATGGCGTTATGGTGTTTTTGGATTATTGTTTTACATTGGTATGCTTTTAATGCCACTGCGGTTTATGGAAAGTTGGAAACAGGTTAAAACAGAAAAGAGCATATTTTTTACCCTTTTGCTAATAGTATATACGATTAATGCACTTACCAATAATCCAATGTCAGATCCAGTTTTACAATTACTGTTTGCCATTGGTTTAGCATATTATTTATCTCAATTCGAATTGCATGAGAAGAAAATTAAAAACGCTTAAATCTGATTATTTGCGTTCTGAATTTTTTCGAAATGCATTAACACTAATCTCGGGTACTACCATTGCCCAGTTTGTAGCGATTTTATTGACACCAATTCTATCACGAATTTATAGCACAGAAGATTTTGGTGAATTGAGCTTGTTTATGTCTATTACGGGTCTTTTATCAGTGGTATCAACAATGCGCTATGAAATGGCTGTCATTTTACCAGAGAAAGATGAGGATGCTGTTAATGTAATGGCTTTGTCCTTTCTAATCGCGGTAGCATGGTCTGTGCTTTCATTGTTTGCGATCTTCTTATTTGGTGATTTAATTAGTGACTTTTTTGGCGGAACGAAGAATGGAGGTTATATTTATTTAGTACCCTTGGTTGTTCTAATGCTTGGTTTAATACAAGTGTTGAATTTTTGGTCATTGCGAATAAAAACATTTAAAAGCAATGCTTATTCTAGAATTGGAAATGCAACGATTAACAATGGATTAGCGCTTGGTTTAGGAATAACTGTCAAAGGTTCTTTTGGATTAATGATGGGGTACTTTTTTGCTCAAGTCACAAGCCTTGTGATTTTGTCGCGAACAGTTGTTAAAAATCGTCGTAAATTCTTGGATCAGGTTAGTTGGGAGAAAATGAAGCAGAATGCTTTTCGTTACCGAAACTTTCCTAAAATAAACGCTTCGCATGCTTTGGTAGGGAGTTTTCAAGAAAATGGAATCATCTTTTTTATGAAGAGCTTCTTTGGAACCTCTGTTTTGGGTAGTTATTCCTTCGCATATCGTTTGTTGAGTGTGCCAAGTAGTTTAATTAGTACAGCGATTTCACAAGCATTGATGGAAAAGGCAACTAAATCCGTGAACAATGGCGAAACGATAAAACCAATGGTTTTAAAGATTTATAAAATTGTTTTTATTCTAGGAGCACCACTTTTCTTAACGTTATTTTTATTTGCACCAGACATCTTTGCGTTTGTATTCTCTGAAAAGTTTCGCGAGGCGGGAGTCATTGCCCAAATTCTTACACCTTGGATGTTTTTAAATTTCATTGCAAATTCGGCTTCAGGAATACCTATTATTTATAATCGATTAGGAATTCCATTCTTGTTTACGTGTATTGATATTTCGCTTAAAATTCTTTCCCTGTTTATTGGATGGTACTTTAAAAGTTATCACGTTGGTTTTATGGTGATGAGCATCTCGTGTAGTATCTTGCTGCTTGTTACCTTTGCTTGGATTTACTATTTAATTTCGAATCCAAAGTTGAATCGTTATGATTAAAGAATTAAATAAAATAGAAACATTTGATTCATTTCAGTTTGTCGAGTATATTTCGTCTCTGGAAAAGAATGCCGAATTATCTGATGTAAATGTTGGTTCGACTAGTTTTCCTGTTTTGAAAATGAAGAAAAATACGTTTGTTTATCTTCTTTCTTTGCCATATAGTTTGTACACCAAGATGAATGAAAGCGTTTTGCCTTCGGAAATACTCCATCAACTGGTCCAAGAAAAGAGCGATACTTTAACCATTAATCTTCCTCCTTTTGCAAATCTTTCGAAGTCTGACGCATCAAAGATTGCTAAAGAAAATAAGTGTGATTTAACTGTAAACACCTGCCATATTGTAGCGAGTAATCGATCAATTGAAGAAATTGTCGATGGGTTTAATTCAACTCGAAAAAAGCATATTAAGCGATATCAAAAGGCAGGACTTGTAACTGTATTTCAAACAACAGAAGCGCATTATTTTGAAGAATATTATAAATTATACCTTGATTCTGTAAATCGCTGGGGTGCAGAAAGTACAGGTTATAGCAAAGAACTAATAGCCAATCTTCACACCGTGCCGGGAATAAGAATGTGGGTGGCTGAATTCGAGGGCAAGGTAATCTCAGCCATGATTTGTATTTATCACGAAGACCATGTATTTGACTGGCTTGCAGCATCAATAATCAATGAAGATCTTAAAAAGCTATATGCTCCAGTGGCTGTGCAATTTGAAGTGATTCGTCATGCGGCAGAAAATGGATTGAATTATGTGAATATGGGAGCAAGTGTAAATCTATCAGGAGTGAGTGATTTCAAAGATTCTTGGGGTGCTAGTGAACATGAAACATTTACGTTCAATAAACAATCTGCGCTTTTCAAAGTCTCAAAGAAAATTATTAATAACATTAAAAAAATACGACCGTAATATGCTTTTCAAACTGCTTTATTCGCATTTAAAACAATACGTGGCAGCCTATTTATCTATGGCGCGTGTTCTGAAACGTTATCCCACTGCAATTATTGGCAAACGAGTAGATATCATCAACCAAAGTAAATTGGTGTTAGGAGAAAAAGTATCGCTACACGATAATGTTATTCTTCATTGCGGAGGAGCTGAATGGTGTAATTTTGAAGGCTCAATTACCATTGGAAGTCAATCTGTCATTTCTTCACTATGTGTTTTTTGGGGGTGCGGTGCAAATATCATTATCGGAAAGAATTTTGATTGTGCTCCAGGCGTGAAAATTTATGCATCACGCACAGATTACGAAAAGACAATTGCTTACCCAGCATTGAATCCGCATGTTTTTGAAGATGTTATTATTGGTGATAATGTGATTTGCTATACAAATGCTGTAATTAGTCCTGGCGTGAAAATTGGAAACGGGGCAGTTATTGGAGCGAATAGTCTCGTGTTGAATGATGTGCCTGAAAATGCAATTGTTGGTGGTTCTCCAGCGAAGGTTTTAAGAATATTGGAGCGAAATTAATAGAATGAAAAAGTATAAATTTCTAATCAAAAATATTCTTTCTCCAGAGGGAAAAGTGGCTATTCGGTTAGGGAATTCTGAAACCGCTAATCGCCTCTTGAGCTATTTTAATTCCAGGGCGTGGAAGCGCGGCTTTTTGAAATTAAAGAAATACAATATTTCATTATTGCCAATTGATCAATTTTCGAAAGAAGATGATTATTTGGGTTCGGTGAATGGTAAAAATTCTGCGGCTTATTTTTCGAGACGCTGCGCAAAATTAGGATACACTTTTCAGTCGTTTAATCCGAATAATGAAATTGATGCCATTTTTGAAATTAATACATCTTCTACTGAGCGACAAGGGCGTGAAATGGACGAAAGTTATAAGCACTTAGTCACTGAATGGCCAAACGATGAAGTGAATAATTGGTTTGGAGTTTATTCTAAAGAAGGCAAATTAGTAGCGTATGTGTGGACCTATGTCGTGGGCGAAATGGTATTGATTAATCGAATTCTTGGTCACGGCGACTATTTGAAAGAGAATGTCATGTATTTATTGATGACGAGGGTCGTTTCAACGTTTGTAAATGACAATCGAATTAACTTTATCATGTATGACACCTTCGGAAAGTTCGAAAATGGATTAGTCATGTTCAAGAAACGAATCGGATTCAAACCCTTCACCGTAAACTTTAAGCGATGATTAAAACCATATTGAAACGAATTGGACTTGATTATTTTCTGCACAACAGAATCAATGAATACGACCATTTGATTAAAACGGCTTTGGACAAAGGATTTGAAATCATGCCGCACAGCCAGTTTTTTGATTTAGTGAAGAAAAATGAAATTGGTTCGCGCAAAATTTTAATGATTCGACAAGACATCGATTCAGATCCAAGCTATTGTCGTGAATGGTTACGAATTGAAAAAAAATACAAGATTCATACATCTTACTATTTCAGGCTTTGCACGATTGATATTCCAATCATGAAAGAAGTGTTGGCGTATGGATCAGATTGCGGTTATCATTATGAAGAATTGGCAAGCTATGCAAAACGTCATAAAATCAAATCAGCAGAAGAGATTCAACAGCATTTCGATGAAATTAGAAAGGAATTCAAGCACAATTTATCGGCGCTAGAAACCCAATTAGGATCAAAGATTCAATACATTGCGAGTCACGGTGATTTTGCCAATCGAAAACTTAAAATGCCGAATCACACCTTTGTCAATCGTGATGTATTGGACGATAACGGTTTAGTCTTCGAAGCGTATGATGCTGAGTTTTTAGATAATTACTCCATCAATATTATGGATGCTGGTGGACCTGGATTTTACAATGGCCCAATTTCACAATTAGATGCGTTAGATCAGTATCAAATTGTGCATTTACTGTTGCATCCGAAGAATTGGAGATCGAGTTTTTATTGGAACACCTACGAAAACAGTAAACGCTTTTTTGAAGGTTTAAAATATTAACTTTGTCGACTTAATTAACGAAATCGTTATCAATGCGTAAATTATTACTAGTCAGTTCAAATACGATTCATACCTATAAGTATTTGCAATTAGTTGAAGACTATTTTGATGAAGTGCTATTGATAACGAATGAAAAATCAACGGCTTACGATTATCCAACAGTAGAGTTAAGTTTCAACTTAAAGATTAAAAACTTATTTTCTACAGTTCGAGGAATTAAAAAACAGATTGCCTCATTTCAACCTACTATTATACATATCCATCAAGCAAATAGCTTTGCTTTTTATACGCTTTTAGCAAGTCGAAAAAGTTCAATTCCAACTGTGTTAACAGCATGGGGAAGTGATGTGTTGTTATTGCCAAATAGCAATGTTCTGTTGAAGAAATTGGTGCAATTCAATTTGCGCAATGCCGATTTTTTGACATCAGACTCTACGTTTATGGCGCAAGAAATGGAAAAACTTGCAACACTGAAGAATAATATTCTTGTGGCAAATTTTGGTATTGATGTAACGCCAGTTAATTGTCCAAAAGAGAATATTGTTTATTCCAATCGCTTGCATAAAAAATTGTATCGCGTCGATAAAATTATTGAAGCGTTTGCTCGCTTTAAACATAACAACGAGCGAAAAGACTGGCGCTTGGTTGTTGCCGCAACGGGTACTGAAACAGAGAGTTTAAAAGACAAAGCGAATGAATTGGGTTTAACCGATGATGTTGAATTTGTTGGATGGATTCAAAAAGAAGACAACGAACAATGGTATTCAAAGGCTAAAATTTGGGTTTCAATTCCAGAATCGGATGCTACTTCGATTAGTTTGCTCGAAGCAATGGCATGTGGAAGTATTCCTGTTGTTTCTGATTTACCTGCGAATCGCGAATGGATACAATCGGGTGTAAATGGAATCGTGGTGGAAGATTTGGAAAGCGATTTTATTTCAGATGCACTTTTGTTGAATCAAACAGAAGCAATAGAACTAAATAAGCAACGTATTGATCAAGATGGCACAAAGGAAGCGAATCGTGAAAAGTTTCTTAAGCTCTATCAAAAAATCATAAAAGAATGATCAAAGTTTGCCATATTACAAGCGTCCATAGTTGGAACGATACTCGGATCTTTTTCAAAGAATGCGTGACATTGGCAAAGAATGGTTATACAGTTTCTTTAGTTGCCCCCAATGCCGAAAATCAAATTGTTCAAAACGTTCATGTAATAGGTGTTGAAAATCAGCGTAAAAGCAGATTGTTTAGAGCAACGATTGTTGCTTTTCGTGTGTTAAGAAGAGCCTTAAAAACAAAATCGAAAATTTATCATTTTCATGACCCTGAACTAATTTGGGTTGGATTAATCCTGCGATTATTCGGAAAAAAAGTCATTTTTGATGTTCATGAAAATGTGAAAGCACAAATAACCGATAAAAAATGGTTGAAATTTCCTAAGCTCACCATTGGAATTTATTCACTTTTTGAATGGTTATCGGCAAAACTATTTTACATTGTTATTGCCGAAGATTCGTATGAAGAACTCTATCTTGGAAAGTCCAAATCGATAACAAAAGTGTTGAATTTCCCAGTGATTGATTCGCTCTCGGTGTATCGCATTCCATCTAATCAAAAAACGGAAAATGGCATTTTATATGTTGGTTTAGTTTCAGAAGCAAGAGGAATTGTCGAGATAATTCGAGCCCTAGAATTACTAAAAAAGAAGAACATTCAGTACACTTTTCACTGTATAGGACCAATTTCGGAAGAGGTTCGAATAAAAATTGAGCAATTGCCCGAATATAGAAACGTAAAAGAATCCATCGTTTTTTATGGAAGATTGCCAGTTGACCAAGCCTATGTTTACGCCGAAAAGTCAAAAGTTGCATTGTCAATTCTTCATCCGGTGCCAAATTATATACGCTCCTATTCAACAAAAATCTTTGAATACATGGCAATTGGTATTCCGTTAATTGTTTCTGATTTTAAGTTGTATGAATTTGTAAAAGAGAAAGAAATTGGCTTTTTGGTTGATCCCTTGAATCCGATTGAAATTGCGAATCAAATTGAGCGGATTTTAACAAATGAAGAAAATATCGAGAAAATCATAAATGCTGCCATTTCTGAGGTAACTGCGAATTATTCATGGGAATCTCAAGCAGAAAACTTACTTGAACTTTATAAAACTATTCGCTAAGATCGTGGAGAAACTGTTGAACTATATACGTATCAATTACCTCGAGTTAATCTTGGCAGGATTCTTTGTCGTGTTAATTAATGCGTCAAAGCTTGCTGGTCCGTATATTTTATTGATGGTTCTTGTCATCATTATAAATTATGTACGCAAAACAATCACCTTTCAATTAAACAAATTCAGTTTACTGTTTGCCATGTTGTATTGCGCCTACGCGATTGGAATCATTTGGACCGAAAACATGGATCAAGCGTCAAAGTACCTTGAAAACAAAGCGGTTTTTATACTTTTTCCTTTTTTATTTTCCTTTCGTAAACCGACTGGATTTGCAATGAAACCAGTTTATTGGGGATTGATTTTGGCTACCTTAGTGTCTTTTGGGTATGGAATTTACATTGGTATTCCGTGTTATATTCAGCATTTTTCCTTCCCTTATTGCTTTTTGAAAAGTCATTTATCGCCTCACATGCATCCAACGTATATGAGTGTGTTTGCCTTACTTTCAATGGTTTCTGCTTATTTTCTCTACAAAGAAGAATCAATCAAACGCGTAAGCTTCTTCGGTTTAATTGTCCTTTTAGTGCTGTATACCTTATTGTTAATGTCATTAGCAGGCTTACTTTCAATCCTAGTTTTAGGTGCTATCTTGTTTTTGGTGTATTTGAAAAACAGATTTTCTGTCAAAGTTATGGTCGGTTTTACACTGGTTGCAATCGGTTTGTTGGTCGTACTCATTTTCAAAACGCCTTTCATTCGAGATGATATCAATGAAACAGCACGTGCAACTGAGCGCTATTTTAAATCACCAGAAAAATTCATTCAGCAATTAAGTGAATCACCATCAAGTTCAGAAACACGCTTGGTGATGTGGTCTATTACATGTGAAGAAATTGCGGCTCATCCGTTCGGTGTTGGTACTGGAAATGTAGATATTTATTTGGGTAAAAATATTCGTTCCAAAGGAAATCCGACCTTTGCTGATAAGCAATACAATCCGCATAATCAATTTTTACAAACCCAATTAGAGATTGGAGTTTTTGGTTTAATCATTTTACTTTTGATTACTTTCGGTGGGGTAGTTTACAGTGTGAAAAAGCGATCCGTTTTGTTGATTGTTTTGTTTTCAAGTTTGTTGCTAAATTCTCTTTTTGAATCCATGCTTCAATTGCAAGCCGGAATCATCTTCTACTTGTTTTTCTTTATGCTTGTTGAAATAGACAAGAACAGTAAAACTTCAACAATATAGTTGGTCCTATTTTCGAGCTAGAACGGGTTGTTTCATCTACTTTTCAGTTTCAAAATTAACCGATTTTTTTATTAATTTTGCGCCAATGGAACAGTTTGTAAAAGATCGAATAGAAGAAATTGCCTTTGTACAAGTAGGCATTGACGATAAGCTTTGGACGGATAGAATTTTAGATTCAATTACAATCGTTGAGTTGATTGTTGAATTGGAAGGAGAATACGCTATTCAAATTCCAATGGTTGATGTTGTTGAAGAAAACTTCAATTCTGTTCGCTTGATTATGGCGTACATAGAAAGATTAAAGGCTTGAGGAATCTACTAAAATATCATATTACTGCTTTACTACTTGCCTTCGTTGTTTCTTTGGGTTCAATTATTTTTCTGACCCAAACTGTTTTAAAAATTGAAAACCCAAAGGTTAAAACAATTTCTAACACGAAAACAGGTATAGATTCATACACCTATTCGTTGAAAGACGGTGTGAATGCCGAACACAATTTGTATTTGTCTTTGCGAGAAAAAAAAGGCGTGACCTTGCTTGGTTCTTCTGAATTAACCTCAAAATCAGAATATATTCCACACATTTTCGCTACAAATAACCTCAATTTAAGAGTGAGTAGTTTCGGACATGCTTATTTTCAGTCATACGCCATGTACTCTGCCTTATTGGGTTATAGAAATGAAGTGAAAAACGCAAATATTTGCATTATTGTAAGTCCAGGTTGGTTTGATACAGATGGAACGAATATCGAAGCTTTTTTAGAATTTGCAACACCAAATCTGTTAGAGCGAATTATCAAGGATGAAGGTATCACACTTGCAGAAAAGCAGGAAATTGGTAATTATTTACATCGAAACAAGTATTTGATCGCCAGTCCAGGAAGGAGAATAAATTACTTTATTAATTTGTTTGAATATCACGGTTTTCCGGTTCTCAACGATTATTTTAGAAACAGAAAAAGTGAATTCGCTACTATTCAATATCCGGAATCGAACATTTCACTACCATCTCAAAAAACGGTAAACGTCAATTGGGAAAAGAAATTTAGTGAGTTGGAAGAACAATTTGCGAACAATGTGCATTCCAATAAAATGTTCATTAACGATGAATATTATGAGGAATACTTGAAAAAAGACTACAAGCATGCTGAATTTTCGGTTTTAAAGTCGGACAATCAAGAATTGAAAGATCTCTATTTGTTAGTAGATTATCTTAAGAAAAATGGCGCAAATGTTTCGATAATCATTCAAAATTTGAATCCGTATCATTTTGAAAAATTGGAGAGATTTAATCCGATTTTAACAAAAATGACCAATTACTTAGACAAAAATGATGTTCCATATTTGAATATGTTTACAGCAGATTCAAACGATTACGTTCCTGGTACTTTGGATGATATTATGCATACAGGTCACTTGGGATGGATGAAAATAAATAAATTTTTAGTGGACACTTATGGAGAGAAAAAATAGATTTCTATACAATGTATTGCTGTATACCTTGTTGATAGTAGGTTATTTTCTAATCTACGTAGTCAATATTGAGGAGCTTGTTTATCCAAACCAAAACATCGAAACAAAATCAAAAGTGGATTTTGTCTATCAACAATTTTAATCTTTGGAAATTTGATATTTACGACAGACATAAGTCCATTTTTAGAATTGCACAACACCTTGCCGTTTGCAAATGGTCAGTTTTATGTATTCCTCTTTTTGCTTGTTGGTCTTGGACTTCTGTTAAAAGCTGGGTTTTCAAATTCGGTAAAAGCCTATGGCTATTTTCTAGCTGTAATTTCCTTCATCTATTTGTTGCTATTATTTCCAAAACCACTGCATTTCATCGCGTTTATTGGATATGGATTTTTCTTATTTAAGTTCTGTTCAAAGAAACACAATTGGAAAGGTGCTAAAATCATCATTCTGTATGTCTTGCCGCTTTTTTTAATGAAGTTGTTCAATGTCTTGCCAAGTTTTAAGCTTTCAGTTCAGTCTATTTTTCAGATTGCTGGTTTATCCTACGCGTCGTTTAAAATGCTCCAAATTCATTTCGATGAAGCAAATCGAAAAGAGATATCGTTTATTTCGTATTTTACATTCTTAGCGTTTCCTCCAACACTTTTAATTGGTCCAATTGATCGCTATGAGCGTTTCGAAAAGAACGTTGATTTAGGATTTAGCAGTATTAATTCGGCTAATGTTCTGAAAGGAATGGATTTCCTGGTGGCAGGACTTTTGTTCAAATACATTCTTGCAACGGCTTTAAATAGTTTATTGCTTACGCATCTAGATCAGTTCCATGGCATCATCTACTATTTGGTTGATATGTATGGATATTTGGTCTATTTATTCTTTGATTTTGCGGGTTACTCGCTGTTAGCCATGGCGTTTGGATATTTTTTGGGTATTCAGGTTCCACGAAATTTTGACAAACCTTTTCTTGCTCAAAATCCGAAAGAGTTTTGGCAACGTTGGCATAAATCATTGGGAGATTGGTTAAACGACTATTTCTTCAAACCGATATTTAAAAATTTCACGAGTAAAAAACGCTTTAACACGTCCATTCAACGTCAAAGTGTAGCCTTGTTCTTAACCTTTACATTAATGGGTTTTTGGAATGGCTTTGAACTACATTATGTAGCATCAGGTATGCTTTTCGGATTGTACTCGGTAATCCATAACTATTACAATTATCGCTGCAAAAAAGAAGGACGTGATGTTTTATTTGGTAATTTGAACCCGCAATTGGTCAAGGTTTTATCGATTTTCATGCTGGTGAATGCGGTTGCCGTTTCAATCTATATTTTTAGCGGAAAGTTGTTTTAAGCCGAAAATCAGTTGATGTTTAACCTTGCAGGAGAAATAAGGAACTATGAAGTATTCATTTGAAGATAATAAGCTGATTGAATCCGATGTTGAAAAGGATAAAATTGCGCTTGTTGGAAGTGATTTTTCTTGGTCATGGGGAGATTTCGAAATGGAAGTAAATAAATTACTTCTGTTGTTGAATGAATTGAATCTTCCAAAAAGTAATCCTGTAATCATTTACGGACATAAACAAGCACACATCATTGCAGCGAAAACTGCTTTAATGCTCTACGGAGCTGTGTATGTTCCGGCAGATGTTATTTTTCCTTTTGAGCGCATCCAAATGATGAAAGAGGAATGCAAGGCGCAAGTTTTAATCAACTGTACGACAGACGTTGCAATTAACGAGTTATTCGATTGTGTTATTCAAGCTCCATCTATAACGTGTATTAAGCAACAAGGAAAGATTGATTTTGAATTGAAAAATCCGTTAGAACCAGAGAATAAGATCAATTATATCCTCTTTACTTCTGGAACAACTGGTCGTCCGAAAGGTGTACCAATTGCACGTAAAGGAATTATCGAATTTTCACAATGGATTTCAAACGATTTTTCGATTGATTCAACGGATGTTTTGCTCAATGTTTCTTCCTTAAGCTTTGATTTTGCATCATTTGATGAATTTTTATTTTTGCGTTTAGGCGCAACACTCGTCTCGGTTACCTCTGATGAGTTAAAAGATCAAACGGGTTTAATTGATAAAATTCTTGCGCACAACGTGAGCGTTTGGATTTCGACTCCAAGTCTCGTATATCTCTATTTGAGAGATCCGCGTTTCACAGAAGAACATTTGCCGAATCTACATTCCTTTGTTTTCGCTGGTGAAGCTTTACCAGTAAAAACCTATCAGGAATTGGCAAAGCGTTTTCCTTCTGCAGCTATTTGGAATGCCTATGGTCCGTCTGAAGCAACAAATTTAACAACCTCGGTGCGCTTGAATGATTCAATCATCGAGAAATACAACGCCATGCCGATTGGATATCCGAAACCAAATTCGAAAATCATTCTATTAAATGAAGACGAAGAAGGAGTAGGTGAAATTTGCATTCAGGGCGAACACTTGTCCCCTGGTTATTTGAACAATGAAGAATTGAACCAAGCTAAATTCATCACCTATGAAAACGAGCGGATTTATTTAACTGGAGATCAAGGTTATTACAAAGACGGCTTAATTTTTTATGCAGGGAGAAACGATGAAATGGTGAAATTCCATGGATATCGCATCGAATTAGAAGATATTTCCTCTACGCTAAAAACATTCGAATCAATTGAAAATGCAAGTACGATTGGTCTAAAAAGCAAAGGAGAAACAAAGAAAATTGTTGCATTTTATTCTGCTCAAAATGAACTAGATTCAGCTGAGTTGGTCTCTTTTCTACGAAAAAAATTACCTGAATATATGATTCCTTCTGATTTTCGAAAAATTCATGAAATACCACTGAATACAAGTGGTAAGACGGATAAAAAGAAACTGGAAGCAATTTATTTAAACAAAGCATTTAAAAATTTTCATACATGACAAAGATTTCCATTGTAATACCGTGTAGAAATGAGCAACAATACATCGAAGAGTGTATTCATGCGATTTTTGCATGTGATTTACCCGTTTCTGCGGAAATTAAAGTCTTTGTTGTTGACGGAATGAGTAATGACGGAACGCGTGAACGTGTCAATGACCTAATCCAACAGTATCCAAACTTAGAATTGGTTGACAACCTAAAGCAATTAACTCCCTTTGCGTTTAACCTTGGTATTTACGCAGGTGGAAAGGTCGATTTTGTGCAGATTGTTGGAGCAAGACACATCCTTAGTCAAAATTATTTATTAAACAGTTTGAAACGCTTTGAAACGGATCCATCTGTTTGGTGTGTGGGTGGTAAAATTGTCAATGAATACGTAAACGAAACAGGTCGAGTAATTTCCAAAGCAATGTCTACAGCATTTGGAATGGGACTAGGAAATTTTAGAACCTTAGAAAAATCGGGTTATACAGATACCGTAACGAGTCCAATGTATCCTTATTGGGTGTTTGAAAAAATCGGCTTTTTTGACGAGGAATTGATTCGTAATCAAGACGATGATTTCAATTTTCGTGTTACAAATGAAGGTGGGAAAATCTATTATGACAATGATAGTTCGTTGCGATATTATGTGCGAGGAAATTACTCAGGTCTTTGGCGTCAATTTTTCCAATATGGTTATTGGAAAGTATATGTAAATCGAAAACACAAGTCAGTAACGACACTCCGCCAACTGGTTCCGCCTTTATTTGTGAGTTATTTAGCGCTATTGTTGCCTTTGCCGTTTATTTCACCAACCGTCTTCCTTCTGGCTTCTGTTCCATTCTTGATGTATGTTTTTTTGGCTATTTATGTTTCAGCTAATGTTGTTTCTGAAGATAAAAAGGTCAATTTCATGGATGTATTAATCACATTTCCCTTACTTCATATTAGTTATGGCTTAGGCTATTTGAAAGGTATTTTTGAATTTATGCTTTTGAATAAAAAACCTTCCGATAAACAAAAACGATTGTCGAGATAATCCTTAACTTCGAAGCGTTATTCGAATACACTAAAATTATTTGTATGATTCCATTTTCACCACCAAGAATAGATCAAAAAGTCATTGATGAGGTTACAGCTGCTTTGCAAAGTGGTTGGATTACAACTGGTCCTCGAACGAAACTTTTTGAAAAGAAAATAACTGAATACTGTGGTTGTAAAACTACGGTTGCGGTCAATTCTTGGACTATGGGAATGCAGGTGTTATTGAATTGGTGGGGAATTCAAGAAGGTGATGAAGTGATTCTTCCTGCTTACACGTATTGTGCAAGTGCAAATGTAATTGTTCACGCTGGAGCGAAACCAGTTATGGTGGATGTTAACCCAGGAGATTTTAATATTTCAGTTGAAGCGGTTCGAAATGCAATTACGCCTAGAACAAAAGCGATAATTGCTGTTGATTTAGCTGGCTTTCCGTGTGATTATGACCAATTGAATGCATTGGTTAGAGAAGAAGGAATTCGATCGATGTTTTCGGCGAATAACGAAAAACAAGAGCAATTAGATCGTATTCTTGTTATCAGTGATGCAGCGCATAGTTTTGGAGCAACCTACAATGGAAAACGTTCAGGTTCTTTGACTGACATTAGCTCTTTTTCGTTTCATGCAGTGAAAAATTTGACAACAGCGGAAGGTGGCGCTTTGTGTTTCAATTTGCCTGACAACTTTGATCACGATGAAATCTATACAGCGTTTTGTACAATGATTTTGCATGGTCAAAACAAAGATGCTTTGGCAAAAACGCAAAAAGGTAACTGGCGTTATGATGTTGAAGAGCCAGGTTTTAAATGCAACATGACAGATTTACAAGCTGCAATTGGCTTGGTTGAATTGGAACGCTATCAAGAGAATCTAGATCGAAGAAAATCGATTTTCGAACAATACGATGCTGCTTTTGCAAATGAATCATGGGCAATTACGCCACTTCACACGACAGAAAGCAAAATAAGTTGTTATCATTTATATCAGTTGCGCATTGCAAACATTACTGAAGCACAACGCGATGCGATCATGCAAGTGATTTTTGATCAAGATGTTTCTGTGAATGTTCACTTTTTACCATTACCAACCTTGACGGCGTACAAAAAACGCGGTTACAAAATGGAAGATTATCCTGAAACATGGAATAAATACCACAATGAAATTTCGTTGCCTGTTTATTATAATTTGACGGATGCGCAAGTTCAAACAGTTGTAAATGCTGTGAAGAAAGCTGTCGATTCGATTTTGTAAAGAATTAAGGAATTAAGGAATTAAGGAATTAAGGAATTAAGGAATTAAGGAATTAAGGAATTAAGGAATTAAGGAATTAAGTTTTCAGTAAGGACCATGAAAGAGAATATAATTGTAACTAAGAGTTTTGATTTTGCAGTTAAAATCGTAAAGTTTTCATTTCAAATGCAAAATGAAAAAAAAGAATACGTTATTTCTCGCCAGTTATTAAAAAGTGGAACCAGTATTGGTGCAAACATAGAAGAATCACAAGGTGCAATTTCAAAGGCAGAGTTCATTGCGAAACTTCAAATATCTTTAAAAGAAGCTAAAGAGGCAAAATATTGGTTAAGACTGATTCAGGCATCGGATATTTATTCAAATCCAAATTTAAAGGAACTGACAAATGATTGCGGCGAATTAATTGTAATTTTAACGAGCATATTAAAATCATCAAAAGCCAATCGCTAAAAATAATTTGAGATCAAATGAATAAGAACATTCTTTCATTCCTTCATTCCTTCATCTTTTCATTCTCATGTTCTAATTAGTGAAAAGAATTTTCGACATACTCGTTTCGCTCATAATCTTGAGTCTATTTCTGCCAATTGGAATTGTTATGGCTGTCTGGATTTTACTAGAATCAAAAGGTGGTGTTTTTTATCGGCAGGAGCGAATTGGTAAACATGGAATTCCATTTAAAATGTTGAAATTTCGTTCAATGCGAAAAGATGCAGACAAAGCGGGTAAATTAACGGTTGGTATGCGCGATCCTCGAATTACTAATTCTGGGTATTTCTTGCGTAAGTTTAAATTGGATGAATTTCCTCAGTTTATCAATGTCTTGAAAGGGGAGATGAGCATCGTTGGTCCGCGCCCTGAAGTCAAAGAATTTGTTGATTTATACACAGAAGACCAACGTCAGATTTTAAATGTGCAACCAGGAATTACAGATTACGCTTCGGTAGAATATTTCAACGAAAATGAATTGTTGGGTAATTCTGAAGATCCACACAAAACCTATATCGAAGTCATTATGCCAACCAAAATAGAGATGAACAAGAAATACCTCGAACGTCCAACAGTTGGAACAGATCTAAAAATAATGTGGGCAACTTTCAAACGAATGATAGGCTAAGAAAAGTCTGATAGAATTACGAATCATTTGTATGCATCTTCGATCACATATATTTTTGTGGCCATGTTAGCTAATTGTGCATCTATCAAGAAGTTGTTATTGTCCCAACAACAATCTTTAATTTTTTGCTCATTATAGTAACGATAATAGTATTCTGCGTTTTTTGGATTTCTATTATAATAAGCGTCAATTTCTGCCTCTAAGGATATAATTTTATCAATGATTGGTTTTTGAAAGAGTAAAAATTCCTTAATCTCATGATTATATCTAAAACCTGAATTTTCTTTTTTAATTTGATTTAATTTTTCAACATTATCGAGTAGATCATTCTTTAAAGTTGTAATTTTAGAGTTACAAGAAGACAGTATCAACATTGTTATAAACAGAAAAAATAATTTTCTCATATCCTATTGTTTATTTATGAATGTTGTCAAAAATAGGAATTAATTATATAATTGAAGAATGACTTTAAATAGAATGTTCAAATAAGAATACAAATTTGAAAAATTGAAATCCCAACACAGAAGGTATCTTGTCTTGGATCAATAATTTGACTATTTATTCATCCATTATAAGATTCGCTAAAAAAAGTGTTGAGGATTTTTATAATAAAAAGCTGATTAATCTGAACTTTTATCTACCTTTCAACGATAGATTCTTCATAGGCAAATTAAACATTCTCAAAGCGATCAAGAAACGGATCAGTGCATCAAAAACGCCAATCCACAGCCCACAAAAATGGCCAATAATTTCAATAAGTTGAATTTGTGATTTTCGGATGTTTCAAAGATAATTGTGGTTGAAATGTGCAAGAACATACCAACAACGATTGCAAGAATAACGTGATAATCCAGGCCAAATTCTCCTGGAAGCGTTAACATTCCTACTAAAACACCGAGTGGCGTCATTATTCCGAACAGCATTAAAACAATCCAAGCTTTTGCAGTCGTTAGCTTTGTATTGATCAACAAGGTCATTAAGGCAATTGCAACAGGTAATTGATGAAATAAAATCCCTAATAACAACGAATTATCGTCTCCGTGGTGGTGAGAGCTTAAGATTTCGTGTCCCATCAATTGATTCCCTAAAGGAATTCCTTCTAAAATTGAATGAACTGAAAGCGAAATAAATAATCCCCAAGGCATTTTTTGACCCTTGTGAACGTGAACGTGTCCGTGTTCAATTCCACCTGAAAAGAACTCCATCAATAATTGAATCAAGAATCCAATTAGAATGTAAATGCCAATAGAAGCTGACTCTTCATGGTACAAATCTGGAATGAAATGGGTGAAAGCAATCGCAAGTAAAAAACCACCGCTAAAAGCAAGAAGCAACTTGATAATTTGTGCTTTATTCGTTTGTTGCAAGTAGGTTACGAAAAATCCACCTAGAACAACAGACAAAATAAGACTTGAATAAACGATAAATGCTTCCATTAATTTTTTCTTGCAATAATGATCAAACGATCCGATGTGTTTTCATCAAAATCATTTAATGAAAAGTCGCCAAAAGTACGAATTATCTCAAACTTATTCTGCGCCAATAAATCATAAAAATCATCTTTTTTCAAGGCTTGAACACGTTCTGTAAAGTGAAAATCATTTCCATCATCGGTGAATTTGATGTGTTTGAAAATGTGTTGTCCGTCATAAATGCGCTCTATTTTGAATTGAATGCCATCGATTTCTTTTTCTTCTTTGATAACTAAATTCGCAATTACCTTGGCTGCATTCATGAAATCAATTACTAAAATTCCGTCATCATTCAACATGGTATGCATTGATTGAATTACGCGCACATTGTCTTGTAAATCATCGAAATAACCAAAGCTTGTAAATAAATTGAAGATAGCATCAAACGATTTTCCTTCAATCACTTCACGCATGTCGTGAACATCAAATGAAAGTCCTGTTTTTTGAGATTTACGCGCTTCTTGAATACTATTCGGAGCTAAATCAACACCTAAAACAGTCAAACCGTGTTTGTTCAAGGTAACAGAATGTCGACCTTTACCACACGCCAAATCGAGTACAGAGGCATTTTTCTTTAAATTTAGAAAAGATAAAAGCTTGGAAATAAACTGTTCAGCCTCTTCATCATTTCTGTTTTTATACAAAGTGTGATAATACGTGGTGTCAAACCACTCTGCAAACCATTCTTTTGAACTCATGGTACAAAGATAATCTTTCACTGCTTATTGGCAGCAGCATAGCTAATTTTATACATTCTCAGTTATTTTCTTGAAGAATTGCTTGCTGTGAAAATCAATTCATTATATTTGTTTTGAAACTATTCATAATGTCACTAGCAAACGTCTACAGTCTGTATCGAACAATGGAAGATGAAAATGTCATCCTTTCGTTTAAAGGTATTGTAACGGCTGAGTTACTGACATCAGTTTTACATATCATGGAGGCCAAAATGGATTCCATGCATGAGACTCCAAGAATTCGTAAAAAGGTATTCAATGTCTTGGTAGAATGCTTGCAAAATCTCTATCACCATGTTGAAGAATCTGCAACTCCTGCTTCAAAAGAATTGTTAGAGCGAAAATCTGCCTTGGTTCTGATTGTGAAAGAACAAGATCATTTCATTGTAAAAACAGGTAATTACATTGATGTCGATAAGGCTCAAGAGCTAAAAGATCGCTTGGAAATTATTAATTCAATGGACAAGGACGGATTAAAAGAATATTATCAAAGCAGTTTGAATAATTCAATGGTATCCGATAAAGGAACTGCAGGTTTGGGAATGATTGACATCGCACGAAAATCAGGAAACAAATTGGATTTTGAGTTTTTGAAAATAAATAATGAAACAAGCTTTTTTTGCTTGAACGTAAAAATAGATTAATAGAAAGATGGAAAAGTTGATTTTAGAGGCTTCAGCGAAAACACCAGAAGTTGTTTTTGATCCTGCTGCGGGAACATTGTTGTTGAAAGGGAGATCGATACCTGAGAATTCAATTGAATTTTATAAACCATTGAATGATTGGATTGATGATTATGCTGAAAATCCTGGTTCACAAACGGTGATTGAAATGAAATTGGAATACTTCAACACTTCATCTTCAAAATGTATATTGGATTTATTCAAGAAGTTAGAAAAATTGAACGGAACAGATGTTTCAGTGAATTGGTATTTCGAAGAAGATGATGAAGATATGGAAGAAGCTGGTGAAGATTACCAAGCAATTATCAAGCTTCCATTTAAAATGATTGAAGTAGAAGAAATTTAATCGCTGTGCTGAAAATTGGATTAACTGGCGGAATAGGTTCAGGAAAAAGCCTTATTGGAAAGATTCTTGAAACGCTTGGTTATCCAGTGTATTATTCAGACTTAGCTGCGAAAATACTTGTTGATACGGATCCAGAAATTCGAAGTCAGCTGATACAATTACTAGGGACGGAAGTTTACATTGATGATGAACTGAACCGTCCCTTTTTAGCGCAACAACTTTTCACAGATGATCAATTGCGCATTCAAGTGAACCAAATCATTCATCCAAAAGTGCGTTCTGCATTTGTTGATTGGTGCAATAGTCAAACATCTCCTTACGTTTTTAATGAAGCAGCAATTCTATTTGAAACTGGTGCGTACAAAACAATGGATTTGAATCTACTGGTTACTGCACCTAAAGAATTACGTATTCAACGTGTGATGGAACGCGATAAAATGTCCGCTGAACAAGTAGAGGAGCGAATGAGCAAGCAATGGCCAGATGAGAAAAAGCAAGAATTGGCGAACTACGCAATCAATAACGATGAAAAACAACCACTAATTACTCAGGTCGAAGCCTTTTTGGCAACGCTTTAGTTATCCAATTCTTCGTAATCGTCAAATTCGTCGTCTTTCTTATTTTTCGTGAACGATTGAAATGACGAACTCGCTTGAACAAATGGTTTTCCTGAAATCAAATAGTTGAAACCATTCAACATTTTGAAAATCATACTCACCAAAAAGAAGAATCCAATTACTTTGAAAATAAAACCGAAAACTGGAGTGTCTTCAATGTTGATAATGCTTTCGTGAAACCAAATGGAAATAGGGTTTTTAGCAATATCCGGATAGAAAATAAATAAACTAAAAACGCCAATTGCCAATACAATTACTCCAATTTCAACTCGCATATTAAAAGTGGTTTGCTTTGGTGTCATTCCAGCTCCCATCATCTGAAACATGGCCATTTTATTCTGCTGATTTTGAAATTTTCCAACGAAATACGTTAATAAAACCAAGCCAGCAATAACGATGTTAAACGTTGAAATCAAATTTTGTGCATCGTCCAAACAAAACAAAAAGGTAACATCTACCAAGAATAAATACTTGAACGCCTTAATAAAATAAACCTCTGCAATTGTACGCGTTCTGCCGCCACTCATTACATTTAATCCAAGCTCAAAAATTCCCCAGATAAATCCGAAGATGGCAAAAACAACTCCTAGACGAAAAATTTGATTCATTATTTCCATAATCACAAAGTTGCTATTTTTTTCGAATTATTACCGAAAAAGGGCGAAAATCCTGTGTTAATAAGTGAGTGAGCTCGTTTGTCCTTTAATTGGCACATTTCGAATCATTTTACTTAATTTTGGAACTTATCATTTTAGCGTATGAAAAAGTTTTTAGTATCATTAAGTTTATCATTCATCACATTTATCAACTGTTTCGCAGAAGAGGGAATGTTGATTCCGTCTGTTATTTCTGCCTTTGAATCAGACATGCAAGCGAAAGGAATGAAATTATCAGCAAAGGATATTTACGATGTAAACCATTCAAGTTTGAAGGATGCAATCATGCATTTTGGTGGTGGTTGTACTGCTGAATTGGTTTCAGGAAAAGGATTGTTGTTGACAAACCATCACTGTGGTTATTCACAAATTCAATCGCATTCATCGCTTGAAAAGGATTACTTGAAGAATGGATTTTGGGCTAAAAATTACGCGGAAGAATTACCAAACGCTGGTTTGACAGCTTCACGCATGGTGCGAATTGATGATGTTACGGCTTCTGTAATGTTTGGTGTTGTAGAATCTGAAAGTGCTGAGAAACGCGCTGCAGCGATGCGTAAAAACATGGAGCAATTGATCAAAGATGCAACGGTTGGAACACATTATGAAGCGGAAATCAAACCATTTAATTTTGGAAATCACTTTTACATTATCGTGAAAGAAGTATTTAAAGATGTGCGTTTGGTTGGAACGCCTCCGAATTCAATTGGAAAATTTGGTGGTGACACAGACAACTGGGTTTGGCCAAGACATACAGGAGATTTTTCTGTTTTTAGAATTTATGCTGGAACGGACAACAAACCAGCTGAGTATTCAACGAACAATGTTCCATATTCTCCAATTCATTTCTTGCCAATTTCGTTTAAAAACAGAAAAGTAGGTGATTTTACAATGGTGTATGGTTTTCCAGGAGAAACGGAACAGCACGTTGCGTCAGGTTATTTGAAATTTATCGTTGAAAAAGAACGTCCGGCGCGAATCAAAATGCGTGAGAAATCATTGAGTGTGATTGATGCTGCGATGCGTTCGTCTGATGAAATTCGTATCAAATATTCTGCGAAACAAGCAAGTATTGCGAATGCCTATAAAAAATGGATTGGACAAGTAGACGGATTAAAACGTTTGGATGGAGTTTCCGTTAAAATTGGGAAAGAAAAAGAATACAATGACATGGCCGCGACGAATGATAAATGGAACGGAGCGTATGGTCAATTGGTCAATCAAATGAATAAATTGGTTGCAGAAGGAAGTGAATGGGAATTCCGTTATTCGATGGCGATTGAGTATTTATATGTTGGACCAGAATTTTATAAATTGGCACGAGCGATTGACGATTTAACAACGAACTATGCTAAATACAAAGAGAAAGGTGAGTTGAATGCACAGATTGATAAAATGATAAAAGGTGCTGATAGCTTCTTCAAAAATTATGACGCTGGAGTCGATCAAAAGATTTTTGATTTGTTGACGATGGAATACTTTACGCAAGTAAACGTAGATGCAGAATCTATTGCAGATGTAAATTATGTGAATGGATTGTCAAAAGCAATTTTCGCAAAATCGATTCTTACAAATAAAGATCGTTATGTTGCTTTCTTGCAAAAGTTCAAAGAGAAATCAGTAAAAGCAATTGCTAAGGATCCAGGTTTCAAATTGTACGCAAAATTGACAAAGGATTTCAAAGAAAATGTATTGCCAAAATACCAAGCGTTTGATGATCAAATGAATGCTTTGTTGAAAGTGTATGTACAAGGAAAATATGAAATGTTCCCTGATGCAAAACATTGGGCAGATGCAAATAGTACATTGAGAATTACATACGGACAATTGGAAGGTTCGTCTCCAACAGATGGAATGGCGTATACTGAACACACAACATTGGATGGAATCATTGCGAAATACAACACTGGAAATCCTGATTTTGAATTGTTGCCGCGCATGTTGGAAATGCACAAAAACAAAGACTATGGCGATTATGCGCAGGATGGTGAATTGTGGGTATGTTTCACAGGTTCAAATCACACAACAGGAGGAAACTCTGGTTCGCCGGTAATTGATGCAAACGGAAACTTAATGGGCTTGAACTTTGACCGCACATGGGAAAGTACAATGTCTGATTACATGTTTGATCCAAATCGTTGTAGAAACGTTGTTGTTGATATTCGCTACGTTATGTGGGTGATGGATAAATACTCTGGTGCGAAACATTTAGTGGATGAAATGGTCTTGGTGAAGGAGTAGTTCTTATTAAGAATTTAAAAAGCCCGGTAAGAAATTACTGGGCTTTTTGTTTTATAAGTTTATCTGATTAATCCAAGGTATAATTCAATTGTACTTCAGCTTCCAATAAATGCAATAAGGAATACAAGCCGAAGAACGTTCTCATTACGTAAATCGCATCTTTTGAACCGCGTGCATTGTTCATTTTGCGGAAGGTTTTATTCTTCGAGAATCCTTCACCCATCGTATAGATTTGCGTAAAGAACGCTTTGTCGGAGAAATCGAAAGTTGCTGTGTAAAATGGTTTAGACAGCAAGGAAATCATTTCGTGATAGACTTCTTTCAGAAACTCAATTGTTTCTGGCGAATCGTCTTTTCTGAAGAAATCAAGTTTGTAGTACAAGGAATACAAACGTTCGGTATCCTCAAACACACCTGGTTTCAATAGCTGAAAATAGTTGTCAAAAAACTCAGACGGAATTTCCTTTACACATCCAAAATCCAATACACACAGATTATTCTCACTATCAACAATGAAATTTCCTGGATGCGGATCAGCGTGTACTTTGCGAACAACTTTCATTTGGTACAAGTAGAAATCCCATAGCGATTGTCCTATTTGGTTTCTTAGCGCTTGTGAAGGCTTTTTAGCAAGAAATTCGGGCAACATTTCACCTTCAATCCAATCCATCGTTAAAATGCGCTTATTCGATAGTTCTGGATAATATGTTGGGAATCGAAGTCCTTTAAGTGAAGAACATGCTTGAGCAATTTCAGTCGAACGAATGAGTTCCAATTCGTAATCGGTTTCTTCAATCAATTTCGCTTCCACTTCATCCATGTACAGTTTGATTTCGGAACTTTTCACATTTAAAAGTTGTGCGGCTAATGGCTTTACAAGTTTTAAATCGGATGAAATCGCATCAGCAACTCCTGGATATTGAATTTTAACTGCTAAATGTAAATCTCCTTTGCGCGCTTCGTGCACTTGACCAATACTCGCAGCATGAATTGCTTCTTTCGAAAATGAATCAAACAATTCATGGGGCTTTTTACCCATTTGTTGCATGAACGTTTTTTGAATCAAGGGAAACGATAGAGCAGGTGCATTGTATTGAGCGAGTGAGAATTTATCTTGATACGCTTGTGGTAGTACATTATTGTCCATGCTCATCATTTGCGCAACTTTCAAAGCGCTTCCTTTCAATTCACTTAAGGATTTATAGATGTCATTGGCATTGTCGCTGTGCAAATCATCTTTTGTAAGACTAGGATTGATGGTCTTTTTAGCGAAGTATTTCACGTAGTTTCCACCAACTTTCGCACTGGTCCCAATGATTTTTGCTGCGCGTTGAACTTTGGATGTTGGAATTTTGTCCATTCCTTTATCGGCGCTCATGTTTAAAAGACTTTTGTTTTAAACGCAAATTTCCCAAAATCAAGAATGGAATCGAGTGGGGAAGTGGCCAACAAATCAAAACTTAGATTCACACTTTTTTCGATGGCAGCATCAGTTGTAGCAAATTCTGCAGAAGTATCATTGATCCAAACACGGAAAACATAGGAGAAAATTAATTTGAATCCTTTGTGGTAATGTTCGCCAATCAATGGTCGATCGATGATTTCTTGAGAGCTTTTCGCTTCTTGCAAAACTTCATTCAAACGCATGTCTAGGGTTTTCATAAATGAATCCCATTCTTTGAATTGATGAGGTGCTTCTTTTAAGGAACTGTATTTAGCCAAAAAGTAAGAGCGATTTTTCTCCAATTGAGCAAAAAGCGTATAAAAGATAGCAAGTGCTTTTTCTCTAGCAGAATATCCTTGGTATTCAGGATCATTTTCAATTATCTCAAAGGTTGTCGAAAGTGTATTGACAAGGATTTCTTCACGAATCGCATTCAAGGTTGAAAACGATTTGTAGAAGGTTGCTTCTTCAATTTTTAATTTCTTGCACAATTCGAATGCGGAATGTGGCGCTCGACCATTCATTAATTCGAATTCGATGTACGCTTTGGTGATTTTTTCTTTTGTTGCCATTGTGTTTGCTTTAGTTATATAACAAACGAAGAACAACTTAGTTTATGCGCTTTTTTAGATTCTTTAACAATTCAAACAAATTCCAACTTTTCCAACTTTTGGACACAAAAAAAAGCCCCGTAGATTCGGGGCTTTTACTATGATTTTGTATCGTATTATACGTGTAATGCTCGTGCATCTGTTGCGTCCAAAGCAGCTTCTTTGATTGCTTCAGAATACGTTGGGTGTGGATGACAAATGCGTGCGATATCTTCCGCTGATGCTCTGTACTCCATTGCTGTTACAGCTTCCATAATTAAATCCGCAGCACGTGGAGCAATCATGTGAACACCTAATATTTCATCTGTGTTTTTATCAGCAAGAATTTTCACTAAACCAGCAGTATCCATACTTGCACGCGCTCTTCCTAATGCTTTGATTGGGAATGAACCTACTTTGTATTCAACACCAGCAGCTTTTAATTCTTCTTCTGTTTTACCAACTGCAGCAACTTCTGGCCACGTGTAAACAACTCCTGGGATTAAACCGTAATTGATATGCGGTTTTTGTCCAGCAATTTGTTCAGCAACATAAACACCTTCTTCTTCAGCTTTATGCGCTAACATTGCTCCGCGAACAACATCACCAATAGCATAAATATTCGGAACAGATGTTTGACAATGGTCATTTACTTCAACTTGACCTTTGTTGTTTACTTTTAAACCAGCAGCTTCAAGGTTCAATCCTTCTGTATATGGTTTTCTTCCCACTGCAACTAAACAGTAATCAGCTTCGAAAGTAACTTCAACATCTTTTTTATTCAATGCAGTTAAAACAACTTTATCACCAACGTTCTCAACTTTTTGAACTTTGTGCTCAAGGTTGAATTTAAATCCTTCTTTTTTCAATACACGCGTAAGTTCTTTACCTAAGGTTGCGTCCATTGTAGGAATGATCGTATTTGCGAATTCGATTACTTCGATTTCAGTTCCTAAACGTGCGTAAACAGAACCTAATTCTAATCCAATAACTCCACCACCAATCACAAGCATTTTTTTCGGGATTTCCGTCATTTTTAATGCTTCGGTAGAAGTGATAATGCGTTTTTTATCTGGTTCCATTCCTGGGAAGAAATTTGGTTTAGAACCTGTTGCGATAATTACATTTTTTGTACTGATAGTCGTTTCAGTTCCACTGTTATCTTTCACCTTGATCGTGTTTTTGTCCACGAATGAACCAACTCCAGTCAACACATCTACTTTGTTTTTGTCCATCAAGAATTTGATTCCAGCACACGTTTGAGCAATAACCTCACTTTTACGTTTAATCATTTGCTCTAGGTTTGCTTTCACATCCTTAACGATAATTCCATGTTCTTCGAAATTATGAATAGCGTTGTGATAATGCTCAGATGAATCCAACAATGCTTTTGAAGGGATACAACCTACATTTAAACATGTTCCGCCTAATGTGTCGTATTTTTCAATTAAGGCTGTTTTCATACCTAATTGGGCGCATCTAATTGCAGCTACATAACCACCAGGCCCAGATCCAATAATTGTAATATCGTAAGAACTCATTTTTTTTGATTTGATAGGTTACAAATGTAGGATTTCTCCTTTAAATATTGCTTCAAAAATGTGTGAAATAAAAAAGGGTTGCCAAATTGACAACCCTTTTTTTATTGCGTTAATAGGAATTACATTTTAATGAATTTCGCTGTTTCATTTTGTTTACCAGCAATGAACTTAACAATGTAAGTACCGTTAGGTAAATCTTGAGCATCAATTGTTAAAGTTTGAGCTCCAGCTTGTACATTTCTATTTGTAATTGTTTTTACTAATCTTCCTGAGATGTTGTAAACCATTACATTCACATTTGACGTTTCAGATAAGTTGAATGTCAATGTTGTGTTATCAGTTGTTGGGTTAGGATATGTTTTCAATTTTGTTTTGAAAACTTGGTTTCCATCAGCACCTGTTTCACCAATACCTAAGTATGCAGCAGATGCCCAGATTCCACGACCATACGTTCCAACATAAATTTCACCTGGACGACGGTTTCCTTCATCCCAAGTTCTCCAAGATTGACGAACATGGAATACTGGAGTTCCTTCAAATCCTGCTGATGCATTTGACCAAGTTGCTCCTCCATCTTCAGTAACGAATACACCTTCTGATGTACCAGCAACAATGATATCAGAATCATCTCTATCGATAATACCATCATAACAAGCAACGTTTGGAGAAGTGATGTTTGTTAAAGAAGTAAACGTTGGTACTGCAGCAGTTGCATTTAATGAACGTTTGTTTCCTAAACTAAATCCTCCAAATAGAACTAAGTCATCGGAATTACTTGGGTTGACAGCAATACCTTCATACGTTGTTGTCGTAATTTTTGTCGCCGATGTCGCCGATGGTAAATTGACTAAGCCCGTTCCCCAATAACCGGCCTTGGTTTTGAAATTCGGATCGGATGTATAAATATCTCCTAATCCATCAATTCTCCAAACACCACTTCCTGCAGCAACATATAGGTGATTTAAATCTTTTGAGAATTCTAAATCTACACGCATGTTTCCGTTACTTCCAGAACCGAATTCACTTCCAATTCCTTTAGCAATTTTAATCCAAGCTGGATCTAAAACAGATAAACGAGTCGCATTTCTTGTAGCCCATAACTCACCACCATTGATGTTCACATACATTACGAACCATGATTGGTAAGGATCTTGAACTTTGATTGTATCCCAAGCAACATTGTAAGCAACCGTTTCGTTACCCATACTGAATACTTCACCAGTTACAGCGTTTTGACCGAAGTAGTGATTATATGTACCAACACTTTGAACAACTACAGTATCTTCACCCGTTGGGAAATCAACCAACAATGAATCTCCAATAGTTGGTGGATTTGTTTGAGACGCGCTTGCGAAAGGTGTCCAAGGATAATTTCCTAGATAAACTGTTTGACCGTTTAATGCGTTCACACAGTTGTAATCAATAGTCGTCAATGCTGGGTTATACTGCAATGTATCATCAAAGTACAACGCTGTAGGAGTCGTATATGTCATTGAATCACCAGTAGCCTTACTTGGGATTTTAATAACTGAACCAGCAGCATAATCTTGAGTTGCTACAAAAAGAACAGAATCTTCAGAGTTTGTATCATAATTTTCTGCTAAAGTATAAGAAGTAACAAATGGGTGAATTGAACCTTCAGTTCCTGCAGCTGCATATGAACTTGGGAAGCTTGGAACAAATGAACTCCATGTATAACCTTTGTCACCAGAGCGAGAAATTGAGTTGTAATATACTGAAGAGAACATTACTTTAGTATTGTAGAAAGAGATTTCACAAGCAAATCCATCACCACCATTTACTTCTCTAAATTCTTTGAATGTAGATAAAGTGTGGTCGTTGTATGTTGTACCATTATCTTGAGCACCGCCCATTACAGCACCTTCACGGTCGAAAGCAATACCATAATATTGTGTAACATTGTAACCTCTGTTTGCTGGGTACCACGTATCACCATAGTCATCCGTAACTCCAATACCACCATCATTACCGATGTATAAACGGTTCGTTTGATCCCATTTCATTTCGTGGTTATCTGCATGCGCATATTTTGGAGCAAATTGGGGCAAGAACCATTCTGTTAATTTTTCAAATCCACCTGATGGAGGATTGTCTACAGTTTGTTTCCATTTCCAAATATCAATACCACCAATTAAGATTTTTTCATTGTCTGTCGGAACAACAGTAACAATTGAATTATATGTACCTTGATTTCTGTAAATATCTAAGTTACTTGGTGTACCTGATGGGCCGATAAATTGTGACCATGTAGCACCGTCGTCATGAGAAACATTCATACCTAATAGGTTAGAACCTGTACGAACCGCATATAATGAATACGTTCCATTTACACGAGCATGTGAAATAGAATATTCAATGCGCTGTGCACCTGATGCAACAACGTTTGTTCCATTTCCTGAACGATCTGCCCAAGTTGAACCACCGTCAGATGATACAAATGTTTTATTCGAACCAATTGCAGCCACAATTACTTGTCCATCTTTAGACATTTGAATTGTGCTACAAGCTCCTGAAGAAACAGTAACATTCGTTAAAGCAGCATCTCCTAGTTTCCATTTGCGAACACCAGAGTTTGTTGCTAACCAAACATAGTTGTCTACATTATTTGAAGCTAACTCAGTACAGCTTGCTGTTCCTGGAATAGAAGCCCAAGTAGCACCATTATCTGTTGTGTACCAAACTCCATTTCCTGCCCATGACTCTTGATTCGATCCTGTAGCAACATACAATGTACCATCAGGCGTCTGTGTCATGCTCGAAATAAACGGAGAAGCTCCTGCGTTGATGTATGAATCAACCCGCTCCCATTGATTAGCACGGTTGTTCGACACAAAAAGACCACCAGAAACACCACCAGCCCATAAATGATTAACATCATTACGGTCAACTTGAATGGCTCTTGTTCTACCACCAATGTTATCTGGACCTTGTTCAACAAACGAAATAGCTTTACTTACTGGAGCCTTTCTGATTTGTGAACGAATTAATTCCAATTTTTCTTTCGTGATTTGTTGTCCAGTTGCTTGGTCAATATATCTGGCACTAAGCCATTGTTTTGCATCTTCAGCAGATTTAGACTCTAAAGAAGGTAAATCTTTTTTAGAATACGAACCCTCAGAAGATTTAAACCCCCAAGGAGAAACCGCAAAAAACGCTGCTAATGCAACTAAACCGGCAGAACCGATGATTATTTTGTTTCGTTTCATAATGTAGTTATTTCCTATTTTGTTTTAACGCGACCGCCAAGTTAATAAATAAAAATGAAATGATTTATACTTATTTTCAAGCGTATCTTTATTTATTCTTACAAATTTAATTTATTTCATTACCAAGTTAAACTATTTCAGCATGTTTTTTTTTCAAAAGTATACAAGTCAAAAAATTAAAAAAGATGCTTTTCGGCATGATACGATGAACGAACTAAAGGACCACTTTCAACATATCTAAAGCCCATTTTCAAGCCAAGTTCACGGTATTTATCGAACCTTTCAGGGGTTACGAATTCGGCAATTGGTAAATGTTTTGGCGTAGGCTGTAAATACTGACCAATCGTCAAAATGTCCACATTAACACTTGTTAAATCTTCCATGGTTTCAATGATTTCCTCATCCGATTCACCAAGACCAAGCATGATTCCAGATTTTGTGCGCATTCCACCTTTTTTTAAGCGAAACAACACTTCTAAGCTGCGATCATATTTCGCTTGAATGCGTACCGCTTTTGTTAAACGACGAACGGTTTCCAAATTATGCGAAACAATCTCTGGAGCAGCATCAATCAGTATCTGCAAATTTTCCCAATTACCTGCGAAATCAGGAATCAATGTTTCCATAGTTGTGCCAGGTGACTGTTGTCTAATTGCACGAACTGTTTGTGCCCAAATTTCAGCACCACCATCTTTTAAATCATCACGATCAACCGAAGTAATTACAGCGTGTTTCACTTGCATGATTTTTACACTTTGAGCGACTTTTCCTGGCTCATAAATGTCCACTTCTTCTGGACGACCTGTCTTAACAGCACAAAATCCACATGAACGCGTACATATGTTTCCTAAAATCATAAATGTTGCAGTACCTTCTCCCCAACATTCCCCCATATTTGGACAACTTCCGCTTTCACAAATCGTATGCAATTTATGCTCATCAACTAGCGAACGAACTTTACGGTAATTCTCACCTGTCGGCAATTTTACACGCAACCATTTTGGTTTCTTAATTCTAATTTCAGTATTGTCTTTTTCAATTATTTCACTCATTTTGACACTTGTTAAGTACAAAACTATATCAACCCTAATAACACTTTAGAACCATGTATTGTTTCGAGCGTAACGACTTCTTAAAGAAAAAGCCTATTTTTACACTCAGAATTACTTTGATTCTAATTCTTGACAAAGTTACAATATTATCATCGAATTAATATGATTACCTCGGAAGTAAAGTATTTAGGAAATTTAAGAACTGCTTGTACGCACGTTCAATCAGGTACTGAAATAATTACAGATGCTCCAGTTGATAATAAGGGTCGAGGGGAAGCTTTTTCTCCAACTGATTTGGTAGCAACATCTTATGCATCTTGTATGATTACAATTATGGGTATTTTTTGCAATGAACATGCGATTAACTTTGATCATGCAGAAGCAAAAGTTCAAAAAATTATGGGCACAGCTCCACGAAGAATTGAGCGTATTGTAATAGAATTAGATTTAACAGGAAACAAATGGTCAGAAGAAACTGCTGAACGTGTTTTAAGAGCTGGAAAAGCTTGTCCTGTAGCAAAAACACTTGGAGACAACGTTACAGTTGACTTCACTTTTAATTATTAAACAAGTAGAATGGAACCAAGAAAATTTGAACGTAAAAAATCAGCTGAAGATTTGATTTTTGGAGTTCGTGCCGTGATTGAGGCAATAAAAGCAGAACGAGAAATCAATAAAATTCTTATTCAAAAAGGCATGAATAAAGAATTGTTTACTGAGTTGAAGGAAGCGTTGGCCGGTAAAAACTTTCAATTGCAATTTGTTCCTTCTCAAAAGTTAGACTTTTTGACAGATGGAAATCACCAAGGTGTTATTGCAATGGTTTCTCCCATTGAATATAAAGAAATTGAGCCTTTGGTTGAAGAAATGTTAGAACGTGGTGAAAAACCGTTGGTTCTTGTTTTGGATCGCATTACAGACGTTCGAAATTTTGGGGCTATTGCACGAACAGCTGAATGCCAAGGTGTGGATGCGATATTGATTCCTTCAAAAGGATCTGCTTTGGTAACTCCCGATGCAATTAAAACATCTGCGGGTGCACTGAATCGAATTCCAGTATGTAAAACAAATAGCCTGAAAGAATCATTGTTCTATTTACAACAATGTGGTATGCGTATCATCGCATGTACGGAAAAAGCAGCTGTTTCCTTGCATGAAATTAATATGCGTGGTCCAGTTTGTATTATCTTAGGTTCTGAAGAGGATGGAATCACGTCAGATTTGTTAAATCTTTCTGATGTAAGAGCACGCATTCCTATGCGAGGTGAAATCGCTTCATTGAACGTTGGTGTTGCTGCAGGAATGATACTTTACGAAAAAACACGCCAAGAATTACGCGGTTAACATGCGTTTACTCAAGAAACATTGGGTTTTTGTTTCCTTGCTATTGCTGGGGCTTTTGATTCGTTTGATTTTTATGCACTACCAAGGTTTATCGAATGATGAATTAAGTGCTTGGCATCGAACCCATTTTTCTAACTGGGATGATTTTTGGGTAAAAGGAATAAAGGTTGGTGATATGCACCCTGCTTTTTACCAAGTGTTACTTTGGATTTGGATTAAACTTTTTGGGGATAGTGAATTTGCTATTCGTTCAACAAGTTTGATTTTTTACATACTTTCTTCTCTATTAATTTATCGCATTGGAATACGGCATTTTTCCAAATTTTCAGGTCTCCTACTCATTGCGTTGTATGCAGGATTGACATTTACTGTGATGAATTCTGTTTTTGCAAGACCATATAATTCAGGAGTATTTTTCTTGTTATTGGCATTTTATGGAATCTTGGAATTGAAAGTGCAGCAACAACACTTGTGGAGGTGGACTTTGTTAATTGCAATTAGTTTAGTAGGCGCAATGCTTTCGCATTATTTTGCTTTTTTAGTAGCCGCTGTGCTCAGTGGCGTAGGACTTTTTTACCTTGGTAAGACACGAATCATTTATTTAATCTCAGCCGGACTACTTTCCATAATATTGTTTTTACCACATATACCCATTACGCTTTTTCAGGTTGGACGTGGAGGATTGGGTTGGTTAGCAGCGCCCAAATTAATGTGGCCAATTGATTTCATTCATTTGTTTTTCAATGAGTCTTGGTTGTTGTTTTTTTCTCTAGTATTCCTTTTTGTTCTTATTTTATTTTTTTCGAAACGACAATGGAGCGCTAAAAGCACATTTTCTATAAGTATTTTCTGCATTGCTTTTATTGGTGCATTTGTTTTGTCTCATATATTCACGCCCATTTTAAGAGAGATTGTCATGCAGTTTTTACTGCCATTCTTGTTCTTTCCTGCTTTTTATTTTATTGGACTTCAGTCAAAAAAGTTAAAAATGGGATTAATTTTCCTTGTTGCTCTGATACCAACTGCCGATAGTTTTTTGCGTTACCAATTACTTGAACCAGTTCATTATGGTGTTTTCAAAGAAATTGGTGTTGCAATAAATGATGCCAATACCAAATTTGGCAAAGGGAATATCACCTTTGCTGCAAATTTCAATCATGTCAATTACATTAATTATTATGTGGACAATGATTTAACAGAGACAATAAGTGATTGGGATAAACCTGAAGCATTGAATCTATTAGTAGAACGTGCGAAAAATGCGCAAACAGAATATTTTGGATATGCGTATAGCAATAAGTTCCATGTGCCAATGTTTATTGAGGCAATTCGGTTTTATTATCCAGAAGTTATTCAGACTGTCCAAACTCGATTCTCCATTTTTATTTTGTTTAAGAAGTCTAACAAAAAACGAAATTTTGGTACTCCTATAAATACGCTTGCATCCGATTCCATTAAAACAACGCAAGATGAGTTTTCACTGGAAGGTACAATGGCTGTAAAAGATTTGCCGAAATTGAAAAATAGGTTTGAGTATTATTATTTAAAATGTAAAACAAAAGCACTAGATACAGTTCCGGTGTATTTAACTGTAACTGTTCAACGAAATGGCAATTTTTGGAAAAGAGGTAAGGATTTAGCCGTTTATTATTCCTACGAACATGGACTTTTCGCGAAAGTAGGTGAGGAAAAAAATACGATTTGTGCCTTTGAATTGCCTAAGGATATTTTACCGACAGACCAACTCAAGTTTTACATTTGGAATCCGAACAAAGGGCGTTATCATTCTGGTCCAATTGAAATACATAAAGGACAGTTGAAATGAAATTTAAAAAATGAATGGCAATAGCCCTGGAAGTTCATTTAACGATTGAATTCTATGCTGGTCTTGGTAATGCGAAAATGTGTTTTCTGGATCGAATAAAATACCATACATTCCGAAATTCTGGGCACCAACAACGTCCACTTCGTAATCATCCCCAATCATAACAGAATCTGCTGCTTTGGCATTTGCTGAATCAAGTGAATGTTTAAAGATTGCTGGCGAAGGTTTATTTTGTCCAACATCCTCGGAACAAACAATCACATCAAAATAGTGATCGAGACTAGATTTTTTTAGCTTAATATATTGAACTTCTTTGAAACCATTGGTGATAATATGCATATTGTACCCTTCCTTTTTCAAATAGTCCAAGGTTTCATGCGCATGCGGAAAAAGCGCAGTCTGTTGAGGAGAAAGTTCAACATAGCCATCACTGATTTTGTTTACAATGTCAGGATTGTTGATTTCAAAATGCTCTAATGTGATTTTAAATCGATCATTTCTTAAATTTTCTTTAGAAAGTCTTCCGGCGCCATATTCTTTCCAAAGAAGAGCATTATTTTTCTTATAGTTTGAATGAAAAAGTTCGAAACTGTCGATCGCTTCATCCAAGCTTAATTCATGGAATAATTTGAAAAGTGCGATTTCTGAATTTTTTTCAAAATCCCACAAAGTTCTATCGAGGTCAAAAAATAAATGCTTGTTAGTCATCAGAAAAAATCAGCAATTATATAGGCAATTCCCGTTGTAATAACACCGTTGATGCCAATTCCTAAAATGATTAATGGGAAAGTACGTTTTTCTTTACCATAAAACTTAGCAGTAATTATTGTTCCGATTGGAATACTTAGAAATAAAGGCGCATAAAACGCAACACCAATAATCCCAAGTTTATGTTTAATGCGAACGATTAGTTTATTGGTTTTAGTGAACTTCTTTTTTTGCTTCAAAGGAATACCTGTTTCAAGCGATTTAAGAATCATTTCTTTGCGTTTTTTGTGCGCTCGAATTAAAAAGTATTCACTCGAGAAAAAGAAGATTGCGGCACTTAATAAGGCTCCAGCAACGCAAACAATATATGTTTCAACAAACGATAATCCAGCTTTCGGCCCACCAAAAGGAGTGAACAAAAATTTGATCATTGAAAAGCCAAAAAAGCCGATGTATTTACCCCAAAGCATCTAGAAAAGGATTAACATTTTTCACCGTAAGCCAAATCTCCAGCATCACCTAATCCTGGAACAATATACGATTGAGCAGTTAATTCAGCATCAATTGCACCAACCCAAATTTGTGTGGTTTCAGGTAAATGTCTTTTAACATATTCCAAAGCATCAGGCGTTGCAATTGCTGAAACGATAATGACGCGATTTGGTTTTCCTTGTTTCAAAATGGCTTTATAAACCATTACCATTGAACTTCCTGTAGCTAACATCGGATCGCTGATGATGACTGTTCTATTATCCAATTTAGGGGAAGCTAGATATTCCACATGAATATCAAAATCCTCAACAGTCGTATGTTTTCTATATGCAGAAATAAATGCACTATCTGCTTTGTCAAAATAGTTCAACAATCCTTGATGCATTGATAAACCTGCTCGTAAAATTGTTGCTAAAACGGGCTGTTCTTTAATGGTATGTATATTTGCAACACCTAAAGGAGTTGTAACATTCGTTGGTTCAAACTCCAAAGTCTTAGAAACTTCATAGGCCATTATTTCTGAAATACGTTCCATATTTCGTCTAAAGCGCATTGCGTCCTTTTGTATATTAACATCTCGAATTTCTGACAGAAAAGAGGAGAAAATTGAATTGGTGTTTGATAGATTGTGTACCATTTTGTTGTGCTTTGCTATAAAAGTAATTGATTTTACAGAAATTTCATTGCTTTCACTCCTAATAATTGCAAAAAGAAGCGAACTAATTTATTCAAGCAGTTAAAAAAAGGTAAATTTGCATGCATGTCAGAAAAAGCGACCATTAATATCTCCATTTTTAAGCGTTTGGTTTCCCACTTGAAGCCCTACAGAAAAACGTTTGCTTTAGCTGTATTTTGTTCTGTGACACTCGCTTTACTTGGTGTTTCTCGTCCGATATTGATTGGTTCAATGGTGAAGAATTACATTGATATTGACTTGAAATCAGAAACGCCTCAACCAGAAATGCTTTTGTTTTGGACCTTGGTTATTCTCGGTATTTTATTTCTCGAGCAAATCGTACAATTTGTTGGGTCCTATTTTTCTAATTTAATTGCACAATCAATTATCAATGATATTCGTAAAAAACTGTTTGGGCATCTTTTGACCTTCAGAATGCGTTATTTTGACAAAACACCGGTTGGAGCATTGGTTACCAGAGTTGTTTCCGATTTGGAAGCAATAACGGAAGTTTTTTCCGCAGGATTAATGGATATTCTTGGTGATTTATTCCTGCTCATTTTGATCGTGATTACCATGTTTGTGATGAATTGGGAATTAGCCTTAATGACCATTATTCCGATTCCAATCTTATTGTACGCAACACGCATTTTTGCCCGGGCAATGCGTGATTCCTTTCAGTTGGAAAGAGTTCAGGTAAACAAGCTGAATACCTTCGTGCAGGAACGAATCACAGGAATGGCAATTGTTCAGTTGTTTAACCGTGAACGAAAAGAATACGCAAATTTTGAAACTATTAACAAAGGTCATCGTCAAGCACATATCAATGCAGTTTGGGCCAATTCAATCTTTTTTCCGGTTGTAGAATTACTGAGTTCTTTATCAATCGCTTTGTTGCTTGTTTATGGTGCGTTACATGTTTCTGGTAAAACACCGGATCAGATTAAACAAATGAATGGTGAGACGTTTTCGTTCGTTCTTTTCATCCAAATGTTATACAGACCAATACGTCAATTGGCAGATAAATTCAACATTCTTCAACGAGGAACCGTTCGTGCAGAGCGAGTGTTTGAAATCATTGATTTAGATGAGCACATTCAAGACGCAGGCACAAATACACATTGTAATTTTGATCAAGAAATCTCTTTTAGAAATGTGAGTTTTGCGTATCAAAATGAAGAATGGGTTCTGAAGAACATTGATTTGACCATAAAAGCTGGTGAAACGGTCGCATTTGTTGGCGCAACTGGAGCAGGGAAATCGACAATTGTCAATCTATTGGGACGCTTTTATGAATTTCAAAAAGGAGAAATTTATATTGGAAATACCGAGGTTCGTGAAATTGAGCTGAATTGCTTGAGAAGAAATATCGCTATCGTACTTCAAGACGTTTTCTTGTTCTCAGACACAATTCACAATAATATTACCTTAGGTGATGAATCAATTACACGAGAACAGGTTATTGCCTCAGCCAAAATTGTTGGTGCCGATGAATTTATTCAGAAATTGCCTGGAGGTTATGATTATGAAGTAGGAGAACGCGGTGGTGTATTATCAGTTGGACAACGTCAATTGCTTTCGTTTATTCGTGCTTGTGTTTACAACCCGGAAATTCTAATCTTGGATGAAGCAACTTCAAGTGTTGACAATGAATCGGAAGAAATGATTCAGAAAGCAACAGAAGAATTGACGAAAGGAAGAACATCGATTGTTATTGCGCACCGTTTGTCGACCATCCAAAATGCCGACAAGATCGTGGTTCTAGATAAAGGTGAAATAAAAGAAATTGGAAGTCATAGTGAATTATTAAGTCAAGATGGCTATTACCGAAAACTGTTTGACATGCAGTTTAAAGAAGAAAAAGAATGAAAGGTCTAAAAATTGGAGGCGTTCCAGAGCATTTTAACTTGCCATGGAAATTAGCCATAGAGGAAGGGAAATTCAGAGAGATTGGCTTGGATTTACACTGGAGTGACATGAGCGGAGGGACTGGACAAATGATTCGTGGTTTAGAATCCGGAAGTCTTGATATTGCTGTTCTGTTGACTGAAGGAATAACGAAATCAATCTTAGAAGGATTAAAAGCGAAGATTATACAGGTATATGTTGTGACTCCACTTCATTGGGGAGTGCATGTTCCTTTCAATTCTGATATCAAAACAGTTGACCAATTAAAAGGTCAAACGTTCGCTATTTCTCGTGAAGGATCAGGTTCTCATTTGATGGCATATGTTAAGGCAGGTCAAGAGGGTTGGAATCCGGACGAATTAAAATTTAATGTGGTCGGCGATATTTACGGAGGTTTGTGGGCTTTGGAACATAACGAAGCACAAGGATTCTTGTGGGAGAAATACACAACATTCCCCTTCACCGAACAAGGTAAATGCAGATACATTGATGAAGTTGTCACACCTTGGCCATGTTTTGTGATTGCTGTAAGAAATGAGGTTTTAGCTTCTCATGCGGATCTTTTAAAAAAGATGTGCGAAATTGTAAATCACAAAGCCTTGGAAGTTAAAAAGGATGAAAACACAGTTGAAGTAATTTCTTGGCGTTACAATTTGCGTTCTGGTCAAGTACAAAATTGGTTAATAGAAACAGATTGGAATTACGAAGGAATAGAGTATCCATTGGCATTTGATAAAACAATTCGCTTTTTATTAAAGTTGAATCTGTTGCGCGAAGATCAAGCTGAAGGATGGCAGCAAAAATTATTTTATTCGAATTAAAACAATTGATGTTGGGGAATGTTATTCTTTCAACACTTTTTGAAAAGAACAGATTATATGAAAACAGGCGTACTTTTAATTCAATTAGGAACTCCAGATAGCCCAAGCACAAGTGATGTTAGACGTTATTTAAGTGAGTTTTTAAATGACCCACGCGTAATTGATATTCCATGGTTGGCGAGAAAACTTTTGGTCAACGGGATTATTGTTCCTTTTAGAGCACCGAAATCAGCAAAGATTTATAAAGAATTATGGGAATTCGGAAAAGGTGTTTCGCCTTTGATGACACATACGGAAAATGTTGTAAAGTTAGTTCAAGAGCGTTTTAATGATTCTGACGTGACGGTTGAAATGGCGATGCGTTATCAAAATCCTAGTATGGATGTTGTTCTTGAAAAAATGCATCAAGCCAATTACGATCAAATCATTATAATTCCATTGTTTCCGCAATATGCCAGTGCTTCAAGTGGTTCTGCTATCGAAAAAGCAATGGACATTATTCGCAAATGGTGGGTAATTCCGGAAGTGAAAATTGTAAGTCAGTTTTGGAATCATGAAGGGTATATTGATTCAATTGTTGATCGAGCAAAAGAGTTTAACTGGGAAGAATATGATCACGTACTTTTCTCATACCATGGTTTGCCAGAACGACAAGTTGATAAAGTATATGAAGAAACAGATTTGTGCTCAGATCAACCCTGCGAATCAGAAGTGAATGAGAAAAATAAGTTTTGTTACAAAGCAACGAGTTACGCTACAACGCGATTAATTGCTTCGAAACTAAACATTCCCGAAGATAAATACACCGTTTGTTTTCAATCGCGTTTAGATAAGAAATGGTTGACACCTTTCTCTGATAAAGTGGTTGAAGAATGGGGAAAGAAAGGCGCAAAGAAATTGTTGGTGTTTAGTCCAGCGTTTGTAGCTGATTGTCTAGAAACAATTATTGAAATTGGTGGTGAATACCAAGAGATTTTTGAAGAACATGGTGGTGAAAAGGTGCAATTGGTGCCAAGTTCAAATGACCATCCACGATTTATTGACTGTATCGAAGAAATGATTAAAAAACGATTGTGATTCAAAGATTTGATAATTCGATTATTTGAAAATCATTCAAATCATTCAAATTTTTATATAACAAAGTAGTTTCGTAAATTTGCACACTTAAAAATAGGAATCAATAAGTAATATGAGTAATACAACAGAAAAATTAGCGTACAAAGTAAAAGACATTAGTCTTGCTGAGTGGGGACGCAAAGAAATTACATTGGCTGAAGCTGAAATGCCAGGATTAATGTCATTACGCGAAGAATTCGCTGGTAAAAAACCATTGGCTGGTGCACGCATCGCTGGTTGTTTACACATGACAATCCAAACTGCTGTGTTAATTGAAACATTGCTTGATCTTGGAGCGGAAGTTACTTGGTCATCTTGTAACATTTTCTCTACACAAGATCATGCTGCTGCTGCGATTGCTGCTGCAGGTATTCCAGTTTATGCTTGGAAAGGTATGAACGAAGAAGAGTTTGACTGGTGTATTGAGCAAACAATTTTTGCTTTCGAAGGTGGTAAACCATTGAACATGATTTTGGATGATGGTGGTGATTTAACGAACATGGTATTCGATCGTTACCCAGAATTAACAAAAGATATTAAAGGTCTTTCTGAAGAAACAACAACTGGAGTTCACCGTTTGTATGAGCGTGTGAAAAACGGAACATTGGTAATGCCTGCAATTAACGTCAATGACTCAGTTACAAAATCTAAATTTGATAACAAATACGGATGTAAAGAGTCTTTGGTAGATTCAATTCGTCGTGCTACGGATGTTATGATGGCTGGTAAAGTTGCGGTTGTTTGTGGTTACGGAGATGTTGGTAAAGGTTCAGCTGCTTCTTTGAAAGGTGCAGGTGCACGTGTTATCGTTACTGAAATCGATCCAATTTGTGCGTTACAAGCTGCAATGGACGGATTCGAAGTGAAGAAATTAGATACAGTTATCGGATTAGGTGATATCATCGTTACAACAACTGGAAACAAAGACATCGTTGTTGGACGTCACTTTGAAGCGATGAAAGATAAAGCGATCGTTTGTAACATTGGACACTTCGATAACGAAATCGATATGGCTTGGTTAAACTCTAACTATGGTTCAACAAAAAACACTATCAAACCACAAGTTGATATGTATACAATCAGAGGAAATGACATCATCGTTTTAGCTGAAGGTCGTTTGGTAAACTTAGGTTGTGCAACAGGTCACCCATCATTCGTAATGTCAAATTCATTCACGAACCAAACATTGGCTCAATTGGAATTATGGCAAAACAGTGCTAATTATGGAAATGATGTTTATATGCTTCCAAAACACTTGGATGAGAAAGTAGCGCGTTTGCATTTAGCGAAAATTGGAGTTGAATTGGAAACTTTACGTCAAGATCAAGCAGATTACATTGGTGTGGCAGTTGAAGGACCATACAAAGCTGAGCACTACAGATACTAGAATTAAATTTCTCTAGATATGAAAAGGAATCCTTCGGGGTTCCTTTTTTTATTCATCCATTTTTTTCATTAAACGCTCGTAGGCATTCTGAATTAGTATAAATTTCTCACTCGCTATTTTTTGCTGATAGTCCGAATGCTGAGCAAAGTTATCTGGGTGATGGATTTTTACCAATTTGCGATACGCTTTTTTGATTTCGTGAGGTGTAGCGTTGATTGTAATACCCAGAATATCGCAATCATTGGTTTGGCTTGCGTTGTATACTTGTTTTTTATTCTTCTCTTTGGTTGATTGAGAATAGGAAGCATAAATTGCAATTATTTGTTTAAGGTGTTCGGGTTTTAAATCAAGTTGTGAATTAATTTCGAGTAGGAAAGCCATTTCATTTTTGGTAATAGCACCTGTAACTAATGTTAGTCCTGTTAAAAAATAAATAACTTGGCTTCGCGAACGTTCATCTGAGTAATGTAGCTTTAACCAATCAGTAACACTTTTTGTTTGGATTGGATATTTTAAAGAAAACAATAATGAATCGCCAAAATTATAATTTGAGAAACGGAAATACCGATTGAAATAATTATTTAGATACACCGTTTTTCCTTTCGATTCAGAATAATTGATCAGAATAAGTTTTGCTCCTAATGCTAAATAAGCTTCCAAAAAGTTATCATCTGTTGGCTTTAGTGATAAAGGGAAAATTCCTTTTCGCCATGATTTTGCGTGCCTTGTTTTATAACCGTAGAATATCAGTCCACCGATGAAAGGAACACCAAATATTGTTGCAACTACCCAACTAGGTAATTCAGAAATAGGTTCAAATGATAACGCCAACATGAAAACGAAAATAAGAATTCTATTGGAATGAATAGTTATTCAAAAGTAACAGTTTCCTTTCTAGTCACATTTCCCAATAACATAGGTTAAACCAACACTTAAATCTGCTTCAAATCCAGCTAATAATTCGTTGGAGTTGGTTGGTCTGAATTTTCCTTTATCAAGGGAAAAGTAGTAGGGCAACTTAATACCATAGTACAATGTTGATCTTCCACTTAAACGAATGGTATGATATACTTCTGGACTTATTGAACCTACAAAATAGTTCTGATGGTAAATTAAATAGGAAAAAAATGAATTTTCACTATTAAAATACCCAGTGTGAATTCTTGAATTAACTACATAGAATTTTGAATTCAGGTTAAAGCGAATGCCATGATTTACACTAAATTCTTTGAATACACCAAGGCCTAAGGAAATACCAATTCCTTTTGAATTCATGTTGTAGCGCGTCAATTGATAATAGTTCCCATCTGTTCCTCTGAATGAAGTTGAAACATTTGCATAAGGAGATTGAATGATGAAGCCATTTTTCAACAACGTTGTGTCATTATCAAAGTCAATGAATTTGCGTCCCAAGGATCCAAACGTTAAACCACCGCTGATTAGAAAATTTTTCTTGACAACTTTTTGATAGTTGGTAGAAAGGGTAATGTCCGTTAATCTCGATGATACATCGATACCCATTCTTTGTTGAGCAAGAAGGGGAGAATCAAGAACGATTACAGATAGAAATGTTAGAATGATAGTTTTCATGACAGTCGATTTTATACCTTAATTACAACTTGAATTTTGAATAGTTGCCTGAAAAAGAAAACTCCCTCCATTACTGAAGAGAGTTCTTTATATATAGCCGTTCTCGCTATCCGAATTGCTTCGGGAAGAAAGAAACGAGTAAGAATCCGCCGCGAGACGGACTCTGTAATCCAAAATCATGAATTCTAAATTCCGAATCCGGAATTCATTACATCATTCCTGGCATTCCTCCTGGCATTCCACCGTGCATGTGAGCACCAGCTTCCTCAGGTTCGTCAGCAATAACACATTCTGTCGTCAATAACATTGAAGCGATAGAAGCTGCATTTTCAACAGCAATACGTGTTACTTTTGTTGGATCGATTACACCAGCAGCGTATAAATCTTCATATTTATCTGTGCGTGCATTGTAACCGAAATCGTCTTTTCCTTCACGAACTTTTTGAACAATCACTGCTCCTTCACCACCAGCATTGGCAATAATTTGTCGCAATGGTTCTTCAGCTGCACGTTTCACGATTTGAATTCCAGTCATTTCATCCTCGTTTTCGCCTTTAAGCGTGTCTAAGGTAGAAATTGCACGAATCAACGCAACACCTCCACCAGGTACAATTCCTTCTTCTACAGCAGCTCTAGTAGCAGCTAAAGCATCGTCAACACGATCTTTTTTCTCCTTCATTTCAACTTCTGTTGGGGCACCAACATAAAGTACAGCAACTCCACCAGCTAGTTTCGCTAAGCGTTCTTGCAATTTCTCACGATCGTAATCTGAAGTAGTAGCTTCGATTTGCGCTTTGATTTGACCAACGCGCGCTTGAATTGCTTCTTTTTCTCCAGCTCCATTTACAATTGTTGTATTGTCTTTGTCGATTTCGATTTTCTCAGCTGTTCCAAGCATATCCAAAGTAGCATTTTCCAATGTGAATCCTCTTTCTTCAGAAATAACTTGTCCTCCAGTTAAAATTGCTATGTCTTCCAACATTGCTTTTCTTCTGTCACCAAATCCTGGCGCTTTAACTGCTGCGATTTTCAATGAACCTCTCAAGCGGTTAACAACCAATGTTGCTAATGCTTCTCCGTCCACATCTTCAGCAATGATCAAAAGTCCTCTTCCTGCCTGAACAACTGGTTCCAAAATAGGAAGCAATTCTTTCATGTTCGAGATCTTTTTCTCATAAATCAAAATCATTGGTTTCTCCATTTCTGTGATCATCTTTTCAGTGTTCGTCACAAAGTATGGCGATAAATAACCACGATCAAATTGCATTCCTTCAACAGTTCTAACTTCTGTTTCCGTTCCTTTTGCTTCTTCAACAGTGATTACTCCGTCATTTCCAACAACTTTCATAGCTTGCGCAATTAATGAACCAATTGTTTCATCGTTGTTTGCAGAAATAGTTGCAATTTGTTTGATTTTATCATTGTCTGATCCAACTTCTTTTGAAAGTTGTTTCAAGTTTTTAACGACTTCAGTAACTGCTTTATCAATTCCTCTTTTCAAATCCATCGGATTTGCTCCGGCAGCAACATTTTTCAATCCTGCACCAATAATTGCTTGCGCCAATACTGTTGCTGTAGTTGTTCCATCACCAGCAATATCAGCCGTTTTAGAAGCAACTTCTTTTACCATTTGAGCTCCCATGTTCTCAATTGGATCTTTCAATTCAATTTCTTTCGCAACTGTAACACCATCTTTAGTGATGTGTGGAGCTCCGAATTTTTTTCCAATTACGACATTGCGACCTTTTGGTCCCAGTGTAACTTTCACTGCATTCGCTAATGCATCAACTCCTCTTTTTAATTTGTCTCTCGCGTCTACGTCGAAATAGATTTCTTTTGCCATGTCTGTAAATTTTCTAGTTTAATGAATTAAAATATACCGTAGATATCTGCTTCACGCATAATTAAAAACGTTTTACCGTCTAATTTAATTTCCGTTCCTGAATATTGACCAAACAAAACTGTATCGCCCACTTTTACTGTCATTGGCTCATCTGTTTTACCGTTTCCAGCTGCAATTACAATTCCTTTTAATGGTTTCTCTTTCGCTGTGTCAGGAATGATAATTCCACTCGCTGTTTTTTGTTCCGCCGCAGCTGGTTCAATAAGAACTCTATCTGCTAAAGGTTTGAAATTTGTTGACATATCTGTATTTGTTTAATTAAAATTTGACGTTCCCCACTTCCCCAAATTTATGCCAAGTAGTGGTTTAAGACAAAAATTCGGTTTTTGAGATTTAATTCAAAAAAAAATGTCAGCATGTATGACATACTGACATTTTAATTATAATGAGTTGCTAAGTATTACTTACCTTGTTTTTGTTGTCCTCCAGCTTGGTTTTGTCCACCTGGTTTTTGTTGTTGACCTTGTTCTGTTTTCGCAGGATCAATTGCTTGTGGTTCAGGTGTTTTTGAACGAAGCGTTAAAATGATGCTCAAAACCATAATCACACCAGCCAACGACCAAGTCGCTTTATCAATGAAATCATTTGTTTTTTGTACACCACCAATTTGCTGTGCTGCACCAAAATCTGAACTCAAACCTCCACCTTTTGGATTTTGAACGTATACAACAAGGATTAATAAAACACTTGCTAAAATGATGATAGTTGAAAATAAAATATCCATTGTTTATGTATTTAACTTTTTCTTTAATTCTTCAATTCGGGATGCAAAGAAAATCTTTTTTTCTGGATTTATCAAGATTAATTGTTCATATGCGAAAATTGCTTTCGGATAATTGCCCTGTAGAGCAAATATTTTTGCAAGAGTTTCACTAACAGGCATGCTGTGAATGTCCAGGCTTTCCTTAGCTTTCTTAGTAGGAGAGAAGAATTCTTTCTTTGGTTTTTCCTCAATAATTATCTCTTTTGAAGGACGCGAAATTTTTGGTTCTTCTTTTATAAATTGATCTACAATTGCATTAATTCGATCTTTTTCTGCGTCAAATTTTGGTTGTTCATCATTCTCGTTTGAGCGCAACCAAGAAGAAAATGACTTTTTACCTGAAACAGAATTCACTGTGGGTACAAAAATTTCCTCTTCAATTTCTTCATCAATTATAGTCGTTTCAATTGGCGCTAAATGATCTAAATTATAATTTGCAGAAATGGCTTCAGAAAAGATTTCTCTTTCAAACTTTTCGATGACTGGATCTTCTTGTTCTTCGACTTCTGAAACAGGTTCTTCTTCAATTACTGTTTCAAATGCGCTTTGTTCAATTTCTAGATCATCCGAATCTGATGATTCTAAATGACTTGGTTCTACTTCTACAATTGGGACTTGGATATCTTCCTGTTGAAGTTCTTCATTTCCTCGAATGTTCAATGAAATAAATTCAGCATCGAAATCTTCCTCGTCATCCTCTTCTTCTAAAACGATTGGAGAAATACTTGGCTCAATTTCTTGGTTGTCAATCGGAATTTCGACAGGAACTTCAATTGGAGTTTCAATATCTGCTTCGACTTCATCTATATTTTCAACTTCAGGAAGTGGTTCTTCAATCGTTTGAATTGTTTCAGTTGAAATATGTTGAATTGGTTCTTTGTTAATCGAAACAATTTCTTCGGTAAAAGTTAGGTTTTGTGTATTCCCAATCGCATTCTCAGTATGAATCAACGCATATAATTGACTTCGGTCAGAAATACAATACGCATATTTCGTTAATTCTTCTTCGAAACGAATGTCATTGTGTTGAGCGAGTGCTTTTAAATATAGAATCGGAAATAACTGGCAATACGGATACTTATCTGAAAAAAGTTTCAAATCTTCAATATCCTCAACACGACTAATTTCGGGTTGTGCAATACGTTGCGCTATTTCTTCCAGATTCAACATTACCAGTTCGAAAGTAGTTTATTTATTACATCTTGCACAATCTGCGTGTTAATTTCTTCCAATAAAGTTGCTTCAACACTTCCTAAATCTGTATCGGAATCGTAATCCACAAAACGACTTGTAGTCATGGTCATCTGGTCCTCTTTTGGTGCAGAGATGAATATTGTAAATGAAGTGCTAATCGATAAACGGTTTTTTTGAGCATTGTCGCCCTCTTGCAAAGCAACTGGTGTAACAGAATAATTTGTAATAACTCCTTCAATGTAGATTTCGCCTTTACCCGTTGTAGGATTTAATAATAAACGTGTATTGTTTTGTACTCCGTCTTTGATTGCTTCAGAAAGAGTTGCAGCATAACTTATCGGGGTGTTTGGCGCATTGTTTTCCAAGGTTTTAATAGAAAAAGTTTTCCATACTTCGGGCATAGAACCTGAATCTACAAATGAAACACTTGAAGGCCAACAACTCGAAAGTAGCGCTATTAAAGCAAAAAGAGCAAGGTATTTCATCAGTCAATTAAATTATATTCCTTGATTTTACGGTACAAGGTGCGTTCGGAAATTCCTAATTCAGCAGCGGCATATTTGCGTTTTCCACGGTGTTTTTCCAATGCTTTTTGAATCAATTCTTTTTCGCGGTCTTCCAAAGATAAGGATTCTTCCACTTCAATATGCGTTTCAAAATCATCCGCTTCTTGAATAATCGGGTATTCCACAGACTCGCTTTCAACAGTTGGCGGTAAAATACGCGCTTGACTATACGTAGGATTCACTTCTTGGTACAAACGACTCACCATTGCCTCTTGATCATTGTTCAACGTGAAATTTCCGCCTTGTCCAATCATGTCAACAACTAATTTCTTTAGTTCAGACAAATCCTTCTTCATATCGAATAAGAACTTGTACATCAATTCGCGTTCAGAAAAATTATCACCTCCATTTTCGCCAATAATCGCTGGTACTTTGTCTTTCTCAGCGGGCAAATAGGAATTGAACGTTAGCGCATCCAATTCACGACTTGTTTCAATCACAGAAATTTGTTCAACAACGTTTTTAAGTTGACGAATATTTCCAGGCCATGAATAATTGTTCAAAAGCGAAACAGCATCGTCTAATAAACGAACAGCTGGCATTCTGTATTTATCAGCGAAATCACTCGCAAATTTTCTGAACAATAAATAAATATCTTCTTTACGATTTCTAAGCGGTGGCAAAGGAATTGGAACAGTGCTCAAACGGTAAAATAAATCCTCACGGAATTTACCAGAAGCAATGGCGCGTTGCATATTCTCATTCGTTGCAGCAACCACGCGCACATTTGTTTTAATCACTTTTGATGAACCAACGCGAATGAATTCTCCTGTTTCCAATACACGCAACAAGCGAACTTGTGTCTGCATCGGTAACTCAGCAACTTCATCCAAGAAAATGGTTCCGCCGTTCGCTACTTCAAAATAGCCTTGGCGACTTCCGTGTGCTCCTGTAAATGATCCTTTTTCGTGACCAAACAATTCTGAATCGATTGTTCCTTCTGGAATAGCACCACAGTTCACAGCAATGTATTCTCCATGTTTTCGAGAACTCAAATGATGAATCACTTGTGGAATTATTTCCTTTCCAGTTCCACTTTCTCCAGTTACCAAAACTGAAATGTCAGTAGGAGCAACTTGAATCGCAACCTCTAAAGCGCGATTGAGTAGGGGAGCATTCCCAATAATTCCAAAACGTTGTTTGACTTGTTGTAAGTTCATCGTTTTTATGAATTAGTTCTTTGGACAAATCGAAACAACTTCACCTTTTAAAGTTGCTGAAGTACAATCATTGATTTTAACCATCACATAATCGCCTTTTCCAAAATCTCCTTTCGGGAAGACAATCATTGAGTTCTTACTATTACGTCCACACATATCATCTTGCGAACGTTTCGAATAACCTTCCACTAAAACGCGGTCAATATTTCCAATTTGTTTCTGATTGTTTTTCAAAGAATGCGCTTGTTGCATATCCACAATTTCTGTCAAACGACGACCTTTCACTTCTTCAGGAACATCATCATCAAAACGACGCTCAGCTAATGTTTTTGGGCGTTCAGAATACTTGAACATGTATGCGTAGTCGTATTCAACCCAATCCATTAATGATTTAGTTTCTTCATGCTCTTCTTCCGTTTCACCGCAGAAACCAGTGATAATATCTGTTGAAATCGCACAGCCTGGAACGATTCGACGAATTGCTTCAATACGATCCATGTACCATTCGCGTGTGTAAGAACGATTCATACGCTCTAAAACTGCAGTATTTCCTGATTGAACTGGTAAATGGATGTAGTTACAAATGTTTTCGTATTTCGCCATCATTTCCAATACATCATCCGTCATATCTTTCGGATGAGAAGTGGAGAAACGAACACGTAAATCTGGCGAAATCAATGCGACCATTTCCATTAATTCAGCGAAATTAGTTGTTGCTTGCGTTTCATCTTTGATTTCACCTTTCGATGTCATGTTCCAACGATAACTATCTACGTTTTGTCCTAATAATGTTACTTCGCGATATCCTTTAGCAAATAAATCTTTGCACTCGTTCACAATTGTATGAGGGTCACGAGAGCGCTCTCTTCCACGTGTGAACGGAACAACACAGAAAGAACACATATTATCACAACCACGCGTAATCGTAACAAATGCAGCAACTCCGCCTTGATCTAATCGAACAGGAGAAATATCAGCATACGTTTCATCGCGAGAAAGCAATACGTTCACTGCTTTTTGACCCGTTCCAACTTCTTCTACCAAGTTTGGTAAATCGCGGTAAGCATCAGGTCCAGCAACTAAATCGACTAATTTTTCTTCTTCTAAAAGCGCTTTTTTCAAGCGTTCAGCCATACATCCTAAAATTCCAACGACTAAATCTGGATTTTGCTCTTTCTTGATTTTGAATTCTGTCAACCGATTGCGAACGCGTGTTTCAGCATTTTCACGAATCGAGCATGTATTGATTAATACAACATCTGCTTCATCAACGTTACGTGTAGTCGTATATCCTTCATTTGACATGATGGATGCAACAACCTCGCTGTCAGAGAAATTCATCTGACAACCATAACTTTCAACGTATAATTTTTTTCCATTTGATGGAGCGTTTCCTTCAATTAAGGTTGCTTCTCCTTGTTTGCCTTCGTCAATAACCTTGTTTTGTCCTAAGTCCATGTTGGTGTGTTCAATTTCTATTAAGGAAGCAAAAATAAGGAAAAATCAGAAGTGTGTCAAAATGGCAGTTTTTATTTTTTGCCAAAATTTGATAAAATGGTAAAATTCATCATCTGAAATCGCACGTCGAAAAAATATTTTTTGAGACGAAAAATCTTTAACCATAGGTTAAAAGAACTATATAATATGTCAACTAAATTTTTTTCATTGTTTTTTGAATAGAAATACGTTTACTTTTGCACCGAAATTTGCTTCATCAATCTAAATTGCAAACTATGGCAAAAAATCTCGTTATCGTTGAGTCCCCAGCTAAGGCTAAAACTATTGAAGGTTACTTGGGAAAAGACTTCGTTGTAAAATCAAGCTTTGGACACGTTCGAGATTTGGCGAAAAAAGGAATCGCAATTGAGATAGACAATAATTTCCATCCCAACTATGAAGTCTCCGCCGACAAGAAACAAATTGTTGCTGAATTGAAAAAATTAGCAAAGGAGGCCGAAACGGTATGGCTAGCGACCGATGAGGACCGCGAAGGAGAAGCTATTTCTTGGCACTTGTTCGAGACATTGAACTTGGAAAAGAAAGACACAAAGCGAATTACATTTAACGAAATTACGAAAGCGGCAATTTTAAAAGCAATTGATAATCCGCGTAAAATCAATAAAGAATTAGTTGATGCACAACAAGCACGAAGAGTCTTAGATCGAATTGTTGGTTTTGAACTTTCTCCAGTTCTTTGGAAAAAAGTTCGTCCAAGTTTGTCTGCAGGTCGTGTGCAATCAGTTGCTGTGCGTTTAATTGTTGATCGTGAACGCGAAATTCAAAAGCATAATTCTGAAAGTTTTTTCCGTGTAAATGGATTATTTGCAGCAGCGAAAGGAAAAATTAAATCGGAACTTTCGAAGCAATTAACAAATGAAAAAGAGTCACTAGACTTTTTAAATAAATGCAATGGTGCAATATTCACTGTTGATGATGTTCAGAAAAAACCTGCAACAAAATCACCAGCGGCCCCATTCACAACTTCAACTTTGCAACAAGAGGCAAGTTTGAAATTAGGTTTCTCTGTTTCACGTACAATGTCTGTTGCACAGCGTTTGTATGAAGCTGGAAAAATCACATATATGAGAACTGATTCTGTGAATTTGTCTGAAACAGCAATCACAGGAGCAAAAAATGAAATCGAACGTGCTTACGGATCTGATTATTCGAAGCCAACGAAATATAAAACGAAAAGCAACAACGCTCAAGAAGCGCATGAGGCGATTCGTCCAACAGATTTTGGTGTACATTCAATTACTGCTGAACGCGACGAAGAACGTTTGTATGATTTGATTTGGAAGCGTTCAATTGCTTCTCAAATGGCACATGCTCAATTGGAAAGAACGACAATCAAAATTGCTTCACCTGCTGTAAATGAGCATTTTCAAGCGAAAGGTGAAGTTATTATGTTTGACGGATTCTTGAGAGTGTATCTTGAATCGAATGTTGACCAAGAAGACGACGAAGAAGAAGTTGCTTCAGATTTATTACCACAAGTTTCTGTCGGTGAGGTATTGAAAGTAAACGAAATCACTGCGATTGAACGTTTCTCTCGTCCACCATCACGTTATGTTGAGGCTTCGTTGGTAAAGAAAATGGAAGAACTAGGAATTGGTCGTCCATCTACTTATGCTCCAACAATTTCAACTATTCAAAAACGTGGATATGTTGAGAAAAATGAGCGAGAAGGTGAAGAACGTAAGTACATTTTCAAAAAATTGAAAGACAATCAACTAGTAGAAGAAGTTCGTTCTGAAGTTACTGGTAAAGAAAAAAATAAATTATCTCCAACCGATATTGGAATTGTTGTAACGGATTTCTTGAAAGATCATTTCGAGTTAATCATGGATTACAATTTTACAGCAAAAGTAGAGGAGGAGTTTGATGAAATTGCAAAAGGATTAATCGATTGGACGAAGATGATTCACCAATTCTATGATCCATTCCACAAAAACGTTGAAAATACACTTGAGCACTCTGAACGTGCAACTGGTGAACGTGAGTTAGGTGTTCACCCAGAAAGTGGAAAGAAAATTATTGCGCGAATCGGTCGATTTGGACCAATGATTCAAGTTGGTGATGAGCAAACAGATGGTGAAAAACCACAATTTGCTTCTTTGCAAAAAGATCAATCAATCGGAAGTATTACCTTAGAACAAGCCTTAGAGTTATTCAAATTGCCTCGTACGCTTGGTGAATTTGAAGAGTTAGTTGTAAAAGCAAACGTTGGTCGATTTGGGCCATACATTCAACACGGTAAAATCTTTGCTTCAATTCCGAAAGATGAGAACCCAATGTCGATTACCTATGATCGTGCAGTTGAAATCATTTTGGAAAAACGTGAGGCTGATGCAAACAAATTAATCAAGGTGTTCGCTGAAAATGCTGACGTTCAATTGTTGAATGGTCGTTGGGGAGCTTACTTGAAAATTGGAAAAGATAATTTCAAATTGCCAAAAGGTACTGAAGCTGAAAAATTGACTTTGGAAGAATGTTTAGTAATTGCTGCTGATCAACCGAAATCATCAAAAGGTAAAGGTCGATTCGCTAAGGCTGCAACGACTACCACAGCTGTTAAAAAGAAAGCTCCAGCCAAAAAGAAAGCGCCAGCAAAGAAAAAATAACTGTAAAAAGTCATTTTTGAACATTTCTCTATTCAATACTTTCTGTTGAGTGGAATTTTGTAGCCGTATATTTCAGTTAGATTTGATGAAAATCAAAGAAAATGAAAGACATTTCAATCTATTTTTCACAAGTTGAAATTGAAAAAGACTATGCGGAACAGCAAATTGGTGCTGTCATTCAACGTTATTCATTTGATTCATTTCCTGAAATTAAGGAAAAAGGTATTGCATTAATGTATGTCCCAGAATACAGAGGGGCTGATTTGAAAGAACGCAATCAAAATGAAGAAAAGTTTCGTTCATTCTTCTACGATTTAAATCTTGGTTTAGATTGGCAAATGTCCTTGTATGATCTAGGAAATATATTACCTGGAAAAGATATTGCCGATACCTATTTTGCCGTTAGTCAAGTTGTGGCTGAATTGGTAAAAGAAAATATAGTGCCAATTATTGTCGGTGGTTCGCAAGATTTAACAATGGCTTTGTATCGTGGTTACGCACAATTAGAACAAATGGTCAATCTTTGTAGTGTTGATTACAAACTTGATTTAGGGAATCCTGATGTGCCATTGAAAGCAGATGGATATTTAAGTCACTTATTGTTGGAGAGACCTTGTTATTTGTTTAATCATGCCAATATTGGATTGCAAGCACCGTTTGCGTCAAAACACGAAATGGATTTGTTTGAGAAATTATATTTTGATACGTGTCGTTTAGGTGAATTCAATGCGAATTTTAAGAAGTCGGAGCCACATTTACGAAATTCAGACATTTTAAGTATTGATATGCAAAGTGTCAGAGCTTCGGAAATACGCCAGCCAGATTATCAATATCCGAATGGATTTTATGCAGATCAAATTTGTCAGATTTCTAAATATGCAGGTATCAGTGATAAATTAACCTGTTTAGGGATTTTTAATTATTTTCCTGAAGCTACAGCTGGAAGTTTATCCAGTTTAATTGCACAAGTTATCTGGTATTTTATCGATGGTGTTTCGCAACGTAAAGGTGATTTTCCGGTTGGAAGCAAACGAGATTATATGCGTTTCACAGTTCATTTGGATGATTTTAAGGATGTTATAGTGTTTTATAAAAGCAACAAGTCTGAACGTTGGTGGATGGAGGTTCCTTATCCTGCACAGTCCGGTTCTAAATATGAACGCCACCATATGGTTCCGTGTGATCATTCCGATTATGAATTAGCAATGAAAAATGAAATGCCAGATTTATGGTGGAAAACTTTTCAAAAATTAGGTTAAGCCGTGTGTTTAAAAATTAACTAAGCTTTTCATTCTTGTTTGTTTCTGTCTTTTCTCACAACTAAAGAGGAAAAAAGTTTCATTTGTAAAGAAAAATATTTATTTTAGTCGCCAATTGGAGAAGTTTTAATCAATTTCTCCTATGTTTATTATGTAAGCGAAAAAGAATTTATGAAGAAAAAAATAATTCTCTTAACGTCATTGTTTTCCGTTGTTGCTGGTACTTTGGTGGCTCAACAAGACAAGTTGATAACACATTTTATGTATGATAAAATGAGTATTAATCCAGGTGAAACAGGGGTTGATCAAGGTGATAATTCGATTTGTGCCAATACGATTTACAGAAATCAATGGGATAAAGTCAATGGTGCACCGAATTCAGCTGTATTAAATGTTGAGTCAAATTTAAGACGATTTATTCCAGTAAACATAGGGGTTTCGTTTTTTCATGATGCAATTGGTTTTAACAGACAAAATAATGTCTTGTTGAATGCAGCTTTTCCTCTACATCTTAATCCAGGTACTTTAAGTGTTGGTGTTGGTGTTGGAATGGTGAACTTTGGAATGGCACCAACATGGGTTCCACCGCAAACGATGATTGATCCAACTTTGCCCGCAGAATTTGCAGCAACAAACGTCGATATGAACTTTGGGGTTTATTGGAAAGGAAATGCAGATTATTATGCAGGATTATCTTCAACTCACTTGAATGAATCAATTTTAACACAAACGGTTGGGACGATTCCTCAAACGTATCAGGTTGCCAGACATTACTACATCATGGGAGGGAAGAAATTCTCTGGTATTGGTCAAAATGGTCAAATAGATGCAAATGTTTTAATGAGAACAGACTTCGTTAAGTTTTCAGCGGACATCAATGCACGTTATATATGGAACAACCAATTCTATGGTGGTTTAACATATCGTACATCAGATGCGATTGCTGTTATGGTTGGTTGGATGCCTATCCAAGGAGCTGTTATTGGTTATTCATATGATGTTAATATTAATAAGCTTGCGAGTGTTTCAAGAGGTTCACATGAAATACTTTTAAAGTATTGTTATTATATTCCGAAACCACCAATTACGAAATCTAATCACCCTAGATGGTTGTAGTTTCGAAAAAAATATAAATATTTGTAACCATTTTAGGTGAGATTCCGTTATATCGAAAATAGTAGATCCTGTAGAATGTTAATTTTTTGATGTCCGGAAGATAAAAAAGAGGTAGAATGAAAAAACTTTTGTTAATTGGAGTAATTGGTGTTGTGTTAGCTTCTTGTAGTACAAGAACTGGACACCTTACAGGCGCGATGGGGAGACCTGTATATCATCCTGAGATCCCTATGGGGATGGTCTATATTCCTGCTGGTTCCTACCAGATGGGAGAGAATGACATGGACGTACCGTTTTTGCACCAAACACGTGCGAAGACTGTTTCTGTTCAAGCGTTTTACATGGACCAAACGGAAATTTCAAACAATGAGTATCGTCAGTTCGTAGAATGGGTGCGTGACTCAATTGCTAGAGAAAAAATCTATGCCGGTTTAGAGGAAGATGAAGACGCTGAGCGTTGGATTAACTACGCTGATATGTACTTCGATGAAGGTGCATTGGAATACGTAGAATATGATCCATCTGATCGTGAATTGAATCGTTCGATTTTTTCATTGAATTGGGATAGAAGAATTGATTATTCTGATCCAGATGTAGTGCCAGTTCTTGCTGATATGTATTATCCTCAACCAGAGCGATACTATAAAAGACGTGAACTTGATGTGCGAAAATTGATGTTCCGTTACTATTGGATTGATTTGCGCGAAGCTGCAAAAAGAGGTCGTGTAAACATTACCCCTAATGGTTATGATAAAGATGGTAACAAAACTGTTGATGAACATAGAACGTTAGAAAATCCAGTTCATCCATTTACAGAAGAGCCAGTTGGTCAGGATTTGGATTTAGGTCAAGTGATCAATAAGAAAGGTCAAAACAATGCAATCCGTGGTCATGAAAATCGTCAACGTTTTATTATCGATGAGATTATTAACGTTTATCCAGATACATTGTGTTGGGTTCGTGACTTTACATATTCGTTCCATGATCCAATGACAAACATGTATTTCTGGCACCCAGCGTATGATAATTATCCAATCGTTGGAGTAACTTGGGTTCAAGCAAAAGCATTCTCGGTTTGGAGAACACAATTATTGAACTCTTGGTTGGTTGCTATGGGAGATTTATTTGTGAATGATTTCCGTTTACCAACTGAGGCAGAATGGGAAAGAGCATCACGTGGTGATTTGAGTATGTCTCAATATCCTTGGGGTGGTCCTTACATCAGAAATGAAGCTGGATGTTTCCTTGGTAACTTTAAACCAATGAGAGGTCGTTACTTCGAGGATGGTGGTTTCCACACTGTAAAAGTATTCTCATACAATCCAAACGGTTGGGGATTATATTGTATGGCTGGAAACGTATCAGAGTGGTGTGAGACAGCGTATGATGAATCAATGTATGAGTTCTCTCATGATTTAAATACAGATTACCGTTATGATGCGATGGATTGGGATCCACCATCAATGAAACGAAAAGTTTTACGCGGAGGTTCGTGGAAAGATGTAGGTTATTACTTACAAAATGCAACACGTACTTACGAGTATCAAGATACTGCCAAGTCTTATGTTGGTTATAGAAATGTGATGACGCACTTAGGAAGAGGTGGGCGTGACATTACCAAAGAAGGAGGCGAAGAAATTCGAAGCGATATAGAATTGCGCTAAGAATACAACAAACAAAAAAGTAGTAATTTTTATTAAAACCTAAAACAAAGGAAAACTATGAAACCAGGAAGTAAAGGATGGAAAAAGTTTATGGCGAAGCTGTATGGATTTGGTGCAGCAGTAGTAATCGTCGGAGCGTTATTTAAAATTATGCACTGGCCGTTTGCAGGGCCAATGCTAGTAGTTGGTTTGAGTACTGAAGCATTAATCTTCATTTTCTCCGCATTCGAACCAATTCACGAAGATCCAAATTGGGAACTTGTGTACCCAGAATTGGCTTTAGGTCATTCAGATGATTTAGATCACGATTCATTACCAGCTGCAGGTCGCGGTGGAAAAGGTAACGGAATTACTGATCAATTAGATAAAATGTTAGAAGAAGCAAAAATCGACGGAGCGTTATTAGAGCGTTTAGGAGATGGAATGAGAGCTTTAGGTGAGAACGCAGCACAATTAAAAGGTGTTACTTCTGCAGCTGCAGCAACTGATTCTTATGTTTCTAGCTTACAAGCTGCTTCTGATAAAGTTGCTAACTTGTCAGCTGCTTATGAAAGAGCTTCTGTATCAATTTCAGGTATGACTGCTGATACTAAAGAAGGTGAATCATTCGGTGAGCAAATGCAAAAAGTTTCTAAAAACTTAGCAGCATTGAACAATGTTTATGAGTTACAATTGAAAGGTTCTTCATCTCACTTAGAGGCTACTGAGAAATTCCAAGCTCAAGTTACTGAAATGATGGCTAACTTGTCTGCTTCAGCTGAAGATACAAGATTGTACAAAGAGAACATGGCCATGTTGTCTAAAAACTTGACTGATTTGAACAACGTGTATGGTAACATGTTGAAAGCTATGACAATTACTAGAGGTTAATTTTTAATTAATCTGTTACTTTAATGTAATTGAACATTAATTTATTGAAAACCAATAAAATTTAATTAATCATGGCAGGAGGAAAAGAAACCCCAAGACAGAAGATGATTGGTATGATGTACTTAGTACTTACCGCACTTCTGGCTCTTAACGTATCCAAAGCAATTTTGGACGCATTCGTTGCGATCGAAGAAAACATTCAAATTTCAAACTTGAATGAATATGGTCGCGGTGAAGAAAAAAGATCAGACTTAAAAGAAGTAGCAGAAGATAAATCTGCTCCAGATGTTCAGAAAAAAGCGAAAGCCTTGTTAATTGTCGTTGATAAAATCGACAAAATGACAGCTGAACAAATTAAGTTGATTGATGATATGAAGACTGAAATCCTTAAAACGTGTGGTGAAGATGTCACTAAAACGGGTGAAGGAGCAATTATCGTAACTCCATACAATGCAAAAGAACCGTTAAAACCGGCTCGTATGAATTTGATGCATGTAGAAGGGAAAGATAAATATGATGAGCCAATGCTTGTCATGGGTATTGCTGACGACTTGAAAAATCCATCAGGAAATGGTAAAAAGTTGTGGGAATCATACAACAAGTACCGTACTGATTTATCAGAATTGATTGCTTCTTCTTCAACTACATCTGAGAAAAAGTATTCATTCAAAGATCCGAAAATTAACAAATACAAAGATTTCAAAGATTTAAAAGGTCAATTAGAGAAATCATTAAAATCAGTTTCTGTTGATGATCAAGAAGCATTAATTAAAATCTATCAATCGTTAACAAAACAAGAACGAGTGAAGATGGAGGAAAACGAAGAAGGTGAAGTTCACTGGATTGGTAAAACATTTGATCACTCTCCGTCAGTAGCAGCTTTAGCTTCTTTATCTTCTTTACAAAAAGAGATTTTGACTGCGCGTGCTGATGCTGTTGCTCTAGTAAGAGGACGTGTTGGTGGTGGTGAGTATTCATTCAACAAAATTGTTGCTTTGGCGTATGGTCCTGAGGTTGCTAATGCAAACGAGGAAGTAAACATCGAAGTAATGATGGCAGCGTTTGATTCTGACAAACAACCAATCGTTACTGTTAACGGTGGTTCTTTAAAAGAAACTCATGACGGACGTGGTTTTGTTACTGCTAAAGCTGGTGGTTCTGAGTTGAATTTATCGGGTACGATTACAATTTTGAACAAATCAGGTGTTCCAAAAACAATGCCTTGGGAAAAGAAAATTGTTGTTATGAAACCTCAAGGTACAGTTTCTTTACCTGATATGCGTGTACTTTATCGCGGTTACCAAAACGTTGTTGAGGCTGTTGCTTCTGGTTACGACCAAACATCGGTTTCAGGTAGTGGTGTTACATTGTCAAAATCAGGAGCGCAATGGATTGCATCTCCAGGTTCTGGTAAAACATGTAAAATCACTGTTTCTGGTAAAAGTACTGCATCAAACAAAACAGTTAGCTTAGGTTCTTTTGAATTCATGATCAAATCAATGCCAAAAGCTGAGATTTACTGGGGTCAAGCGGCTGATGGTGATAAAGGATCGATTACAGCAACTCAGCTGTATGCTCGTTACGGAGATGGTATTCCATTGACAAAAGCGAAATTCCAAGTTACACAATGGGCTATGAGTATTCCTGGTGCACCGAAAACGGTTACAGGTACAGGTAGTACATTGAGTGCTGAAGCTATGCGATTCTTAAAAGCAGCACCAAAAGGTTCTCAAGTAGGGTTCTCTTGTATCTATTCTGGTACAGGTGTGAAAAATAAAATTGCATCATCGATGTTTAAATTGTAATTCGATAGATGCTTTTGAATAAAACAAGTGTTGATTAAAAATTATTAATTATGAAGTATTTTTTAATTTTGGCGGTTTCGATTTCCTTTTTTGGAAATGTGAATGCTCAGTTAGAGGAGATTAACGGGGGTCCTGTTAATGTTCAGCCTGGTGGGGTAGTGGATGGTGTTTATATTCAAGAGCATATTCCAACAAAGAAAATGATTCCTTACGAGCATGTGCGTGAAGCTGATGTAGTTTGGAGTAAACGTGTTTGGAGTTTTATCGATTTGCGAGAAAAAATAAATCATCCGTTGTATTATCCGTTTGACTTTTATGTTGATTCGAACTGGGTTAAAAATTCAAGTCGTTGGAGTTTGTGGACAGTTATTAAACATCATGTTTTGAATGGTGACTTAACTGTATTCGAACCTAAAAATCCATACGATGTATTTGGTTTAGGAGTTTGGGATGGAGATCAATTCAAATACCCTTTAGTTCCTCAGCCAGGATTGAATTATTATTCTGATAACAATTACAGAAGTTCAATTGACGGATACTTGAATGTTTTGGGAGAAGGGCGATATGAGTCTGTTAAGAACTCTATTGGTGAGGATTCTGTTACCTATGATCCATTTACTGGTGAAGAGGTAAGTCCAGCTCCAATTTTTGTTCAGGATAAATCTCCAATTTTATCAGAACACATTGTTCAATATCGTTTGAAAGAAGATTGGTTCTTTGATAAAGAACGTTCAGTGTTAGATGTTCGAATTCTTGGAATTGCACCAGTTATTTATGATGCAACTAAAGAAGGAGGAAAATACAAAGAATTATTCTGGTTGTATTTCCCACACTGTCGTTTTGTATTCAATAACTACTTTGCTTACAATGATCAGAATGATGCGCAATGGATGAGTTTTGATGACTTGTTTTGGAAACGTCGTTTTTCTTCAGTGATGTACAAAGAATCAAATGTATATGACAGAAAAATTGACACATACAAAGCAGGAGTTGATGCTTTATTTGAAGCAGAAAAAATTAAAGAAGAGATCAGAACTTTAGAACATGATGTTTGGAGTTTCTAATTCAAATACTTTAAAAGAAGGCCTCGTATTTTACGGGGCTTTTTTTGTTTTAGGACTTTAGGATAAATTAACAGCGAAACCTATCTTTGCACTATGATAAATTTGGAACAGCTAGGCGTTCATTTGCCACAAGGTTTTTTATTTGAAAATGTAAGTCTTCAAATCAATAAAGGTGATAAAATTGGTTTAGTTGGAAAGAATGGTGCGGGGAAATCTACCATGATGCGCCTTATTGCAGGGTGGGATAACCCAACGGATGGTAAAATACATAAACCAAAGGATTGTACAATTGGTTTCTTGACTCAGGATATCAAGATAGATTCAAGTAAGTCTGTATTCGAATATTTGAACTTGTCGAATGCTCTTTTGACGAAACTCAAACACGATATTGAAGATACGAATCATCAGTTAGTCAGTAGAACTGATTATGAATCTGAATCGTATTTGAACTTGTTGAATCAATTGAATGAATACAATCATCAGTTTAATTTACATGAAGGATATACGTGGGAAGAGAAAATAGTCAACACATTAAAAGGATTAGGTTTTAATGAAGACGAGATTCACCGCGAATTGAACACCTTCTCTGGTGGATGGAAAATGCGTGCAGAATTGGCAAAAATATTGGTAAATCAACCAGATGTTATTTTGCTGGATGAGCCAACGAATCACTTAGACATTATTTCAATTAGTTGGTTAGAGACTTATTTACAGAAATTTGAAGGAGCGGTAATTGTAATTTCCCACGATCGTCTTTTTTTGGATAATGTTACGAAACGAACATTGGAGATTAGCCTTGGAAAGGTATTAGATTTTCCATTTCCATATACAAAGTATAAACAAGTACGTGAAGAGGAATTAGATCGTTTAGAAGGCGCTAAAAAGCAGCAAGAGAAGGATATTAAGCATACTGAAGAATTAATCAATAAGTTTAGAGCAAAAAAGAATAAAGCTGCATTCGCACAATCACTCATAAAAAAGCTTGAAAAAACTGAAATCATTGAAGTTGATAAAGTAGGAGTTGCTAAAATGAAGATTGCTTTTCCCTTAAGTGTTCAACCCGGGAAATGGGTGTTGGAAATGCACGACATGGGAAAAACGTTTGGCGATAAAGTTCTTTTTAAGAATATTAATTTGACTGTTGGTCGTGGAGAGAAAATTGCCTTATTAGGACCGAATGGTGTGGGGAAATCTACCTTATTGAAACGCATCATGAACCAGTTGGAAGGTGATGGAATTGTTAATTTAGGGCACAATGCTCAGATTACCTATTTCGCTCAAGATCAAGCGGAGAGTTTGGATAAAATGAAAACGATCTATGAAACGGTTGATGATGTTGCGACTGGTGAAATCCGTCGCGATTTACGAAGTGTTTTAGGAGCATTCTTATTCACAGGTGAAGATGTCGACAAAAAAGTAGGAGTTCTTTCAGGTGGTGAACGCACAAGATTGGCGTTGTGTCAACTGTTGTTAAGTCCTTCGAACGTTTTAATTCTTGATGAGCCTACGAACCATTTAGATATTCAAAGTAAAGAAGTACTGAAAGAAGCTTTAAAAAACTACGAAGGAACGTTCATTGTGGTATCGCATGACCGTGAATTCTTGGAGGGATTGACGAATCGTATTTGGGACATTGAGGATAAAACATTGAAAATTCACCATTTTGGGGTACAAGAGTTTTTGAAACGAAAAATGTACCACGACATGTCTGAAGAAAAGGTGAAGCATGCAGAAATAACAGTTCAGGTTCAAAAAGAAGTTGAAACACCTAAGTTGTCATTTGAAGAAGCGAAAGAATTAAAACGCAAGAAAAATCAATTAAACAATTTGGTGAAACGAGTGGAGGATGCTATTAACGCACACGAAGTCTTACTTGAAAAGATGGATGAGGAAATTGCCTTATTAGATTATACCAATGAAGAGCAATCGAATAAATTATTGGCTGAATATAGTAAGGTGAAGGCTGAATTGGACCAATTAATGATGGATTGGGAAAAAGCTACGGAAGAATTGATGGAATTGGAAGATTGATATTTTCTTCATATTTGTTTAGAGTTTACTTTCTTCGGGCTAGTTTGCGTTGACGTTTCGCATTGCGTTTAACTGATTTTCTAGCTTCTTTGGATTGCTTTTTCCAATAAATTTTATAGGCTTTCTTTTTTTCTTTTTTGGCAATTTTACTTTGCTTTTTTGCCTTTTTCGCCAATATTTCTTCCGCCTCGGCAACAGATGATGGATTTTCTCCAACCTTTGCACTGCCGCAACTTGTAGAAGTTAATCCAATAATAAGCAATAAAAGAAGTCCAATAAACGTTTTAATCTTCATACATTTGTTTTGTACATAATCAACGCTATGAAGTTACGATTTATTTTATTTTTAGCACTTTCTGTTTTTACATTGAGTGCGTGTAACAAAGGTAATTCACATCCAGTTCCAAATATTCCATTTGATTTTACGATTGATATTACCTTGCCAAGTTATTCTAGCTTAATGGGAGTTGGTGGGTTTACATATGTCAATGGTGGTTCACGTGGAATTATCATTTATCGCCGTTCAATTGATGAATTTATAGCGTTCGATCGTCATTCTCCGCAAGATCCAGATGGTGCGTGTGCTTTGCCACTTTATCCGGATAATGATAATTTTTTAATACTGATTGATTCTTGTTCAACAGCAACATTTTCCTTGTATGATGGATCAGCGATTAGCAATTCGGAATTTGGTTTACGTCAATATCAGACAGTATTTAACGGCTCAAACATTTTGCGTATCTACAATTGATAAGAAAATAGTAGTTTTGCAGAAAATTCCATACAATGAACGAAATAACAGTAACAATTATTGATAGAGAAGGTGTTTCACACGAGTTGATTGCTCCAACAGACATGAACATGAACGTAATGGAGTTGTGTAAATCGTATGAGCTTCCTGTGAAAGGCGAATGCGGAGGAATGGCTATGTGTGCAACGTGTCAATGTTATCTTGAGTCAGAAACTACATTACCTGAGCAAAGTGATGCTGAATTGGATATGTTAGACCAAGCGTTTTTTGTAAAACCAAATAGTCGTTTAGGATGTCAAATTCACATCAATGACGATATCGATGGAATTGTTTTGCGTTTGGCTCCAGAAGCGCAATAAACTGATTTCAATTGCGCTTGTAAGATTTATAAGGCCAATGTTAAACCAATGTGAAATGACATAAAGCTGAAGCTTCTCTGGCGACTAATTAAGCTCAATAGTTCTTTTTCATCAAGGTAAGTTCCGTCACCTGAATTTGCGTATGAATTATAACGCCCAAATTGCAAAGTATAACGGATTCCATAATTAATCATCAAACTTTTTGAAATTGGACTGCGCAAATTTAAGGCGTACAAAATAATGAACTTGTTGACTGGTTGCATTCGTTTCGAATTGAATAATTGATTGTTTTGATCTTTTGCATCATACTTTTTATATCCTCCGCTTAAAGGAACACCATTTTCATCTTCGCCCGTAAGCAAATAGGTATATTCATGAAGTGCAATTTTACTTTTTGAATAGCCAAGACCAATTTGATGACTTAACCCCATTGGTAAGAGTGAATTCTTTGTAGCAAACTCCAGTTTAGGCATAAAAATATTCGTCTTCACATCCATCATTTGATGTTTGATATTTGCATAGACGTAATTGAAGCTTCCAGAATAATCATTCTGAATATAATTATTGGGGTAGATATTCGAATAGTCTTGTCCGTACTCAAATAAAACTGCAAAATTTCGTTTTGATGCATGACCGATTGAAATTCTAAACCCATAATTAAAGTAATCTTTCCCTGTAGACAATCCAGCTGCTTCTTTTTTATAAGCAGTATTATCCGTAAAGACATTTGAGAAAAGTGGTACAGAAATAACCGTTGATAAATCAAAAAACGTGCGCTTTCCATAATATCCATTGTTCTTAACTTTCGTTTTTTGAGAATAGCCTGTAAAGGCAACTAAGAACGATAATAGCGATATTGAAATGATAGTTTTCATAAAAAGTTAGTTTGCAGGATTCGTTTTAAGTTTTGTAAAAATATCGTACATGTGCGCACCTAATTGTAATTTTTTAGGAGAATCCTTGAAGTAATAACTGATACCATCTTCAATTTCCCCATTTTCAAGATCTAGAATGAGGACATTCATCTCTGTGTTGTTGCCCGATAAAATACCGACTGGAAGATAAATCAATAAAATAGGATAAATGATAAGAGAAGATAATGCACTTGCTACGTTAATATTTGGAGAATACTGATGTTCGACAAGTGAAAACATAACTTTGGATGTTCCGTAATCATTTCGAATTGTTTTTAATAATTGATAATCTACAGGGAAAATAGTAACCTCTTCATCTTCTGCCAATTGATTTAAAAGGCTGATTAAAATACATCGCTCATTGTACCCTTGTGTTCCTTTCGCTTCTAAGGTTCGACTATCGATTGGATATGTTTTTATTCCAACTTGCTCAGCTGAACTTTCGATTGCATCGGAAAAATCTTTTTCTAATTTTTCTGATTTAACATTGTTCACCTGTCCACGTTTGTAGCTGTAAACCATCGGTTCTACAACGATAATTTCATTTAAACCAAGATTGAATTCAGTTGCTTCTTCACGCTTATTTATCTCTTTTTGCTCTTGTCTTGAAAGTGCATTATATTTATCTAATGCTTCTTTCTTCTCTAGATAAATTGCTTTTTTCTCTGTAAATAATTGAATGAATGAACTATCGGCTAGTATGTCAGTAAGTCCATACAAATAGTATTTTGTTGAGTCAAAATTAACCGGATTATCAGCGTTTTTCTTGGTTTTAATTTTGTCGTATTTGGACTTTTTTTGAGAACTAACTGTGTCTTTTATCTCTACTTTTATGGTATCCGATTTTGCTTTTATATATTCCGCTGCAGCATCTTCAAATTTCTTTTTCGAAAAGTTCTCAATTTTGAAGTTGTCAGTTGTAGCGAGGTCTGTAACAAATTTTGTGTAAACAGCATTTATTTCCTCATCATCAGGATTTTGAATGTGAAGCTGATACACTTGACGAAGCGCAATGGTCGTCAAACCATCTTTGTTTAATTTTTTAAGAAAAAAGTGAAGAGCCGCAGATTCACCTTCCAAATCGGTTGTTTTATTTATTGTTCTAGAAGATTTATTCTCGGTTTTATACAACATCAAATTCATCCAAACATGGGCTTTCAGTCGTTTTAGATACATCGAATTTGGATAATCCTTTTCTAAAATGAAGATAGAATAAAGTGCATCACCGTACTGAGCATTTAAAATATCGCTTCTCACACTTTCAAAACGTGCAATTGAGCGGACATATTCAAAGCGCTCGGTTCCTAAATAATTAGTAGTCGAACCCCAATCGCTTAAGCCGCCAATTTCCTTTTCTACGGCTTCCTTTCTCTTTTTTATATTAGGATGTGTACTTAATTCATCGTCGTAGTCTTCAACCGCTTTTATTTCATATTTTTTTGTTGGAAAAAGAGATTGAGGAATGAAAATATTCTCATTACTAAAGTAAGTCGTTGGAAATTCAATTTCGTCGAAAGGCAAATAGGAATACATCAATACATCAAACGTTGCAAAGATTTCATCTGCGGAATAACCAGCGTCATGAAATAATTTAACGCCTATTTTATCCGCTTCAAATTCTTTTTCTTTGGAATATTGACTTAATCGTTCGATTCTATCATCTTGACGATAGTTGGATGTTGTCCAATCAAACGTTTCAACAACATGTTTTTCTGTGTAATGCGAAATTTCATGTGCCAGAATATAGGCTAATTGCGCTTCACTGGTAAGTTGTGCAATTAATCCTGTCGTAAAAAAGACAATTCCTTGATCGGTACTAAACGCATTTGCAGAATTTGATTTAATCGTATAAAAGCGGAGTTTTGAACGAAGCTCTGGTTCGTTAACCAACAGCTTGTCAGCAATTTCACAAATGTAGGTAGTGATGTCATCACCGTAAATAACGAAACCAGAATGCAGGATTTCATCAATTGCATAATTTGTTCCCTCAAAAAATACTTTTTCTTGATTTTGGTTTAACTCAGCACGTCCAGTTTTTAAATCCTCCTCTAATTTTTGAAATGTTTGTTTCGTGAAATCTTGGGGAATCGTACCTTTTGATAGTAATGTAGTATAATTATTAAAGTCAACTTGCGCGAAGGATTCAGAGATAAAACTTGATAGAATTATCAATAAAAGGTAATGTTTTAGTTTTTTCATTGTCAGCTAGTTGTAAAATTTATCCTTGTTTATTTTAGTTCATTCTAAAAGACTAGAAGGAATTAAACAAACTGGGATTGGCTCCATTTTATGTTTGTTGATTGCGTTTAATCTACGATATATTTTAAGTACTTCTTTTTCTCGTTCACTCAATTCATTTTCGTCGCCAGAAAAATCCATTGCCCATTCTAATTCGGGATAACTTGCACCTAGCTGATCTTCATCTGTTCTGCTATCGCCCCACAATCCGTCCGTAGGTTTTGCTTCCAGAATTTCTGAAATAACATTTAGTTCAGCAGCCATAGCGCTTACTTGTGATTTTGTTAGATCGGCAATTGGACTCAAATCAACTCCACCATCACCATATTTTGTGAAAAATCCAACTCCAAAATCTTCAATTTTATTTCCAGTACCAGCAACTAAACATGCATGCGTTTGACCTAGTGCATACAAGGTCGTCATTCTCAAACGAGCACGCGTGTTGGCCATTGCTAACTGATTCTCCACCGTTTCATGAGGGAAAGTTGTTTCCATCAGTTCAAAAATGGCTGTCAAATCAATTTCAATACTCTCAACATTCGGAAATCTACCTTTCAAATTTTCGATGTGCTTTGCGGCGCGCGAATATTCATTTGCCGACTGACGAATAGGCATGTTGACCAAAATGGTTTTTTTACCTGTCGACGCACACAAGGTTGATGTTAGCGCAGAATCAATTCCACCTGATATTCCGACAATAAAACCAGAAAGCCTGGCCGAATCACAGTAGTCATTCAACCAGGCTTTAATGTGTTGTGAAGCTTTGAGATAATTCAATGTTTGGCTCGTTAGAATAAAATTGAAACTTTGAACATTAATTGTCCTTGTGTTGCTTTGTTTACTAAGTAATCGTCAGAAAATGTTCCGTTCTCTCCAGCACGTGTGTACAATGACATTTTATCTGAATCTGCATCACGACCCCAATAAAGTGGTGTGAAACCGTAATAATAACCGATTTCTGCTACTAAACAAGTTGAACCAGTAAAATTCCATTCGGCACCACCCGCAAGTCCAACCGCACTTTTGAAGAAGAACATATCTCCAGATGTTTTCATATTCTCATTTGGATT
>CAJAVU010000022.1 GCA_903945495.1 uncultured Flavobacteriales bacterium | reverse complement strand
GTCCTGGAGGAGTCAGAAGGAGCTGGTCGTACAAGACTTACCCCGCCGCAAAGTTAATGAGAATTCTGAATTGTCAAGCAATCTTTGAAAAAAATCACTTTTTGAGCAAAAAAAAAAACGGCTCAATCATCTTGAACCGTTTTTATATCCTTGAAATGAAACGTCTTATAAATGCAAGAAACTTTTCTTCGCCAATAATTCGTCTTCTGATTCTCTGTAATTCGGATCGTCAACACAACAGTCAACCGGACAAACAGCTGCACATTGTGGTTCGTCGTGGAATCCAACACACTCCGTACATTTGTCGTGCGCAATGTAATAAACATCCATATCTACAGGTTCAAATGATTTATCCGCTAAGATTTCTTCACCGTCCAATGTTGTAATTATTCCTTTAAGCGTAGTTCCATCTGAATATTTCCATTCAGCACCACCTTCATATATCGCATTATTCGGACATTCTGGCTCGCAAGCTCCGCAGTTAATACACTCGTCCGTAATCATTATTGCCATAACTCAATTTTTTTGATGTGCAAATATAGCAACGCTTGACGAATTGTTTTGTTCATTTTGCACAAAAAAAGTGAAATATTTATCCTCATTCGAATGTTTGAAGGTAATTTTACAGCGTGAAACAAGAAGAAATTATAAAAGCATTTGCTCAATTGGGCAAGTTAATGGTTGCTTTAGGTGAAGGAGCTGAGTGGAATGGTTACGATTCTGGCGTAACCGAAGAGGAATATTTGACTTTAAAAGGCGTTGTTGGCCGACAATTCTTTTACAATGGTTGGTTCACGAAAGAAAATGTGCAACAATCGCTTTTGGCACTTGGAAGTCAATTAACGGAAGAACAACTTACCGTTTGGGCGGCGCACTATCAATTTTCTTCAAATCCGAAAAAAGTAGCATTGATCATGGCGGGAAATATTCCGCTGGTTGGTTTTCATGATTTCTTGTGCGCTGTTTTATCTGGAGACGTTGCTGTTTGTAAATTAAGTTCGGATGATAAAACCTTGTTGCCAGCACTTGGACATCATTTAATTCAGTTCTTGCCAGAATTGAAAAGCCGAATGGAATTCACAACAGGTAGAATAGGAGAGGTGGATGCTGTAATTGCAACAGGTTCAGACAATTCATTGAAGTATTTTGAACAGTATTTCGGGAAATATCCGCACATTTTTAGACGCAATAGAACTTCATTGGCGGTAATAACGGGTGAAGAAACGACAGAAGATTTCCACGAATTAGGAAAAGATATTTTCAACTATTATGGACTTGGATGTCGCAATGTGTCGCATTTATTGATTCCAAAAGGATTTGAATTGAACCGCTTTTTTGAAGGAATCATTCAGCATGGCGACGTAGTCAATCATAACAAATACGCGAACAATTACGATTACAACAAAGCAGTGTTTTTGTTAAACCAGCACGAATTGTTAGACAATAATTTTGTGCTTTTGAAAGAGTCAAATGAATTGTTTAGTCCTTTGGCAATTGTTCATTATCAGTATTATGAATCAGCGGAAGAGGTTGAAGAGTATTTGTCAAAACACAAAGATCAGCTGCAAGCAATTGTCGGAAAGAACTTTATTCCTTTTGGTAAAGCGCAATGTCCGATGTTGGATGATTATGCGGATGGTGTTGATACGATGTCATTCTTGCAAACCTTAAATTGATTTTTTAACCCTTCATTTTTTCCAACAATTCGTAGGCATCCAAAATCTTTTGGAAACGTTCGTGTGCCAATGCAATTTGTTCCGGCGATTCATTCATGAATTTATCTGGATGATGAACCATGGCCAATTTACGATACGCACTCTTAATTTCTTGAATGCTAGCTGCGGATGTTAATCCCAATACTTGAAAAGCGAGTTCAATTCGCACTGAAGAGTTGATGTTTTTAGCACTGGAAGTTGAACTTTTCGAATTGACGCGTTTGTAATATTCTTCTTCTGTTTCAAAGGAATATTGTGCTAGTACAGCTTTTAAATCTTGATCTGATAATCCGAGTAAAGCAGCCAATTCCTTCATTAACGCTTCTTCTTTTTGTGTAAAAACTCCGTCTACAGCAGCAATTCCAGCAAGGAAATACAAGACTTGTGTGCGTTTAGCCGGTTCTTTTAAATGTTTCTTTAACCAATACGAAATAGTCTTTAGTTGAATTGGGTGTTTAAAGCTAAAGGTCAATGAATTTCCAAAATCGTACGTTTCATTTGAGAAATGTTTATTGAAATAAGAATTAAGAAAAAGCAATTTTTCCGAGTAATTGTATCGATCTTTCTGAATCATCAATGCGGCCAAACAAATATACGCTTCCATTAAATTGTCGCGGTTAAACTTCAAATTTTCCGGAAATATTCCTTTTTTCCACCTGTTATCGTGTTTTATTCCATTACCAAAAATCAAATAAAGTAGACTGAAAACGACAGGACCAAAAAATCACAAGGCAACAAGCCAGCCTGGCATAGTTCTAACGGTACCCCAATTTCCATGTAGATATAATATCATACAAAATCTTTTAGCGAAGTTAATTAATAAATAAAAAACGGCAGTTCGAAAACCACCGTTTGAAGCTAAACTAGAAAATCAAGCTATGAACTTGTCTGTTTGAATAATGTCCTTTTCTATTTATGTAACAATTTTTCATCTTTTATTTTTCGATAACAATTTAAAAAGAACGGTTAAATCAATCAAAGCTACCATTTGCACTTTTGCTAGGGAAATGCATTGTTTTTCGTATAAGTTTGATTGAACCAATAAAAAGGAAAAGTGTATCAATCATTGTCGACAATCAATTGAGTAAGTACACAAAGTATCAATCTTTTAAAACTATGTATTATGATTCTGATTTTAAGTATTATCGTTTTAGTTGCCCTCGTTTCGCTTTATGATTATTTTTCAACTAAAAGCTGGCAACGCGTAACATCAAATGTGCGCAACAATGTCGTGTTTGAAAATCGTAACAAATCCTATGGCGCTTTCGTCATTCGCCGCGATTACGATAAAACACTATTAATTATTCTAGGAGTAATGTTGTTTGGTGTTGGAGGAGTCTCTGCAGCATTCGCATCCTTTTCTTCGCTTCCGAAAGAAGTAGTTGCTGAAGTTCCAAAAAATGTGGAAACAGAAATTGAAATTGAGTTAGATCTTTCCGATGATAAAGAGAAAGAAAAAGAACCAATTGAATCTGAAAAAGATGTTCCACCTTCACAAGAAGAAGTGGTTGCAAATGTTCCACCGGTTGTAGTAACAGAAGTTGTTGAAACGAAAGTCTTGACCCAAGAACAATTAGATGCCTTGAAAACAGGATCTGAGGCAAAAGAAAAAATAGGGGATGGTTTAACAACAACTACTACAACAACGAAAGAAAAGGAAAAAGAGAAAGAAGTAGTAACAACTCCAATCGAATTTCCAACGAAAGAGGCGATGTTCAATGGCGGACAACCAGCAATGGCAAAATTCATTCAAATGGAATTAGAATATCCTGACATTGCGAAGTCAATCGACATTCAAGGAAAATGTTATTTACGCTTTATTGTAGGAGCAGATGGTAAAATAAGTTCAGTTAAAGTAGTGCGCGGAATTTCTGGATGCCCAGAATGTGATTTAGAGGCAATTCGCGTATTGAAATCAATGCCACCGTGGGAGCCAGCTGAATTAAATGGTGAAAAGGTTCCGTCGATTTTCAATATGTCAATCAATTTTGTGCTCGATTAATAC
>CAJAVU010000021.1 GCA_903945495.1 uncultured Flavobacteriales bacterium | reverse complement strand
TTCACAAGGAACTGTAGGACTGTTGTATGAAGAAATGCCTTCTGATTCTATTCAAAAAAATTCAGTTACCGTCCATTCAGGTTATTTACCTCAAACGCGTTTAATAAATAAAACATCAGATTCAACCGGTGAAAAAAAATCATACTTATCAATAACTGGTTTAATCGACGCTGGTTTCCGCTATTCCAATCAATCCGAATTTCGTGGTGGATTAGGCGTTCAATTGGAAAGTACATTTAAAGAAAAATGGTTTATTCGTATAGGCGCTGTTGAAGGGCTGTCGCACGCTGATTCACTATTTGAACCAAAAGCGTTTATCATTGATTCTATGGGCCGCAATTTCCTATACACCGATTTAAGAGGAAGATTGTCTTATACACCAAATTCTATCTTCAATTTTCAGGTAGGATTAGATCATAATTTTATAGGTGAAGGAAATCGCTCTTTATTTTTAAGTGATTATGGAAAACCCTATCCGTTTGGATCAATTAAAGTGCGTTTTTGGCGAGTTGAATACAGTGTTTTATATCAATTTTTCCGCGAACAATCTGGCGAAAAGTGGAAAATGAAAAATGGTGTTTCGCATCATATTAGTTTAAACGCAACAAAATGGTTGAACATTGGTGTTTTTGAATCTGTAATATTCCAACCTAAAGACACCTTGTTGAATCGTGGCTACGATGCTGAATACTTGAATCCTGTTATTTTCTATCGACCTCAAGAATACGCGATGGGGTCTTCGGATAATGTTGTTTTGGGATTGAGTTTCAGTGCCAAATACAAGAAACACATGTTGTATGGTCAATTTATTCTAGATGAGTTCTTTTTGGCAGAAGTGAAAGCAAAATCTGGCTGGTGGGCTAATAAATACGGTGGTCAGTTGGGTATCAAAGGTAGATTTGGAAGTAGAAAAGCTAAATCATTTTATCGTTTGGAGTACAATTTTGTTCGTCCATATACGTATGCGCATTTGAATTCAGGTCAGAATTACGGGAACCAAGGTATGACTTTGTCGCATCCTTATGGTTCTAATTTTATGGAACTTCTAGGAGAATATAAAATGCAAGTTAATAAGTGGTCCTTCAAAGGATTTGCGAGTTACTTTCTTCGAGGATATGACAAAGATGGATATAGTTATGGTGGAAATTTATATCAATCTTATACGTTGCGACCAAACGATTATGGTAATTTTATTGGACAAGGAATAGGAAATAATGGTTTGCGATTGAGTTTAACTGTTTCCTATCAATTGGTTGCTCATGGGAATCTTCAAGCATTTTTCGAAAACCAATTGCGCTACGATAGTGCGTTTAAATCAACAATGTACATTCCAATGATTGGGATTCGAAGTTCTTTATGGAACGATTATAGAAATTATTAAACATAAAAAGCGACCATATTTCTATGATCGCTTTTTTTGAGTCCCTGCACATCGTAAAATTGGTAGGTTAAGTGTCGGGAGCTTCATTAAAAACGGGAGTCAATTAGTGGAGAAGTTTAAACTTACCTATATCCATCTATCACCTAAATTTTTGGGAACCTCTCTACTAATCGAATCGCCGTTTATAATCCAATTATATGTCGTAATTCGACTTCGGTGACACTGCGTTTCACACCTTCTTGATTTAAATATGTGCGGTTAACCAGTCTTCCGTGAATTGCCACTTTTTTACCCTTTTCGGCGTATTGTTCGATGAACTGAGCCATGTTTCCCCAGGCAAAAACGCGGTGCCACTCGGTGTCGGATTTTATTTTTCCATTGTTTGCTCGATACGTTTTGTCCGTTGCAATGCTGAATCGTGCAACTTTGTTTCCGTTATCGAAATTTGTGATTTCAGCTTGTGTGCCAATGTTTCCTACAAGTGTAATGTGATTTCTAAGTGTCATATTTGTGAATTTTAAAGGTGAAATGAATTGTGTATTTAAGTTGTGTATAATGAGTTATGCATGAAAAGCGCTTAGGCTAAATTTGATTCATTTTTATTGCTGATGTAATTGATTAAGCCTTGGATAATTTTTGAAACTTCTTTTGCTAAGGCATATAATTCTGATGTTAAATCAGCTTCAAAATAACCTAGTTCTTTTGCTAGAATGATCTGCGTTGTCAAGGAAGCTGCTGCACCTTTTGCATTCCGAAGAAAATCAATCGTTATTGAAGGAATACTTTGTTCGTATCCCGCTGCGATTTGGCTGCAAATGGCAATTGCGGTTTGCTTCATTTGAACATCAAATTGTCGATCAACTGTACTTTCCTTTTCTTTCAATTGCTTAAAAACAGTAATGAGCAATTTATGTCCTTTTTGCCATGCGATTAAATCTTCGAAGGAGAAAGTATCTTTTCGCTGAGTCATGATTGTCGTTTCCATTACAGAATAATTAGATCATTCACTTCAACTTCAGAAACAAATTTTCGCTGTCCTTCCTGCTGATAGAAACGAGAAACTAACTTTCCTTCCACTGCCAAATCCATTCCCACTTGACCAAGTTCTTCAATTACTTGTACCCATCTTCCCCAAGCTGTAAGTTGGTGCCATTGGCTTCTTGATTTTGTTTTACCCGTTTCATCCAAGTACATTTCTTTGGTTGACATGGTAAATTTTGCGATTTTTCTTCCACTAGGAAGTTGAACAACTTTTGGTGCTGAGCACACTTTTCCAATTAAATTAACGTGATTCATTTTGTACGATTTTAAATGGAGCCGCCTTAACGGCTCCATTGGTGGTAGATTAGGTTTATTTTTGAGTTGTTTCTGATTTCGGTTGCAACAACAAGAATTCCGTTGCCTCGATGATTGTGCCATAGCGTTTTTCACCCGTTTTTGTTTCGTAGGTTTGGTGTACTAATTTGCCTTCGACAATCACTTCTTGACCTTTGTTCAGCGCTTTTTTTACACGTTCAGCAATTCTTCCCCAGGCATTGATTGTATGCCATTGTGTGTTTTCGTGCCATTGCCCGTTTTTGTCTTTGTAGCTTTCGTTTGTTGCTAATGTGAAGCGTGCTAATGTACTTCCAGATTCGAAAGTTGTTACTTCTGGTTGTGCCCCAAGGCGTCCAATCAAACTTACTTTGTTGCGTAATGTGTTCATGTTTGTAATAATTTAAAAAGTTTGAAAAATTTGTTAAGTGTCTGATCAGAAGTCGTATTCTGAATTCGACGATGCAAAGTTGTGATGGTTCAATTTCGTGATTCGGTTATTTGTCGTTTTCTTTCGACTATTTTTCGTTTGTTGTCGGTTAATACCGTTTTTATAATTGATTTTCAATACTTTAAAAGCATTCGCGAATTTTTCAAAAAATCAAACTTTTTTCAAGAATTTTGAAAATCAAATGAATATCTTTGAGAATTCTAAAACCCAATTGTATGAAAAAAGCTCTTTTTCTTGTTTTGATTTCATTTTCGTTTATCAGTTTTGATTCTCTATCACAGGAGTTTGGTGATACAATATTTTACGATTCTGGTGATAAGTACATCGGCGAGATGGAAAATGGATTAGCCAATGGATTCGGAAAAATGTTCTGGTCAGGTGGTGCGTATTACGAAGGGAACTGGAAAAATAATTTCCAAAACGGAAAAGGAAAAATGGTTTGGGAAACTGGCGAAACCTATGAAGGAAATTGGGTCATGGGCTTACAAAATGGTAAAGGATCAATGTCTTGGACCAATGGAGATTATTACGAAGGAGGATTCGTAGATGGATTGCTAGAAGGAAAAGGTACTTTATGGTTCGCTAACGGAATTGTTCAAAAAGGCAAATGGAAAGCAAATAATTTTGTTCCCTAATTGATTTATGTTATAATTTACGCTATCTTCATCACTCACTGAAATTTAGACCGTGCTCTTCTTTAAAGAACCAAAACATTCTTATACAGATTTTTATGACATCGCTCGATTTAAATCGGCATGGAGAGTAAATGTCATTTTATGCATTGGGCTTTTTGTGATATCCGCATTCTTTTCCTTTCATAATATCACAACCTTTATCCAATATCTAAGTGGATTTCTTATTTCATTAACGGGTTTAATCTATTTACTTGTTACGAAACGATTCATTATCGTATCCTATTTCAATGTAATAGCATCCTTGATCCTGGTTATTTCATCCATGTTCTTGGTTAAGAATAATCCTCACATAATTGAACCACTTTGGATGATTATCATCGCCATTTTTGGCTTCTTTAACCTTGGAAAGAAAGTTGGACACACTATATTGGCAATCATTGCCATTAGCGTTTCTTTGTACTTCTATTTTTTTATGAATACCAATGAAACATTAAAAGAGAATTATTCTCAAATGGAATTGATTGGTTTAATGCTAGAATTTACCCTTTGTATGTTCATTATTGGTTATTTCATTCACATTTTTATAAATACAACAGCGCACGCTGAAGGGAAGTTTAGACAAGCTAATGGAGAATTGAATGAACAATACAAAATGATTCGCCTTCAAAACGAGGAAAAGACAGTTCTTTTACAGGAAATTCATCATCGTGTAAAAAACAACTTACAGGTAATCACGAGTCTCTTGCGCTTACAATCGGCTGAAATCGAATCCGAAGATGCAAAAGTTCACTTTACCGATGCCATAAACCGTGTGATGACTATGTCATTGATTCACCAAAAAATGTATCAAGAAAAGAACTTGTCGCAAATGGATGCATCGGATTATTTCAAAACCCTCATCGACGATTTAATTCGATCAACTTCTGTACAGCTGCCTATTCAAGTGAATGTTACTTCGAATTTAGATAAAGTTGGTTCCAAAACAATTGTTCCTCTGGCACTTCTTGTTGCTGAACTCGTTTCTAATTCAATGAAGCATGCCTTTGAGAACCAAGGAATTATTAATATCATCTTTACTTCAGAACTCGACGGACAATTACTGCTTACATACGAAGACAATGGATCTTGGAAAGAACAGGAAAATCAATCTTCTTTTGGCCTTCAATTAATCGAAACACTAACAGAACAATTGGACGGAGAATATTCCAGAAATTCAACAGAAACAGGAACCTTATATAGTTTCAAACTTTCTAATCTTGACGATTAACACCATTAATAAACTCGTTTAAAGACTTTAGGAATGAGTCATGATCATCAATTTGAGCAGCATGTCCACATTTAGGAATCGAAACGAAGTTTGCGTTCACTGCATTGGCAAATTTTATCCCTTCAGCTTTTGGAAACAATTCATCATTTTCACCCCATAAAACCAAGGTTGGAATTTGTTTAATTTGATCTATATTCGAAATGCGTGCTTTTTCAGCTGGCAATGTTTGCAATAATAAACGTTGTTCTTGATGATACTGATCACAAAATTCAGTATACATCTGTTTCAAAAGAAATTTCGGGATGTGAGGTTTTTTGTAGGTTGACATATTTACCAAGCGTTGTAAATCCTTTGGCTGTTCCATTACAAACAATTCATCTATTCTAGTAACCCCATAATTCTTGCAAACTGTATCTAAATATGAGACATCAAATGTAGATCCAGGGCTATTCGCAATCACCAATTTTTGAATCATTTCAGGATGTTGTGTTGCAAAATCTAGGGCAATAAAACCGCCATAACTTTGACCAACAAAGGTTGCAGAATCGACTTTCAGATAGGCCAACAACTTTTCTAACGCGGCTGTTTGGGTTAACAAATTGGGTGTCTCGTTCGAATAACTTTTTCCGAACCATAACAAATCGTATGTTATAACTGTATGTGTTTTTGCAAAATGTGCCAATTCACGGTCCCATGTCATCAAGGCATCGCCACCAAAACCATGAACAAAAACAAGCGTTGGACCTTGACCACCTTTCCAATATTTTATATGTAAGGAATCAAGATCAAAATTGGCTGTTTCAATAGAATCTTTCAATAAAACTTTCGCTGTATGATTGTTCTTCATTCTGACCAAATTGCAAGAACCAAGAACAAGAAGAGTAATCGCGAGTAGGAATTTTGATTTCATGAATGGCTAACTATTAATTTTGAAGTAACTTTATGCAAAAATACAATGTTTACAGGAATCATCGAACAATTAGGAGTGGTTAAATCCATTCAAAAGGAAAGTGAAAATATTCACTTCACGTTGGAAGCACCTTTTACCTCTGAATTGAAAATAGATCAGAGCGTTGCACACAATGGTTGTTGCCTTACTGTTGTTGAAATTTCTGGAAATGAATACGTCGTTACAGCCATTCAAGAAACGCTGATTAAAACCAATTTAGGTTCATGGAAAGTTGGAACGAAAGTCAATCTTGAACGCTGCATGCAAATGAATGGACGTTTGGATGGACACATTGTTCAAGGCCATGTCGATACAACTGGAACCTGTATTGCAATTGAAGATCAAAACGGCAGCTGGAAATATACTTTCCGATATGAAAGTGCTGATTTAACCGTTGAAAAAGGTTCTATTACAATTAATGGAACAAGCTTAACAGTTGTTGATTCAAAAACACATGAATTTTCCGTTTGCATTATTCCGTATACGTATGATCATACTAACTTTCATACCTTAGAAGTTGGTGCGACGGTTAATCTAGAATTTGATATTATCGGGAAATACGTTGCTAAGATGATGGGGAAATAACTATTTCCAACTCTTCTCAATTCGTTTAGCAACACTCTTTCTGAAACGTTTGATCACAGTGTCACGACTTGATACATTTCCACACTTAACAATGTCCGTTCCGATGAATTGACCATTTCTGTAGAACATAAACTCAAAACTAACGGAAACAACCTCATCACGGTAAATAGGAAATAAATTACCAGCATCTAATGCTGTTTTCAATTCATCTTTACGATGCGTTTTTTTGAATTTTTTATCATAACCACGAACTGAAACTAAAATGTACGTATCAATTCCTTTAGCGGCAATTAGCTTTTGAATTGAGTCTGTCGCAATAATTGAAGCATCACTTCCCATTTTTAAAATATTCAACGATGGGATTGCCTTAACACCTGCTTCAGTTAACAACTCAGTTAAATTTATTTCCACTGAATAACGATCTTCTGCTTTATCTAATTGACCAACCACCAATGCATTTTTCAATTGAATTGATTCTTTTTGCGCTTGCACATTCACAGCAACTAAGAGAAGGAGTAATAAAGTCAAATTTTTCATATGCTTACGTTGATTAGTTGGTATTAATTAAAAAATTTCTTTTGCAATCGCTTTTACCATCGATGAATTAGACATCGTGTAATAATGAATACATGGAGCGCCTGCTTCTTTCAACTCTTTTGATTGCTGAATTCCCCATTCAATACCCAATTGCTCAACTTGCTTGTTGTCTTTGCATTTCAGTAACTCATTTGACAAGGCTTCAGGATAATCAATCTTGAAGAATTTCGGAAGGAACGTAATGTGATCCATTGTCTTAATTGGCTTCAATCCTGGAATGATTGGAACGTTAATTCCTATTTCACGACAAGCTGCAACAAAATCAAAATATTTTTTATTATCGAAAAACATTTGTGTCACAATATAATCCGCTCCAGCATCTACTTTCGCTTTCAAATATTGCAAATCGGTTGTCATATTCATTGCCTCAAAGTGCTTTTCAGGATATCCAGCTGTACCAATACAAAAATCAGTTGGTTCCAATTGAATATCATCCATCATGTATGTTCCATGATTCATTTCACCAATTTGCTGAATTAACTCAACGGCATATTTGTGACCATCTTTGTGCGGACGAAACGTTGATTCTGTTTTGATTGAATCACCACGTAAGGCTAAGACATTGTCAATTCCTAAAAACTGCAAATCAATCAATGCATTTTCTGTCTCCTCTTTACTAAATCCTCCACAAATTAAGTGAGGAACAGCATCGACTTGGTATTTATTCATAATTGCCGCACAAATCCCAACAGTTCCTGGACGTTTGCGAATGGCAATTTTCTCTAACAAACCGTTTTCACGCTCTTTGTAGATGAATTCTTCACGGTGATAAGTAACATTGACAAAACGAGGTTTAAATTCCATCAAAGGATCGATTCCGTCATAAATTGATTGAATACTTTTTCCTTTTAATGGAGGTAAAATTTCAAAAGAGAATAAGGTGTCTTTTGCTTCTTTAAGGTGTTCTGTTACTTTCATTTCTTTATTCGTGAAGTGCAAAGATACTTTAGAAATCTGAATTCGGAATTTTACAGCTAAAAATTACCATTTTTTAAGACGGTTATTTCTGCAATTTTTAAATCCAGCTGCGTCGTGATTTTGATATTCTCTTCATTTCCTTCAACCAAAGTGATTGGAAAACCAGCTTCTTCTACCAAACTTGCGTCATCCGTTATTGCTGCGTGAAATTCGCGTTCGTAGGCTATTCTCAGAACTTCGGCTTTAAATACTTGAGGCGTTTGAACCAAACAATAATTAGCTCTTGGAACTGCTTTCGAGGTATCATCGAAAATCATTCGTAATGATTCTTTCACCGAAACAACAGGAATTACTTGTCCTTTTTCGTGTACTGTATCAAAACAGTTTTTGATCGTTTTATGATTGACCAACGGCCGCACACCATCGTGAACTGCAATAAATTCACCCGTACAAACTGAAAGTGCATTTTTAATTGAGTGATAACGCTCTGAACCGCCATCCACCAATTTATGTGGAATAGTACAATTGCGTTCGTGTAACAGTTCTTTCCAATACGAAACCCATTCGTTTGGTAGCGTAATAATCAATTGAGCCGTTGAATCATACGCATGAAAAATTTCCATGGTATGCAGTAAAATAGGTTTTCCTTGAACTAACATAAACTGCTTTGGAAGCGTTCCCCCCATGCGTTTACCAATTCCTCCTGCTGTGATAATTATTGAAAAATGACTCATGAGTCAAATATACGAAACAAAAAAAGGTTGTTGATAATAAAACCAACAACCTTCAACTATTTTTAAAACCGAATTATTTTAATTGATTCGGATCTTTTGCTGCTTTATCGCTTAATTTTTTTTGTGTTCTCAACCAGTAGAACAAACCGAAAAATCCAAGTACAATTACTGAATAGTTAAACATGTTCCCGATATTATCATAGAACCATGCTCCGTTCAATAAATCTCCAAGTGAGTGCCAAAAATTATTCATAATCCTTTATTTAGTAGTACAAAGAAAATCATTTTTCTTAAATCAACGCTAGATTCCCTGAAAATATTTATGGCTCATGAAAAAGTTAAAGTATTTTTTGAACCGCTTGTGTCAATTCAACGAAATCTTCCACCGATAAACGTTCCGGGCGTAAGGTCAAAAACGGATGATCGAATTCTTTCCCATTGATCAATTGTTTAATCGAATTACGAATCGTTTTTCTACGTTGATTGAAACTCATTTTTACGATGCGAATGAATAATTTTTCATCACACGGCAAAGATCCACGTTCGTTTCGCGTGCAACGAATCACTCCTGATTTTACTTTTGGTGGTGGATTAAACACGTGCTCATCTACCGTAAAACAGTATTCAATATCGTAAAATGCTTGAAGCAGCACACTCATAATTCCGTACGTTTTCGTCCCTGGTTTTTCTGCAACACGCATAGCTACTTCCTTTTGGAACATGCCCATGATTTCAGGAATCTGATCACGGTAATCCAAACATTTGAAAAGAATTTGAGACGAAATATTGTAAGGGAAATTTCCAACCACGGCAAATTTATCATCGCCCATGATTTTTTTCAAATCCATTTTAAGGAAATCGGCTTCAATAATTTTTCCTTCCAATTGCGGAAAATGTTGTTTCAAATAGGCAATCGAATCGCGGTCAATTTCCATGACATACAAATCCTGATTCTCCTGTTGCAACAAGTATTCAGTAATCGCGCCCATTCCTGGACCAATCTCCAACACTTTCGTGCAATCTTGATGCCCCTTGTGTTGGGCTGCAATTTTTTGACAAATGTTTTTATCCGTCAAGAAATGCTGTCCAAGGTGTTTTTTTGCTCTTACTGACATTTATTTAAATTCTTCAATTACTGATAAAATAGTTCTAAACGCTGCGAATTTTCCGGCATAACGTTCAGCATGATCTTTTTGCAAAACAGGTGCGTGTTGTTGCTGGTACTCGTCCATTTTTTCCTGACTTGGCGACAAATACGTAATTGCGTATGTTACTCCGCCTTCCTCTTCACCGTGCACACGTGAAATTCTACTTTCTACAAAACAACCCGTTGCCATTACATCAGGAATGTGATTCGAACGCATCCAATTCACCCAATCTTCTGCAATTGCTGGGTCAATACTTACTGTGACATTGTATAAAATCATGGCGTAAAGTTAAGGAATAAACTCAAATTATATCTGCTCAACATTGCCTTGAACAATTGATGAGGACCGGAATCGAAACGTCATTCCTTGAAAATTCCTATTTTTACCTAAAAATAGATTCTATGCTCATGTCCATGACAGGTTTCGGGAAAACAACCGGAACATACCAAAGTAAAAAAGTATCAATCGAAATTCGTTCGCTGAACAGTAAATCCTTGGACTTAAATGTAAGAACTCCACCTGTTTACCGTGAATTGGAATTAGCGATTCGCAACATCGTGAGTGAACACTTGGATCGTGGGAAAGTCGATGTGAACGTGAATTTGGACAGTACAGGCGACACAAAGAATTTTACCATCAATAAAGATTTAGCCAAGGCGTATTATACTGATTTGAAAGCGGTAAATGAAGCAATTGGTGAATCAACGGTAGATTATTTAGCCTTGATTTTGCGCATGCCAGACATTTATGTGAATGAGCGTGAAGAATTATCAGACGAGGAAAAAGCGTGGGTCTTGGAATTAATGAAAGATGCATGTGTTAAATTGAATGAGTTCAGACGTCAAGAAGGAATTGCGTTGGAGAATGAGTTTACTGATCGCATCGAAGACATTCGCTCTTTGTTGAATGAAGTTCCAAAATATGAAAATGAGCGCATTGATACGATTCGTGAGCGCATCAAAAAAGGCTTGGAAGAATTAGAAAATAGCAAACACGACGATAATCGTTTGGAGCAAGAAATGATTTTCTACATTGAGAAATTGGACGTTGCGGAAGAAAAAATGCGTTTAGCGAATCACCTTGATTATTATTTGGAAACGATGGTTTTACCAAAATCTGGTAAAAAATTAGGATTCATTTCTCAAGAAATTGGTCGTGAAATCAACACACTTGGAAGCAAAAGCAATCACGCCGAAATGCAAAAATTGGTAGTTGATATGAAAGACAATCTGGAAAAACTGAAAGAACAGATTTTAAATACCTTGTAATAAAGAATACACTTTTGACTTTTAATTTATGACTAAAAGCGGCAAATGCATTATCTTCTCTGCTCCTTCAGGTGCTGGAAAAACAACCATCGTTCACGCCTTGTTGAGCGCTGGAATTGGCTTGGAATTTTCTGTTTCTGCGTGTAGTAGAGATCCTCGTCCGAATGAGCTTGATCGTAAAGATTACCATTTTCTTGGAATCGAAAAATTCAAAGAAGAAATTGAAAATGGTTCGTTTATCGAATGGGAAGAAGTGTACACCAACAACTTTTACGGAACCTTGAAATCCGAAATCGAACGCATTTGGTCAAACGGTAAAACGGTGATTTTTGATGTGGATGTGATTGGTGGTTTAAATTTAAAACGCATTTTTGGCGATGCTGCTTTGGCTATCTTTGTTCAACCTCCGAGTTATGAAGAATTAGAGAAACGCTTGCGCTACAGAAGTACGGAAACGGAAGAAAAAATACAGCAACGCATGAGCAAGGCGCACACGGAATTGAGTTCTGCTCCTGAATTTGATGTTGTTTTAATCAACGACGACTTGGAAAAAGCCATTGAAAAGGCAAAAAACCTTGTTGTTGAATTTATCGAAAAATGAACATAGGATTATACTTTGGAACGTTTAACCCGATTCATGTCGGACATTTGGTCATTGCTAACTACATGGCCGACTTTACCGATTTGGACCAAGTTTGGTTGATTGTTTCACCGCATAATCCACTTAAAGAAAAATCGACACTGCTAACTGATTTACACCGTTTGGCCTTGGTGAAAGTTGCCATCGATGACAATACCAAGTTGCGCGCAAGTGATATCGAGTTTTCTTTGCCAAAACCAAGCTATACTGCCACAACCTTAGCATATTTAAAAGACCATTATCCACAGCACAATTTTGCCTTAATCATGGGCGAAGATAATTTGAGAACGTTGCACAAATGGTACAACCACGATGTGATTCTTAAAAATCACAAAATCTACGTTTACCCTCGTGTCTTAACGGTTCAAGAAGAAGCAGAAGTAACTGGAATCAATTCACACATTGGAAATGATTTTGCAAAAGATGCGAATGTTGTTTTTTGCGATGAAGCTCCAGTAATGAAAGTTTCAGCGAGTTTTGTGCGCAATGCCATTCGTGATGGTAAAGATGTGCGTTATTTGCTGACAGAACCCGTTCACAAGTACATTGAGGAAATGAACTTCTATCGATAATTAAAAGGATTCAAAAATTTGAAAGATTTGAAGATTTAATCCTCGAATTTTTGAATCTACAAATTATCAAATTCCCCCGTTGTCATCTCATAATCGGATGGTATGCTACTTTTTCTTGTTGAATGGAATTCACAATTAAATCAGTTGCCACTTTATCTGGATTCCAGATGTAAAGTTTACCCTTTCCAACGGTTTTGAACACGTAAGAATTTTCAATTGCTTCATTTGCTTTTAATTCCACAAAGCTGTAGTCTTCTTTGTTATTATAATCGTAAACGATTTTCAAACCATTTGACTTAGCCACCAAATTCACCCATAATTTCGTTTCTGTCGAATAAAATTCTTTTACAGAGGGCAATGCTGTAAATTCTTCATTTGCTTTAATGTGTAGAACTTTGTTTGCTGCAATTACTTGTTTAACAGTTTGCACTTTCACTTGCTTCTTTAGCGGAATATACTGGTAAATAATCACACCTTCTATTTCGTTCAACGCATCATTCAATTGCTCCGAACTCACAAATTCTTTCACAATCACTAATTCAGGATGTTTCTTTACATCTTTCAATTGTACATTGGCTTCCATCGGACCAAAATGACTATCGCGGACAATAAAATCGCCAGGTTTAAGCGTGTATTTCATTGATGTATCCAAATCAGCGAAACTATAATGAATTAATTTTCGATCTGGTTGAAACGGATTTTCACCATAACGAAAACTAAAAAGCGGATAATGGTAATAAACTTTATTGTCGCCCATTTTTTGGGTCTTCATAAAATCAGCAGCAGCAATTAATTGATGTTCAAGTGCAGTTGCTTTTTTAGGATAAATTTCGGTTTGTACCAATGTAAGTGTCATTATTCCAGTAAAAACAAGGAAAATAATGGATGAAATCAAGTGATTCGACAGTTTAAATCGACTTATATAATAGAGGCTTAAGAGTATTACCACTGGAACGCCTTGTGTGGCAATTCGTGTCAATCCTGCCGATCCATTTTGTCCAGTTGCCCAGAAATACGAATGTAAAACGACAATTCCTAAAAAAATGCCATAGCTATAAAACGCCCAATTGAATTGAAAGGCACTCCAACGCTTCTTAATAAGTAAAACTAGCATGCACGGAATTCCGAGCAGAAGAATATAAAGTCCCGGATTTCCCAAGTAGTACCTATACGAAAGAAGATAGTGATCCCACGTTCCATGGCCATACATTGAATTACCCATGCTGTAAGCACTTTTTGTGAAATACCACCAAAAGTCATTATATCCAATGAGACCAATTAAAGCATAAACAATGAAACCGGTGAAAATAAAAGGAATGGTTTTGTACGATCGATTGAATAATAAAAGCATGATTCCTAGTACAATGGGCAATTGTCCCTCACTACGCATAAACGGCATAAACGAAACTAGGATAGCAAACCACATCCATTTCTTTTCAAGCAATAGCAATAAAGACAGCATAACAGCCAGATTAAACAAAGGCTCTGTTAATCCACCAAGTAGTGTATCTATTGTATCACGTGCAACCAATAAAATGAGTGGAAAAAGCACTTGCAACCAAACAGAAACACCGTGTTTTGATAAAATGCGAAAGCCAAGTAAAACTGTACAGGTAAAAACAAGAATATTGAACACAACCATTCCGTTGAAACCAAATTGGGCGAAAGGCGAACTTACAAGAATGAAGAATGGTTTTCCCCAATGATGTAAAAAAAGCTCCGGTTGATGCCATGAACCTTGCGCAATGAAAAAATGCATAATCCCGTCACCTGGATCAGTTGGGATTTCATTGTTAAGCATGAAATAAATTAACCAAACAACACAAAACGCAAGTACGATGTACTTTAAAAAAGATACGTTCCGAATGGAGTTAATCATCGAATCAAAGAACCATTTCTGGAACGAAATCAGGCACAACTAAATCACCTTCAGTAAGTGCAATAATTTCTTCAACCGTCACACCAGGCGCGCGTTCAATTAAATGAAATTTATTGTCTTTGATTTCCATTACCGCCAATTCCGTCACGACTTTTTTTACGCAACCAACGCCGGTTAATGGCAACGTACATTCTTTTAAAATCTTCGATTCACCAGCTTTGTTTGAATGCATCATGGCAACAATAATGTTTTCAGCAGACGCAACTAAATCCATCGCACCACCCATTCCTTTCACCATTTTACCTGGAATTTTCCAATTGGCGATATCACCATTTTGAGAAACTTCCATTGCTCCAAGAACTGTCAATTGAACGTGCTGTCCACGAATCATTGCAAAAGACATCGCTGAATCGAAAAAAGCAGCACCTTCACGCACAGTAATCGTTTGTTTACCAGCATTAATTAAGTCAGCATCTTCTTCACCTTCAAACGGAAATGCGCCCATTCCAAGAACACCATTTTCAGATTGAAATTCAACTTCAATTCCTTCAGGAATATAATTTGCAACAAGTGTCGGAATGCCAATCCCAAGATTTACATACCAACCATCTCTTAACTCTTGTGCAATGCGTTTTGCAATTCCAATTTTATCTAAAGCCATAACTCAAATTTGAAAATTCTTGAATTTGAAAATTTGAAGCGAAACAGTGAATACTCGAATCTTCAAATTCTCGAATTATATGATCATTTTATTTCTGTCTAACAGTTCGTTGCTCAATGCGTTTCTCAAATTTCTCTCCTTTGAAAATACGTTGAACAAATATTCCTGGTGTATGAATATAGTTCGGATCCAATTCTCCAGCTGGAACCAATTCTTCCACTTCAGCAATTGTGATTTTACCAGCCATTGCCATCATTGGATTAAAGTTTCGAGCCGTTGCTTTGAAAACTAAATTTCCTTCTGTATCCCCTTTCCATGCTTTTACAATTGCGAAATCAGCCGTTAAAGCAGATTCCAAAATATGTGGTTTTCCATTGTAAATACGCACTTCTTTTCCTTCAGCTACTTCAGTTCCGTAACCAGCAGGTGTAAAAAACGCAGGAATACCAGCTCCACCAGCACGACATCTTTCTGCCAGACTTCCTTGTGGAATCAAATCAACTTCCAATTCACCGGAAAGCATTTGACGCTCAAATTCAGCATTTTCACCAACATATGAACTAATCATTTTTTTGATTTGTTTTTGTTGCAACAACAAGCCTAAACCAAAATCGTCAACACCTGCATTGTTTGAAATACATGTTAAATTCTTTGTGCCCATTTTTACCAATTGAGCAATTGAATTTTCAGGAATTCCACACAATCCAAAACCGCCAAGCATTAAAGTCATACCGTCTTCGATACCAACCAATGCTTCTTCAACATTTTTTACAACTTTATTCATCTCTTAAAAATCAAAAAGTGGATCTTCAGGGCTTACTTCATCTGCTGCTGGCTCCAGAGAAGCCTCACCTGCACATGAAAACTGCTGAGGATCATAATTTGCAGGCGCTTCAAAATCAGTTGTCGACAAAGCAACGACCGGATCTTTGTACACTTTCTGCATATAATATCCATAAATTGGCAAAGCCATTCTTGCTCCTTGTCCCCAGTTCATTGAACGGAAACGTACAGCACGATCTTCAGCTCCTACCCAAACACCTGTTACTAATTCTGGTGTTAAACCAACAAACCATCCGTCAGAGTTATTTTGTGTTGTTCCTGTTTTACCAGCCGTTGGTGCCAAAACATTCCCCCACGATTGTCCCCCACGAAGACTTCCTGCTGTTCCTTGCGTCACAACTTTCTTCATCATTAACAACGTTTCGTAGGCAACATTCTCATTCAATACTTCTTTCGAATATGGTTTCGCGTTATAAATCACGTTTCCATTTCTGTCTTCAACACGTAAAATGGTTGTTGGACGATTGTAAATTCCGTTGTTCGCAAAAATACATTGCGCGCCTACCAATTCATACAAGGATAAATCCATAATTCCCAAACACAATGCTGGAACCTCATCCTCAGGACGAAGATTGATATCCATCATTTTCAATAATTTAGAAATGGTTTTTGGTCCAGCATAACCACCCATTTTTGCCATTACAGCAACGGTGATGTTGTTCATCGACTGCGCTAAACCAGTTGATGCTGTAACAACGCTTGCATCCGATCCACCAGCATTTTTAGGACACCAACGATCGTCAATGTTTCCTTCAGCATCTTGTAAATCCACACAATACGCTCTGTTTTCGAATTGCGTACATGGTTTAACAACACCCATTGCCATTGCGGTACTATAAACGAACGGTTTGATAGTTGAACCAACTTGACGTTTACCTTGTCGCACGTGGTCAAAGGCAAAATGTTGGAAATTTGCACCACCCACCCAAGCTTTTACGAATCCCGTTTGTGGCTCAATTGAAATTAATCCTGCATGCAAGAAAGATTTGTAATAACGAATTGAATCATTTGGTGTCATTAAAGTATCTACTTCACCGTGTTTCCAAGAGAATACACGCATTGACGTTGGGGTATTAAAATTCGCAACAATTTCACCGTCAGACATTCCTTGGTCTTTCAATTCAGCGTATCGAGGTGAATTCAATCGAGCAGATCGCATGATTCCTTCAGCTGCGTCATCTGTAATTGCATTACTAAAAGGATAATTGCGCGTTCCACGGTTATTGTCATCAAATGCACTTTGAAGATTCTCTTTCAAATGTCTTTCAACAGCTTCTTCAGCATATTCTTGAAGATTAGCGTCAATTGTTGTGTATATTTTTAAACCATCACGGTAAATATCCCATGGCGTACCATCTTGACGTTTGTATTTCCAGCTTCCATCTGTATTTCTTTCCAATAAGATTGCTGACAATTCTTTACGAACTGCTTCACGGAAATAAGGCGCCATACCTTGTTTGTGATCTACTTCTTGGTAATCAACTACAAGTGGTTTTTCTTTCAATTTATCGTATTCCTCTTGCGTAATTTTATTGCGCAATGCTTCATTCTCTTCATTGCTATTTTTCAACCATTGAAACAAAACTTGATTTCTACGTGAAACTGCGCGCAATGAATCTGAAGCGCGTGCCTCTGCAATTTGTTCTCTAGTTACTGCCTCTGGAGCAATTTCCATGCGCGCAGCTAATTTACGTCTATAGTTTTCGACTTTAAACGAATAAGGATTGTACAATGAAGGGTTTTTACACATTCCAACCAACATTGCTGCTTCCTCTTTCGTTAAATCTTTCGGTTTTTTATTGAAATAAACTTTCGCTGCATTCTCAATTCCAACGGCGTTGTATAAGAAATCAAACTGATTCAAGTACATCGTGATAATTTCCTCCTTCGTATACAATTTTTCTAAACGAATTGCGATGATATTCTCACGTGCTTTTTCATTGATACGCTTTAGTTTACGACCGATGTAACCTAAATCAGATCCTTCAACTGCTTCACCAGTTGCTTGCGCCAATTTTTCACGATCGCGTTGTTGCAGGGTAAATAATAATTTTGCCAACTGCTGAGAAATTGTCGATGCTCCACCAGCACCACCAACACTCATAATTGCACGTCCAATCGCTCTAAAATCTACTCCGGAGTGATCATGAAAACGTTCATCTTCAGTAGAAATCAACGCATCTGTTACAAACGGAGAAATTTCTTTGTATTCCACACTTGTGCGGTTTACTTTCCAATAACGTCCCAACTCCGTTTCACCGTCCGCTGCAAACACAACAGATGCTTGCAATTCGGGTGGATCTGCCAACATTTCTACTGGTGGCAAATCATCTTCAGATTGGAACAAAAGCAAGGCACAAACAATCAAAAAAGGAAACATTCCAAATGCCCAAAAAGCATAGGTCATTTTCTTTTTACCCCCTTCAGAAAAAGTAACTTTTGTTTCTTTTCTATCCTTCATATTCAGATTTATTTATGTAAAAATAAAGATTTCTTTGATTCGTAAATTCGTTTTAAAATTTATTGAAGAACATCCCTTCGTTGACTATCCAATTTTAATAAAATGAACATCATCATCGAGAACGACATCATCGAGGAACCACCATAACTAAAGAACGGCAATGGAATCCCGATAACCGGCGCAAATCCAATGTTCATCCCAATATTTATGGCAAAGTGATAAAATAAAATCATTGCAACAGTATACGCGTAAATACGATTAAAGGAAGATCGTTGACGTTCTGCAATCACAATGATTCGCAGCAACATAAACATGTATAGTCCAAACAAAACAAAAACACCGATGAAGCCCCATTCTTCTGCAAATGGACAAAAAATGAAATCCGTTTCACTTTCAGGAACGTGGTTACTTTCAACACTTGAAACTGAAGCTTTGTTGTAGCCTTTTCCTGTAAAACCACCAGATCCAACAGCCGCCATCGCACGATTTCGGTTATAATCATCTCCATCTGGATCTTCTTTCAAACCAAGAAAAAGTTCAATACGATCTTTTTGGTGCGTCGCTAATCCTTGGAAGCCATAATTCACCGTTGTTGCCAATCCAGATGCTAAAATATACCCAAAGAGTACAACAAACGTTGCTCTGTTTCGATCTCTTCGCGATGATAAGAAACGCAGAATCAAGAACATGATTAGCGCAAAAATGGTTAAGGCAATAATTACACTCCAAAAACCAGGAATTTTTACATCACCCAGCCAAGAGAATTCTAAGGTTTCATTACTCATTAATAGCGTAACAACACTTAAGAAAACGACAACAAAAAGAATAGGAATGAAGTGACTTCCCACCCATGTTTGTTTGAATTTAACTCCCGGAATACTGTTTACCATTTTCAAAATCAATGGATCATACGTAATTCCCTCGCGGTACATTACAAACAGAAAGGACGTAAAAACGACAAAGGTTCCAGCATCTGGTTGAAGCAGAATTAAGGACATTGGAACCAAAATGATTGCATTCGCCAATAAAACTGTTTGAATGTTCTGTTGTTTTACGTTTACATTACTGATAAATCGAGCAAGTAAAAGTCCTGTTCCGATTTTGGCGAACTCAGCGGGTTGAATACCCATTGAACCAATTCCTAACCATGCATGCGCACCATTTACAGCGGGCATGAATAGTACAATGACCAACAAAACGAGTGTAAACAAATAAATCGGTACACAGAATTTTCGATAGATATCCGAATCAATTAGAAAGACCATTAATCCAAGGAAAAGCGAAACGCCCACCCACATGATTTGCTTTCCATACTTCTGTGAAAAATCAAAAATGTTTGGATGATCTTCATTGTAGGCGGTTGAATACACTGTTGCCACTCCCATGATTAATAAAATCATGTAGACAATGAACAATGCCCAATCTAAGTGAGCTACCAGCGATTCTCCTTTTCTCATTTATTTATAAGCAAAGTTTGCTTCCAAAATTATTTTCTCACGTTCTTTCTCCGTGATTTTTCGTGTTAAGTATTTTTCAATCATCAAACCTGCAGTTGGAGCGGCCCAAAGTCCACCACCACCTTTTGCGTTTTCAATGAACACTGCAATGGCAATTTTCGGTTTATACATCGGAGCAAAAGCTACAAAAACCGAGTGATCGTCTCCATGCGGATTTTGAACCGTTCCTGTTTTACCACACACAATAATATCTTTTAATTGCGCACGCTTTCCCGTTCCTCCTGGTTCATGCACTACACGACGCATTCCTTCTACAATTGTAGCGTAATGTCTCGATTCGACCATCGCGTAATGCTTCTTGCGGAATTCAGGTAAAGGACCGTCTTTTCCAATTGATTTCACGAAATGTGGTGTAATGTACCAGCCTCGATTCGCAATAATGGTAGCAATATTGGCCATGTGCAAAGGTGTCAACATGACTTCTCCTTGACCAATCGAAATTGAACGAATCGTAGAAAAGGCCCAACGATGATGTCCGTACCATTTATCATAATACGCTGCATCTGGAATTGTTCCTGAGCGCAAACCTGTAATATCTGTTTCTAAACGTTGTCCAAGTCCAAAGCTATGCATGTATTTTGCCCAGATATTCAATCCGATTTCTGCATCTTCAAAATTACTGCGTTTCTTTCCTTGTTGAATAATTCTTCTTGTTACAGCGTAATAATAGGGATTACAGGAATGTTTGATGGCGTCCGCTAAATTTCCCGCACTAGCGTGATTGTGACATCCAACAACGGATTTGTTACAAGGGAACCCTGATTCAGGTGTAATAACACCTTCTTGCAAACCAATTAAGGAATTCAGCAATTTGAAGGTTGAACCGGGTGGATATTCTGATGACAACGGTCGTGGAAGTAAAGGCATATTTGGATCCTTCAACAGTTTCGGATAATTCATGGAAATATTACGCTTCCCAATTAATAAGTTTGGATCGTACGACGGAGCAGAAACCAAGGCCAATATTTCACCTGTGTTTGGTTCAATTGCCACAATACAACCACGTTTGTTTTGCAATAATTTTTCTCCATACGCTTGAAGGATAATATCAACACCCAATTTCAAGGCAGGACCTTGCAAAGCAGTTGTATCGTATTTTCCATCCGCATACGGTTCAATCGCATTGTTCATTGCTGACGTAACGATATAACGAATTCCTTTTCGGCCTCTTAATTCATTTTCGTAATAACGTTCCAATCCAGCGCGACCGATATTGTTTCCTGGTTTGTAGAAATGATCCGCTTTTACTTCTTCAGCATTCACTTCGGATAAGTAACCAACAATGTTCGCTCCATTCGCAAATGGATAGGAACGCATGCTCGTTACTTCTTCATAAAATCCAGGGAAATCCTCTAAGTGAGGAGCAATGTTTGCAATTTCATCAAGCGTTAATTCCTTTAGGAAAGGATACGCTCTAATCTTTTGATAATTCGGCGTTGTTTTTCCAGTATGCTTGTTGCGATACACTCCTTCACCTTCACGAATGGCAATGAATCGTTCACGTACTTCTTCTCTTGTCCAACCGATTAATTTAGCAAATGCGACAGTATCCAAGTTTTTGATATCTGCCTCAACCATCATTAAGTTGTAATACGTGCGGTTGGATACGATTTTCTTGCCGTTACGGTCAAACAAAACTCCACGTGGTGGTGTAATTTCTTTTCGTTTCTCAGCGATTTCTTGCGCACGCAGTGTCCAGGTATCATCCATCACCTGCATATAAAAAATACGCATGGCATAGATAAGACCTACCAATACCACAAATGTGATTATTACGTATTTACGTGCGTCGAAATTCATCTTTCTTGCGGCTTAGAAACAAGTAATGCTTGCAATAACAAACAAATTAAAAAAGAAAGAGGCAAACTCAAGAGTGTTTTTTGAAGAATTAACAGAATATCATTCAATCGGAACATTTCTAAGATGAAAAACCAAAAATGATGAATGAATAAAAGTGTTCCGAATACGTAGATAAACCAACGCGTTCCCATTTCATAGATATTTCCTTCTTTCAGATTATCGTAACCATCTCGAGGAGCGAACATTTTGAAAATTTGTGGTCTTAGATAGGCCACCAACAACAAGGAAGACGTGTGTAATCCGTAGGTATTGGAAATTGAATCAATCGCCATTCCCATAACAAACGCAATTGTCAAGAGATAAATTGTGCCTAATTCAAACGGCAAAAGGATAATCAACAACGGGTAGACCATCAATTGGATTCCCCAACCAATTTCCAACTGATTAAGTATCAATGATTGAAGAATCACCAACACAATAAAACGAATACTATGTTTAATTACCTCATTCATCTTCTTTATCCGCTGGAATTAATGCCTCAATGGCTTGTTGTTCTTCTTGCATTAAGTTTTTAATGACGTAAACACGTTGTATCGTTCTAAAATCTTCTGAATAGCGAATAGCAACATCCCACAATGGTTTTCCTTCAACTGCATTCAATTTTCGTACATGTCCAACCGTTAGTCCACGTGGAAAATAGCCTGAACCACCACGTGTAACAACTTTCGACCACAATTTAATTTTTAAGTCATTTGAAATCCCAGTAATTGAACCAATTCGAGGATCACGTCCATCCCATTTCAACAAACCAACCATTCCAATTGGCTCAATCATCACGTCCAAATTGATGTCTTCCGTTAACACAGATTTTACAACACTGTAATTTTCACTTGTGTTGTGAATAATTCCAACAATTCCTTTTTCAGAGAACACGCCCATGTTGCGTTTAATCCCTTGTTTAGAACCAATGTTCAAGGTAAAGTAATTATTGCGTTTTGTGACAGTAGAGTTAATAACCGTCGCAGGAATATATTCATACTGTTGACGGTACAAAGTATCATCAATTTTAACCAATCCATATTGCAAACGGTGGAAGCTTTGAGGCAAGCGTTCTCGCAACAAAATGTTTTCACGTTGCAAGGCATCGTTGTTTTTGCTCAAGTTAAAATGCTTCGTTACATCGTTGCGCATTTCCAAAATTGAACCATTGATGGAAGATGCAGTTGTTAAATATTGCGAACGTGGAAACTGTAAAAAAGAGAAATAAGTGGACAGTGCAAAGATTTGCAACACCACAAAAAACAAGAATACACGGAAACGCCTAAAAAAGGCTATCAAATTGCGCATGCACAAAGATAAAAAAGTCCCGGTAAATATGTACCGGGACTTTCAAATTAATCTCTAATCAAGAATTGGAAGCGATCAATGTTTTTCAAAGCAATGCTCGTTCCTCTGGCTACAGCTCTTAGCGGGTCTTCCGCAATGTGAACTGGTAGCTTTGTTTTCGCTGAAATTCGTTTATCTAAACCTCTCAACATCGAACCTCCACCTGCTAAGTAGATACCTGTTTTATAGATATCTGCAGAAAGTTCTGGTGGTGTCATCTCCAAAGCACTTAAAATCGCTTCTTCAATTTTCGAAATTGTTTTATCCAAGGCGTGAGCTACTTCCGAATACGTAATGATAATTTCCTTTGGAATTCCCGTCATAAGGTCACGACCACGTACGGCGAAATCTTCTGGTGGATTATCTAATTCAGGTAAAGCGGCACCCACTTCAATTTTAATTTGTTCTGCTGTACGTTCACCCACCAAAATGTTGTGTTGGCGACGCATGTATTCTTCAATGTCATTTGTGAAATCATCACCTGCAATACGGATTGATTTATCACAAACAATTCCACCCAAAGCAATGACAGCAATTTCAGAAGTACCACCACCGATATCAATAATCATGTTACCCATTGGTTCTTCAACATCGATTCCAATACCAATTGCTGCTGCCATCGGTTCGTGAATCAAATATACTTCTTTCGCGCCTGCATGTTCAGCAGAGTCACGTACTGCACGTTTTTCAACTTCGGTAATACCTGATGGGATACAGATAACCATTCGTAATGTAGGGTTGAACAAGCTTCTTCCTGGATTGATCATTTTGATCATTCCACGAATCATTTGTTCGGCACTTTGGAAATCGGCAATTACACCATCTTTCAAAGGACGTACGGTTTCAATCAATTTGTGGGTTTTCCCATGCATTTGTTGTGCCTTCTTTCCGATGGCGACAACTTTGCCCGATTGAATATCTTTTGCAACGATTGAAGGTTCGTCAACAACCACTTTATCATTCATGATGATAAGCGTGTTTGCCGTCCCTAAGTCGATTGCAATTTCTTGCGTTAAAAAGCTAAATAATCCCATGTTTTTTTGCTCGCTTCTTTTTAGTAGCTTATAATGTTAAGCAGTTTCTTCGTAAAATTTGAATTTTTGTTACACTTTTCGACAAATAAATGTTTTTTAGTGTTTAAAATGTCTGTTACCTGTGAACACCATTGCCATGTTGTGCTCGTTGCAGTAATCAATTGATAACTCGTCTTTTATCGATCCACCTGGTTGAATAACAGCAGAAATTCCAGCATTGTCTGCAATCTCTACACAATCAGGGAACGGGAAAAATGCATCCGAAGACATCACAGCTCCTTTCAAGTCAAAACCAAACGATTTTGCTTTATGAATGGATTGTGTCAAGGCATCAACACGTGATGTTTGTCCTGTTCCACATGCCAACAATTGATTGTTTTTTGCCAAAACGATCGTGTTTGATTTTACGTGTTTCACAATTTTATTTGCGAACAATAAATCTTTCACTTCAGCATCCGTTGGTTTCACATTTGTTCTTGATTCCAACTGATCAGCCGTTTCAGTAATTAAGTCTTTATCTTGTTCTAAGATTCCGTTCAAAATTGTTCTGATTTGACGTTTTGGTAAAGCAACTTCTTTTTGTACCAAAATGATTCGGTTCTTTTTGCTTTTCAGCAATTCCAAAGCCTCAGCATTGTAGCTTGGTGCAATTACAACTTCACAAAATAATTCGTTGATTTCAACAGCTGTTTCCAAATCAATTTCTCCGTTGGCAATTAAAATTCCACCGAAAGCGCTTACAGGATCACCTGCTAAGGTATCCACATACGCTTGTTTCATTGTTGGACGAATCGCCAAACCACAAGGATTGTTGTGCTTTAAAATAGCAAACGTTGGTGCTTCGTTTTTGAACTCAGCCATTAAGTTTACTGCCGCATCAACATCCAATAAGTTGTTGTATGACAATTCTTTACCGTGTAATTTATCAAAGATTGCATCCAAATCGCCATGGAAAATTCCTTTTTGATGTGGATTCTCTCCGTAACGCAAAACCTGTGATTGTTGCGTGCTCACTTTCAAGATTTCTTTTTCTCCTTTATTGAAGTAATTAAAAATCATTGAATCGTAGTGAGAAGAAACATTGAAGGCATCGCGAGCGAATGATTCACGTTGTTCGATTGATGTTGTACCGTTTTGGTTAACAAGCATTTCGAGAAATTCAGCATATTGAGCTTGAGATGGGATAATCACAACATCCTTGTAATTTTTCGCAGCTGCGCGAATCAAGGAAATTCCACCGATATCAATTTTCTCAATAATGGCAGCATGATCTGCTCCTGAAGCAACCGTTGCCTCAAATGGATACAAATCAACAATCACTAAATCAATTTCAGGAATGTCAAACTCTGCAATTTGCTCTTGGTCTTCTTGTAAGTCACGACGGTTCAAAATACCACCAAATACTTTTGGGTGTAATGTTTTCACACGACCTCCCAAAATAGAAGGGTAAGACGTTAAATCTTCAACGCGCTCAACTGGAATATTCATCTCTTCAATGAACGATTGCGTTCCACCTGTCGAATAAATAACGACGCCGTTTTTGTGTAACTCTTGGACAATCGGTGCTAAACCGGTTTTGTCGAAAACTGAAATTAATGCAGAATTGATTTTTTTTGATGTACTCATCTCCTGAAAATGTAAGAAAGTGCAAAATTAGTCTAAATTTTCTGACCATCAAGGTTTAAAAACAAAAAAGGGATGAAATTCACCTATCTTTTCTTAAGTCTTTAAATTTGAACTTTTTTGAGCGATTTATCACTGCTTAAAATTCCTTAACTTCGTTGAAACAAATTTGCTTATGATTAAGGTTTGCTTGGTTGAAGATGAGAAAAGTTTGGCTGATTTAATTCAGTTGAATTTAGAATTGGATCAATACGACGTGCAATGCATTCACAACGGCCGAGTGGCGTTTCAACAAGCGCAAGAGTTGGCGAAATTGGATTTGATTATCTTGGATGTGATGCTGCCTGAAGTAAGCGGTTTAGACATTTGCAAAGAAATCCGCAAGCACGGCGACGTTCCAATTTTGTTTCTATCTGCCAAAGGCACAACCGAAGATCGCATCGCTGGATTGAAATTGGGCGGGAACGATTACTTGAGTAAACCTTTTGATCTCGAAGAATTGTTGTTGCGCGTCAATATTCTGACGAAACATTTAACGCAAAAAAATAGCCAGCCGAGCACCTTGATTATTGGCGGGAAAGAAGTGAATTTTGAAACGTATGAAGTCATTGATATTCGTTCCAACGTTGGTGTAACCATTTCGAAGAAAGAAATCGAACTATTGAAATTATTTGCTGAGAAAGAAGGTATCGTTATTTCTCGCGACGAAATCTTGGATAAAATTTGGGGGAAAGACCAGTTTCCAACTTCACGAACAATTGATAATTATATTCTCTCCTTCCGTAAATTGTTTGAAGACGATCCAAAAAATCCAATTTATTTTCATTCGATTCGAGCGGTTGGTTACAAATTCACTGTTTAAGTCCCACTTTTATCCCAAATAAGCTTAAAAACCAATCTTTAGAAGTTCAATTTGTTATTTTTGCGCATTGAAGAATTATGGAGAATAAAGAATTACAAAAACAATTACGTTACGATACAGCTTATTTAAAAATGGCTGAATCTTGGTCACAATTATCACATTGTCAACGCAAAAAAGTAGGAGCAATTATCGTGAATGATGGAATGATTATTTCCGATGGCTACAATGGAACGCCTGCTGGATTTGACAATTGTTGCGAAAATGAGAACGGTGAAACGAATTGGTATGTGCTACATGCCGAAGCAAATGCGATTTTAAAAGTGGCGAAATCTACGAACAACTGCAAAGGAGCAACCTTGTATTTAACCCTTTCTCCGTGCAAAGATTGTAGTAAATTAGTGCTTCAAGCAGGTATCACACGTGTTGTTTTTAAGGATTCATACAAAGATACGGCGGGAATTGATTTCCTAAAAGATGCGGGAATTGAACTAATTCAAATTGAAAATACTGATGGAGGAAAATTCTAACGTTAATTATCGCTTACCACTTTTATTGGCTCTAACGCTAATAATTGGTTTATACCTTGGAAACTTGTTGAGTACTGGAAGTTCAGAATATCAACTTTCTGGAGGTGCAGCGAAATACCGAAAAATGCAAGACATCATTGAAGTCTTGGATAAAAAATACGTGGATTCTTTAAATGGCGAAGAGTTGTTCGAGCAAACGATTTCTGACATGCTTCACAAATTGGATCCGCACAGCAATTACATCGCGGCAAAAGATTTAGCGGAAATGACGGAATCCATCAATGGTGAGTTTGGTGGTGTTGGTGTGCGCTTCTTCATTTTACGTGATACGGTTTGCATTACAAATGTCATCGCCTTTTCGCCTTCTTCAAAAGCTGGGTTGAAAGCGGGTGATAAAATCATTGAGGTGAATGGTAAAAAAATCGCTAAAAAGAAAATCACAAACGATAAAGTGATGTCCTTGTTGAAAGGAAAAGAAAATACGATTGTCACCGTGAAAATTGACCGCAATGGAAAACAGTTTACCAAAGAAATTGTAAGAGGTGCTATTCCAATTGAATCGGTTTTATCGGCCTACATGATTCAACCAAAAATTGGCTACATTAAAATTGAACAGTTTTCTGCAACCACAACGGATGAATTTAGAAAGGCTGCTGAGTATTTGAAATCAAAAGGAATGACCAAAATGATCCTCGATTTGCGCAACAACGGCGGTGGAATTTTACAATCAGCTACAGATATTGCAGATGAATTTTTGATAAAGGATTTGGTGATCGTGAAAACGAAAGGCGAACATACACGATCTGAAGTTTATCGCTCTACTGGCGGAGGAATGTTGGAAAGCACAGAATTAGTAGTACTCATCAACGCACAATCAGCTTCTGCAAGTGAAATTTTGGCTGGAGCAATTCAAGACAATGACCGCGGAACCATTGTTGGACGCCGTTCATTTGGAAAAGGTTTGGTGCAAGAAGATGTGAAATTACGCGATGGAAGTAACTTGCGTTTAACAATTGCTCGTTATTACACACCAACTGGACGTTGTATCCAAAAACCGTATAAGGAAGGTTACGAAGAATACATGAATGATCAATTGGATCGTTACGATAGCGGAGAATTGTATGTGCAAGACTCAACGTATTTCAATGATTCACTGAAGTACAAAACACCAAAAGGTAAAATCGTTTACGGTGGTGGTGGAATCATGCCGGATGTATTTGTTCCACTTGATTCTTCTGGTTCAAGTTGGTATTTCACCGACTTACGTTATTCGCAATCCTTTAATGCCTTTGCCTTCGATTTCGTGCAAAACAAACGCAATACTTGGAAATCTGTAGCAGAATTCGATAAGAAATTCACGGTGAACGATGCTATCTTAAATCACTTCACGGCATTTGCTGCAAAAGAGTATAAAATTAAGTTTGTTAAGAGCGATTTTAATCACAGTAAAGGATTGATTGCGCGCACTTTGAAAGCTGAAATTGCACGACAAATGTGGCTAGAAGATGGCTACTACCAAGTGTCGAACAAGTTTGATCGCGAAGTGCAAACAGCTATAAAACAGTTGAAATAAATAACTGGTGCTATGAAGTTCATCTCGCTACAATCGCTACGAGCAGCATTCCAATTTGACGGAGATTTTACCGACAAAACGCAGCTGAATGAACTTCTTTCTTCGCTTGAAGCAAAGAGTGAAAATGGCGAATTGACCATCGATGGACAAAGCTATTCAAGCGCTGAACTTCAACTCTTCTTACAAGAACTCGATTTAACGAAAGTTGTTTTCTTGGATTGGATCGACCAATACGCTTCTTTAAAATCGTTGCTTATCGGAAAGGTTCCAACGAACGATTTTACCGATGCTCAAAACTGGAAAGGTCATACGATGTATGCGCCTTTTCAAGGATTTTTAAGTCCATATTTGTTGCCGCAGCTGTTGCGTTTCAAAGAAAATGAAGTCTTAGAAGTTACGGTTCGTGCGTTTTCCTATGCGCAATTATTGCCTGAAACGGATCGCATGTTCATTGAACAATTGTTGTTTAAAGGAATTCAAGAGCGTTTTACAGCTTCGAAGGATAAGATTGAAGCAGCAGAAAATGAACAAGCTTTGTTGGAAGAAATCCATGCTTTTTGTTCGGATGACATGCTCCGCGGATTGAATTATTTATCGCGCTCGTCGTATGCTACAAAATTGTGGTACGTTGATCAATTGCTGTGGATTGTAAAGCAAAAAGCGTGTACCGTTCGCTTGGCCAATTGGTTGTTGAAACAGTTGGAGAAGATTGAACTCAATCCAGAACATTTAGAAAAGATCACTGAACTGAAGCGCGACTTAAAAGATGGAAAGATCCGCGTGAAAAACACCTTGATTCAAAACAAGATTCATATTTCATTTCGTTCGATTGCAGCAAGTTCACTGATTGTTGGACTTTTAGCCTTGGTTGTTTGGATTGTCTGGAAGAAACCCTTTTCTGAAACACCGAACGATATCAATCAATCAGCCACATCGTTTGAACAATTCACCAAAGAAGAGCGCATCAAAATTGATTCCATGCTAACGGAAATCGAGCACAAATACCAGCCGGATTTATACGATACGGCAGCCTACAATCCGTTGATGGGCAATGGTGTTTCGTTGGCGATTCGTGTTCCTCTGAAAAACGAGCGCATGGAAGAATTGTATAAGGATTTTTTGATCGATGCTGATTTACACAATTTAGGCGTTTACGATACAACGCGTCCTGTTTTTACATCGAAACAACGTGCGAACACCTTTTATTCAGACGTGAATGACTTGAACAAAAAAACTGGCAAGCACTTAACGCTATTGAAAAACGAATCGGGTTATGACGTGTATTGTTTTGTGTACAGCAATCAAAAGAAGGGCGACATTTATTCGGCAGTTGTGAAAAAAGGCGCGAGTATCAATTTACACTTGAACAGTTATGAGCAGGTGTTGTTTGTTCCGGGTAACAAATTAGGCAAGTATAAAACGCCAAAAAACCAAGCGGAATTACCTTCCAAGAGCTTCGATCATCATTTTACAGAAGTGGACATCAATTATACAGAAGGAATTAATACCATTTACTATTTAGAGAACCCTCAACCGGGTACAAATAAGCTTTTACTCACGGGCGACAAAGGAACGTATTTCACTGTTGTTGATTTGTACGGAATTTTGGAGTTGTTTTAAACGTGGTATTCTTTGGTGATGCACCTTTGTATCTTTCTTGAAATCCTATAATTTTCAATAAATAGGATTTTACCATTTCTTTTTCATACACTATCCATACAGTATCTATGCTTTATCTATGGCTTATCTATGCTTTATCCATCTAGCATCTATAGCTCATTCTTCTGAAAGTGCCGTGAATACTGGGGTTTAGAAATGCGTAAATTGAAGAAAAAACAGCGTTTTTAAGCTATTTTTGATTTTTCAGCGCAAGGGATGCTTGAAAAGCTAAAGTGATTTGGGGAACAAATTCATTTAAAATTGATTTTTACCTTACTACTTGAACAAATCCTTTATAAGTTTTATTTTCTGTTTCAATCACATAGAAGTAAACACCATCACTCACATCATTACCATCTTGTGATTTACCATTCCAAAACTGCATTCCAGTATTTTCCCAAATTAAGTTTCCCCATCTATTGAGTAAGGAAACTTTTGAATAAGAAAATGGTAATTCAAATACATCATTGATATTGTCACCATTTGGAGTAATTACGTTGATATTAAAATCTTCATAGTCATATTCAATTTCGTAGAGTTTTAAACTATCAACCAAATAATATGTATCTGTTAAGTAAAGTGAATCTCCCGTAATTGGGTCAATGTCTGGTGGAATAAAAAATGTATAATCATCCGTTATGGTGTCTCCAAACCAACCTATCGTTAGATAATTTTCGTCTCCTGACGCTTGAAAAACACCTTGCACAACAATCCAGTTTAGCGTATCTGTAATATAGCCAGCACCATTAAAAATAGTCGGTAAAATATTTAAAGATTTAGCACTGGTATGATCCGTATCAGAGAATTCGGAGAAATTTACCCCGATATTCTTTACTGCTAAATTATAATCATTTGCCCGATTTATTCTCATGGTGAATTTATAATACTTAGAAACCTCAAGCGGTTGTAACAATTGGGTTTGAATATACTCGCTCCACATATGATTTGACCAAAGTGAATATGCTAAAAATCCACAATAGGCACTCCCATGATAAGCATATTGATAACCAGCTGCGGTATTATTTGGAACACTATTAAGGTTATTCGTATTGCAAACGTTAAAATAATCACTAGTTCCTAGTGTTGGTGCATACCAACCTAATACGCTATCAATCCACATTGAATTTGGGTATGCGGAGTTGCTTTGTGGGCAAGCAGTGTAGTCTTCAAAGCTTGGGTTTTGAATAAATTGGTTCGTAACATCAATGTACGTTTGGCCGTAACCAATATTAATGACAATTAGAAATAATATAAAAAGTACTTTATTCAAATAATAAGATTTTAGTAAATTTAGTAAATTCCTCGTTGGCTGAGCAACACCATTTCGGCAATTTCGCATGAGTAGGCGTGTTGACTTCATCTATCTGATAGACGAATCATCAAGTGATAGGTTTAGTTTATTTGTTTGCTTTATGTTTGAACTCTTTTTGATTCAAAAAAAGCAATCTTTCATACATTGATATTTAGTAAGTTAGGAGTTTAAGAGATTATTTAATCTGCTAATAGGCATGAGTTGAACACATTGCATTTCTTCGACAAAGTAAGCCCTTTACACTTGTTTGTATTTTAACAAAGTATTAAATTAGTTTTACCATATTGTGATACTCACCCCTTCAATCGCGATCGAATGGCGCTGTGGGAAGTAATGTAAACGCCTAAGAAAATCACCAACATGTAGGCAATTTTTTCGAGGGTGATGGTTCCTGTGTAATCGGCTGCAATGCCAAGTGCGCTGAAGGAAAATGCGAAGAACATCACCATTACTGGTTGGAAATAAATGTAGGCGCTTGAAACGGATGGCGTGAGGTATTTTAAGCCGTACATCGTAAGCAAGTACGTCATGAAGGTAACGCCCACCACCACATACACGATTTTCAACCACGCTTCGGTTGGAATAACAGTAAAATTTGTTTGGAACAATTCAGTTAAGACTGGTGGATACACGAACAACATTCCCAAGCCAAAGGTAAAGACATAGGTGATGACCGTTAAAGGAGAATATTTTTTCATCAATGGTTTTGCGATCACCAAGTAAATGGCATAACTCAAGGCGTTGATGAAGAGAAAGAAATCGCCCAACATGGAATCGCCTTTTCCTGTTCCGGCGGTTAAGGTGAGTAAGATGGCGCCGCTTGTTCCCAAGAGAATTCCCACTGCTTTTGTGACCGTAATCGATTCTTTTAAGACAAAAAACGAGAGAATAACGACCAAAATTGGGTTAAAGGCCATGATGATTCCCGAGTTGATGGATGAGGATAAATTCAAGCCATGAAAAAAGAACAATTGATTAATGGCTACGCCGAACAATCCGCAAAAAGCGAGTAAGAGTAAATCTTTTCGTTCAACACGTTCACGCACAAAAAAGGCTTTCACCATCCAAAACAACACAGTTGCTCCAAAAGCTCTAAACAAGATGAAAACGTTGGGTGTTAAATAAGCTGGCATTACACCTTTCGCAAGCACGTGACTGGCGCCATACAATGTATTTACCAAGAAAAGTGCAATGTGCGCAGAAAGTGTTTTGTTTTTCATTTACTTGTTAAACGATTCCACCGCAGCGGCAACATCTTTCTTTGCATTGCCAATGAATACCTCATCGCCGTTGATCATAAACGGACGTTTCAAAAAGGTGTATTCTTCCAATAAATGCTTTCGGTAATCTGCTTCTGTTAAACTCATTTCATTGAGTCCAAGTGAACGGTATTTAATTGCACGTTTTGAAAACAACGCTTCGTAAGAACCCACTTTTTCTTTGATCCAATCCAAGGTTGTTGCATCAATGTTTTGTGCTTTTATATCTTGCAATTCAACGTCTTTTCCCGGATTAATTTCCTTTAAAATACGTTGACACGTATCGCATGTGCTTAAATAATAGATCTTTTTCATCCTTGTTTAATTTCCTCCTTGACCTTCGCGGTAACGTTTATTGTCGTCGTCGTTGCCTTTCGCAGCAGGACAACCTTTTGCTTTCTTTTCGAATAAATAAATCAATTTCAAGTGGAACAAGGCAGGAACATAGTTTGATGAAAACCAATGTGTTGCTGCACATCCGCCACGCCATTGTGCAAAACCAACAATTGGCATTTGAACACCTGGAATGAAGTAACTTCTGCGACTCATTTTAATTCCAAATCCTAAATCATAGTGCAATTGTGCTGCAAACGGTTTCGCAAAGGATTGATCACCCGGAAGTGAAGCACCATCATACGCTTGATTTCCATTTACTAAACGGTAATCGAAATTCACACCTAAACCATTGTCAATGAAGTATTTTTTCGTAAGGTTGATGTTTTTGTGCAAGGTAAAACGACCGTAAATCGAACCATTGTAAAACGAACCTTTTCCGGTTGTTGTTGACAATAATTGATTCGAAAGGTTGTAGTAATTAATTGTTGTTGTTTCAGTTCCTCCAAGGTATTTGAAGCCAAGTCCCCAATCATAATACGACACAAGAACCGTCTTCAATTTAGTTGACAATTTCGAGCGTTTTTTCGGGAAATGTGCCATTCCAACTTCAAGGAAGAATCCTAATTTTCCAGCTGGATCAAAGGTGTAATCCAATGGTCTTCCAATTGCATCTGTTGTTGCATACGTTGGATTGTTTTTGTTCGAGCGCGTAAACATGTACGTTGGCCCTCCAGAAACTTGTAAACCAAAATAACGGTAATCTTTGTAATCTGACTTTCCAAAAACATCGCCTCTTTTCTTACCAGGAGTTAAATCGCGTTGAGAAAAAACAACAAACGCTGACAGTATAAATACAGCTGAAAGAATTCTATTCATAGTTCTTATTTAATCAATTAACACAAGGAAAGGATTTTTTGCATCACTTCTTCTGAATCCCAGTTTTGTTCGATGTTTGGCATCTCCATTACTTGATCCATGATTCCATTTTGCACTTGACCTTGCTTATACGCAACACTGTAGCGAATTTCACTGAAGGTTACTTGCGAGTATAACGGCATCCACTTTTCTGGATACAAAGTACTGAATTTTGCTTCGATTTTTTTACGCAATAAGAACGCTGGATCTGCAACAAAATCGCGCATTACATAGTAATTATCAAGCGACAAATCTTGTAAAGCATCACCATCTGGTTTACGCAATGGACTGTATTCCGCAAAAATTGCATCCCAATCGTGGTTGTGTTTGATCATCAATTCATTTAGAACTGTACAATCTTCAAAACCAGCATTCATTCCTTGTCCGTAGAAAGGAACTGTCGCATGCGCCGCGTCACCCATCAAAGCTACTTTTCCATTGTGCCAAGGATAACAACGAACAATTGCCAAGGCAGATAAGGGATGATCTTCCCACGCATCGGCGATGTTTGGCATCATTTCATAGAAATCTGGGAAGGTTGATTTGAAGAAATTATCAACTGCTTCTTTCGATGTTAATTTATCAAAGGCATTTTCTCCACCTTCATGCGGCATGAACAAAGTACACGTAAATGAACCATCTTCGTTTGCCAAGGCAATCATCATGAAACGACCACGTGGCCAAATATGCAAAGCGTTTTTATCCATTCTGTATGAACCATCTGGATTTGCAGGAAGTAAAATTTCGCGGTAACCATCAGCAATGTAATTTTGACTGTATTGGAAGCGATCTGTTTTTTGCATTGAGTTGTAACGCACAGAAGAAAATGCTCCATCGGCAGCGAATACTAAATCTGCTTTGTCAACGATTTCTTCACCTGTTACGGAATTTGTCAAGTAAACAATCCCGTTTTTCAAATCCACTTTTCGACAATCGTGGTTGTAATGAATCGTTGCTTTTCCATGTGTTTCTGCAATGTCCATCATGGTTGCATTGACTTTTCCACGTGAAACAGAGTAAATCGCTTCGCCGTCTTTACCGTATTGTTGATACGTCAAATCTCCTTTCATGTCGTGCATCACACGTCCGTGCATTGGAATCGCGATTTTGCGAATTTCATCACCAACACCAACAGTATCCAATGCTTTCCAACCTCTGTTTGATAAGGCCAAATTAATTGACTTTCCAGCAGAAATTTCTGCTTTACGAATATCGGGACGACGTTCATAAATCGTGACAGAATAACCTGCTTTTGATAAATAAACTGACCACAATGAACCAACCAAGCCGGCTCCAACGATGATTACTTTTTTATTATTTTCCATACTTGCAATTCATAATTTGTCATTCAGGATTCGTGATTCAGGATTCGTTATTTGGGAAATAGACTAAATCTGGTTCCTTGAATTTCGTTCCTTTAAATTCTGATTGTTTTAAATAATGTATAAAACCTCCCAATTGATTGATGAGGCTTTGTGTTTTAGCACTTAGTTTTTCTACTTCACTTTCTGACAAATACTGGCGATCGAATGCACGATAAACTTGCGATTTTACTTCTGCACAAGATGCTTTACTGATTGTCAAAAATTGAATAAACTCGCGATTTCCAGATCGTTCAAAACCTTCTGCAATATTATCCATGATAGATCCACTTGAACGATTGATTTGGTTCACAAGTGCATAGTCATTTGAAAATGGAGTCTTTGAAATGTGCATATAAATTTCCTTACACAACTCTCTTGCTTCTTGCCAAACTCCTAAATCTTCAAATTTCTTTATCATTTATCTTGCGTTTTGTGAATACTCTAAATTAAGTTAATCACAATTTTCAAAAATCAAATCATGAATCATGAATTATAAATTATAAATCACGAATCCTATTGTATTGCTTTTTCCAATAGTTGCCCGAACCAGTAACAATCCTCGTATGAATTGTATAATGGTGCAGGTGCGATTCGGATGACATTTGGTTCTCTCCAATCTGCTACTACTCCTTCAGCTGACAAGGCATCAAACAATGCTTTTCCTTGTCCTTTCGCCATGATAGACAATTGGGCTCCACGTTTTGTTTTGTCGCGCGGCGTTATTAATTCAAATGTGCAACGTTCTTTGTTTTTTTCTGAAATATTGTCAATGACAAATTCCATGTAGGCTGTCATCAAATCGCGTTTTTCTCCGATGCGCTCCATTCCTGCTTCTTCGAAAATATCTAAAGATGCTAAATGCGCTGCCATTCCAAGAATTGGTGCGTTACTCAATTGCCAACCTTCCGCTCCTTTCATTGGATTGAATCCTGGTTGCATCAAGAAACGCGTTTCTTTGTCGTAACCCCACCAGCCAGCAAAACGCGGTAATTCAGGATTGTAAGCATGACGTTCGTGTACGAACATTCCACTTACTCCACCTGGTGAAGAATTTAAGTATTTGTAACCACACCAAGCAGCGAAATCTACGCCCCAATCGTGCAATTTAAGATTAATGTTTCCTGCGGCATGCGCCAAGTCAAAACCAACGATTGCACCAACAGCATGACCCGCCTTTGTGATTTTTTCCATGTCGAATAATTGTCCCGTGTAATAGTTTACACCACCAATCATTACCATTGCTAATTCGTCACCTAATTCATCAATTTTCGCTAAAATATCTTCTTCACGGATCAATTGCTCTCCTTCGCGTGGTGCTACTTCCACTAAATGTTCAGCTAGGTCAAGTCCATGAAATTTCACTTGTGATTCCAAAGCGTATTGATCACTTGGAAAAGCTTTCGCTTCGCATAAAATCTTTGTTCGTTTACCGTTGATTTCTGGGCGATAGAACGACACCATCAATAAATGTAGATTGGTTGTTAAGGAATGAGTCACCACCACTTCAACTGGTAATGCGCCAACGACGTTCGCAGCTTTTTGCGTTAAATTTTCGTGGTAAGCAAACCACGGACGCTTTGCTAAAAAATGTCCTTCAACACCGTATTCAGCCCAAGCGTCCAATTCTTCAAGAATGTATTCTTTGGTTGATTTTGGTTGTAATCCAAGCGAGTTTCCTGTGAAATATCGAACAGTTTTGTCGTGAAATGTTGGGAAATAAAACTTATCGCGGAAGGATTTTAATGGATCTTTTGCGTCCAAACCTTGTGCAAAAGCTAAAGAATTTTCGAAATGGCTCATTATATCTAGATTTCACTTCAAAGATAATGAAAGATTGAAAGGGAAGGGTTTCGCTGAAAAAAAGTAATTAACCGATAGGAATGTAAAACGCAAAAAAAAGGCCTTCCGAAGAAGACCTTTTCCAAACGAAAGTCGTTTATTATTTTTTCATGAATCCTAAGATTGAAGAAATTGCTCCCAAAGAAGAACCAATCAAGAATAAGATCAATCCTAAACCATATGAGAACATTCCACCACCTTCACCCATGTCGCGGAACCATTTCATTGAAATCAACAACAATAATCCAAATTTTTGTTAATTATTCTTAATAAGTGAGCTAAATATTCCTTTTAGTTGTTTAATGATTAACAGAAAGACACTTTATTTTTCTGTTGAAATCGGTATTTATGTACTAATTTTGCACTCAAAACAGATAAGCATGTCAACGCAACACACGATAAAACGCTCAACTTCTGAAGCGCTATTTGAAACAGCAAAAACGTATTTTCCAGGTGGTGTAAATTCTCCTGTTCGTGCGTTTAAATCGGTTGAAGGTTCACCTCTTTTTATTAAGAAAGGTGACGGTTGTTACATTTGGGATGAAGACGACAATCAGTTTATCGATTATTGTTGTAGTTGGGGACCACTTATTTTAGGTCACAATCATCCAGCTGTTTATGAAAAAATTGTTGGAGCATTGCAAAACGGTGCGAGCTTCGGAGCGCCTACCCGTTTAGAAAATGAATTGGCGGATTTGATTTTGAGTCGCAATCCATTTATTGATAAAATCCGTTTTACTAGTTCAGGAACGGAAGCGGTGATGTCTGCTTTACGTTTAGCACGCGGGTATACTGGTAAAACAAAAATTATCAAGTTTGAAGGTTGTTATCATGGACATTCGGATGCCTTATTGGTGAAAGCCGGAAGTGGATTGGTAACGTTTGGGGAAACATCCAGCGCTGGTGTTCCTGTGAATGTTGCAGTAGATACGTTGGTTTTACCTTTGAACGATTTAGACGCATTAAAACAATGTGTAGCAGAATATAAAGATCAAATTGCTTGTGCGATTATCGAACCAATTCCAGCGAACAATGGTTTGTTATTGCAAGAAAAAACATTCTTGTTAGCCTTGAGAGAAATTTGTACTGAAGAAGGCATTTTATTGTTCTTTGATGAGGTAATTTCAGGATTCAGAGTTGCTTTTTCAGGTGCTGCTGAATTGTATGGAATTGCACCAGATATCGTTACTTATGGAAAAATTATAGGTGGTGGCTTACCAGTTGGGGCATACGGTGCTAAAGCACAAATCATGGCACAAATTTCACCTGATGGACCTGTTTATCAAGCTGGAACCTTATCTGGGAATCCAGTAGCAATGGCCGCTGGAATTGCGCAATTAACAGAATGCGCGAAATCAGGATTTTACGAAGAGCAAGCAGAACGCACACGCTATTTTGTTGACATCATCAACACACATGCAAAAGCAAATGCATACAACTTTGAACTGGTAACCATTGGATCTATTTTCTGGTTGTCTTTTGATGGAAAGAAAAGCATTCACAAAGCGGATGAAATCAACCCAGACATGACAGGATTCAAAAACATTCACCGTGAATTATTGAATCGTGGTGTTTATTTAGGACCGAGTGGATACGAAGTTGGTTTTGTTTCAGCTGCACATACGAAAGAAATTTTAGCGCATACAGCTAGTAAATTCTGTGAGGCGTTAGATGTGATCTTCAATTAAGTAACTTCAATAAATTTAAATATTTAGAAGTTCATTGAGAATAATTTGATAGGCAAAAGGCTGCTACTTATTTAGCAGCCTTTTTCTATTTTCAATCAAAAATCATCAATCAAATTATCATTCTCTTTTATGACAGGTTTGTTTTTCCACGCCTTTCTTAGAATTGAATAAAAGATCCATACACTCAACAATCCAAAAGGAATTGCAATGAGGGTAAGTAATACATCGTTCATGTCAAAGAAATAAGGATAGATTGTAAATGACATGATCACACCAAAAACGACTGTTAATACAATCATTCCGATATAATACACAACAACTCCCAAAATAGCGTAAAGCCATTTGTTGCGGTTGTTGTCTTCTGCCAATTGATAGAAGTATTTTCCGATAAAGTAAATGAGTAGTAGGCCTAACATGTGTTTCGTTTTAGTTGTTACATTCTGCTTTACGCTTCAACATTTCATCGCCCATCATAGTTTGATAGTCGACGCATTCTTTTTTCTTTACATCTTTTAATTGCTGCATTTTGTTTGCTTTCTCTTGAGTGACTTCTTCCGTCATCATTTTTGCAGAAAAATCATTCAATTCTTCACCTGCTTGCAAACACTTACAAAATTGCTCATCCTTTGATGAACAGGAAAAAACCAACAATGGCAATGCTACTAAAAGTATCTTTTTCATTTTACGAATATAAAAAAAGCTGCCTTTTACAAGACAGCTTAGGTTATTTTAAACCAACAATTTAATTTTTCTTAACTGGTTCAGTTTTTGGAAATTCACGTTTCTCCAATTTCACATCTAATTTTTTTGGACTCGTTTCTTTCGATGATCCAAGCTCCATTTCTTTTAACTTAGCATCCGCCTCGGCTCCAGTAAATACTTCAACTGTCGTTTCACCATTGACTGTTTTTGTAACTGTTACAGTTTTTTCGCCGTTGTTTTCAATTACATTCACCTCTTCGCGTACTTCACCTTCTTTGGTTTCAAACTCCGCCATTTTCGCTTCAGCTGCTTCACCTTTGTAAACTTCTTCAGTTATTACACCATTTTCAGTTGTCGTAATGGTTAAGGTTTTTACACCATTTTCTTCTTGTAAATTCACCTCTTTACGCACTTCTTTTTTAAGTTCTTTCACTTCTTGCGCTTGAGATCCGAATGCAATTAAACTTAAAAGTGCAGTGGCAATAACTATATATGTCTGTTTCATTTGTATATAAATTTGTGAAACAATAATAGTTAAAAAAGGAATCGATTCAAAAACACAACTGTTAAATTTGACTAATGGCTTGTTGAACGGTCTATTGAGATTCATCTGATTCTCTATATTTGCGTTACAAAAATTCGCACATGTCTAAATTACCTCATGTTGGAACGACCATCTTCACTGTTATGTCAAAATTGGCGGTGGAGCACAATGCTATCAATCTTTCACAAGGATTTCCAAATTTTCCTGTCGATGAACAATTGACTGATATTCTGCAGCGCATTGCCAAAGATTCCATTCATCAATATGCTCCAATGGCTGGTTATCCGCCCTTGTTGGCAAAAATCTGTGGAATGATTCAGCGTTGTTATGGACGAAATGTTGTTCCCGAAACAGAAGTCTTGATGACCGCTGGAGCAACGCAAGCAATCTACGCAACTATCCAAGCTTTGGTTCAAGCAGGTGAAGAAGTACTTATTTTAGATCCAAGTTATGATTGCTACGAGCCTCCTGTGATTTTGACTGGCGCAAAACCTGTTCGTATTTCCTTGAATGATGATTTTACACCCAATTGGGAACGCATCGAACAAGCAATTACGCCAAAAACGCGTTTATTAATTGTCAACAATCCGCACAATCCTTCTGGACGCATTTTCTCGCTTGAAGACATTGAGCAATTGGAAAACGTACTAGCGAAACATCCGAATTTGTTGTTGCTTTCCGACGAAGTGTATGAATTCATCACCTTTGAAGAACGCCATATTTCTGCGAATACTCGACCAGCATTGATCGATCGCACAATTGTTGTTTCCTCGTTTGGAAAAACATTTCACATCACTGGATGGAAAGTTGGTTACTTAGTTGCACCTGAACATTTGATGATAGAAATCAAAAAAGTACATCAGTTTTTAGTCTTTAGCGTAAACAGTGTAGCGCAAGTTGCCTTGAGCGAATACTTGGATAAAGTGGACGTATTGCAACTAGGATCGTTTTATCAGGATAAACGCGATTTGTTCCGTAACCTCATCACCGAAAGTCGCTTTGAACTATTGCCTTCCGAAGGATCCTATTTTCAAGTGGCTTCTTATGCAAACATTAGTCAAGAAGCAGATACCGAATTTTGTAAGCGACTAGTGTTGGAACACGGTGTTGCAACGATTCCTTTATCCGTTTTCAATGCCGATGGAAAAGATCTAAAATTGATTCGTTTTTGTTTTGCAAAAGACACAGATACACTCACACAAGCCGCTGAACGTTTATGCAAGATTTAAGAATTGCCCTCCTACAAGCCCACCAAGTTTGGGAAGATAAAAACGCCAACTTGGCTCATTTTTCAGCTTTATTGTCCGAGACGGAACAAGTTGATCTTATTCTCCTTCCTGAAATGTTTCAAACAGGATTTTCCATGAATGCCGAGCAATTGGCCGAAGAAATGAGCGATTCTGTTTCTATCAAGTGGTTAAAGGATTTGGCATCGAAAAAAAATGCGGCTATTTATACGTCGATGATTGTACGTGAACATGGTAAGTTTTTCAACCGTGGACTTTTTGTTGAGCCGAATGGAACCATCACTGTTTACGATAAAAGGAAGACCTTTGGCTTGGCTGGTGAAGATTTAACATACAGCGCAGGGACGGAAGAAAGAATCGTTTGTTTTAAAGGTTGGAACCTACAACTGCAAATTTGCTACGACTTGCGTTTTCCTGAAATTGTGAGAAATCGCATTGCTTCCAACCAATCGCCAGTTTACGACGTTATTCTGTATATCGCCAATTGGCCCGCTCGAAGAAACGAACATTGGAAAGCACTTTTGAAAGCACGTGCAATCGAAAACCAAAGTTATGTTGTCGGGGTGAACCGAGTAGGTGAAGACGCAAATGGATTAAGTTATTCAGGAGACTCTGTTGTTGTGGACGCCTTGGGAGCTGTTAATTTTTGCGAACCTGGAAATGAAGAAGTTAAAATTGTGACATTACTGAACGAAAACTTAAGCTCAACGCGTGAACTGTTGCCTTTTTTGAAGGATCGGTAGTAGTTAAATAGTTAAGTGGTGAATCAATATTACTATAAATGGTTTATATTTGTTAATCTAAAATAATCATGATTATGAAAAAAGTATACTTTTCGATTGCTTCCTTGGCACTTTGTGCAACGGCTTTGGGGCAAAACTTAACAAAAGAGTACAATTTCGGTGTTGATGGTAAAATCACAACTCCGAAAACTCAACCTTCTGTTGTTGCTGTAAAACCTTCTACTCCAGCACAAAAAGAAGAAGCTGAAAAAGCATTAAACGTATTATGGACTGAAGATTTCAGTGGAACAACAGCAATGACAACGCCAAACGGAGTTTATTCTGCAGTTGGTAACCCAGGAGTTTACTGGACATTAGGTTCTACTCACCCGATGAGTGCATATGGTTACACTGATAACTTAACAGGTCGTTTCTTGACTTGGAATTCATTTGGACCACTTTACCCAACTGAAGTAGACTTCGCTTCTACACCAGTTGATGGAGAGGTAGTTTCTCCAACAATTGACTTTTCAACTGGTACAAACGGAATTGTAATGACGTTCAAAACGGAAGCAATGTACTGTTGTAATGCAACAGAAATTCCTTTCGCTATTGCTGTATCAGAAGATAACGGAACAACTTGGTCTGCTCCAATTCCAGTTGATTTAGGTGTTGATAGAAATCAACCAACTGAAGACATTGTACAACCAATGGATGTATCAATTGATTTAACTCCTTATGCATTGACATTGTCTGCAACATCTAAAGTGAAATTCATTTGGGATGGTGTTAATACAGATCAAAATGGTCAAGCTAATACACATTATTTCTGGTTGATTGATGATATTCAAATCTATGAGAAACCTAATTACAACTTAGAATTAGTTGATGCATGGTTAGGTGATATCGCTGCTGGTTATGAATACACAAGTATTCCAACTGTATTCGCAGGAAACTTAACTGTTCAAGCAAAAGTTAAAAACTTAGGTAAATTAACTCCAACAAACACTGCATTAACTGTTACAGTTACAGGTCCTGGAGGAGTAAACGTTACTGAAACAGGTGGTGTTTTAACAAATGACTTCAGTTTAGAAGCGGATACAATTACATTCGCAACAACAATTGACATGTCTGCGTTCGCTGCTGGTACATACACTGTAGCTTATACTATAGGTATGACAGAAGTTGATGAAAATACAGCTGATAATGATTTCACACGTACATTTAAAATTACGGATGGTGTTTATGGTCAAACAGACTTACAACAACCATTGTACTTCGGAAGTATCGGTAAAGACCTGGGTGCTACAGCAACGTCAAGTGCATTTATGGGCTTAGGATCTGTATTCTTCATCCCTACAGATGCTGACTTACACGGAATCAACTTGAAAGTTGGTCGTTCAACAAATTACCCAACAACAGTTGGAAGTGAATTGTACGTTGCTTTGTATTTGGTTGACTTCACGAATGCTACAACATTTGCTGATGCACATATCGTTGAAGCTGGTGACTGGTATTTCCCTATCACTTCTGCAATGTATCCTTCTTCAAACAACAGTTCTAAAGATGTTACTTTGAATTTCCACCAAGCAGCATCTGGACCATCTTCAATACCAACTTTGTTAGCAGGTAACTACTACTTAGCATTGATTCAACACGATGGTGGTGAGGCTAATCACTTCTGTTACTTAGAAAACCCATTTGATGATGACGCTTCAACACACGTATTTGGTGATTTCGGTTCAACTCCAGGAAACAACTGGTTTACAATGGGAACTCAAGTAGTTACTGAATTGAACTTGAACCAATCATTGAATGTGAATGAATTATCTTCAGATGTAACAGTAGGAACTATTGCTCCAAATCCAACATCAGGTGAAACAACAGTTGTTTACTCATTGAAAAATGATGCAACAGTAACTATCCAAATTGTTGACGTAACAGGAAAAGTAATTTCAACTGTAACTGAAAACAACTTAACAGCTGGAACGCAAAAAACTTCTTTTGATGCTTCTAACTTGTCAAGTGGTGTTTACTATGTGAACATTAACACTGATAACTCAGTTGCAACACAAAAATTCATCAAAAAATAATTTTTGATTATAGATTGGAAAACCGTTCTTCGCAAGAGGGACGGTTTTTTTGTGTCTTAGATTTTTTTTTCACCACAGAGGCACGGAGTTCAAAAGAGGATGTGCTGGATGTTGTCACAATGGTTGCGCATCAACAAGTTGATTTTAATGCGACTTGTCATTCATGTTGGGAAACTAAAACAACCATAACTAAATCTCCCGCTGATTTCGCTGAGTTTCGCTGAAAGGCAAAAAACTTGGAAACACTAAGCACTTTTTTATTTCACCACAAAGGCACGGAGTTCACAAATGGATGTGCTGGATGTAGACACAAGGGTTGCTCATCAACTTTGTTGATTCTAGATTCCATTTGTCCGAATTTTCCGGATGTAGAACACTTTCTTTAACGCACCGCGGAGCAGCCACGAAGTGAGAGGGGCAAAGAGCGCAAAGGTTCGTAGTGGATATTGAAAAATACCAATCTGCGGTTTTCTGCGTAATCTGTGGGAAACCAAAACACCAATATCCTAATTCTCCCGCTGATTTCGCAGAGTTTCGCGGAAGGGAATTACTAGGAAACACAAGGCACTTTCTTTATTTAAACCTATCTTTGGTTGATGGAGTATTTCACCGCGGGTTATGTAGGATTGTTTTTTGCCAGTTTTCTTTCGGCAACGATTCTGCCATTGAGTTCGGAAGGAATTCTACTCTTAATGCTTACGCAGGGATATGACCCAACGCTCTGTTTACTCGTTGCGAGCATTGGAAATTCACTCGGTGGTTTAACGAATTATGCGCTCGGTTTGCTCGGGAATCCCAATTGGCTCAAACGCATCGGCATCAGTCACATGAAAATTCGTTCTTTCGAACATCGCATTCATACTTATGGTTATTGGTTGGCCTTTTTCTCGTGGGTGCCGTTTATTGGTGATCCGCTTTCAGTGGCACTCGGCTATTTCAGGGTTTCGTTCTGGCGCTTCTTTGGTTTGATGGTGTTGGGGAAAGTGTTGCGGTATGCTGTTTTGATTTGGATATTAGGACTTTAGGATATTAAGACTTTAGGACTTTAAGATGTTAGGACGGAAAGACGAAGGACAAAAGACAATGAACTGGAAGACATATTGGACTTAGGGATTTTTATCCTGGATTATCAAAAGTTATACGGCAGAAATAACGATATTTGCAAAAAAATTAGCGTCATGTCAAATCTTATCACACTGAATGAATTCATCATGGACCGCCAAGCGGATTTCACAAATGCCACTGGTGAATTGTCTCGCATCTTAAACGATATTGCTGTTGCATCGAAAATGGTGAGCCGCGATGTACGTAAAGCTGGATTGGTAGACCACATTTTGGGTGCGCACGGAGCAACAAATGTGCAAGGTGAAGAACAACAAAAACTTGACGTGGTAGCTGATGAGCAATTTATCAAAGCTTTCCGCAATGGTGGTGAAGTATGTGGAATTGCATCTGAAGAAAATGACGATTTCGTTGCTTTCGAATCTGAAACTGCGAAAAATGCAAAATATGTTGTTTTGTTTGATCCTTTGGATGGTTCTTCAAACATCGATGTGAATGTTTCAATCGGTACGATTTTCTCGATTTACAAACGCACAAGTGCACAAGGAACTTTGGCAACTGAGGAAGACATGTTACAAGTTGGAACAGACCAAATCGCAGCAGGTTACGTGTTGTATGGTTCATCAACGATGTTGGTGTATACAACCGGAAAAGGCGTAAACGGATTTACCTTGGATCCTTCGATCGGTGAATTTTGTTTATCACATCCAAACATGAAAATGCCTGAAACAGGTAGAATGTATGCGATGAACGAAGGAAACATCGACATTTGTAACCCAGGAATTAAGAAATATACACAATACTGTCAAAGCTTCGAAAACGATAAAGGTGCACCTTATTCAGGTCGTTACATCGGTTCGTTGGTGGCAGATTTTCACCGCAACATGATCAAAGGTGGAATTTACATTTACCCAGATACAACAACTTCTCCAGAAGGAAAATTGCGTTTGTTATATGAATGCAATCCATTGGCTTTTATCGCTGAACAAGCTGGCGGATTGGCATCAACAGGTAAAGAACGTATTTTAGATATTAAACCAACACGTTTACACCAACGTGTTCCATTGTTCATTGGCTCAAAACAAATGGTTGAAAAAGCATTGAGTCTTTTGGAGTACTAAAAGCATTCTGCTTCAATTAAAAAATGGAACAAAAGGAACTTAAACAACTCTTCTCGAAACTTTCTCAGATTGACGCAACGGCGAATCAACTGCAATTTGCTGGAACACATATTCATTGGAAAGGACTTGTTGGTTCTTCCCGCAGTTTGTGTGCTTCTGCATTAGCGGATCAAACGCCCGGACATCATTTATTTGTCTTGAACGATAAAGAAGATGCTGCTTATTTCTTGAATGATTTAGAAGGTTTATTTCCTGACGATAAACGTGTGTTGTTCTATCCAGCATCGTATCGTGTTCCCTATCAATTGGAAGAAACGGATAACGCCAATGTTGTTTCGCGTGCTGAAGTATTGGAAAAAATCAACAATGGCAGCAATGTTTGGGTTGTTACCTATCCGAAAGCCTTGTTTGAAAAAGTTCCTACCCAAAAGAAACTGAGCGAAAACACCTTGCGCATTGAAGTTGGAAAAACCTATTCGATTGATTTTATCAATGAGTTGTTGATGGAATACCATTTTGAGCGCGTTGATTTCGTTTACGAACCTGGACAATTTTCCATTCGTGGTGGAATTATCGATGTTTTCTCGTATTCCAACGATCATCCGTTCCGCATTGAGTTTTTTGGCGATGAGGTAGAATCCATCCGAACATTCGATGCGAGTTCACAATTGTCGTTAACAACCCACAAACATTTTAATATCATTCCAAACGTCCAAGGACAATTGAACTTGGAAGGCAATGGAAGTTTCTTTGAATTTTTAGGAAAGAATGTAACGCTTTGGCTTTCGTCTTTCGATCAATTGACTTCTACTTTGGAAAAAGAATACGAGAAATCGGTGAAAATTTTCTCTGGTTTATCGGATACAGTAAAACGCACGATTCCGAGTGAATTGTACTTGCATCCAAGTGATGTGAAAAAGGAAATTGAAGCCTATAATTGCATTGAATGGGGTCCAGAATTTCATTTCAAAGCAGATCAAGTTTATAACTTCGATTTTCTTCCACAACCAAGTTTCAATAAGAACTTTGACTTATTGCGTCAGGATTTGGTGAACAGAACAGAACAACGTTTCACCAACCTCATCTTCTCCAATCAGCCGAAACAAATTGATCGTTTGTATCAGATTTTTGAAGACATTGGCGGCGGAGTAGATTTCAAACCTATTCCGATTGCCTTGCACGAAGGCTTTATTTCTCCGAGTCAGAAATTGGTGTGTTATACCGATCATCAATTGTTTGAGCGCTACCATCGTTTCCGTTTGAAAGAAGGATTCCGTCAGGCAAAACAAGCGTTAACACTTAAAGAAATTTACAACCTTCAAAAAGGTGATTATGTGACGCATATCGATCACGGTGTTGGACAATTTTCGGGCTTAGAAACGATTGATGTAAACGGAAAACCACAAGAAGCGATTCGTTTGGTGTACAAAGACGGCGACGTTTTGTATGTTGGAATTCACTCGCTTCACCGCATTTCGAAGTTCACTGGAAAAGATGGTTCTGTTCCGAAAATGAACAAATTAGGAACGCAGGCGTGGACGAACTTAAAAAATAAGACCAAGAAAAAAATCAAGGAACTTGCCTTCGATTTAATTCAATTATATGCGAAACGCAAAAGTCAGCCGGGCTTTGCATTCAACGAAGACACGTATTTGCAAAACGAGTTGGAAGCATCGTTCATGTATGAAGATACTCCTGATCAGCTGAAAGCAACGGAAGCCATTAAAAAAGACATGGAATCGCCAACGCCAATGGATCGATTGATCTGTGGTGATGTTGGATTTGGTAAAACCGAAGTTGCCATTCGCGCTGCGTTCAAAGCTGCTACTGACGGAAAACAAGTTGCCGTATTGGTTCCAACAACGATTCTTTCGATGCAACATTACCGCAGTTTCAAAGAACGTTTGAAAGATTTCCCGGTGACAGTTGATTATATCAATCGTTTTAAATCGTCGAAGGACACAACGGAAACCTTAAAGAAATTGGCGGATGGGAAAATCGATATTTTGATTGGAACACATGCCGTTGTTGCCGAACGCGTCAAATTCAAAGACCTTGGATTGATGATTATCGATGAGGAACAAAAATTTGGTGTGGCTGTAAAAGACAAATTGAAAACCTTGCGTGCGACAGTTGATACCTTGACTTTAACTGCAACTCCGATTCCACGAACTTTACAGTTTTCGTTGATGGGAGCGCGCGATTTGAGCATTATCAATACGCCACCACCAAATAGACAACCCGTTTTAACTGATATTATTCTCTTCAACGAAGAAACGATTCGCGATGCCATTGCATACGAAGTAAGTCGCGGAGGACAAGTATTTTTCGTGCACAACCGTTTGGCCAATATTCGTGAAATTTCAGGAATGATTAGTCGTTTGTGTCCAGGTGTGCGCGTTGGAATTGGTCACGGACAAATGGACGGAAAGCAATTGGAAAAAATCATGTTTGATTTCATCAATGGCGAATACGATGTCTTGTTGGCAACAACGATTATTGAATCTGGAATTGATATTTCAAATGCCAATACGATTATCATCAACGATGCGCACAATTTTGGATTGAGCGATTTGCACCAGTTGCGTGGTCGCGTTGGTCGAAGCAATAAAAAAGGATTCTGTTACTTGGTGGCGCCACCGTTTAGCATCATGACATCTGATTCGCGCAAACGTTTGGAGGCTTTGGTTCAATTCTCAGATTTGGGTTCAGGTTTCAATATTGCGATGAAAGATTTAGACATTCGAGGTGCTGGAAATATGTTGGGTGGCGAACAAAGTGGTTTCATTTCAGAAATTGGATTTGAGATGTATCAGAAAATCTTGAATGAAGCGATTGAAGAATTACGTGAAAGTGAGTTCAAAGAATTATTTGATGAGCGCACGACTGATTCCATGTTGCATTTCGTGAAGGATTGTATTTTGGAAACCGATTTGGAAGTGCGTATTCCAGATGATTACGTAAATAATGTTGCTGAGCGTTTGAGTTTGTACCAAGAAATGGACAACTTGAAAGACGAAGCCGAATTACAGAAATTCTCAGAAATGTTGATCGACCGATTTGGTCCGCTTCCAAAACAAGTGAATGAATTGGTGTTATCGTTTAAATTGCGTTGGTTGGCAGAAGAAATTGGCCTAGAACGTTTGGTAATTAAATCAGGAAAAATGGTTGGTTACTTCATTTCGAATCCGCAATCGCCGTTCTACGAAACCGATATGTTCCAGCAAGTCTTAAATTACATTCAGCGCAATGGACAGGGATGTAAATTGAGCGAGCAAAACGATAAGTTGCGCATTGTCTTTGCCGATGTGAAACATATCAAGCATGCTTTTGAGCAAATCAGTAGCATTGTAAAACCATTGCAAAATAATTAGAAATCATTTTATTCATCGTGTTTTCACTTTGAATTACTTTTACAATGGTCTTCATGCTGAAAAAACATTGGCCGAATAAACTAAACGCGCTCTTTCTACGTTAACTAGAAAAAATATTCTATGAAATACGTTTTATTCTTTTTGACTCTTTCCTTTTTGGTTGCTTCGTGCGGAAGTTTCAACAACGGTAAATTACGTTTTGTGAAAACGGATAATGTACAACGCGAAATCATAGAAACCTCAGCCAAACCTATCGAAACCGAAGACAGAACGCATTCTTTCGCGACAACAACATCTATCGAAACACCCGTTCAAAGCAGTGATGTAAATCGTTCGGATGCGGAAATCGCTTCTGATATAGCAATTGAGCAACAACAAGACATTCAACAAACAAGTATTGACGATTCCTTAACACAAGACAACTCAGAAATCGTCGACCAAGCCTTGCAAGCAGAAAGAAATGCAAAAGCTGCAGCCATTCAATCCGGTATTGGCATTGTTACACCATTCATTCCTTTATTAGGAATTATTATGACCATTTTAGGATTGGTGTTTTACAAAAGAGCAAGTAAATCGCGTTACATCACTTTAGCCGGTGAGCGCAACCTGCGTTTAAGCCGCGTGTTTTTAATTATTGATGCCGTAATTATCGGAATATCGTTGCTTTTCCTATTATTTTTCTTAGTTCTAATGTTTCTTTAAATTAATCAATTTGGTTTTTCTACCTTTGAACGATGGCTAGAAAAAAACGTGCAATTGTATCTGTTACCAATGATTTGTACACCGATAATAGGGTGAATAAAATTTGTTTGTTTCTGCAGCAGCAAGGATATGACGTTTTACTTGTTGGTCGTCAAAAGAAAGACAGCATTGAGCTTCCAAAACGCAGTTATGCGACCAAACGATTCAAATTAGCGAAAGAAAAAGGAGCAGGTTTTTATGCACTTTACAATCTTCGCCTTTTCTTTTTCTTGTTGACAAAACGTGCAAGTTTATTGGTGTCGAATGATTTGGATACTTTACTTGCCAATTACGCTGCAAGTAAATTTAAACCGAATGCTCGATTGGTATACGATTCACATGAGTATTTTACGGAAGTGCCTGAATTGATTCATCGTCCACGTGTTCAAAAAGTGTGGGAAGGAATCGAAAGTTGGATTTTTCCTAAGCTGAAAACCATTTACACAGTGAATGAATCCATCGCAAAATTGTACCGTGAAAAATACAAGAAAGAAGTATTGGTCGTTCGAAACATTTCACCCACTTTCCACTTAAATCATCTTCCCACGAAAGCAGAATTGGATATTCCAGAAAATACATTTTTAGTAATTATTCAAGGTGCTGGAATCAATGTGGATCGCGGATCTGAAGAAGCAATTGAAGCAATGAAATTACTTGAGAACACATGTTTGATGATTGTTGGAGATGGCGATGTTGTAGCGCAGTTGAAAGAAACGGTTGAACGAGAACAGCTAAATGAAAAAGTACGTTTCTATGGAAAACGTCCATACGCTGAGATGATGGCTTTCACGCATCATGCCGATGTTGGTTTAACCTTAGATAAACCAACGAATTTGAATTATTTGTATTCCTTGCCCAATAAAGTTTTCGATTACATTCATGCTTCAACGCCGATTATTGCAACAGATTTGGTTGAAATTAAGCGCATCATAGAACAACATGAATTGGGAACTATTCTGCCAGAATTAACACCTGAAAACTTAGCAAACGCAATTCGTGATTTACAAGAAAACCCAAGTAAATTGGAACAATTTAAAGCCAATTGTGCACTTGCAGCGAAGGTAGAAAATTGGGAAAGTGAGCAACATATTTTAGAAGAAATATATCCAAAAGTTGACTAACACAAAAGTACATATCATCTCATTCGATGTTCCATATCCTGCAAATTATGGTGGTGTGATTGATGTGTTTCACAAAATTCGTTGCTTAAAAAAACAAGGCGTCGATGTGATTTTGCATTGCTTTGAATACGGCCGTGGCGAACAAGCTTATTTGAATAAACTTGCGTTGGAAGTGCATTACTACAAACGTTCAACTTCGTTTTTTCAGCAATTTTCTAAGATTCCATACATTGTAAAATCCCGAATTTCACAAGAATTAAATGAACGCTTGTTGCAAGACAATTTTCCCATTTTAATGGAAGGTTTGCATACAACAGGTTTGCTTTTAGATGATCGTTTCAAAGATCGCCTTACGATTTTCAGGGAAAGCAATATTGAACATGATTATTACAATGGTTTGGCAAAGGCCGAGCGCAATTGGATTAAAAAATGCTTTTTTCTGCTTGAAGCACGTAAGTTAAAATCCTACGAAAAACACTTAGCAAAAGCAAAACACATGCTGATTGTTTCGCAAGAAGACACAGCCTATTTCGAAAAACAATTTCCAACAAATAAGGTTAGTTATCTTCCAAGTTTCCATGCTAATGATGTATTACACGTTTCCACAAAATCTGTCGAAGAACCGTACATTTTGTTTCATGGGAATTTGAGTGTTCAAGAAAATGTACTGGCGTATTATTCACTCGCTGAAGCAGGTGTTTTTGAGTTACCGTATCCATTTGTGGTTGCTGGATTAAATCCAAGTGAACGACTAATCGCAGATCTTTCAACTAAAAAGAATATTCGCTTGGTCAATAGTCCAGATGATCAAACGATGACTGAATTGATTCAACATGCGCACATTCACTTGTTGTATACGAATCAACCAACTGGTTTGAAATTAAAATTAATCAATGTACTTTATTCGGGAAAATTCATTGTTTGTAATCCACACATGCTTGCGGGAACAGGTGATTTAAAACAACTCGTTTCAGTCGCGCAATCGCCTTCAGATTTCAAGCATCTCGTAGAAGTTCTGATGCAAAAATCGTTCAACGAAGATGAATTGAACAAACGTCAAGAATTCTTAAAACCTTTTGATAATGAGCCGAAAACGCTCAAATTACTATCGCTCATTCACCCATAAATTAACCTTATGAAACCAATCCTTTTATTCACGCTGATTTTACTTACAACTTCAACATTCGGACAAATCAACGGAACTTGGCACACTAGCTTTAGTATTATGGGGAATTCGAATCGAATGGATTTAACCATATCGAATTATCCGTTTAATCCTGTGTCAAAAATGTCTGATCCCGATGGAAGTTACGAGAATATTGTGATGGATAAACTGAAAATAACGGATTCAACACTTTCATTTTTATGGACCAAAATCGGACTAACATTTGACGGTAAATTTTCAAAAACAGGAGATTCAATTGTTGGTGTAATGTCACAAATGGATGTAAAGTGGGCAGCAAATTTCACACGAACGGAACAAGAAAAAATTGTTGTGAAACGTCCGCAAGAACCAAAAGCACCATTTGCTTATCCTGTAGAGGAAATCTTGATTCAGAATGGAGAAAATGTGCTAGGGGCAACGTTAACTTTGCCATTGAATGCAGGTTCAAATTATCCAATTGTCGTGTTAGCCTCTGGTTCTGGTGCGCAAGATCGCAATTGTGAGTTAGTCGGGCACAAATCCTTCTTAGTCATAGCTGATTATTTGGCGCGCAATGGAATCGGTTCTTTGCGTTTTGATGATCGAGGAGTTGGAAAAAGTACAGGTTCATTTCAAACAGCAAGTTTAGAAGATTTCGCTTCCGATGTGAATGCCTGCGTCACTTATCTTGTCCAAGATCCACGTTTTGCAGGAAATAAAATTGGTGTTGCAGGTCATTCAGAAGGAGGAATGCACACATTGATTGCGGCTAAATCGAATAAGAAAATTCAATTCATTGTTCAATTAGCATCTGTTGGAACCTCGGGTGGAGAAGTTTTAGCAGAACAAAACTATTTAATCTCTGTCACAAGTGGAAGTTCAGAAGAAGTAGGAATTTGGGCAAAAGAAACCATCACAGGGATTTGTGGAATTTTAGCTGCGAATTCAGTTGATAAAGCACTTGACCCATTGACAAAGTACATTGAGTCACGTTATGCAATGGCTCCGAAAGAATTTACGGATGTAACGAGTCTTTCTAACTATCAAATGGGAATACAAATGATGTTAAACAACGATTGGGGAAGACAGTTTTTAGGTTTTCAGACAGCCACTTATTTGAAGAAAATTAAAGTCCCTATTTTAGCAATCAACGGTTCAAAAGACATACAAGTTCCGCCAGTGAGCAATCAAGCTGGATTTGCAAACAACTTTTCAAAAAAATCCCTTCCCCAATCGAAAGCCATTGTTATTGATGGATTGAATCACTTGTTTCAAAAATGTACAACTTGTACAATAAGCGAATACGGCGAATTGGAAGAAACGTTCTCTGAAACTGTCTTAAGGGAAATGACGGTTTGGATCAAAGGCTTACATTAAGCAAGACGAACTGAGGCTCGAGTAAACATATTCGAGCCTCATCTATTCGTTTGATTGTTTAGTATAAAACGATTTTAAGCGTTTCTATAGTGCCATTGTTGCGCATTACCCGAATGTAATACAAACCAGCAGCGTGACCTTCAAGATGCATTTTTTCAGTAATTGATTTTGCTGTAACTGAAGTAATTTCTTCTCCAACCGCATTAAGAATCGTAATTTGTTCACGTTCATTCAATCCTGTTAAATAAAATTCTCCATTCGTTGGATTTGGCATTAAACGTAACTCATGTTGATTTTTGAAACAATCAATTGACACGATGTTAGAATATGAAAAACGTCCGTCTAAATCAACTTGTTTTAAACGATAGTAGCTAACTACTGGAAGAAGCGTATAATCAGTTATTTGATACGAATGGTGTTTATCAGAATTGATTTGTCCCTGCACTGTACTCACCTTCTCCCAATTCATTCCATCTGTACTTCTTTCAACGACAAAATAATCATTGTTACGCTCAGTTGCCGTTAACCAATTCAATTCAACAAATTTATCCGAACAAGATGCAGAAAATTCAACCAATTCGATTGGTAAAACTTCATTCAATCCATTAATTCCTGTAATATAAAACGGCGATTCAGCTCCACCATTTCCATCGACTACCAAGTAGTACATTTGACCCACTGTAGCAGTGAAACAATGATTTTGATTTCTAGTCGTACCTGTTACTGCCGCATAAATATTATCGGATGTACGCGGACAATTTACATTCGTCCAATAGGTTCCATTTCCAGCACCAGTACAAGGGTTTCCATCTCCATCAGCGTTTGGATCAGTAACAATTACGGATTGTAAATTATCAACTAAACCACTGATTGCTAAACAAACACTAGTAGAAGTCGCCTGGAATTTAATCCATACGTCGTTATTGTTTGCTGCATTCCACTGACAACCTGTAAACGTTGCTCCATTCCAACCTGGCATATTTGTGCTTGATGTTTTTCCATTCGTACTTGCGCAAATCGGAGAACCATCCCAAAGAATTGCAGTAACACAATTATCACCATTCGGTGTTTGATTCGAAACCGTAGGATCACCAAACAACAGCGATGCACTTTCAACACATGGCGCACTTGCTGTTCCTTCAGTAAAATACAATGTCCAAACGCCATCTGCATTTTGACCATTAAATCCAGTAGCCAAATTTCCAACTGTTGAAAAAATGCCAAAGCGACCATCCAAACTTGCTTCACTAGGAACAGTTGATGGAAAAGCTGCATAATCAGGTGTCTTGTTTAAACAACTAACAGCATTACGAAAGGCATAATCTAAATAAGTTGTTGGATTACCGGAATAATTTGTCGTGGTTCCCATCACACTGGAAATTTGCACGCAGGTTCCTGCTGGCGATTTTAAGTAACAACCAATCGTTGTTAAACTTGCACCACAAGCTGCATTCAAGCGAATATCAATTTCCGCTAATTGATTTGTTGATGTATTCAGGGTTCCAACACCAGAAACGGTAAACGAAAAAGCTTTGGTTCCGGGACTTGCACAAGAAGCATAGTTCGTACCGCCATCTAAATCAAAAGGAACAGAAGAAGTTGTGTTAAATGTTTGCGCACGCACAAATGGACACGCGATTAGCACTAGAGTGGAGAGTAGTAGTTTCATGAATGCTAAGTTAGAACATTCATTTTGAGATAACTAAACGGATTTAGCTAAATGTTGTTAATTTAACATTATTGCCGTAAATTAAACAATAAATAACTTTTTAAACACGTGTTATTTTTCTTTATCAACCTCATTATCCCTGAAAGCAGAAGGAATTAGATCTGGGATTACCTTTAGAACAATTGGAAGTAACACAGCACCTCCAGGCAACATAAAAATAGCCAAGGAAGGCATTGATTTGACCAGATCCTTAAATTGTGTTTTTACAGCTTCTTTTTCTTCTTTGCTTAATTCCGTTGTAGTTGATTTTCGGATGAGTTGAACAAGTTCTTTACTTTGTTTTAATTCTACAGCAAGTTTATCCTTATTTCTTCCAAGAATCTTCACCCATCTTTTCGATAAACTACTATACACCTTTTCCACGGAAGTAGAATTGTTCAGAAAGGGTATTGTGCTTTGATTGGTCAAAATAAATTGCTCAGTCAACGCCAATGATTCGTTCAATTCGAGTTCTGTTAAACCCAATTTTTCGCCAAGTTGAGCTAAGTATTTCTTTTCTTCAATATCGGCTTCGTGGTTCGAAAAAATAACAAACGAAGACAAGTCAACCAAAAAGCGTTTAAACAACCAATTCGATTCAACTACATCTGTAAAATCATCAAAACTTGCTCCTGATTTAAAGCGCGACTCTGCTAGATCTCTGTGGATATCCGATAAATTTGCCGAAGCTAAAAACACAGAAAACATTGACTTTTCTTGCGACTCAATTTCACCATCTGAATAAGCTGCCAAGGTAATAGCAGTTAAGGCATTCATCGCCAGCTCATCGTAATTATAAAATGTACTTTTCTTGCGGTGCTCCATGAAATCATTGAACAAAATAACATCGAGGTAAATAAACACATTGTTCAGGTAGTTAACCCAAAAACGATTTTCTAAGAAATTGGCTTTGATGTCCACACGTTTTGCAAGAACAGCCTCCAACTTTTCAACTTTTGTTTCTTTTAAAAAGAAGGTAAAGATTTTAGAAATCGATCGTGCATTGTATTTCCCGTAAAAGTCAACAAGTGCATTAATAAAATCTTCTTTGCTAAATTGATTTGGATCGGCAAGATTCACCTTGTAAGCAAATAAATGGCATTCAAACAAAAGTAGCTTCAACTTTTCCTCTGATGTCCATTTCGAATCATCCAATTCCTTGGCAAATTGCAAGCGAGAAGGAAATCCAAAAATAATTCCTGTTCTACCCAAAGCAGCATGCATAAACGAATGTTTATCCACCTCATCTGGCAAATCACACATTAAATCGAATTGGTTTTTTTCTACCAAATCGAAATATTTGTTAATCCATCCTTTGGAACCTGGTTGCAACATTTTTGAATTCATTGGAAACAAAATTACAACAAAAAGAAAAGCGCTTCTCTCGAAGCGCTTTATAATAAATTCTTTTGTTGTTAGAACTTCAGAACAAGTCCTCCGTGGAATGTTGCTAAACCATCTCCAACCTCAGCATAAACGCCTAAATTGTTGGAGAAATAGTAACGAATTCCACCAAATACATAATGCGTAGCACCAATTCTTCCAGAAGAAGTAATATACGATGCATCATTCGTACTCTCTCTACTATAAATATGTGTTCCTGCTCCTACACCAGCATACACATCCATTTTATCGATGTTAAAATCAAAGTGATAGGCACATCTTAAAATAACCGTTGTACGTGTCCAATGTGTTTTATAAGTCCCATATTTCTCTCCTTGAAAAGAATGCCCAATAATTCCACCAACTCCTAAACGACCAATTCCAAGTTTTTCTGTGATTCCTCTTTCGTATCCAACAACTAGTGGACCTATATTGTAATAATTATAGCCAACAAAAGTTGCAGCTACTCTTCCCGTTGGATCTAATCCAAATCCAAAATTTACGTAATTTCCTTTGTTTTCGAATGCTTGCGCGTTTGCTAAATTTGATAGCATCGCAATTGCAATAATTGATAATACTTTTTTCATGTTTTCTTAATTATGTATGGACAAAGTTAAGGTTTCTTATCCTTATAATGAATGATATATCTCATGTTTTTAGCCAAAATTCGCCATTCTAACGAAATAAGCTGACGCTAAAAACTATCCTCTTAAAACGCATATCGAAGCGCCATTCCTCCACAAATTGTAACACCAAAATAAGGATACACCCGAACCGTTGGGCCAATGTCCATTGCTAAGTTAATTGGAGCTTGCTTAAACGTGTATTCCCAACCGATTACACCTTCAACTCCACCCCACACACCAGAATAGTAAGATTGATTTGGTTTACTGTAAAATTGAAAGCCATTTCTCCACGTTCCAAAATCAGCGCCTGCTCCCCAATACCATTCTACACCTTTGCTCAAAGGATAATTCATTTCAAAAAGTCCTTGGAGCCACAAATCATTTTTTCCTCCTCCAAAATTCCATTCAAAAGCGCCATTGCTTCTAACAAAATGTTTTAGACTTAAGGAAGCACCGCCGTTATAATGGTATCCACCTTTAATACCAAGTGCAACATTGTATTGCTGATTATATGCAACAAATGAAATTGTCATTCCGAAAATGACGATTAGAAAAGTCCTCATACATGTTTTGTTTAAAGCTTACCAGCTACAACAAAGGCTTTGGTTTTTGAAAATTTTGTTTCACCATCCAAAGAAAAGGATTCAAAAACTGCAACATAGGTTCCAATACTGGCTTTCACATTTTCATCTGTAACGCCATCCCATGAAAAGGTTCCACTTGTTGCTAATAATTCATTTGAGAACAAAGATTTAATTAAACGGCCACGGTCATCGTAAATAGTGAATTTCCCCAATAATCCAGGTTCATTCATCGTGTAACTTACAATCAACACATCTTCAAATCCATCATTGTCAGGAGATATCGTTTCACTTGTAAAATTGAATTCTCCGTTTGAAATCGCTGGATAATATTGCGAATTTTTTCCACCCGGTGTTGCAAAACCAATTGCTTCAGCAGCCGAATGCCAATTTGAAGAATTATCAGAAACTCCATCTGGATCTATTCGTTCAAGTGAAACTCCATCTGTCACATCCAACAATGCAAAATGCCAGTCACTTGTGTATGAAACTTTATCCATTACTTGAAAATTCCAAATCAAATAAACCGTACTCGAGTCTACATTCAAACTCGGTAAATCCATTTGAATAAAGGTGCCTGGAATCGTTACTGGATAATTCATTTTGACAAAATTGGAATCTTTCCCAAGTACTACATACTCTCCCGGTGAAAGAATATAATGATTTGCAATTACCTTGTTATTGTCAATTGTGTCGTTGTCATAATTCGCTACTTGCCAATCTTTTAAATCGATTGTTTTGTTTGATGTATTCAACAACTCAATCCAATCATAACCGCCAGTATAAGGATCAAAGAGAATTTCATTCACTACAATATCGCCCTTTACTGGATTTTCTGGTAAAACAAATATTCCGTTTAAATTGGTCGTGTTTAACCAACAATCGCCTACATTTTGTAGCGAAATTGCATAGGTTTGACTTCCAACTAAATTCTCATTGAATTCAAACGTAACCGTAGTTGGAAATGGATCTAAAATATACGTATTCGAAAGTGTTAAGGTTGGATTTACAGAAACAAGTGCATCTGCCAACAAGGTTGAATCCATTCCTTCTGAAAAGTTGATGGTCAAGAGATTCGGCGAAAGGGCAATTAATTCCGTAATAAATGGATTTTGTGAATCTGCAGTGATATCATACACTGAATTTTGAGCACCTGGTGAACCTCCAAGAATTCCATTGCTTGCTCTCCAATTGTCCGCTGCGGAACATGGGTCATTTGGATTGATTAATTCAATGGAATATCCACCATCGGATTTGGTTGGATCTTGGTACCAATCATCCGTATACGAAATTCGATCCAATTCAATGCCTGTGTCTGTTTTCAAAACGATATCGTCTCCTGCATTGTTCAAGCTAGGAAAACTTGTTACTGCCGCGGCTGTCATGATTGGGAACGAATCTATATTTGCTGTTGAACACAGAATTATATGTTGCCCAGGGTACAACCAACCATTTTGAACCGTACCATCCGAAGCAGCATCACCCAATTTCCAATCTTGGATATTGAAGTACTTAGTCGACTTATTATAAATTTCAACATACTCAACTGCTGGAAGTCCTACACTCGGAGATTCGTCACACATAAATTCATTAATGATTACGTCACCAATTGCAGGAGTTTCGGCCACTAAATAGCTAAAGTTTGTTGATTGAATTCCAGCTGCATTCAATGCAATATCTTCCACATTTTGCGCAAATAGTTGATACGAACTTCCATTCGTTAAAGGAGCTGTCACTGTCAAATGCACCAAACTTAAATTAGTAGCATCGCGTAATGCTGACGCAATGGAAACAAAGGGTTGAATGTCAAAATTCGCAACTGTTTCAGCACTTGTTTGGTCCAAATTTTCGTCAAATAAAACATCTACTTGTGTTGCCGAAATTGCCGTTGCAGAAAGTAAAACAGGTGGTGTAACATCCAAAATGATTGGTCCAACATAGATGTCGTCGAAGAAGTGTTTTTGGAAAAAAGATGCTGTTGATTGCGTAATTGAAATACCAAAAAAACTACTTGTTGCAATTGTAGCATCGTTGATGGTTCCCTCCGTAAAATAACTTGTTCCCGTTCCAGTAATATCTCTCGACAAGGTCCAATCGTTTGCCGTTGTTCGAATCACTTTAATTTTTAGGGTATTGTTGCTCACATTGCAAATCCCATCCGTTCCATCAATAATTTTCACAGCTGTTCCCGCTACTTTTCTGTATAGCGAAATTTCATCAGTTGTACCGCCAATACGCACGAAATAGCCATTCAAGGTTCCACTTAATAAATTGGCTTGATCGGACATTAAGTAAATGTCAACATAATTCGCGCTTGATGTATTGAACGTTAAATTCGAATACAATTCCCATTGTGCATTTGACGCTTGTGTGCTAGGAGTTGCTAAATAAAAGCTGGAATTCGTTTGGAGTTTGTTTGAACGCAAATGCATATCACCCGCAACATCCACAACTGTGTATACTGAGTCATCGCCTATCCACGCTGGATTTGCTGAAAAATTTCCATCTGTAAAATTGTCATTTAATTGCGCCTGTAGTCTTAGAGCAGTTAAGAAAATAACAAAGGTCAAAAAGTATTTCATTCGATTCTTTTCTATGCTGCTAAATATACTAATTTTGGCATAAGTTTAAATTAAATAATTATGAAAGTTGCGGTTGTTGGTGCTACAGGAATGGTTGGAAACGTGCTATTACAAGTTTTGCGTGAGCAAAATTTTCCAATTACAGAATTAATTCCTGTTGCCTCAGAAAAATCGGTTGGTACTGAAATCGATTTTGGTGGTTTAAAATTCAAAGTTGTAGGTTTGGAAACAGCTGTGAACATGCGACCAGATGTGGCAATTTTTTCGGCAGGTGGAGATACTTCATTGGAATGGGCTCCTAAGTTTGCTGAGGTTGGTACAACTGTGATCGACAATTCTTCAGCTTGGAGAATGGATCCAACAAAGAAGTTAATCGTTCCAGAAATCAATGGGAATGAATTAACAGCAACTGATAAAATTATTGCAAACCCAAATTGTAGTACGATTCAACTTGTTTTGACTTTGTCACCTCTGCACAAAGCATATAAAGTGAAACGCGTTGTTGTTTCTACGTATCAATCTATCACTGGAACAGGTGTAAAAGCGGTTCAGCAAATGGAAAATGAACGTAATGGAATCAATGGCGACATGGCTTACAATTACCCAATTGATAAAAACTGTATTCCTCAATGTGATTCTTTCGTAGACAACGGTTACACGAAAGAAGAAATGAAATTGACGAATGAGACAAAGAAAATATTAGATCCTGCAATCAATGTAACGGCAACTGCTGTTCGTGTTCCTGTTGTTGGAGGTCACTCAGAAGCGGTGAATATCGAATTTGAAAACGATTTTGACTTAGCAGATGTGCGCAAGTTATTGCATGAACAAAGCGGAATTACCTTGAAAGATGATCCAACAACCTATTCGTATCCAATGCCGAAATATGCAGAAGGAAAAGATGACGTTTTTGTTGGTCGCATTCGCCGTGATGAATCACAAGCAAATACCTTAAACTTGTGGATTGTGGCAGATAATTTACGTAAAGGAGCCGCTACAAATGCTGTTCAAATCGGAAAATTATTGATTGAGAAAGGATTGATCTAACGCATCTTTATACGAAGAATTGAAGCGAATTAAACACCATTTTGGATTAAGTCAACGTTGGTTTTTACCGCTTTTGCTCTTGCTATGGTTGTTACGCATTTACCTGTATTTTTCTTTGCAAAACAGTTCGATTGCGCGTGACACTTCGCTTCATGTCAATTGGTTTGGTTTAGCATTCGACGCTTGGTTGGTTTTAGCTGTATGGATTTTAACCTCATCCCTGAATGCGCTTTTCAGTATTTGGAACAAATGGCCAAAACGTTTCCTTGCTCCATTCATTGGTTCTGTTGTATTGTTTTCATGCATTGCATTGGATCAGTATTACATGACGATGTTTCAGCCCTTGGATGAATCGTTTTTCTTCTTTTCGTTTGAAGAATTGATGATGATTATTGGTATTGAAGAGCGCCTTTCTGTGGCAATGGTTCTTAGTTTAGTCGGAATATTTGCGCTTTATTTTTACCTCTCTTCTTGGTTGAATAAACGCCTCACTTCTGAAAACAAACGAACCACGCTACTTTTCTATGCAAGCTTCATCGCCTTTTTCATGCTTCCGTTTGCGCACAACAAATTTGACAATGATTTAGCAAAAGAAGGACTCGCCAACAATCGTTTGATCTTGTTTGTTGACCAAAGTGTTCGTTATGGTTTCACACCGGAATCAGATATCAAAACAATTTTTCCACGCGATTTCAAGCAATTGGATGTTTCTTTTTATTCCAATTCGAATGAGAATCCTTTGTTTCCCTTGTGGCACAAATTACCGTCGAAAAGTTCGTTAGATCCTTATTTTAATAAAACGTCGAACGGAAAAGCACCCAATGTCGTTTTCATTATTGTCGAAAGTTTGTCATCTGATTTATGTGGTGAACGTGCTTACAAAACTGGACACATCATGCCGTTTTTGGATGAGCTTTCTGAAAAATCACTTTACTTTCCAAATACCTTTTCGACATCGCAACGTACGCATAATGTATTGCCAGCAACCTTGTCTTCGGTTCCAAATGTAATGGACGGAAATGTGTTTCAGCAAATCGAATTTCCGAATCATTGGTCGTTGATGCGCTTGTTGAATAAGACCTACGAAACACGTTTTTTCTGCGGCGTTTATTTGGAGTATTTGAACATGCGCGGATTCATGAATTACCAAAAAGCAGATTACTTGGTAGACGATTGGTCCGAAGAAGCGATTGCGCATAATGAAGCAATTGGAAGTCCTTGGGGATTTCCAGATGAAGATTTATTCAAGCAATCATTTGTCAATTTACCCGAAGAAAATGAAGAGCCTTTGTTCGATGTATTTCTGACGATCTCAACACACGATCCATTCGTTTATCCAGATAAAAACAAGTACACACGAATTGTCAAACGCAAATCAAAACGTATTAAAGACCGTGAAATAAGATTAAATATTGCGGAAAATGCTGGTAAATTTGGTTCATTTGCGTATACAGATGCAAAACTACGTGACTTTTTTGAGACGTGGAAACTCCGAAAAGAGTATGAAAATACCATCTTCATTATCACAGGAGATCACGGTACAGAATTGTATGCACCGAATAAATTAACCAAATACAACGTTCCAATTCTCATCTATTCGCCCTTGTTAAAAGAAGGAAAATTATCGAAATCAATTGTTTCGCATTTGGATATTACACCGACGATTTACAATTTCTTACGTGTGAATTACAACAAAAATCTTCCTCCTTCAGCTCCATTTGTTGGAAAAGAATTATTGATTGATAGCGCATTCAACACAAAACGTTCGTTGGTGTTTACGACAAACAAATTGAAGACAAGTGAATTGTTTTACAATGGATTTGCCTACTTGGAAAACACACTTTTTTCAGTGAATGAAGATTTCGAAATTACAGAAGAGCCAGATGTCTTTTTGAAAAACAAATTGGAAAAGCAGCTAGAATTGTATCAATTGTTTAGTCACTATACAATCCGTCAAAATCACCTTGTTCCACCTAAAGAACATGCGTATTGGTTTTACACGAAGAAGTGGAAAGAAAAGACCCGTATACACGCGAAGATTGAAAAAGAACACATTTCCGATAAGTGCATTCCATTGGGAACATATACTTTTTCACGAAAAACGGATAACTCGCTGCGTATCCAATTATACACTGAATTGTATTGTGAAACGCAAGATGATTTAAACACTTTGGCTGATTTGGTAGTGAGCTCGAAAAAAATCAAATGGTTAGATGACCGTGTTATTTTATTCAAAGCGATACGACCGACCTTTGTAGAGAAATTCAAACCACATACGAAGAACAAAATCGTTTACACCATTGAATGCGATGGCTTGAATAAATCAAAGCTACTTAAGAAAAATGAACTGTTTTTCACCTTGTACAACAAAGAACGGATTGAGCAGCCGTTTAAGGGTGTGAGTGTGGTTGTGTCGAATTAAGCTTCGAGAGCAATGAACAGTTGCCTTCGAGAGCCTCAGTCAACGGTACATTGTGGGCTGAGGCTCTCGAAGTCCACTACTTAAAATCATTCAAATCGCGATAGGCTTTTGCGAACTCTGGGAGTTGCTCAAGTTTTCCTGAAATCAATGCTTCTTTTTTCTTTCTGCTCCAACCTTGGATCTGCTTTTCCCGGTTAAATGCATAATCGATTCTTGGATATTCCTCAATATAAACCAACTTAATTGGTGGATGTTTTTTTGTGTGGTTTGCTCCTTCCCCGTTTTTGTGTTCTGTAAAGCGTCTGGGTAAATCAATTGTACTCCCAGTATAATAACTGCCGTCTCCACATTCTAAAATGTAAGTCCAACCTTTCATAGATGGTAAATTGTAAAAGTTGTATTGAAGATAAGAAAAAAAATGGGGCTTCGAGTGCCTCAGCCACCATTTTTTCTAAATTATTTTATTGATTCAGCCGCGAATTTAACGTTGACTGAGGCTCTCGAAGGCAACACTTAATGAGGTTCTCAGCAACAAATTTAACGTTGACTGAGGCTCTCGAAGGGAACGTTGAAATTACACGAAGCCCCAATTTATCTCTATAACTATTCCTTTACCAACTTAACAGGCGTAAGCTTCTCACCAATTTGAAGTAAGTAATTACCTCTAACGAGTTTAGATAAATCCAACTGTGTGGTTGCTCCGGTTAAGGAACCCGAGAGCACTTTTCTACCTTGAGGATCGAAAAGAATGTAATTATCATTGTTTACAGTACTGGAAGAAATGGTCAATTGATCTGTGGCCGGGTTTGGAGCAATGCTAAATTCTTTGTCCAATTCTGAAATACCTGTAAAGTCAAGTGATAAATTCAATGTAATTGTACTATCACAACCCGCAGCATTTGGAATTACTTGCGTGTAGGTTCCACTCTCGGTAAATACTTGACCGTTGAGTGTGTATAAATCAAGTGCTGTTTCTGTGAGGGTGGAAGAGGAAGTTGGTATTAACTCAACATGCATTGTATCCGTTCCAATACAACCGTTCGCATCTGTTCCCGTTACGATATAGTTACTTGAACTTGCTGGTACAAAACCAACCCCATTTACTACATTATTTGACCAAGAATAATTACTTGCTCCTGTTCCAAAAAGTGAAGTTGATTGTCCTTGACAAATCTCTTGATCAAGTCCAGCATTAACGTTCAGGGAGTTCAATTCTTCATTATACAAATCTTGAATTTCGCATTGCGTTAAGGCGCGGTTCCAGATTCCTATTTCGTCCAGTTTTCCATTAAAATCTTGTCTAAATCCATTTGTTGGATTGCCTTGACCTATTTTCACATTTGGAACATTATTACTTTCTTGACCTAGAGCTGCAAAATTTGATTGTTGCTCATTGATCATTACCCCATTTATGTAAAATCTAATGAAGTTAGTAGAAACAGTAAAAGCTACATGCGTCCAAGCATCAATAATTATTGGGTCTGTAGGGCAAATCATTACTTGACCTGTAGTATTAGTTGGCTTATAAAAAACTATTAAATGTCTAATATTAGCAGGGTTTTCAGATCCAACAATTGCAAATGAGAACTGTGTGTTACTAGGAGAAAAATTCGAAACAATAGTTTGTCCAAAATAAGAATCAAGAGACCCCAATTTAATCCATGCTGAACCACTAAATCCTGTTGAATTTGATAATATGGTATAAGGTAAATTTGTTTGAACTAAATCGTTAACGCCATCAAAATTATAAGCAAAGTCAGAGTTGTTAAATCTGTCTGTTGTTAATACTGCTCCATTCATAGCAACACCATTATAGTTATTCCCACTTAAATCGTTCGCATTGCCATTGAAAGGCCAATAGCCAACAAGGCCGTTAGTTGGAACATAGTTTGGTACTTGAGCGAACAAGTTGATACTTGAAAGGGTAAGGATGATGAGTGTTAGATGTTTTTTCATAAAAAATATAGTGTTTAATCAAATGACTCGCAGGTGGTTATACAAACATAGCAACTATTTTACATTTTTGTGTCATTTATGCGCATTTTAATGCGCAAATAGCTTTACATTTTTGTGACATGCAACACAAAGGTGAAATCGTAGAAAAAGCAGTGCGCGAGAGTGGATATTCCATTACCAAGCTGGCTGCGCGTCTTGGTAAAAGTCGCAGATGGGTCTACGATGCCTTTCAAAACAGAAATTTATCCATTGATGTGATTCTGGAGATTGGTAAGGTTATTTTCTATGATTTCAGTAATGATCTTCTTGAATTAAAGCGCTTTAAAGTGAACGCTCAAGATAGTGCACAATTCACTTATCAGGTGGATGAAACTACTGCGGAATACTGGAAGAATAAATACTTGGATTTGTTGGAGAAATATAATCGGATGTTGGAGGGGAAGTGAATCTTTCTCTATACTATTTTCGTGTGGCTTTTGGTTTTCTGTGGATAAATTGACTGTTAACCAATTGAAATGTTTAGATGTTTCCCTAAACCAAGTTCAATCAATTTATGATAAGTTGAAATTTGGATATCACTCAATCCACGCTCTATTCTGGATATATAACTTTTTTTAGTACCCGTTCTTTCGGCAAGTTCTTCTTGTGTCAAGTTCGCTTCAATGCGCGCTTCTTTCAGCATAACGCCTAATCTAAAAGCAAGAGAATCCGCATCAAATTGATCTCTTTCAGTGCTTCCTTTTTTTCCATATTTCTCGTCAAGGAGTTGATCGAATGTTCTAACGTTTTTCATCTTCTTTCTGTTTTAAATATTCAGTTTTTAACTGCTCTGCAAGTTTGATTTCCTTTTTAGGAGTTTTTTGTGTTTTCTTAACGAACGCGTTTGTCAAAACTACCAATGTTCCTTCATCCTGGAAACAAAGAATTCGAATGCTTTTCTGTGATGTAATCACCCTCACCTCATAAATTCCATTGGTACTTTCCAGTTTTTTAAAAAATTTAATTGGTACCTGCCTTTCAAAACGAACTAAATCTAAAACATATCCAACTTTCAATTGAACTTTAGAATCTTGTGATTTATAAAAGTCAATAACATTGTCCCCGAAAAAAATAATTTCTCTTGCCACACTAACAAAGTTAACTAATTAGTTTACTTTTACCAAATTTCCGCACTCTTTTTTTGGTTTGAACAGTGGTATTTAACTTCATGTATAATTTTTAACGTCAACACACTCTACTATGTAAGTCCTACCTTTTATAGATGTAAATTGTAAAAGTTGTATTGAAGATAAGAAAAAAATGGGGCTTCGAGTCCTCAGCCACCATTTTTTATAAACTATTTTATCGATTGAGCCACGAATTTAACGTTGACTGAGGTGATACGATGAGTTTATCGAATTGCTCTCGAAAGCAAAACTTACTGAGGTACTCGATGGCAACGATAATTGAGGCTTCGGCGTTTCGAGAGCCTCAACGACCATTCAGCCACCAATTATTATCTTCTCAATCTCCATTTACTTTTGAGCACTGTGCTTCTGAAATCATCCAGCTTTTCAGTTACTCCTTGGTTGGAGAGTTTTTGTAAAAATTTGAAGGTTCCTTTTCCTTGCTTGTAATCCATTTCGTCAGGAAAGATTGGAATGATTGCCAACATGTAAATTGTTTTTCCATCTACATCTATTGGTTCCAATTGTTGTTCTAAAAGCAAGGGATCCGATAAGAAAAAATGGTTTTGACGCATTGTTTCAGACAGTTCTTGCATTTCCTTTCCACATGGAAGCGTGTGTCCAGCTCCAAACCAGGTTTGCTTGTCAACAACGTATTTTGCCAAGCGTTGAATCCAAGGAAAAATCCAATTCATGCGCGGATTCTCCAACTCTTCCCATTCCCAATAACTCGGTAAACAAAAATAGATTTCGTTGAATTCACGTCCAGCTACTTGTTCAGGAACAGGCATTTTGTAATCACTCAAGCCATTCGTCATGATCACGGTAACTGGAGTGTTTAATTCCAAATCCAACGCTAACAATGGCATTTCACCTTCCAAGGTTGGAATTTCTGAAACGCGATGTTCGCCGAAACGATTGGCTAAAGCTGCCTGAAAAGCTGTCATGAATGCTTATTTTTTCTTCGACCACTCTTCGATCGACTTTTTGTTCATTTCAACGTAATCTGTATTTCCAGCTTTCTCTGCGCTTGCAGATGAAATTTTTGCCGTTTCAATTGCTCCTTTGAAATCTTTCAATTCAGCTTGGATCAACGCTTTTTTGCGGTACACATAGAATGGCGTTTCTTCACCTTTCATTGAAATGTATTTATCCATCCAAGCCAATGCTTGTTTCATATCCAATTTCGCATTGTAATAGTAATCAGCTGCTGCGTAATAATCGTTTGCTGTTGGACCAGCCAATGTTTTATCGATTGACGCTTGCATTTTTGATTTTGTAGGAACTGCAAACGGAACAGTAACACGCGTTTTATCCCAAGAGAACATCAAATTAGCTGTTGAAGTCGTGATGTTATCAATTCCAATCGTGAATGTTTCAACAACATCTGAAGACATGATAACCGCTGCAGACAATTTCATTGCAACTTTTGAATCTTCCCATGTTTCAGGTAAACCCCAATTAGAATAATCTGTATAAAAATAAATTTCCCATGATTTTAACGTTGGTTTTGCATACAAAGCATATGTTCCAGCTTTCAGCGTATCAGTACCAAAAACGATTGCATCTGATGTAGTAAATTTGGTGTTTTCATTGGCGCCCGTTCTCCATGTTTCATTTAAAGGAACAACATCTCCAAATACCACACGCCCACTTTTTGAGGGACGATAATATTCAACTTTCAGGTCTGTTAAACCAACTTTTTGTTCAACTTTTCCTTGTGGACTAAGACGTGGACCTTGAATTTGAGAAAACCCTAGAATTCCAAATCCCAAGGCAAAAATAACGGATAATGCAACTTTCATGTGTTTACTTTTTTAGATACACAAAAGTAACATAATACTTAGTACTTTGTTCAGAATGCTTGTCAAGAAACTTAATCCAAATGGACTAATTCATTATGAAAACATATGGGTTCCGTATGCAGCAGCAATAAAAAATGCGATCAGTGACATTACCAGACCTAAAATTCCCAATAGATTCTTTTTAATGGCTGGATAAATACACATCAAAAATGGAACAATTGAAAAAATTAGCAAAATAGTACCTAAATCTATTGGCTTTTCATACGCATCAAACGCCTCCTGATATTCTGGATTTTCGTACAAGGGTGTTTTGCGAACCGATACCAACATTTCTGACGAAATTCGATCCATGTCTGCACTTGCAATTTCAGCTGCAGGAACAAGTACAATCATTAAGTATAGGGCAACCAATAGTGCACCCAAACCAAGGATAAAACCAACAAGTGATAGCTTTGTCATAGGTCAATTTTTACCTAAGTTAATCATTTTGATTTATTTACAAAATTTCGTTTGTTTTTTTTTCTACAAATGAACTGCTGAGAATAGGTGATAAGATTAACTACTACTTGTCCCACGATTTGATCCGCGAAGAAGGCACTCTTCCGAATAGATTTAAGTGACAGAAACGAGCCTTTAATTTTTCACAATTGATAACGACAAGGCTGTCCAAAACTGACTACTCGACAATAAACACCCTTGTTCGATCATATCATGTATCTCCAATTCTCTATTTTTCGAATAGTTCTTTTCCGTTTTGAAAAAGGTCAATTCATCCGCATTGTTTTTCAAAGCTTCATGAATCGATTCAACCGTTGATAAATCAATTGAACTTTCGGCTTTACGATGGATGGAAATCAACTCAATTTTATCTTCGCACAAATGAAAAACCATACACGTGTCAAGTGAACGAAATTCCAAGTATTCGATTTTTTCATATACCTTTTGTAGAACGGTATCACTGAATACTTCAACTAATTGAACCGCCTTGTCAACATCGTTTTTATTCAAGGCTTCCCATTCTTCAGCGTGCACTCCATTCACGATTAAGAAATGTTTGAAATCCTCTTCCAAGTGACTCAATTCTTCGTTCGATAAAATACGGTACTTCATGTGACAAATTTTTCACAAAAATAAAGAAGCTAGAAGACTTTCTGCACCTCTCAGCACAAAATCATCAATTGAACGTTTAATAAGCAACAGAATTATTAGAAAGTCGTATTTTTGAAACTATGAATCAAAAGAAAGGAATAGCAATACTTGGATCGACAGGATCAATTGGAACACAGGCATTAGATGTAATTGAAGCGTATCCTGATTATTTTGATTTACAAGTCATTACTGCTGGTAAAAATGCTGATTTACTGATCGAACAAGCGCTGAAATATAAACCGAACACGGTTGTCATTACAGAAGAAAGTCTTTACGACAAAGTAAAAACGGCCTTGATTGATGAAGATGTGCATGTATATGCTGGAGCTGAATCCTTATGTCAAGTTGTCGAATCGAACGAAGTTCATACAGTTTTAACCGCTTTGGTTGGATACGCTGGTTTGAAACCTACTTTACGCGCAATAGAAGCCAAAAAAACGATTGCCTTAGCCAATAAAGAAACACTGGTGGTTGCTGGTGAATTGGTAACACGTTTAGCAAAAGAAAACGGCGTTAATATTTATCCTGTAGATTCAGAACATTCTGCAATCTTTCAATGTTTGGTTGGAGAGCATCAAAACAAAATTGAGAAAATCTATTTAACTGCTTCGGGTGGACCTTTCCGCGGTTGGACATTGGAGCAGCTAAAAGATGTGAAGAAAGAGCAAGCGTTGAAGCATCCAAATTGGACAATGGGCGCTAAAATTACGATAGATTCTGCTTCTCTGATGAACAAAGGATTGGAAGTGATTGAAGCCAAATGGCTGTTTAATTTGACGCCTGATGAAATTGACGTGATTGTGCATCCGCAATCGATTGTACACTCATTGGTACAATTTGAGGACGGAAGTATGAAAGCTCAAATGGGCTTACCAGATATGAAATTACCGATTCAATTCGCGTTGACTTTTCCAGCACGTTTTAAAACAGATTTTCCACGTTTCAATTTCATGGACTATCCACAATTGACATTCGAGAAACCGGATCGTACAGTATTTAAAAATTTAGATTTAGCCTATCGCGCAATGGAAATGGGTGGAACCGCTGCTTGTGCCTTAAATGCTGCAAATGAAATTGCAGTTGAAGCATTTTTAAATGATCAAATTGGTTTCTTAGACATCGCTAATATCAATGAAGCGACAATGATGAATGTTCCAGTTATTCAGAAGCCAGTTTACGAAGATTTTGTAAAAAGTGATGCTGAAGCACGTGCATTTGCAACAGCGCTTGTGACAAAAAATTAACAAATTCATTACATAACGTCATAAAAAAAGTCGCTGAAAAGCGACTTTTTTCTTTATATAGCAGATTTTAATTCCTCTTTATTACCATCATAGTAATTGTCTAAGAGGTGTTTAATTAAATATTCACGGTACTTTTCACGCGTTACTTTCGGTGCGTAAATGTAACCTCTTCCAACAGATTGATGCTTGATGAATTTCTTTCGTTCAAGTATTCTAACAATTGTAGATGTTGTGTTATAAGCGGGTTTCGGATTAGTATACAATTCTTGTATTTCCTTTACTGCCGCTTTTTGAAGTTGCCATAACTTCAACATCACTTGCTCTTCTGCGGGGGTTAAACGTTCCATTGTAGCCGTTTTTATTTCCTTAAATCTACGATTTTTTAGCAACAAAAACTAGTTTAACCCTTAAATTTCAATCAATTATAAATTTAGTTTCTTTTTCAAAGTTGGCATCACACCATCTTTATGAACGTAAACATTAATTGTTTTGTATTTGAAATAGTTCTCAGAAACATATAAATATCCTTTAGGATAGTTTCCAGTTCCCCAAGAGTTTTTCACCAATAAATAACGTGTACCATTTTGATCTTTATACAAACCTACGATGTGCATTCCATGATCATCTGTTGTTGTTTTTTGATCATATCCTTTTTGGCGCAATTCAGCTGTTATTTCCATCTCTTTCATTGGCGTAACGAATGCATTAGAAGCTTTGTCCGCTCCTGCATCAGAGAAGTTTTTATTGTCTTTTCCTTTCACATCAATTGTTGATGGATCTTCAGGAACAATAGCCAAACCATTTTTGAAACTGAAACCTTTCTCTGAAACATCAGCTCCCCATGCCAATGTGTAACCATTTTTCAAGGCGTATTCTGTTGCGTCAAATAATTCTTGTAAACCAACATTATAGCTTTCTCCCCATGCCCAGTTATCTGGAATTGCTAACATACATTTTTGATATAGTGTATGGTTTGTGAACGATGTCAAAGAAACATATTCATCCATGTTCAAGCCAATTGCTTTTGCATACGAAACAGGTGTGTATTTTTTCCCTTTGAATTCGAATTCTTTTACGTCTTTTCCTAAATACGCATCCAAAATTCCGTTCATCGCCGTCATCCAAGAAGTTGTCAATGGCGCACCATGTGAGTTTTGCATATTTGAAAGTAATCCTTGCATTGCACCATTCAATACTGCAAACAATTCGCTGTGATCATGCGTTTCAGAACCGTAATTCAATCCTGAATACACTTCTAATGGAACAATTCCATAGTTGCGAATTACAAAAGGAATGTCGTGAAACGCTCCACCTTCAGAGAAGTTGATTTTTCCATCCATACGGATAAATTTTTCTGCTTTGCTTTCATACGCTTTGCGCACAATGAACATTTCAGATAAAATATCCGGTGTTTTATTTCCTTTACGGATTAACTCTGATTCGAAATATGAAAGGGCTGAAAAACTCCAACATGTTCCTGTCATTCCTTGAGATTGAACAGGTGTTGCATCTAAGTGCGCAACTTTCGTAAATTGATATTCACTTCCTTCAGCATTTTTAACTGGTTCTGAATAGCCAAATTGCGCTATACTCACAGTGGACATTCCTAAGAATAGGAAAGAGAAAAATAGTTTTTTCATCGTTTTTGATTTTAGAAAAGTAAAGATAATCGAAATCATCTAAACATGTACCAAAGTAGGATGAATGAACTTAAAGAAAGAATGAATGGTTATTTTTTTAGAATCCAACCTTGTTGACCAGCAGCTTGAACGCCAGAAATAACAGTTTGTAGTTCCGCTTCTGAGTTCGCTCCTCCTGCACTGATGCGGTGAAGACCATTTGTTACTTCAAGAATGTAAGCATTGATTCCTTTTTGCTTCAACGATTGAATCAATTTATTGGCGTTTTCTTCACTGCTGAAACAACCTACAATGTACTCTCTCGAAAATGACTGTGATTTTGGCGTTTCACTAATCGTTTCCACAACATCAGCGTTTGCAGTATCGTTCGTAATAAAATCCAAATCACCCGCCAAATTGTAAGGACGTTTGTTGTACTTATCGTTCACAACTGATATCGCATTGTCCAAATTGAAGGTCATCGTTTGATGCGTTGCTTCCTTTACGGTATTCACACTTTCTTTCGGCTGACTTTTATGGAAAGGATTAAAATCATTGATCGAAATAACACCTGATTGTAAAACGTTTGTTTTCATTGGTAGCCAAAACGAATAGAACGCAATTGGCAAGAAACAAGCAGCCGCAACATAGCGCCACACTTTTGTTTTCGATTTTAATGCTGGGTGCTGAATAACGACAGATTCTGCTTGAACTGTTTTTTGTACTTCTTTTTCAGTGTCAAACGCAATGGCTGGTTGCGCATCTGTTTTTTCGCTTTCGATGATTGCTTTTTCAATCGTTGTTTGTTGCACTAATTGAACATCTGATTCAGTCAAGAAATGCACTTTTCCCAAACCATACGATTCTAACAACAAATTGAAGAAACGATCTTGTTCGAAACAAATATTTTTTTCTTGATCAAAAAACAAGAAACCAACTTTATCAATGGTAATTCGCTCACCGTTGCGCAATTGATTGTTCCATTTTTCAACTATTTCACGCACAGCATCTGTTGCTTCGTTGTAATGAATTGAATTTTGAACAGCCAATTCGGCAATTAACAAACCATCGTTATTAATCAACTGACGATTAAACAACAAGGATTTTTTAGGAGGAGTAATTAAGCCATTGCGGTAATCAATTGACGCTGACGCTTGTTTTGCAACAAAACCACCAAACGATGGAATTATCACGCAATTGTGTCGTAATAATAATTCGCCAATAAGATGTTCAACTGTTACCATGCTTCAAAGTTAACAAATTAGGTCAACCTCTGCAAGATACGAAATTGTGAAGAAAGAGTTACAAAAATTCAAGAACTTTTTCGACATCTTCTGGAACGTCGATATTTGGCGTTTCAATTGTTGTTTCAACGAGCTGAATTGAATAACCGTAATACAACCAACGCAATTGTTCCAATGATTCAATTTTTTCTAAGGCTGTCGGTTCTAATTTGGTCAATTCTTGTAAAATAGACGAGCGATAAGCATACAAACCAATGTGACGCATGTACGGATAGTTTTCCAGTGGATTTCCTTTGGAATGATAAGAGTTCGGAATTCCACTTCGGCTAAAATACAGTGCCGAATTTTTTGCATTCACAACTACTTTAATTCGATTTGGATTATCAACATCTTCTTGCGTCAACGAAAGATTTCCCAACGTTGCAATGTCTGTTTTAGGCTCAATGAAAGCATCAATTAATTGTTCCAATTGACGATAATCAACCAGTGGTTCATCTCCTTGGATATTAATTACAACATCCATATCTGGAAAATGGCTAGCTACTTCGGCGCAACGATCTGTTCCACTTGGATGGCTTTCTTTGGTCATCATCACCTTTCCACCAAAGCGTTGAACTTCATCAAAAATACGTTGATCGTCCGTCGCAACAATTACTTCTGTAATTCGCGTAGATTTTTTTGCTCCTTCAAACACTCGTTGAATCATTGATTTTCCTTTTAGGTCAATCAAGGGTTTACCAGGAAAACGCGAAGATGCATACCGTGCAGGAATAATACCAAGTACCTTCATAAATCAATCATTAGAAATTCAAAGCTACTGAATATTTTGAACTCAACTAGTGCATTAGAATTTCATTTGCAACTGCATCAAATACGCTCTTGGCGGCTGAATATCTCCAGGACGCGTTGTGTATTCTGCATTCAACAAATTATTCACCATTAAACCAACTCTAAAATGGTCATTAATTTTATATCCAATGCGCGCATCGATAACCAAATTTCCAGTATTGTGCTCTGCTCGGTATTTTTTTAAGCCTCGCAAAATATACACTTCAGCCGCTGTTGGATCCAAGTCTTCCTCAAAAACACGATCTATGTTACTCATGTAACTATTGTAGCGACAAGAAAATCCTAAACTGTATTTTTTATACGTTAATTCAACATCTGCTTTCGCTAAATGCTTGAAACGGTATTTTAATAAATTCGTTGACGTGTCAGAAAAATTAGCCAAATAACTCGGATTGTTATTCAATGAAATTGGGTTCATGTAGGTATATCCAATCAATGAAATCACTTCAATAGGTCCAAGTTTTCCAGTACTATTGAATGATATTTCAAAACCAGAGATTCTCGCTCTTTCAGCATTTTGTGCTTGGAATCCAATGTATTGTGTAAAATTATTTTGGTTAAGCTGAACAGAATCTGGTTTATATAACCCAAATGTAAATTCCATCATATTGCTATAATCATTGATGAAACCAGCTAAATCAAGCATTCCTTTCCATTCTCCCATTTTCACAATTTGTTTCACACCAACCTCTGCGGCCCAACCTATTTCAGGTTTCAAAGCAGGATTTGGGAAAATATTTAAGGCTCCAACATTTGTTTGGGTATAGCGTTCTGCCACAGAAGGATAACGAATACCTTGTCCAAAAGAAGCACGTAAATGTGTATACTTAAATAATTCATAATGCAATCCAATACGCATAATTGGATAAACAGGAATGGTAGTTGAATCTTTTTTGGAAATCATAAAATCTGAATCTCCTTTTCTACCATCCATTTGAAAATGCTCAACGCGCACACCAGCCGTGATGTCTAGTTTTTTAATGTTGTGATCAAACTGAGCATAAATAGCCGCATTATTCGAGGTGTGATCTCCAAATAAATTGGAAGTAACTGTATTGAAGATATTCGAAATACCGGCCGTTACGTTTGTTCCCGTCTTAAATTTGCGTTGAATTTGATATTCCGTAAAATAAATTGTTGCACCATTGCTTTGACTTACGTTTGTTAAATTCTCATTGTAAGCATAATACATACGTGCTTTCAATATGTGCTTATTATCTTTTTTGTCCATGAAGCGCACATACGGATCCAAAAACAAACGCGTTCCTTTATTGTACGTTAATGTTGAAGAATCCAAACTTGTATCGGCACCTCCACTTGGAGTATAACCCAAATTATCGCTTTCCCAAATTAAAAAGTTTCCTGTTTTTTGTTGTTGGAAATTATAGCCTATGCCAGCTTTTAAACGCGACATTTTTAAAGAACGGAAATAAATTGTACCTGCTACTCTACCTCTAAACTCAGATTCTCCCTGACGATAACCATCATTATGAAAGCCTGTTAATGAAACAGTGTACCCCATTTTGTTGAACATTTGTCCGCGATAGGCTTCAACTTCTTGATTCATCGGATTTTTCGACCACCATTTTAATGATGCTCTTGCCGGATTATCATAAATACCTGCCTGAATCTTAATTTTTGTTTCTGGTTTTAATCCTGGTTCCTTTTCAGCCAATGAAATTACACCGTTCAACGCACCGCTTCCATACAAAACAGATGATGCTCCTTTCATAATTTCAATCTGAGAAGCTTGTTCCATTGGAATTGCATTCCACTGTGTATCTCCAGCATATCCAGACAGCAAAGGCATTCCGTTCCAAAGCAATAAAACACGACTTCCCGTTCCGTAAGCGAAACCCGATCCTCCACGAATAGAAACCTGACCGTCCATTGCATAAACTCCCGGACTTTGATCAACTGCTTGCTCTAAATCTGTAATTCCTTTATTATCAATTAGGGCTGGTCTCAAAATTTCCATCGAAACAGGAACGTCTTCAATCGCCTGTGTTCTTCTACTAGCTGAAACAACAACCGTCGAAAGGTTTTTAACAGAAAGAGCCAATTCAATATTTACATCTCCTGAAGCTTTTACAATCGTTGTGTCAGAAATGTAGGTTGGCATTGACGTAATTAGCGTTACCGGATATTCTGTAAGGTCCATAAGAAAAATCCCGTCAATATCCGTAATTGCCTTGGCTCCATTCGAAGCAATAATTTTTGCTCCAATCACAGGTTCTTTGGTGTCTTCTTGTAGTACTCTTCCTTTAATTTGTCCAAAGACAACTAATGGGGAAAAAAGTATAAATAGTACTAAATATTTCATAGTAATAGAGTTTTATCTGTTTTCGCAAGTGCGCTAAAATACATAATTTGATAAACAAAATGATTCAAATAGTAAAAGCCTAACCATTAAATTTATATTGCAGTTGAAAAATAACAGTTCTCGGTGCCTGCAAATCAGCTGGTCGACTCACATATTCGGTATTGAAAACATTATTCATTATTAGCCCAATTCTTAATTTCTTTTTAAGCGTATACGCAATTCTTGCATCAAAAACCAAACTGCCCTCTTGATGATTGAGTCTATATTCTTTTAATCCAGGAAGAACAAAAAGCTCATAGGCTGTTGGATCAAGATCTTCCTCAAAAACCTTGTCAATATTCCACATGTAACTATTGTATCGCGAAGAAAATCCTATACTTATGTTCTTGTAGTTGAATTCAATATCTGCTTTTGCGAGGTGTTTAAAACGGTATTTCAAGAGATTTCTACTTGTATCTGAAAACATGGATAAATATTCCGGGTTCGTGTTCAAGGATATTGGGTTCATGTACGTGTACCCCAATAAAGAAATGATTTCTATTTCTCCTATTTTACCTTGACTGTTAAACGAAAATTCAACACCCGTAATACGCGCTTTTTCAGCATTTTTTGATTTAAAACCAACCCAATCGGTAAAATTGCTCGGGGTTAATATGATAGAGTCGGGATTATAGATTCCAAACGTATATTCCATCATATTATCGTATTGATTGATGAAACCAGCAACGTCAATCATTCCTTTCCAATCACCAATTTTCACTATTTGTTTAATTCCAAGTTCAGCGGCCCAACCTGTTTCTGGCCTGACATCAGGATTCGGAAAAATTACTACACCACCAGTAGATGTCGCAGCGAATCGTTCGGCGACAGAAGGAAAACGAATTCCTTGCCCAAAAGAAGCACGAAGGTGTGTGTAATTTGCCAATTTGTAGTGTAATCCAGTTCGAATTACTGGATAAACAGGTAATGTCGTTTTTCCAATTATATACTTCGAATCTGGTTCTTGTTCATCCTGTTTGAAGTATTCAAATCTTCCTCCAATTGTCACTTCAAGCTTTTTTAATTTCAATTCATACTGAGCATACGTTCCACTATTGATCGAACCATGATTCCCAAAAACAGTACTTATAATTTGGTTGGAGGATAAAGTTGTTCCAACAATTAAATTCGTTTTATTCTTAAATTGACGTTGGAATTGATAGTTTGCATAATACAATTCAGCCTTGGAAGAAGCATAAATATTTGTCAAATCACCCGTAGTTACGAGATAATAACGTGTTTTTAATTCGTGCTTATTGTTCTTTTTATCGATGTACTTAATATACGGATCTACATTGGCACGAATTGCCTTTTGATAACTAATTGTGGAAGATGAAGATTTCGGATCCATTCCACCCTGCGCAATATAACCCAATGAATCGCTTTCCCAAAGTATAAAAGCACCAACATATTGATATTGAAAATTATAAAAAACTCCTGCTTTCAAGTTTTGAATTTTCGAGGGCTTATACAAAAATGAACCGCTTACTCTTGCACGATCTTCAACCTCTCCTTTTCTAAAACCATCTGTAGTAAAACCATTTGCGGAAAGCGTGTACCCAAAGCGATTTTTCATTTTTCCGTAGTACACATCAAATGAATGAAACATCGGGTTTTTTGTCCACCATTTTAGGCTTTCTCGTTTAGGGTCACAATATATTCCCGTTTGAACGGTTGCATTAAAGGATCCTTTTTTGTCAGGTTCACGCTCATTCAATGATATAATTCCATTTAAAGCTCCACTTCCATAAAGTACAGAAGATGCACCTTTTAGAATTTCAATTTGTGAGGCGTTTTCCATTGGAATCGAATTCCATTTCGCGTCTCCAATATCAGGAGATAACATTGGAATACCGTTCCAAAGCAGCAAAACTCGACTTCCTGCTCCATAGGAATAACCACCACCACCACGGATGCTTACTTGACCATCCATAGCATACACTCCAGGACTTTGATCAACAGCCTTCTCCAAATCCGTAATACCTTTATTACTTATTAAAGCAGGTTTAATAATTTCCATAGAAATAGGAACGTCCTCCACCCGCTGTGTTCGACGACCGGCCGTAACAACAACAGATTCAATTGAACGAACTTCAACTTTCAAGCGAATGGTTAAGTTCGCTTTATTTTCTATCACAAGCGTATCAGTCTGATATGTCGGCATTGCGACAATCAGAGTGCAAGGAAACGTTGTAGATTTTAAATAGAACTTGCCTTCATTATTACTAACTGTCTTCTCGCCTGTCGATGCAGTTATTTTTACTCCAATTAGTAGTTCATTGGTTTCATTGTCTAAAATTTTTCCTTCAATTTGAGAAAAAAGGGTCAGTGGTAAAAGCATACAAAGTAGCAGTGCCTCTCGAATCATTTAAACAAATTTCTATAGTTTATAGATAAAAATAGCTATTTAAATAGCATTGTTGTTCAAAAAAGAAAAAAGTTTGAAGTCGACTTAATAATCGCGTAATTTTTCATATATTCAAGATAACCTTAATACATTTTACATTGAACAATAGCAACCTACATTATCAAATTGGGCTCACATTTCTCCATGGAATCGGTCCAAAAAAAGCAAGTTTACTTGTTTCTAAACTCGGCTCGGTCGAAGCTGTATTTCATGAAAAACTCCCAGTGATTCACGCGAAAACAGGCATTGGAAAATCAGTTCTTAAGCAAATCGATCGAAAAAGTGCATTAATTAAGGCAGAAGCGGAAGCAAACTATTGTGTGAAAAACAATATTCAGACTCATTTTTACTTGGACGGAAACTATCCTAGACGTTTAAAACAATGTGACGACGCGCCATTGCTCTTGTATAGTAAAGGTCACTTCTCATGTAACCCAGAAAAAAGTGTTGCCATTGTTGGAACCCGTAATTCAACGAAATATGGTGGGGAATTGTGCGAGGAGTTGATATCACATCTTGCGTCCGGTAATATTCAAATTATCAGCGGAATGGCATATGGTATTGATATTATTGCACATCAACTAAGTGTCAAATATGGAATAGAAACACTTGGTATTCTAGGTCATGGTTTGGATCGTTTGTATCCAAGTGTGCATCGGAAAACTGCTGAAATGATGTTTTCAAATGGCGGTTTATTAACTGAATTTATTCCGGGAACAAAACCAGATCGAGAAAATTTCCCTATGCGGAATCGAATCGTTGCGGGACTCTCCGATGCTACAATTGTTATTGAAAGTAAAAATTCAGGTGGTTCCTTAATCACCGCTGAACTCGCGAATGATTATAATCGAGACGTTTTTGCTTTTCCAGGAAATGTCGGGCAACAATATTCTGCCGGTTGTAATCTGTTAATTAAACAACAAAAAGCACAAATGATTTTAAATGGCAACGATTTCCTTACCCAAATGGGTTGGGACAAAGAACAGATGGAAGCAAAAAGAGGAGTTCAGCGAAGTTGCTTAATTGAATTGGACAATCTTGAGCAAACAATCATTCAATCATTACATGCTTCCGAAAATGATCACATCGATGTGATTTCATTTAAAACAAAAATCCCGATTTCCACTCTAAATGTCAAGTTGTTCCATTTAGAAATGAAAGGAATACTAAAAGCTTTACCTGGAAAAAAATATGCTATTGTATAAAAAAAGGTGTCACGTTGCTGTGACACCTTTTTAATATATCTATTCTGTTCTTATCTTCTTACTCCAGCTGTTAAGAAAAGGCGATTGTCCATTACTTCCGCTTTCTTTTTCAAACCACTCATGACCATTCCTTGAATGTTTCTTTTAGCAGTTGCCAATAATTGATCTTTTTCTTTTTTGAAATCTGCCGCGGCTGGAGCTTTGATAGATTTATCAATACGAATTACATATACTCCTAACTTACCTTTCAATGGCAATGTTGTTTGACCTGGTTTTAATCCAGAGAAAATCGAACCAATTACTTCTGGTTCAAAACCTGCTCCCGTAATTTGTGGATTCGCGAACGTTACCTCCGCTTTCATAATTTCTGTTCGCGTTTTCTGCGCAATTGCTTTCAGCGATTTCGCTTTCGACAATTGAGAGGTAAAGCGTTTTGCTTTTTTCTCTTCAATCAAATCGCGTTTCATAACAATCTCAGCATCTTCAAATGTTGGAACACCTTTTTCACGAATTGATGAAACAATCGCAATAATGTACTGCTCTTTATCCTTTATTGGTGATGTTGTCATATCTCCAAGTTTCGCCTCTTCATTAAATGCCAATTTTAAAATTTTATACTGGGTATTTGTTTCTGTAAAACCATACAAAACAGGTGCCTCTTCCAAAATGCTCAACGGACGAACGAAATACCCTGCTTGTTGTGCAAGTGTATCGAACATTGCTAATTTTTTTCTAATATCTTCCAATTTAGAAAGTTTAGAATCCAATTTATACAACAATGAATAAACTTCATTATTTTTTCTATCGAGCGTTTCTTGACTAGGTTTAAACGTTTTTGCAACAGAAGCTAATACAGGGAAGGTACTTGCGTCTCTTTCCATAACTTCAATGATGTGGAACCCAAAATCAGTTTTCACTATTCCAATTGATCCAACTGGCTGAGTAGCACAGAAAGTAGAAAATTCTGGAACCATATCCGCTTCAAGGAAATTGTCATAAACACCTCCTGATTGTTTTGAACCTGGATCTTCAGAATACTTCATAACAAACTCAGTAAAATTATCCTTGTTGATTAATTTCACTAAACTATCAGCGATTTTTTGTTTTTGAGCAATTATCTTTTTGTCTTTTGATTGGTTCGTACTAATCAAAATATGACGTGCTTTCAAACGTGAAGGCGTAAATCCAATAACTTTCGAAATTACAACATTCCCACGGCTATCGTATGGACCAACAACTTGACCAATTGTAGCTGTTTTGAAAACAGTATCCATGTATTTTGGATACGATTGTAATTTTTGTGCTTTTTCATTGTCTTCTGGCACTGCTGTAGCAGTTTTTGCTGACGAATAGAACGGAATAGAACTATTTTTCAAAACAAACAATGAATCATTTGGTGTCGTTGTAAATTCTTTCTTCAACACATTCATTTCACGACTAAAACGGATTGAATCATATTTTGATGGATTGACAAGTACATTGAAATAACGAACCTCTCTGCTCGCGTTTCTGTTCTCGTATTTTTTGTCATTTTTATGTTCTTCATAATACGCTTTCAACTCTTCGTCTGAGATTTTAATTTTCTCATCTTCTATCTCGCTGTAACGTTTTACAACATACGAAATCGCTTTTTTCTCGTTTTGCGCGTAGTATTCTTCTTCTGCTTCTAATTTCGTAACATACAATCCTTGACTAACAATTTGAAAATATTTTTCGTTTTTTCTTTGATTAGTAAAGTCTCTTTTAGCATCCTCCCACATTTGTCTTTCCGAAGGATTGGATGAGTTTTTCATATCTTGGATACGTTTCTCTAACAGTTTGTAGTTAAACATCCCTGTAATCGAATCGGTGAAACCCTGCTGTAATTGAGGTAAAACTGTGAATCCATCCTGACCATATAAATAAGCATTCAATTCATTGTCACCAACATGAATACCTAATTCTTCAAACTCCTTGGATAACATGATTGAATCTGTAAGTTCTTTCCATGCATTATTTGCTGAATTTTCGCGGTCTTTAAGAGTATATTCTCTTTGTTGTTGAAGAAATGTTACTGAATCTCTAGAGACATATTGTCTGTTTTTCTTATCATAAGACTTCATGTCAACCATTTCACCGAATACTGTTCCATAACCAATTTGCTCATCAGAACCTGATCCCATTTTGCCGTATGCTCCCAATATGAAAGCCACCAAAGCAAGTCCAATAATCACTACTAGTAATACAGATTTTTCTCGAATTTTTCCGATTAATGCCATTTTCTTTTTTCTTTAAGGTTGCGAATATAATTAGATGAATTGATTTTTAAAAATTTATCGTGCACTTTAAAAAAGAAAAGCCGTTCAAGTTGAACGGCTTTTCTACTTCTAAGATTGTATTTTACAAACCTCCACGACCATTAACAGGTGTTTTTGGCGCAGATTCTGTTGGTTTTGATACTGGTTTTTCATCCGATTTTTCTTTGTTTTCTGGACATGAACCTACAGTAGCACCAAGTGCTTGATATCTTGGCCAATCAGCTAATGGAATTTCCATTGTTGTTGACACTCCTTTTTCTGTATGACAAATCGTAATTTTTGCTTGTCCAATTTGACCACCATTTCCATTTGATCCAGAACCGTTTTCAGTTGAACCACCATTATTATCTCCACCTCCTGATGCTGCAGGGACATAATTAACAGTAATTGTTTCTGTTGTTGTTCCACATTCATTGGTAACTGTTACCGTAATCGTATTTGCACCTTGAATCAAAGCAAGATTCGAATTCAATAAACGTGTTGCATTATCGTAAGAAAACACTGTAATCGTTCGATTATTCAACTTAATCGCAATCACATTTCCTGGATTTGTAACCGATGCTGAAAACGCAAAGTTTTGATTCGAAACAGTCATTCCATTCGTAGCAGGATTAATAAATGAAATTACTGGTGCAACACATGGTTGATACGTTATCGTTATTGTCTCAGAAACTGTTCCACATTCATTTGTTGCTGTAACAATGAACGTATTTAAACCTGGACTTAAATTCACTTTACCAGAGAATCCTGATGGTGGATTATAATTGAACCCAGATATTGGCATTCCATTTTGAGTCACGGCAACAGTAGAATTTGCATTCACGTTCGAAATATTCGCATTGATATTCATTGAAGCAAAGTTCACAACAGAACCATTTGCTGAAGGATTGCTAACTGTTATCACTGGCAATACACACGGTGTGTAGTTTACAGTAATGGTTTGTGTCGCTGTTCCACATGGATTCGTTGCAGTAACTACAAATATATTTGCTCCTACATTCAACGTAATTTTTCCTACCAATCCAACTGTTGAATTGAAAGTAAAGTTTGTTAATTGGGTTCCATTTTGTGTGAAAACAATGTTTGAACTATTTTCAACATTTAACACTTGAGCATTTAATGTGAATGACGGTGAACTAACGTTGATAACTGAACTTGCTGGATTCACAAATGTGACAACTGGTAACACACATGGTTTATAAATCACGGTGTATTGTTGTGAAGCTGTTCCACAAGCATTTGTGCCATTCACTACGAATGTGTTTACACCCGTCACTAACGTTACATTACTTGTTAAAACTCCAGTCGTACTGTTAAAGTTCGCAGGAACTGAATTATTACCGTTAAACGAATACGTAATTCCTTGTCCTGTGCCCATGTTTACCAACAAAGCACTGAACGTAAACACTGGACTACTTACAGTTCCACCGCTAGCAACTGTATTTGTTAAGCTTACAGTCGGAGGAACACAGTTACTATAATTCAGTGTCAAAGTAACAGCATCTGTACCACAAGGAGTTGTAATTGACAATACAATGTTGTTCAATCCAGGAGTTAAATTCACAGTGCTTAAAAATGCTCCAGTTGAATTGTTGAAACTGAAATTAGTAATAGCTCTTCCGTTTATAGTTAATGTTATTCCTTGACCATTATTCGCGTTTGAGATTGTAGCAGCAACATCAAACGTTGAAGTTGTGACTGTTGATCCATTCATGGCAGGCATTACAAGCGAAATTGACGGAGCAATACAATTGTTGTAGTTCACTGTAATTGTTTCAGTATCTGTTCCACAAGAAGTTGTAGATATCAATACAATTGTATTCACCCCAGGATTCGAGGTAACATTTGCCTGAAGCGCTCCAGTTGCATTGTTGAAGCTATAATTTGTAACGGCAACATTGTTTAGTTTCAATGAAAGCCCTTGACCATTGTTTGAATTCAGAATCAATGCACCCAATGTAAAGTTTGCTGAAGTAACTGTTGTGTTTGCTGATGTTGGCGTTACAATTGTAATTGATGGCGCAACACAAGGAGTGTAAGTAACAGTCACTGTCTCAGCATCTGTTCCACACGCATTCAATGAACTAAGCACAAAAGTATTTAAACCTGGAACCAAGGTAACAGTGCTTTGGAAACTACCATTCGAATTATTAAAACTATAATTTGATATGCTGTTTCCGTTTTGCGTAAATGTTATGCCTTGACCATTGTTTGAATTTTGAACAATTGCATTCAACACAAACATCGCATTAGATACATTCGTTCCATTCGCCGCTGGAGAAACAAAATTGACAACTGGAGCAGTACAATTAGAATAGTTAATAGTAATCGTTTCTGTATCTGTTCCACATGTTGTATTTACCGTTAAGATAAATGTATTCAAACCAGGAACCAATACAACTGAACTAGTCAAACTTCCTGTTGCATTGTTCAAGCTGTAATTTGTAATTGCTCTACCGTTCAAGGATAAAGAAACACCTTGTTGACCAGAACCAACGTTTTGAACAAGTGCAGCGAAATTAAAGTTCGCATTGTTAACAGTTGTTCCATTTGTAGACGGTGAAACAAGTGAAATTACTGGAGCAATACAGTTTTGATAATTTACTGTAATCGTTTTTGTTTCTGTACCGCATGACGTTGTCGCAGTAAGAACAAACGTATTTATTCCAGGGATCAAATTTAGATTCGCTTGCAATACTCCTGTTGTTGTATTGAACGTATAGTTCGTAACAGTTTGATTGTTCACTATGAATGTGACACCTTGCGCATTCGAAACGTTTTGTACAAAAGCATTAAAGTTAAAGTTCGCATTTGTAACAGTCATTCCATTTGTCAATGGCGTTGTAATATTTACCGTTGGCATTGCACACGGTTGATAATTCACAACCGCTGTTTCAGCATCAGAACCACAAGAATTTGTAACATTCAATACAAACGTGTTTAATCCAGGTAGAAGATTTACAGTTGACTGAACTACTCCAGTTGACGCGTTGTATGTGAAATTTGTAATCGATGTGTTATTCAATTTCAAACTTATTCCTTGACCATTCGTAGCATTTTGTACAAATGCAGTAAATGTGAAACTTGCTGTTGATGCAAGCGTGTTATTTGAAGCAGGAGAAGTAACAGTTATCACAGGTACCGCACATGCTTGGTAATTAATAGTGATTGTTTCAGTATCCGTACCACACGCATTTGTTGTGGAAATAACAATTGTGTTCAATCCTGGATTCAAGGTTAACGATGCTTGCAAATTATTAGAAGCATTGTTGAAACTGAAATTTGTGATTGAACGAGTGTTATGCGTAACAGTAATTCCCTGACCATTGTTCGAATTCAACACAGCTGCATTCAATACAAAGTTTGCAGAAGAAACTGTCATTCCATTTGATGCAGGTACAATTGGCGTAATTGCTGGTGGAACACAATTTTGATAGTTCACCGTAATTGTTTCCGTATCCGTTCCACAGCTATTTGTTGACGTGATCACAAAAGTATTTACACCTGGTGTTAATGTTACAGTTGTTTGAACTGCTCCTGTTGTAGCATTGTAATTAACGTTTGTTAGTGCGCGCGTGTTGTGCGTTACTTTTACTTGACTGTTCGCACCATTTTGAATTGATGCAGACAAAATAAAATTCGCACTACCAACTGTTGTTCCATTAGTTGAAGGTGAAATTAAAGTGATTGATGGAACAATACATGTTTGATAGTTCACAGTAAACGATTGTGATACAGTTCCACATTGATTTGTAGAAGTGATTACAACTGTATTTACTCCTACAACCAAATTCACATTTCCTTGCAATGAACCAGATGTTGGATTGAAAGAAAAATTCGTAACGTTCACATTGTTTAATGAAACAGTAATTTGTTGATTTGTTGCATTTTGAACTAAGGCGCTAAATGAATACGCAGCAGTAGAAACAGTAGTTCCATTCGAAGTTGGATTCACGAGTGCAATGATTGGTGATTTACAGTCTTCGTAATTCACAGTGATTGTTTCTACATCTGAACCACACGTATTTGTTGCAGTGATTTCAAACGTATTCATTCCAGGAACTAAAACAACACCCGCTTCCAAGCGATCTGTTTGTGCATTGTACGTAAATGTGTAATTGCTCACACCGTTTTGTTTTACAGAAATATTTTCGCGTCCCAATACATCTTTTACATCTGCAACCAATTGATAATTTATTGCAGTAGCCATTAAGCCATTTGAAGCAGGATTAACAAGCGTAATCGTTGGTTTTACGCAACCGCCTGCAGTATTGTAATTATCGACGTTGTTAACCGTGTTTTCCGTATGTTCTTCTCTTCCATGTCTAAAACGGAATTGAATGTACGCCGAAGTATAGTGGTAGATGTCGTTGTATTTACTTGAGCCATCCACGTATCCGTCAAAATCATCAATTAAGGTAAATGTCGTTTTGTGCTCCAAACCAATTGAAACGCGTTTACCAACTTGGTAGCCAATACCAAAACCTAAACTAGGCATGAAATTTACGCGGTAATTACCTGCAGTTGAACCTGTCAAAGCTGTTTCGTAATCTTTGTCTAACAAACTATTGACATACGATTTGTTCACAAGAGCTGGATCATAATTATAGAACATCGTATCACCAAAAAGGCCTTTCGTTCCTAAATCACCAGATGTTTCGTGCCAAGTGAAACCAACTCCTCCGAAAATGTATGGATCGATACCTGTTTTTTCACGAATTCCATTCGCATGCAACACCAATTCCAATCCTAAACGGTGGACATTTGTTTTAAAATTGTTGACAGAAAAACCAAGTGAATCCTTATACGTTTGCAAAGCATAACCAGATGGTAAATTGTCTGGGTTGTAGTTTGCCAACGAAGTGGTATCGTAATCTTGACCATACCAGTTTCCATTCAAATAACGGCCACGAATATCAAAGTAGATTTTCTTACCGTAATTGTAATTAAAAGATTTCCCTAAGGTTAAACCCCAACCAACATTGTAGCGATTTGCCACATCGGTTGTTTGCCAAGTAGTTCCCAGATTTAATCCAAAAAACCACTTCGAACTGTTATCGTAATCTATTTTTTGGGAAAACAAAGATCCCATCGATAGAAGTAGGCCAAATGCGAGAGTAACTATTTTAGTCATATGCCATTATATTAAATTGTTCGGCGAAAAAAAACCTATTATTGTGCCAAAAAAACATAACTTCATGTTTTTGGCGGATTAAAACTATGCATTTTATTCCAAGGCTGATTAAATTTGTTGTTATTTGTTAGAAAAACAGGGGATTGAAGAACATGAAACCATGGGTTGTTATTTTATTGTTAATGCAGTTCTTGCACCACAACTTGTTGGCTCAACAAAGCTACAATAACTGTAATTCTGCTCTAGAACTTTGTCCGAATCAATTATTTTCCGTCACAAACATTGATGCAAATAAAACCTTTTGCCCAGGATGTGAAGATGATTTTACCTTTTGTTTCACCTCCAACAACTCTATTTGGTTTACGTTTACCACAAATGCAACTGGAGGAGCGATTCAAGTAGATTTTAGCAATTTAGTGTTTGAAACGAATCCAGGGCAAGACAATGCACTTCAAGCACAACTATTTTCAGCTGCTGTGCCTTGCAATGCTGCATCGTATACTGCAGTTGGAAATTGTGTTTCGAATGGAACTGCGCCTTTTTCATTAATAAGTGCTGCACTTCTTCCTTCAACAACGTATTACATTGTTGTTTCTGGAGATATGACTGGCGCTGGAATTACCGCTGCTGCAGAATGTTCCTTTGATCTGTCAATAAGTGGCGCTGCTGTTGATCGCCCAGTTCCAACAATTACATTAACCACTGGAGCAACATCCATTTGTTTGAACGATATCTTTACAGCGAATGCAACAGTAACGGATTGTCCCGATACAGGAAATTATACATGGTTTGTAAATGGGATTGAAGTCGCAACAACAACCCTTCCAACGTTCCAAACAAGTAGCTTACAAGATGGAGCAATTATTTCCGTTGAAACAAGTTGTTATTTGTTATGCGCTGAAATCGTTACAACGGTTACTCCTGCGATTTCAGTTTATTCATTTCCGCTTGATGCTGGACCAGATCAAACATTTGCAACGGGCTCAAGTACAAGTCTTTTGGGAAGTACAAGCGCTCCCGTTTATTCTTGGTCACCAACTTTTTACGTAAGTAATCCAAACAGTTTAACACCGATTGCATTTCCAGAAGAAACAACTGTTTTTACATTAAGTGCAACGGAGAATGGCTGTACTCTGGAAGATTACGTAATAATTACAATCACAGAAGAACTTGTGTTTCCAACTACCTTCTCGCCGAATGATGACCAGGTGAATGATATTTGGGAAATAACTGGAGTGAGCAATTACCCGAATTGTTTTGTGCGCATTTTTGATCGTTGGGGACAAGAAGTGTTTCAATCGACTGGATATTCCGAACAAAAAGCATGGGATGGAACTGGAAAAGCTGGAAAATTGGCTGAAGGCGTATACTTCTATATTGTTGAACTCCGTGACCCAGATAAACAAGAATTTAAAGGAAGCATTTCGTTAATTCGATGAACAGTACGTGGATCACATATTGCCTTTTCGTGCTTTCACTCCTTGGAAGTACGTTTTCTTTTGGACAACAAACGCCGCAATACACGCAATGGTCCTTGCATCAATTTGCCTTGAATCCTGCACATGCTGGAATTAAAAAATGCATTGACATTCACACTTTGTATCGTGCGCAATGGCTTGGTTTTGATGGCGCCCCGAGAAGCGGTTTTTTAACCTTAAGCACGCCTTTAAAATCGAAACGAAATAAATACTTAAGTGCTCGACAAGGTTTAGGATTGCGTTTTGAAACAGATCAAATTGGTCAATTCAATACCAATCGCTTGAATATCGCTTATGCCGCACATTTTAATTTTTCGCGCGACAGTCGTTTGTCGTTGGGTATTTATGGTGGTGTCATACAAATGGGCTACAATCCAGCGAATTCAGTCACCATAGATCCAGATCCAGCAATTTACCAAGAAGCATCGTTTGTTTCGCCTGATGCATCGTTTGGAGCATGGTGGAATGGTAAAAATTACTATTTCGGTTTGGTAATGCAGAATTTATTTCGACCAAAATGGGATTTGGGAACCGATTCACGCTATCGTTTTCATACTTTATTGAATGGTGGATATCGTTTGGGTTTGAATGACAAAGTAAGTTTGACTCCAGCGTTTTTGTTAAAAATACCACCGCGTGCTCCAATGGCGCTTGACCTGCAATTAATGGCTGATTTCAGTAACAAAGTGAATATTGGAATTGGGTATCGCAACACGGATGCAATGACCTTTTTCGCCGGAATGAAATTCAACCAACGTCTTTCTATTCAATACTCGTTTGACTTAACACTCTCTGCTTTGCGCAACGCAAGTAGTAACACGCACGAATTATCGATTAGTTTCTCAGCGTGCAAACCTGAAAACACGAACCAATCGCGTTGTCCGTTGTTTGAGTAAATTTCTCCACCCAAGTTATTCAACTTTCGCTGTTTATAATTCCCGCTTCTTGTCGCATTTTCAAGCCTTAACTTGATGATATTTGTTAGGCTAAAAGAAGAATTATGAAATTAAGTGTTGTTATCATTGGATTATTGGTATTAGGGGCGTGTGTTCCAGCAAAAAAGTACAACGATTTGGTTGAGCGTGAGAAAAAGTGCAGCGAAGAATTGGAAATGTATAAAACCAATGCACTTAATTACGAAGGAAAAGCAAAAGATTTAGAAGCGCGCTACGATGTGCTAAAGGCAGATGTTGAAAAGTTAAAAGCTGATACAACACGCATCGGAAATGAGTACAGAATTCTTCAAACGCAATACGATAAAATGGTGGTTCAAAATGAATCATTGGAAAAAGCATTTGATAAGTTGCGCTTGACAGGTGCAAAAGAAACAGCCAATCTTCAAGCTGAATTGGAAAGTAAAAATATTGAATTGCAGCGCAAAGAAGATGCTTTGTTGACCTTAGAAGCAGATCTTAAAACGAAAGAACAATTGTTGGCTGAACGTGAACAACGTGTAAACGAATTAGAAGAAGCCATTAAACGCAAAGACGAAGCAACGAAATTATTGAAAGCGAAAGTAGCGAATGCTTTGAAAGGATTTGAAAGTCAAGGTTTAACGGTTGTTCAAAAGAACGGAAAAATCTACGTGAGCATGGAAGCGAAATTGTTGTTTGCTTCAGGAAGTACAATCGTTGAAGCGAATGGTAAAAAAGCGCTTGTCGAATTAGCGAAAGTATTGGAAAACGAAAAAGAATTGGAAATCATTGTTGAAGGACACACTGATACAGATAAGTTAGTAAGTGCTTCGCATCCAAAATCAAACTGGGAATTGTCAGTTCTTCGTGCAACATCTGTCATCGATATTTTATTGACAAATTCAAAAATGAATCCAGCACAATTAATGGCAGCTGGTCGTTCAGAATTTCATCCTGTAGATCCAAACGATAAAGCAAAAAATCGTCGTATTGAGATTATTATTTCTCCGAATTTGAATGAGTTGTTTGATATCATCAACAAAGACTAGATTCAACGATTTTTCGCTTCGAACTACTTTTGCTGTGTTCATGAATTGCTAACCAAGCACGTTTGCTTATTTTTGCAACATGTCGTCTGTGAAAGAACATCTTCAGTTAAAACTCAAAACGCTTCCTGAGAAACCGGGAATCTATCAGTATTTTGATGCTGGCGGCACTATTATTTATGTTGGGAAAGCGAAGAATTTAAAAAAACGCGTTTCCTCTTATTTCAATAAGACACAAGACAACGGTAAAACTGTGATGCTTGTGAAACGTATTGCGGATATCCAATACATGGTTGTTGACACCGAATTGGATGCTTTGTTATTGGAGAATAACCTCATCAAAAAATACCAGCCGAAATACAACATTCAGCTAAAAGATGACAAAACCTATCCGTGGATTTGCATCAAGAAAGAACCATTTCCACGTGTGTTTTCAACGCGCAATGTGATTCGTGACGGATCGAATTATTACGGTCCTTATCCAAGTGGAAAGGTTATGCATACGTTGCTTTCGTTGATCAAAGAATTGTATCCTTTACGCAATTGTGCCTATGATTTGGCTGCCAATAAAATTGAGGAAAAACGTTACAAAGTTTGTCTTGAATATCATTTAGGAAATTGTTTAGCGCCCTGCGTTGGACATGAATCCAAAGCACATTACGACGAAAAAATTACCCAAATCGAAAACTTGGTAAAAGGAAACATTACTTCGGTAATGCAATTTCTGAAAGACAAGATGGTGCAACATGCGAGCAATCATGAATATGAGTTGGCGCAAGAAATGAAGGTTAAATTGCAAACGCTTGAAAATTACAAAGCGAAATCCACGATTGTTTCACCAAGTATTCACGAAGTAGATGTGTGCACCTTACTCGATGAACCAGATGCAGCGTTTGTCAATTATTTATGTATTCACAATGGTTCGATTATTCACGCTTATACGGCGGAAGTCAAGAAGAAATTGAATGAAACGCGTGAGGAAGTTTTGAGTTATGTTTTGCCCGAATTGCGTGAACGTTTTTCGAGTGTTTCGAAGGAAGTCTTGTTGGATGAAAAGTTGGATTTGAAACTTGAAGGCATTCAGTTTTCTGTGCCTCAGCGTGGCGATAAAAAACACTTGGTTGAACTATCGTTGCGCAACGCCAAGTTCTATCGCCTTGAAAAGACAAAACAGGAAAAAATTGTTGATCCTGAACGACATACGAAACGCATTCTTGAGCAAATTAAAACAGATTTCCGCTTGACAGAATTGCCTGTTCACATGGAATGTTTTGATAACTCTAACATTCAAGGAACGAATCCCGTTTCGGCTTGTGTTGTGTTTAAGAATGGGAAACCGAGTAAAGCGGATTACCGTCATTTCAATGTGAAAACAGTTGAAGGTCCAGATGATTTTGCATCGATGGAAGAGGCTGTTTATCGTCGCTACCGTCGTTTGTTGGAAGAAGGACAATCGTTGCCGCAAATGATTATTATCGATGGTGGAAAAGGACAATTAAGCGCAGCTTTGAAAGCCTTGGAGCAATTAGATTTACGCGGAAAAGTTGCCATTGTAGGAATTGCAAAACGCTTGGAGGAAATTTTCTTTCCGGGAGATTCATTGCCTATTTACATTGACAAGCGATCTGAAAGTTTGAAAGTCGTTCAGTTCATGCGAAATGAGGCCCATCGTTTTGGTATCACGCATCACAGAAATCGCAGAAGTAAAGGTGCGCTTACGTCAGAATTAACATCCATTACAGGCATTGGACCAAAAACGCAAGAAGATTTAATGAAAGCATTTAAAACAGTTTCGGCAATTAAAGGAGCCTCTATGGATTCATTGGTTTCAGTAATTGGCGCTGCAAAAGCAAAAATTGTTCATTCGTACTTCTCTACGGAAAAATAGATCAAAGATCTCTTGGTTTTGGAAATTAGCGAAGTTGGAAATTCGCAAATTCGCAAATTCGCAAATTCGCAAATTCGCAATATTACGAATGACTTATTGAAGAATTAATATTATTGAACTCAATTCGCCAATTTATCCAATCCGTTTTTACAACGCACATCTTCACGTTTTTTGCGCTCTTCAAACAACACTTGACTATTTGAAACTTCATTTTCGCGATTTGGTCGTGCGTGATCTAAGTGGAACTGTATTGATTTGTAACGCATTGAAAATACAGCAAGTCCAGCGCGTTTTCCTCGGAATTCAATATCAGAATCTTCGCCATAACCTGGATAGGTGTAATCTTCATCAAATCCATTTAATGCTACCAAATCACTTTTGCTCCAACCCATGTTGCACCCCAAACATTTTGGCGTTTTTAAAAACGATTGTCCAAGAAATGGCAAATAAAATGCTTCTTCAACACGTTTGGTTTTATTCTTAATCATTTGCCCGAAGCCTGGATACGCTTGTTGTTCGCTTTTAATCAGTTGCGTTGTTGTAGCATCGAGGTCCACTCGTCGTCCCATGCAAATTCTTCCTGCTTGAATCGACTTATTGTAATTTTCCATGAAACGCGGATGAAGCAAACAATCTCCATCAATAAAAACCAACTTTTCCGCTTCGATTGTGCGCAATACTTTATTCAAGAGTTGATTTTTCAAAAACCCATTGTCCTCTTGTTGAAAGTGTTGGATGTATAATTTTCCTTCGTACGATTTGAGTAATTCATCAAAACAATCACTGTCGCCATCTTGTGAAATGATCACATTGAATGCTTTCCACGATTGTGTAAGCACAGAATTCAAGACTGCTTTCAAGGCAGCCACATCTTTGTAAACAGAAATAATTAAGGCGCAATTCATAGCACAAAAATGTCAATTTTTTCTGACTTCAAGCACAGTATTAACATTCAACTCTTGGTAAGCTTTTCATTTAGAATAAATTTCGAAAACATCCCTTTTTATTTTTGTTGGCATGAAAATGTTGCTTTTGCTTTTCAGTTTGAGTGTTTTAGGCATTCAAACGTTTGCACAGAAAGAAAAAATTATTGTCGTTATTGATCCTGGGCACGGAGGAAGTGATCCAGGACATTTGTCGAGCAATAAAAATCATCTTCCAGAAAAAGCCTTGAACTTATTGATTGCTAAAAAATTTGGTTCGTACATCGAGCAAAACATGAAAAATGTGACCATTATTTACACGCGCACCGATGATTCATTTCCTTCCTTAGATGATCGTGTTGAAAAGGCAAACAATGCCAAAGCGGATTATTTCATTTCCATTCACTGCAATGCGAATGCGCGCACAAATGTCCATGGAACCGAATCTCATGTGCATTCAATGAGTTCAAAGAAATCGGTGAGTTTAGCAAAGGAATTTGAGAGTGAATTTTCAACCCGTGCTGGACGTCATTCTCGAGGCGTAAAAGACACAGATGATCGCGAGCATTCATTACAAGTATTGAAATTCACAAACATGACAAGCGTTTTGGTTGAATGTGGCTTTTTAACAAATGAAAAAGAAGCGAATTATTTAAATACAACAAATGGACAAGACATCATCGCATCGGCAATTTACCGCGGGTTTCGTTCAACGATTCAGAAAGATTATCCTGCCATCAGTTTCTTGAAAAGTGGCGGTTCAAGCAACACAACTGCAAACACATCAGGGAAAGGCAGCTCCAACTCAACTGCTAAATCGACTGGTAAATTCACCATTCAAATTATGTCTTCGAAAGAGCCAATGGATACAGGAGGTGAGAGCTTTAAAAAAATTGGATTACCTGTTACGCGTAAAAAGCTAAACACCACAAGTGCCTATAAATATTTGTACACTGTTGGAACGTATGATTCGCAAGAAGCAGCTAAAAAGGATTTGGAAAAAGTCCAGAAAAATGGCTTTAAAGATGCCTATATCGTAAAAGTAGAGTAAAACCTGTTGATTTTTCGTATTTAGAATAATTCCAAAAAAGAACTTTTTTTGCCAATTACCGTAGTGTTTGTTACATTCACGTTATAAACTATGCAAAATGGCGACGGTATTTGAAACACGATTGATTGGTAACATCGGGAAGGACGCTGTTGTGAAAAACATGGAGAGAGGCGTAATTGCCATTAATTTTCCTGTTGCCCACAACAAAAACTGGAAAGACAAACGTACGGGAGAGACAAAAACAAAAACGACTTGGGTTAATTGCACGATTTGGAAAAAAGACGGCGCAAACCTAAGAATCTTAGATTTTTTAAAGAAAGGTGCATTGGTTGAACTGGAAGGAACGCCATTTGCTAAAGCGTATGCACAGGAAGATGGATTCATTCGCACAGAGATTCGTTTGAATGTATCGAAAACGAATATTTTACGTCCAGCGAAATGTGACGATGAGAATTGCGAAGATTTGGTTGACAGCGATCAATGTGAAGATACATTCGATGCATCGATTGAAGATTTCACTTTGGATGAAGATGATTTTTAAGGATTTAGCTTAAAAGGCTTACATTTCCTGAAATTTTTTTCCAAAATCGCTTTGCAGAATAAATTCTTTCTTTATATTTGCATTCGCTTTTCGGAAACGATAGCAAAATTCCTTCTTAGCTCAGTTGGTTAGAGCATCTGACTGTTAATCAGAGGGTCGCTGGTTCGAGTCCAGCAGAGGGAGCAAAACAAAGGTCAATCGAAGGGTTGGCCTTTTTTGTTTTATATGACCTAATCCATTTACATTCTATATTCCAAGAGTATTGACCGATTTTATGTTGGTTATTCTTCCGATCCGTGGAAACGATTGGAGGTTGGTTTGCGAATTGTATGGCCATTCTCAGTAAACAGAAAAAGCTATAAAATTTAGATATTCTTATTATGTTTATCTATGTATTGATACATTTAGAATAATAAATCGTTCTAAAATAAAAACGAACCATGTGGGATAATTTTAAAAATGCATTCATGGAATGGATAAAATCCGTTTTGAAAGGAGTAAAAGATTTGCTTAAGAGCTGCATTGTTGGAATAATGCTTTTTTTATTTTTTATATTTATTCCGATAGTTTGTTTTTGGATTTTTCACCAAACTATGCCAGGATTCGGATTTCTTGCTTATGTTGGAGGTTTATTCATTTTTATCGGCTTATTAATCATCATGGGAATCATTGTAACCACTTTTCAAAATTGGTTTTATGGGGCAATAAACCAATGGGGTGTAAAGACGAATGAAAAAACTTACCCAACCCCTTCTTTAAAAGAAGTCACTTTTATTTTCACTATTGTATTTTTATTTGTCATTTCAGGAGCCCTTTTAATGATTTTAGAGATTTTAATGAAATCGAGATGAATGATTAACTAAAAATCTTGTTTAAGATTCTTCCAATTAATATAACTTCTTCACAATGTATGTGTTATGAAAAATTTAATTTTGTTATTCGTATTATTAGTATTATCGGTTAACTCATATTCTCAGTGTTATTTCTCTAAAAAAGAAGGTTGGATAATAAGTGATGGTGTTAACACAATTAATAATGAAGGGTTTGTGATTGTTTCTCATTTCCCTAAAGAAGAAACTGTTAAAGGTAAAACTAGTTTTAGGAAAGTTGATAAATTATCTAAAGACACCTTATCCTCTGAAAAAAATGGTTCATACTTCTACTATTTTGACTTTACTACTAAAGAATTGGATTTACATGATTGTAATGGTTCATTTAGAATCTATAATATAAGTAAAATCAAACATAAAGGTGATACATTTTACATCACAATTAATGAAACAGGAAAAAAGATTAAGTTTAAAATTATTTTTCGTGATTATGTTGAATTTACTCAAATAAACTACTACAAAAAAGAAGACTATAGTGATATATTAATTAATAAACATTCCACGTATTACAGTAAGAAATAAACAGGGGGTATTATCAATCAATTTTTTGCATTAAAACAATCTGCAAATCGGTTTTTCAACATTGTAACAAAATCATTTTGATAACGTTAGAAATCTAATTTAGACAATTCAAATCTATAGCAATGCGAAATATTATAGTCCTTTTTTCTCTAATCATAGGCCTTAGTAGCTGCACTGATTTTTACAACGATAAACGCAGTTATTCAAACAATGAACAAAAATTTAAAAATGAAGCAGATTCATTGAATAAATTATTTGATAGTGTAAAATTTTACGACTCAAAATACCAATTCGTTAAATTGAAAAATCCTGACACGTTGCCAGAAAATGTAAAAGCTAAATATCTTTTATGGAATGATTGGATCCAGGGCATGAAAGAATATGCACAAGAACAATCTGAAGCTAGCAAAATAGATGAAGCATACTTTCTTTGGTATATTAGCATTGGTATCGGTTTGATAACCTTAAGATTGCTGGTGTATCGAAAGAAGATTGTTAAAAAATGGTTGAAACTTGTGTATTATAGCAGCATAACTTTTCTTTTCTGGCTAGGAACAAGTTGTTATGCGTTTCTGTTTATAAAATACCCAACTTATGGCTCTCAATCTGATGTTACATTTTTAACATTAAGTACTCAATTCAAACTATTACCTTTCATGATTATTTGGCTTGCCAATACAATCTTCATTGGTCTAATTATTATTTGTTTAAATAGACTTTTCATTCACCTTTTTTCTGTCATTGTTTTAGAAGTAAAACAGCCAGGTTATTCTAGCGGAAAAATCAAAATGGATGATGATCTAAGAATTCAATTTCAAGAAAGAGATAAAACACAAAAAATGAAAGATGAGCGATTAAAAAATCTTTTGTTATATGTGTCTTCTTCATTTGTTTTACTTTATCTCTATTATCAAAACCAACTGTTTTCAAAATTAGAATTTGTAAGATATAGAATTGCTATGAAAAGCGAAAGTTTAAGCAATTATTGGTTTTTACTATTGATTACCATATTATTCGTAGTTTATTATTGGGCGGAAGGAACCTTGTTAAATGATCGAAAAAAAATTCTCGACGAAATCGATAAAAATGCCTAATCGAATAGAATGATTGCGGATTGGCTTTACAATTTTTCGCTGTTTATTTAATTTTTAGATTGAAATTCACTACCCATTTCAATCAGCAGACATAAGTAATTAATAAAACCTTAGTATGAAAAAGTCTTTTGTTATTGTAAGTATATTTTTTCTAGTAGCTTGTGTATCTAAAAAAAGTTCAACGCAGTGGGAATTCAATGATAGTACATTTGAATTCACGCTTACCCCTCCAATCGATTTAACGAAGTCCATTTTCACCACTGATTTAAAGCTTATCAATGGTGGCTCTTTCAATATGCCAAAAACAAAAGAAATCATAGCACTGCAATGGACCGTTGCTTCATTTCTACTTTCAGACCATGAAGTAACAAACAAAGAGTATCGTGAATTTGTAATTTGGACAAAAAGAAAAGCAGCCGCTGATTTATTAGCAAAAACGTATCCTGAAAAAAGACTCCTAAACGGAAATTATAATGAAGATCTCCCTATAGATTGGAATGATCCCGTTATTCAATCTGAGTTATTCTTAATTGAAAATACTATAAAGGTTTACAATAAGAAAAAATTAACTTTTATCATTCCCTATGACAATTGGAACAATACTTATCCAATTGTAGAAGCCCCAGTTGAAATTTATCCTGATACGCTTTGTATTGAACATGAACATATGTTGGGAAATGATTATCGTCATATTTTACGAAAATACTGGTCTGATCCGAGATATGACAACTATCCAGTTGTTGGTGTGAGTTGGATTCAAGCATGGGCTTACTGCGCGTGGCGAACTGATAGGCTCAATGAAGAATTATTAATTCAAAAGAAGATAATTGATGAAAAATCACTTTATAATACCACAGAATATTTCATTCAATTAATGGAAAAAAAAGGGGGTATAGATGGAATACTTTTCCCTTCGTTTCGATTACCAACCGAAGCAGAATGGATTTTGGCGACAAAAACCAAAAACTACAAGATTGAAACCGATCAACTATTCGCATGGGATGGTTTTAAAATTACTTCAAAAAAAGGGGATTATTTAGCAAACTTCAACCAATATTATTTAAGAAATTCTGACCCGTTCGAATTTACAGCACCGGTCAAATCCTTTCCAATAAATGGAGTTGAAATGTATGATTTATGTGGTAATGTTGCAGAATGGGTGCAAGATCGTCCAGATTCCGATTCGACATTAAAGGTAATTAAAGGTGGTGATTGGTCAGATTCTTTTGAACAACTAATGGCGCATAAGGTTGATACACTCAATTTCAATAGGTCATCCTCTCGTGTTGGTTTCAGAGTCGCAATGGATAAAGTTGGCTCAGAGTATATTATTAAATAATCATTCTACTATGCATCAAATTATATCAACAATAAAAGAGCGCTCTTTTTTCATTATCGTTTTATTGTTCCTGTTAAATCTCTCTTGCGAGCAAAATCAGCAAACAAAATTAAAACAACAAGAACCCAAAAGAACCCAAAATAGATTTAATGCCGATTTAGAAAAGGTTAACAATTTTGACGATTTAGCAAAGCATTTAAATGATTACAAATCGGTGTGGAAATCTATGGGGATTAATTGGGATTATATAAATGACGTAGCCCTTTCGTTTAGTAGATGGGAAAAAAGTGGGAAACTTAAAAACATTTCTAGTACTCATATATTAGCAATAATAAATGATTTACCTACTCAGGGTGATTTGAGGGGTATCGTATTCGATCTTTGGAAAGAATACCAGGGAAAAACTATGACCAAATAATATTTCGAAATCACTAAAAACAGGAAGTATAAATTATGCTTAGTTCTTTCTTACATATCACCAACTATTTTATGTAACGATTTTATAATCCAATAGTTATTGATTAAAATGTTTATGTATCCAAACAACTTAATCAACTATGAAAAGAATAATTTTTATGTATGCTTCTCTTGTCTGTTTATTTAGTTGTTCAATTGAAAAAACAGCCGCTACAAAAGAAAATGTGTTTGAACCATGTCCTCAAACAATCAATACTCTTGTAGGGTCTGAATTGCAGCATGAACTGGCAGTTATAATGAGGTCTTGGACCCAAGAACAAAGAGATGAGTTTAGGCGGAAGTATGTCTACTCTGAAGTTAATTTCATCATGAACAATGGTGATACATTGACTATTAAATAATGCTTTTCATTACAATTTAAAACCATATTATGAGCAAATTATTTTTGTTATCGTTCTTATCCCTTTTGAATATTAACGTTTTATCTCAAAAAAAATACAGTTTTGAAACCCCTTGGAAGGCAACATCCAATGATAGTATTATGGATTGGTTTACCGATCGTTTGGATAACACCTCCGATTCTCTTCTATTTGAAACTTTTAATAGATTGGGTGTTGACACTGATAGTGTTGAGTGGATTTATCCTTCGAAAGAGTTTTACACTTTACATAAAAATGGATGGGATTTCTATTCTAGAAGAATATATACTGTTAACAATAAAGATAAAGAAATTGTGATCACTCAGAAAAACACAAGCGAAAATAAACTTCCAAATAGTCTCTTTATGTTAAGTTACTTATATAAAGATGGTGTCACTAGTTTGGTACTTATAGAGTATTATTGAACTTTTGTATATCTATTCTGTATTTCATTGATTTTTAAATTTCGTATTCAACATAAGTTATAAAATATGATTAACTCAACTCAAAAAATTTCTTTGAATTATTCTATAATATCTCTAATACTTTTCACTTGGATAATACTTAATGGGTGTAGTACTGAAAAAATTATTATCTAGCAAGAAGTGTATGTTCCTCAAACAAATAAAACATCAAGGGTTATAGAATCTCAAAGAAGTCTTGCTGACTTAATGGATAAATGGTCTAATGAACAAATTGAAGATTTTAAAAGAGATTTCGTTTTCTCGAAGGTGAATTTAATTTCAATCAATGGTGATTCATTGACAGCGAAACAATAATGTTTATAATTTCTAAAATGCTTTATGTATGAAAAACACAATCGCCATCTTCTTTCTGTTTATGCTATTTAATGCTTTAGGGCAGGCTCCATTTAATTTTACAGATTACTGTTATTCAAATAATAAAAACAGCGTAAAAGAAATGAATATTGACTCGTTAGAAAATGAATTACTTAAAAAAATCAACAACTTGAGAATAGAAAACGGAATAAATCCTTTAATTGAAAATGATTCACTGAATGAATATTCTAAAAAATGGTCGGAAAACATGCTGTTAAATAATAAGATTTATCACTCCAACATAACTGAAAATGGAATTGTAGCAGAGAATATATACTTATCCAAAAGTTTTGGGATTTTTCCAATGGAAAAAGAGTATTTATCTTCTGTAACTGACAGGATTTTCAATAGTTGGCTGAAATCTGAAAAACACAAACAAAATATGTTGTCAAAGAATATAGATGCAATAGGAATTGCAATCGTATTAATGCCTAATGGAATGGTTGATGAGTCATCAACAATGATTGTTCGGTAATCAAAGTAATAAATCTTTGATTCTCCTATCGAAACCGGCCGCCCACATCTTTCTTTCGAAAGTTAAAGTCCGCTCCTAGGCTGAGTAGATAATGTCTGTAGGCGATGACAGATTGATATTCCTTTTCGCAGCCAAATAATTCTACCGACAAATACACTGGCAAAGCAAAAAATTGGATATTAAAAGCAGTTTTTGAAGTATCGAACAGCTTGGGAGATGCAATGAAAATTGAACGTTTTATCAATAAACAAAAATCTCGAAACCTTATTCTACAATTGTGTGATCCGGAATTTATTCCAACGGGAACGTTAGCCCAGTTGGTTAGAGTCTCGCAATTGCGGGAATACTAAAAAGGTCAATCTTACGATTGACCTTTTTAGTATTCATCCTTTAGGGATCAAGTCGCGACTTTTATCCACAAACTCAAAATTTAAAAAACCAAGAACATTGTGGAACAGGGAAAGTGATTGGATAGTCATTGCTTCTAGCATACAACACACCTGCCAAGGCAACTTGAAAAGCCGTTTTGGGACTGCTTTGAAATCTTACTCCTGGCATTAAAAATCCAATAGTTGAATTAACATTTTCGATTGACGTGATAACCGAATAGTTTCCTGTGACTGGATCATAAATATAGTTATCCTCTTTTTCTTCTTTTGAACCAAAAAAGAACATTGAGTCAAAAATAAAACTTGCTTTTTTACCGATCTTGGTAATTCCAGCAACTGATAAAACTGGTGCTGTGCCAACACTCTTCTTATCATAAAAACCGGGCATTAAATAGGAATACCCTGCAGAAAAAGTAATGTTCTTTGTTTCATTCCCTAATGTTAACATACCCCAATGCAATCCGCCATAACCTCTAAAGGTGTTCAAATAACCAGATGTCCCAATCAAGGTTCCTAGTCCAAAATTAACTTTCGCATTTTTTGTTGGAATTGCATATTTGGCAGCAAAAACAAAGGGACTAGCAATCCATGTTGTCATTATTCCGAGGGATAATCTTTTATTCAATGAAAAATGAATTTCAGGACCATAAAGATGAATCATGGCATAATTTTCACCTTTTTTTAACGGTAAAGCATTTGTGGTAAAATAATAACGAGTGGTAAAAGGAGAATTCACATACAACTCACCATCTTCATATCCTACTACTTTTGAATCGTATGGTTTTATAGATTTTATATTCTGCTTTGATATATAGATTTTACCTAAATCATGGGTTAACAATAATATTTCGCGTCCATCATCACTGATAATTTCACCTACGCGTATATCACCATTGTTCATTGTAACAATCTTTGTCGAATCAGTCGGTACATATTCACCTTGACTAAAAAGTGCAGTATTTATCAATAAAAATGCAGCTAGGGTTAAAAGTGTTTTCATAATTTAAAAACTTATATTCAAGACAAAAATAAGCATTGTTTTCATTGTTTCTAAATCGAATTCAACAAGTGCTTTAATACGTGTTGCGTATTTCGCAACCTACCATTTCTGAACGAATGAACAACTCAGCTACTTACACAGTGTACTCTCAGGTAAAAACAATCCTCAGAATTCTTTTTTCACCAACTGTTAAACCTATAGTTAAACTCAAATTTCGATTTTTTACCTATTTAAAATGAACGTTTTCAATGCATATTGGTGGTATTTATTACCTGTCGTATTTTAGCAAATTGCTTGAGCAAATCTTCGTGTTAAAAGTTTCACTTTTCTACCAATTGTCTTTGAAGGAAAACCCATCAAAACTCCAAATGCAGGAACGTTTTGGCGCGTGATTGAACAACACAAAGTGGATGTTTTCTTTACAGCTCCGACAGCTATTCGCGCAATTCGAAAAGAAGATCCGCACAATCAATTTTACAACATTTCATTACTTTAAATGCTTTCCATTAAATTTCTATTTAAATACTTTATTTTTACCTAAATTTACTACACATATGAAAACACTATTTAATTTTTGTTTGCTATTGTTACCTTTAATATCAATGGCCAAACCAAGCGGAACCCTTTCCAATCAAATCAAATTTCAAGAATCTAATGATCCGAAGAACTATTTGATCACATCACAAAACGGAATCACTGTTTACGCTTCATCTTTTTCACTTGAAGGAGCATCTTACGTAAGTTTAGAATTTACAAACACAACAAATGAGGATCTTCGTGTATTATGGTCTGCACAAGTTGGCTCTTCTGATGTTGTAGTTAACATGGACGGCACAACACAGGGCTATTTAACTATACCTGCTGGCAAAAGTGTCTATTTTGGTAAAGCGAATTCGACTGACCCACTTATGGAAATTTCTGGAGATCAACTAGAAAAGGCTATTACTATTCACATTGAAATTCAATAAAAGATGAAAACAAAATTAATCATACTCAGTGCATTTGCATTTTTCGGAACTACCGAAGTAATTAATGCACAATGTTTAAGCATCAATTGTCAAGCTGACACAATAATAGAAAGTGACATTAGTTCTTGTGATGCAATTGTAAATTTCACAGCTCCAGTTGGCGTGAGTATTTGCGATTCTATTTCTACAACTTTTACTTTTACAGGTGCACAACAATCTTTGATTGTTCCTGCTGGAGTTACAAGTATTACTGTTGATGCTTATGGAGCACAAGGTGGATCAAATTCTCCATCAACTAACAATAATTTTGGAGGTTATGTACATGCTACATTGGATGTTATTCCTGGAAGCACGATTTACGTGTATGTAGGAGAGCAACCAACAGGTCTTACTGGGGGCTGGAACGGTGGAGGAAATGGTGAAACTGCTGGCAAAGGCGGTGGAGGTGCATCCGATATTCGAATTGGCGGTACTACACTAAATGATCGCGTGATTGTTGCTGGCGGTGCTGGTGGCGGTGGTTTTTGGTCAGGGTTAGAAGTGAATGGCGGACTTGGCGGTGGACTTATTGGTGGAAACGGATATCGTGTCGATTATGCATCAAATCCAGGTGGTGATGGTGGTACGCAAACAAGCTCTGCAAACGGAACATGTGCTTCATTCAATAATCCTATCTGTGCAGGTGGTTTCGGATTTGGCGGTTCTCCAACAGGATGCGGTTGCGAAGTATACGGCGGCGGCGGCGGCTGGTGGGGAGGTGCTGGTAGCGGAAACTGTCGTGGTGGCGGAGGTGGAAGTAGTTACACAATTCCTTCAGCTACGGATGTTATACACAACCAAGGCATACACACAGGGAATGGTGAAGTCACAATTACTTATGTAAACAACAATCCAGTCTCAACAGTTCAAGTTGCTGGACTTCCTTCAGGCTCTGCTTTTCCTCTAGGTACAACCACAAATACTTTTGCAGCAATTGTCGGTTTAGATTCTACTTTTTGTTCTTTTAACGTAACAATTGTTGATTCAATTGCTCCTTCGATATCTGCTCCAGTTGATGTAATTGTTTGCGATACTGGTGAAGTATTTAACCTTACACCTATTGCTTTGGACAATTGCAATACTCCAACAATCACGTATTCAATTTCCGGTGCAACAATTGGTAATGGATCTGATGACGCTAGCGGAACATCATTTGACACAGGAATTTCGACGATTTGGTATTATGCGACTGATGGATCAGGAAATGTAGATTCAACAAGTATGACTATCACGGTTGTAGCTGCTCCAATTGTATCTATTGAACCTTTTACAGATGATACTCTTTGTATAAACCATAGTTCAATCATTTTACCTGTAGGAACTCCTTCAAACGGAAACTATTCAGGAAATGGTGTTGCTGGAGGAAACTTCGACCCTTCACTAAGTGGAGAGGGCACACATTGGATTGTCTATACATACTCTGATATTAACGGTTGCGGAAATAGTGATTCCACATCGGTTTTTGTCGATGATTGTGCTGGTTTAACAACGCTGGATGTATTGAATGATGTCATTCTTTACCCAAATCCAACACAAAACCAAGTTACGATTTCTTTGAATAATCAGGCAAACTTTGTAACTTACACATTGCACTCAGCCGATGGAAAAATCGTAGCATCAGGTAACCATAAAGGCATACAAAATTTTACGATGAACCTTAAAAAAGAGGAAGTAGGAATTTATTTTCTTCACCTTGTGATTGATGGAAACGAACGAGTATTGCGTATCCTAAAACAATAAAAAATAGTTTGACTTTGAAAAAGACTGTCTGAAAAGATGGTCTTTTTTTTGATTATTAATTTATCAAACTATTTTTTATTTCTAATCTTTTTGATTAACCCATGTTAAATAAAATCAAAATATGCTCGCAAAATCATTCGGAAGTGTCGTATTCGACATTGATGCAACAACAAATTACAATTGAAGAATTACTCGAATTGCGTATACATTGATTTCTTAACTCATCGAAAGCGTTCACTCAAATCCTTATTGCGGAATGTGAAATCGGTTCCATGGCTCAGCAGGTATCGACCGTAAGCGACCACTGATTCATAAGCTTCAGTGCATCCGAATAATTCCAACGATTGTGCGCATTTTGAGAGTCGAATGGGCCAATTGTGCCAGGTTTGGTGTTCACTTGGTGCTGAAATCAATGATTTTTTGTTCAACTCCCAGCCCCACGAAAGCAGCAGCAGTTCAACACCGCGTAAATAATTTGACATAAATTCTTGATCCTTTTTCAAGTTATCAATATCAGATTGATTAACGGTATACAACAAGCCTAAACGACTCGGTTGATCAATTGGAAACATCCACCAATCGAAATGCGCCTCATGAAATGCCGACCAATTATCAGCTTCCGCCCATTTTTCAAACGCCAACAACTGTTCTTTTTGTTTTTCTTTCAACCTTTTTATCCCAACAAACGTCTCCATACTATAAAAGTTAAATAGCCTTAGAAAAGTACGAATTTTTCACAATTGAGCGTTGAAATGTGGTAATAGCCTAAACGTTTGCTTGATATTAATTTTTACTTAACTTTGGGATTCAAAATGTTAAAACGAAAAAATATGAAAAAACTACTACTTGTTATTTCTTTGGTGAGTATTGCAGCGGCTAACGCGTCAGCTCAATCTTGTACACCTGGAGCAAATTATGCTGATTCTACTTACGGAGCATGGCCTGATACGATTCAAAATTTCCCTGGAGCTGCAATGAATGTTGCCTACTCTACAGATTTGAACTTCAAAGTTCCTGCTACTGTTACTGCTGGTTTAGATCCAACTGGAGTTTTTGTTGGTTCTGAAATTCAAGGATTTACAGTTACCGGTGTTACAGGTTTACCTGCAGGTTTCAATTATGGATGTAACATTTCTTCTTGTACTTACGCTGGTGGTGCAAATGGATGTGCTAACTTATATGGAACAACTTCAGCTCAAGGAACATATGACATCACTATTAATATTGATGCTGTTGTTCTAATCGACGTTCCAATCGTTGGACCAACACCTGTTACACAATCAACTTCTTTCACAGGATATAAAATTGTTGTTGGAACAGCTGGATTAATTGAAGGAATCATTAACCCAATTACAGTTCATCCAAACCCTGCATCAGATGTTATTACATTGTCTGGTTTGAATTCTCAAATGAAAATTACGTCTGCTAAGATTACAAACATGGCAGGACAAGTTGTTAAAACATTGGACATTACATCTCCAACAATGGATGTTAATTTAAATGGATTTGACAATGGTGTTTACTTTGTTGTTGTTAACCATATCGGTGGAACAGAAACAATTAAATTCATTAAAGAATAATCAACGTTCTTATAAAGAAAAACCCGTCACGTATATACGCGACGGGTTTTTTATGCTCTAAACTTTTCAATTATTAACTTAATACTTCTTGAACGTTTGCACGAATACGTTCACAAATCGTATCGGTCGGTAAATCATTATCATCTGAACCAAAAGGATCTTCAATTTCTTCAGCTAATACTTCCATACTCACTAACACGTAAAACACAAAAGTTGCGATTAAAGCAGAGAAATATCCAAATTGAATCACAAACGCCAAAGGCAAGGTTGTAACGTAAATGAAAATGAATTTCTTGATGAACAAGCTATACGAAAATGGAATCGGTGTGTTCTTAATGCGTTCACATGCACCAACAGAATCCATAAAAGCATTCACGTTTTTATCAAAAGAAAGGAATTCTTCTTCCGAAATTTTTCCAGCTTTCTTTAACTCAATCAGTTTTTTGTACATCAATTCTGAGATAGCCATAGGAACGTGATTCTTATTGGTTAACAGTTCCATTTCTACAGTGGTCAATTCCAATTGCTCAAACAACACACCTTTACGCAAATGTTCTTTCGCTGCAAAGACAAAATTTGGAATCATTCGTTTGAAGTACGCTCGATCTTCCTCATCCGACAACACTGCCGAGAGTTTGATTGCTAAATTACGTGAATCGTTCACCAATTCACCCCATTTTCGGCGTCCTTCCCACCAACGATCGTAGGCTGTATTCGTTCGAAACACCAACAAGAGTGAAATAACGAAACCAATCAAAGAATAAACACTGATAAGTTTTTCCAAGAATAAGGCCTTTGGAAAATACGTTATTCCAACGTACGCCAGAGCAGAAGTGAAAACCCCAATGTAAATGATTTCCTTCCACAACATGCGAAAAGTATCACTGCGGTTAAACGCAAATATTAGGGTAACCCAGCTTTTAGGATTGTAATTGATCATTTTTGAAGATTAATTTTTACAGGTTTCACGTTGAAAGCGTCAGCAAAAATAATCAAATATGTACCAATTGGTAGGTTCGTTAAATCAAATGTTCCATTCAGAACGTTCGTTTTAGATACACGCTGTCCTGCTAACGAATATACTACAACTTCCGTATTATCCGCAACACCATTTACAGCAAAAACCCCTGCTGATGGATTTGGATAGACTTGCACGTTCACTGTTCCGAATTCAGTTAAACCAACCGAACATCCAGGTTGACAAAACGTAATTCCACCAGCAATAGAACCTGTATTGAAATCTATTGATCCACCTGTATTATCACAGAAATCAAATGTTCCATTCATTGTGCCGATATTATACGTTTCATTTGCAATACAGTAATTTCCAGATCCTGACAAACTATGGCTATTATAGAAATCATTCCATACTTCTATTGATCCATTGTTTTGCAAATTTGCTGTTCCATCGATTGTATCCCCATTAAAAAAGTCCGCATGAGAAATGATTTCATTATTGTTTCCAACGTTGAAATCACCTGAGTTATACCAACTTTGAGTAGTTTCTATAAATCCAGTGCCTGACATTGTATACGTTCCAGAATTTACAAAAGCATTGCAATATAAGTAGCCAGCGGTAAAAGAATACGTTCCAGTATTACCAACTGAGTCTGCTCCAATTGGACCAGAAGAATTCATTGTTCCCGTGTTTAGTAGGTTTCCTGTATAAATCGTTCCAGTACTTGAAAAAGTACCTTCCGTCATTAGACTATCAAGTCCATCCAAAAAACCTGCATTATCAAATGTTGAACCTGGTCCAACGTATAAAGCTTCTGTTATCGAAAAATGTCCATCGTTTTGAGCTGATGCTCCATTTATAAAAGCAATCTGATTGAAGGCACTATTTCCCAAATTAATGTATTCTGAACCTATTCCATCAACGAGTAAGCCATGCAATCCACTTTGTAATAAACTTCCACCAGCATTCACCGTTATACTTCCACTTGCAGTAATAGCCCAATCCAAATCCATCGTAACAGCATGATTCACGACAATATTATCGTCGGTTGTGGGGAAACAGAAACAATCCCATGTTAAAGGATTTGAAGCTGCTCCATTTTGAATGGATGTGATTGTTTGTTGCGCACTAAGAGCGAAAGGGAAACATAAAACAAGTAGTAAACGTGATTTCATAGTGAGTAAAATTAGAATTGATGTGTTACAAATATACAACGTGTTTTTAAAACCTAGGACTGAGTTGAATATTTCATGCTTTCTCGTTTTTTCAAACTATAATGTTAATCTTTTAACAAGAACTTGCGTAGGTTTGCGCATTTTTTACCTTTGCTGTGTTAAATTATGAACATGGAAATAACACCCGAAATCCAACAGCGCCTTGAACTACTAAATGAGAAGTACTCAGCACTGGGTCAAGATTTACTTTCGTATTTGGATGGTTTGCTATACGCAGATACAGTTAAATACTGGGACTACATTGAGGTTGATACCTTATTGAGTTTGCAAAAACCGCGCACAAACTTTCCAGATGAAGTTATTTTCATCATGTATCATCAGGTTACGGAATTGTATTTCAAATTATCGTTGAACGAATTTGAGCAACTTTCGAACGAAAAAGACATCACTGCGAAGTTCTTCATCAATCATGTTACACGTATCAATCGTTATTTTGAAGCTTTGATTAAAAGTTTTGAAATCATGATTCTTGGTATGGACCGCGATCAATTTATGAAATTCAGAATGTCTTTATTGCCAGCAAGTGGATTCCAATCAGCGCAATATCGTTTCATTGAAATGTTCAGTACAGATTTTATCAACCTAGTACACAAAGACAAACGTGCAGGATTTTCTGTTGATTCACCGATTGAAGCAATGTACGAGCATATTTATTGGAAAGAAGGTGCAACTGAATTGGCTACAGGAAAAAAAACATTGACCTTGGTTCAATTTGAAGAGCGCTATCAAGATGAGTTTATCGCATTGGGAAACAAATGCCGCACTGAAAACCTTTGGCAAGTGTATCAACGTTTGTCGAAAGAGGATCAACAAAATCCATCAGTGATCAATGCAATGAAGCAAAATGACATCAATGTAAACATCAATTGGCCATTGGCGCATTATAAATCTGCTGTTCAATATTTAAATAAAGATTCTGCAGATATCGCTGCAACAGGTGGAACAAACTGGCAAAAATACTTGCCTCCGAGATTCCAAAAACGAATTTTCTATCCAGCACTTTGGTCAGAACATGATATGAGTGAATGGGGAAAATCGTGGGTTGAGGAAGCGTTATCGTAAATGTGCAATGACAGGTCGCGACCTGTCACTACTGCACAATTTTCTAGTTTCTAAACGACTCCAACAACAAGCCCATATCTTCAAACTGAAAATCCGCCAGTATCAATTTAGGTTCTGGAAAATGAGTTTTTTCTGGAATACACACCACTTTCATTTTAGCAGCCTTTGCTGAAATAATTCCATTTAATGAATCCTCAATGACCAAACATTTGCGTGGATCAATTTGAAAGAAATCAGCTACGGTTAAATATACTGCAGGATGTGGTTTTCCATAATCTTCTAATTCAGCAGAATGTGTACAATCAAATGCTTCTTTTAAGTCCAATACTTCCAACACTGTATCAATCAAGAAACGGTAAGAAGATGTAGCCAATCCAATTTTTTTATTTTGTGAACGAAAATACTGAAGTGTTTCAACAACACCCGTCAAAGGTGTTCCGTTTGCGCGAATCAACTCCTGCATCTTCAGAACAATTTGTTGCTCTACTTCTTCCGGTGAAACATTCTTCCATCCCTCATGCTGATGCCAAAATTGAATTACTTCATCCAACCGTAAACCAACCGTTTTTTGAAAATCCTGACGGGTTAACTTAGAACCAACAGCCGCAAATACTTGTTCCATTGCAATTTTCCACAAGGGTTCCGAATCAATTAAGACTCCGTCCATGTCAAAAATCACCGCGTCAAACTCATCAAGGTTTAATTTCATTTTTTTCGAATTGTATATAAGAATGGTCCGCCGAGAATTTTATGCTTTTCTGCGGCAACAAAAAATTGATTGGCACTTAAAGTCAGAATTGCCTCCTTTTGATTGTAATCATTGAAGACATAATCACTTTGCTTTACAAACGTTCCTTTGATTCTCTCGAAATCAATCATACGATTATAGGTTAAAACATATAAATGATTGTCTTTATAATCTGCACTTGTAACTGCATCCAAACGCCAACCTGATTTACCAATGATTAGGCTATCTCGTTTCACAGCAACCTGTTGTTTTCCTGTTGTTGATATTCCATAGATGTTGGAAATGCCTGTCCACGGTTTTGCATACGATTTTGTGACCATAAAAATGGAATCGTTGTTCCAATAAATGCTTTCACAGTCAAAATTCTTCGCTTCTTCAGCTGGTGGGAATGCGGTTTGATCCTCATACGTAAAATTCAGCTTTTCGGCTTTCACACTATCGTTCGAAAAAGCCAATTGCGCATCTACTTTTAAAATCACTAAATCTCTGCGTTTGTTTTCATTGTTTCCGCAATCAGCGATATACAAAACCCCTTTCGGATCGATGGTCAAATCTTCCCAATCGTTGTTTTTTGCATTCGTTAGTTTGCACGAATGAAGCACCTTACCTTTGAAATTGATGAAATAAATAACGGGCTTGTTTCCACTGTCATTCATTGCTATTAAAAGTGTATCCTGAAATAAAGCTAAACCAGAAATTTCCTTTAAATCATCCGATAACCTTTCCGATGATTCTTTTGTTTGTCCAAAAACTGAAAGACCAATTATGAAGACCATGAAAGTGGCAAGCAAACGCATCAATTCAACTTTACGATTCGTACAATTTCAATACGACGGTCAGAAACTTGTTCTATAAAGAGCCTCAACTCATTGATTTCTATTTCTGTTCCTGCTTCTGGGATGGACTCCAATTCATGAATGATTAAACCACCAAGTGTTTCATACTCTTCTGAATCTGGTAAGTCGAGTTGATATTCTTCATTTAGGTAATCAATTTCCAAACGAGCAGAAAAACGAAATTCTGTTTCCGAAACTTGTTCCTCAAGACGCAATTCAACATCATGTTCGTCTTCAATTTCTCCGAATATTTCTTCAATTACATCTTCAATGGTAATCACTCCAGCTGTTCCACCGTATTCATCCACGACAACAGCAATGTTTCCTGAATTTTTAGTGAACAATTCTAACAACTCTTTCCCTGGCATTGCTGCAGGAACATATGCAATTGGTAACAGTATTTGCTTGATTGCATGTGGCTTTTTAAACATTTCAAACGAATGAACGTAACCTATTACGTTGTCAATACTCGTTCTATATACCAAGATTTTAGAAAGTCCTTTATCGATGAACAGTTGTTTCAATATCTCAATTTCATCTTCAACGTCTACAGCAATAATTTCTGTGCGCGGAATCATGCAATCGCGTGCTTTAATTTCCGAAAAATCCAAAGCATTTTGAAGAATTTGCATTTCATTTCCAAGTTCTTCTTCTTCCTGAATACGAGATGATAAATCGAGTACATAATGTTCAAGATCTATTTTTGAAAACACTTTTTCAGAAGTTTTGTGATCAGTACCTAAAATCCACAAGAAGAAATTAGAAATTGTCATTACCACTTGTGTAGGTAAATACAGCAACACATAAATCAAATACATCGGTGCGGTCGCCCATTTCAAAAACCCATTTGGATTTAATTGAACCAATGCTTTTGGTAGAAATTCTGCAGTAATTAACACCAATAAGGTAGAAAGGATTGTTTGAACCAGCAATATGGAAGTTTCGCTGTGAATTCCCCAGCTTTCAATAATTCCTTCATTCAATAGAATTGCAAAGGATGATCCGAACAATACAAGAGAGGCATTATTACCAAGTAACAAGAGAGCGATAAAAAACGATTCTTTTTTGTAGAATGTTCCCATCATTTTTCCGTTCATTGTTCCTTTCGCACGGTCGAGTTCCACTTTTAAACGGTTCGATGATAGGAAAGCGATTTCCATCCCTGCGAAAAAGGCGCAAAAAATAAGGGAAATTATAATTAGCACTACGGTGACGGAAGGATCCATTTACAAATTATTCTTGCTCTAAGATACTAAAATTGAGTATTATAGAACATCAAAACCAATGTCTTTTCGGTAATATGCTCCTTCGAACTCGATTTTCGCAGCCGAATCGTATGATTTAGCAAGTGCTCCATCCAAGTGTTTTCCGTAAGAAGTGATTGCCAAAACGCGTCCACCAGCTGATAAAACTGCAGGTCCATCTGAAGAAGTTCCTGCATGGAAAATGATACTTTCCGTAACAGAATTCAAACCATAGATTTGTTTTCCTTTTTCATACGCTTCTGGGTAACCACCAGCAACCATCATTACTGTTGCAGCACATTTGTCGATGAATTGTACATCTCTTTCAGAAAGTGTATTTGATGCAACACCTTCAAACAGGTCAAGAATATCAGATTTCAAACGTGGAATTACCACTTCTGTCTCTGGATCACCCATACGGCAGTTGTATTCAATAACAAAAGGTTCACCTTTCACGTTGATCAATCCGAAGAAAATGAATCCTTTGTATGGAATATTATCATTTCTCAAACCTTTAACGGTTGGAATAATAATTTGATTTTGCACTTTATCCATGAACGCAGCATCTGCGAAAGGTACTGGAGAAACAGCTCCCATTCCACCTGTGTTCAATCCTGTGTCACCTTCACCAATACGTTTATAATCTTTGGCTTCAGGTAATAATTTATATGAATCACCATCTGTGATAACGAATACCGAAAGTTCAATTCCTTTTAAAAATTGTTCAATCACAACACGCGAGCTCGCTTCACCGAATTTTGCATCGGCTAACATGCTTTTCAATTCAGCTTTCGCCTCTTTCAGATCCTCAATGATTAATACGCCTTTTCCAGCCGCAAGTCCATCGGCTTTCAACACGTAAGGTGGTTTCATTGATTCCAAGAATGTATATCCTTGTTCTAAAGTGTCTTTTGTAAACGTCGCATATTTCGCTGTAGGAATATTGTGACGGAACATAAATTGCTTCGCGAAGTCTTTACTTCCTTCAAGCTGAGCAGCGTATTGATTTGGTCCGATAACAGGAACGGTTTTCAACTCGTCGTCTGCCAAAAAGAAATCGTGAATTCCTTTCACAAGCGGCTCTTCTGGACCAACAACCACCATGTTTACTTGATTCTCAAGAACGAATTTTTTGATTGCTGGAAAATCTGTTGTGCTCATCGCGACATTTTTTCCGTACAAACGCGTTCCCGCATTTCCTGGAGCGATAAATAACTCTTCCAACATTGAACTTTGTGCCATTTTCCATGCTAACGCATTTTCTCTACCACCAGAACCAAGAAGTAATACTCTCATGTTTTTGTTTGCTTTTAGCAATATTTTAAAAGGGATTCAAAAATTAATTTTCCGTCTTCGTTTGCAATGAAACGATCTGCAGCGCGCTCAGGATGTGGCATCATACCAAATACATTTTTACCTGCATTTGTGATTCCAGCAATGTTCTTCAACGCACCGTTTGGATTAAACTCATCCGAAACAATACCATCTTCAGAACAATATTTGAAAATAATTTGATCGTTGTCTTCAATTTTCTTGATTGTATCATCTGACGCGAAAAATCTTCCTTCACCGTGAGCGATTGGAATTTTAAACGTTCGGTCTGTGCTTAATCCTTTCGAAATCGCCGCTGTTTCAGATGTTGGTTTTAAAAATACATTTTTACAAATGAATTTTTGGTTGTTGTTGTGAAGCAATGCTCCCTCTAACAAACCAGATTCTGTCAAAATTTGGAAACCATTACAAACGCCCAAAACAAAACCACCTTTGTTTGCGTGGTTAATTACTTCAGTCATAATCGGCGACAATTTTGCAATTGCACCCGAACGCAAATAATCTCCGAAAGAAAATCCTCCAGGAAGTACCACAAAATCAACACCTTTCAAATCAGTGTCTTTGTGCCAAAGGCGTTCAACTTTTTGACCCATGATGTCTTGTAACACATATACCATGTCTTCATCACAGTTCGAACCAGGGAAAGTAACTACTCCAAATTTCATTTAATCAAGAATTTTGTGGTAAAACCACATGTCAATTTGGGCGTAAAATTAGTCAATTTAACGCTGAATAAATGTCAATTATTGGAAAAAATTAATCAACGAATAAATGAGGGTCAAATAAAACAGCACCATGGCCACAATTCCAAATGTTTTATTCGAAAAAGAAAAGGTTAAGAAGAAAGAAAGTGGAATCATTAAGAAGCTAAAACGTTCAATCTGGCCAAAGAAGATAAAATCAGCCAAACCATACAAAATTCCAACACCAACAAGCCACCAAAGTATTCGAACTAATTTTTTTAGTCGAATGGATGATTTCTGCATCTTTCCACGAATACTTAATAAGCTTAATAAAAACAACAAAGTAAAGAGGACTGCTGTTACCAAGAAATCAGTTTGTTTCTTGAAATAATTACTTGTTTGTTCAAGAATTTTTAAATCGATTGAATGTCCGTTGTACCACACAAAAACTGCTGCATAGACCAATGGAATACTAAACGCTAAAATTGCCAGAATCGATTCACGAAAAACAAAAGGGCGAATATTCCAAAGCATGATTAATACAAAAGGAATTAAGGCAACCATTGGAGGATGAAAACTTGCAGCTACCCCAGCAAAAAAAGCACCATTGAAAACCGCTTTTCGTCCATCTTCGTTTTGACGAAGTTTAAACAGTTGATACAACAAAATGATAATGCAGGTATGCGCGATGAGCAAACCATCCAAGCTATAAAACGAATGATAAAAGCTCATTAACACAACATACAACAGTGAAGACATGTAACTGTTGCGTTCCAAAAATTCATTCGTGTTGAAAAGCCAATTTATTCCAAAAGCGTTAATCGTAATCAGAATTCCCGCAGAAATATTGGCAATTAGAGGGGAAATTACAACTGCATCACCCCAAAGACCAAGATTAGAGGTGCTGTTTTGGATGTAGTAATTGGTTTGATAATTCAACAAAAAATAGAGTGATACAATCACAGGTATCAACAGAAGTACTCCAGCTCTATTTCCTAAAAACAATTTTACCACGGGACGAAGATACGGAAATCTGTTCCAACGATGAAAGGTCAACACAAATAGTCAATAAATAGTGTCATTTTGTTAATCTTTTTTTTACTTGGTACTTTGCTTTTTTCCGTTATATTTGTTCGTCTTGGTGAAAACCTAAGAATTGTTAGAGAAAAAATGAATACTATGTCACAAGAGAAAACACGATATTCTGATGATGAATTAACTGAATTTAGAGAGTTAATTCAGGAAAAATTAAAGGAAGCACACGTTGATTATACATTGTTGGTTGGGTCACTTTCACACAATGATGATCATGGTACAGATGATACTGGTCGCACGTTTAACATGATGGAAGATGGTTCAGAAACCCTTTCACGTGAAGAAGTTGCGCAATTGGCAGCACGTCAAGAAAAATTTATTCAAAGTTTACAAGCGGCATTGATTCGCATTGAAAACAAAACGTACGGTATTTGCCGTGTTACAGGAAAATTGATTCAAAAAGAACGTTTACGTTTGGTACCTCATGCAACAATGAGCATCGATGCAAAAAACGCTCAAAACAAATAATTTGTGAAAAAGAATTTAATGATAGTGGGGGCTTTAGTGGCCCTCATTTTGCTTATAGACCAGTTGGTAAAGATTTATGTGAAAACACATTTTCAACCGGGTGATTCTGTGAACGTCTTTGGAGATTGGTTTGTAATCGAATACATTGAAAACCAAGGAATGGCTTTCGGAACCACATTTGGAAATAAAATCTGGCATAAATTAGCCTTGAGTATCTTCCGAATTTTTGCAATTGGTGGGATTTGTTACTATTGGTACAAACAAGCCAAAGCAGGAGTTAAAAGAGAATTTCTTGTAGCGATTGGTTTAATCTTAGCTGGTGCGACTGGAAACCTCATCGATTCTATGTTCTATGATTATGCTTTTCCATATGATCCTTGTATGGGTTACAATCATTTGGAAGGTTCCGGCGTATTTGCTGACTGTGGGTTTTTTGGGAAAATTGAAACCAAACACAAAGGCTTTCTCCTTGGAAATGTTGTGGATATGTACAAATTTCAAGCAACATGGCCTCAATGGGTTCCTTGGTTAGGCGGTAGTGAAGTCTTCCCGGCTATTTGGAACACAGCTGATGCTTCGATTACAATTGGTGTAGGAATGGTGTTTTTAAGACAACGTGCGTATTTTCCAAAAAAACGTAAAGAACAAGTTGTTATAAATACTGAGCAAGAAGCAGAAGAAACAAAAAGTCATAATGATTAAATGTATAAGTTAAGACGAAATAAAAAGCGGCTATTCAAATGAATGAATAGCCGCTTTTTTATATTTCTAATTTCTTTGTACTCTAACTTATAAGCGGAATGTAATTCCACCCAAGAATTGGAATACTTGAACAGGGTGATTGTACCAACGGTTATATCGTTGTGAAGCAACATTGTTGAATTGAATGAAAGCAGAAATACGTTTATTGTAACGGTATTCCAATCCTAAATTGATGTCAGCAATAAAACCAAGTGTTTTTGCGAACTGTAAATTCTCAACTGTGACATCGTCTTCCATTGCATACACCAAGGCTTTTCTTCCTCCTTCAAAATTCAAATCAAGGTTGATTAAGAATTTATCAAACAAATTGTAGCTCCCACGAGCAATTGCTTGCCATTGTGGTAAATTCCATGCGTACGTATTGTTCAACAAACTGTAAGAATAGAAACGTCCAATTCCATCCACCTTAAGTTTTTCATTTAATTGATACGAAATTGATCCTTCAATAGTTGTTAAGTTCAACGTATCAAACAGTAAATTGAATTTATTGCCCACAGAATAAAGTGTGTCCGTTACGAAAAGTGCTTTGTTTTGGATGCGCGCAAAACTTGCATTAACATTGAAACTAATGCGTTTTGACAAGGTTCCTTTGATACCACCATAAAAATCTATTGCCGTATTTTCATTGCGCATTGACACATTTGTCAATACAAATTCATTCTCAGCCGTTAGTGATTTAAAGCTTGTTTGTTTCAATCCACCGCGCAAACCAACATACGGAATGAAAATATCATTGAACATAGAATACTTCAATTCTGCTACTGGATAAATATGCGCTTTTGTTGTTTGATGCGCATCAATCACAATATCAACACCCACTTTCGCTTTGAAACGATTATTGAATAAATAGGTTGAAATCGTTGGTTTTAAATTGATGATTGTATTGTTTAACACAATTCCTGTGTCAATAGCTGAAGAATTTGTGTCACCTATTGAACCGTACTTGTAGCCATTGTAGCGTACATTGAAATCAGCGGCATAGATTTCTTTTCCAAGTTTATAAGAAGCCGATGAGTTAAAGCCGAAGAAATTCTCACGCGCTCTCCAGTCCGACAAACTATCTTCAAGTGGTTTTTTCGATCCAAAATTGTTGTATTCGATTCCTACTTTATAATTCAAATTCGCACTATCTTTTTTATGAGAAGCAAAGGAAAACGCTCCGCCAACATCTTGGTAGCGTTGTGCAGTTGTTTTTCTATCAACAGAATCTGTTGGAATTTTCCATCCATAATAATGTAAACCCTGATTGTTGTAGTGCAAATCTCCGCGTAAGGTATAATTCTTTTCATTGATTCCGCCATACAAACCAAGTTTCGTGCGATCAAATTGAGCCGGCGCATAATCCTTGATGTTTCCGTATGAACTCAAATGCTTCGCATGCACACCGTAAACAAATTTACGCGAGCGTTTAGAATCGAAGTAAACTTCTCCCAACGGCATTAATTCGGTTCCAATACCCAATTTAACATATGTGCTATACAGTTGATTGAGTTTTTGCTCCGTTTTAATTGTCGCTGGATTAATTGGTTCAACTTCAATTTTTGTTGGGTGTTGCAAAGCCAATAAAGGAAAATCAATAACTGGATTTGCAATTGTCGTATCAATAATCTTTGGACTTTCAGTCATACGATAAGCAGGTTCAACTTGTCGCAATTGCGTTCCAACAATAACCACATCTGGTCCTTCTTGTCCAAATAAGAACGATGCAATACTTACAAACGAGAATAAAATGTATTTTTTCATGACTAGTTTCCTCCTTCGTTTACTTCAATAATAGTTTCACCTGGTTGTTCAACCGCCTTTGGTTTATTTTTGAGTTGCATTAACTCATCAAAGAGTTCATTCGCCTCAGACAAAATACCGTCCTCTTCATCTGGATAATGATCAATTACCGATTTCAATGTTTGTTCCGCTTGGAATAAATCATTTTGTGCAATTAAAATACGTGATTGCAAAATCAATCCTTTTGCTACCCAATAGGTATAAGAAGGTTTCATTTTGATCAATGCGCGTAACTCAGTATCCGCTTTTTTATAATCTTCTTGTTTGAAATACATTTCACCTAAGCTGTATTTCGCCTCAGCCGCTTGAATGGTTGTCGTGTTTTTTACAATCCATTCCAACGAAGGTTTTGCCTCTGTGAAATTATTCAAATAGAATTGTGACATTCCATAAGCGTATTCAGCTTCTAGACGAATTGTGTTGTTCACCTGACTGTTTCCTAAAACGGACTTCGCATTTACTGCTGCATTAGACCAGTTTTCAATTAAGAAATTACAACGCATTAATCCTAATTTTGCTGCGTAGATTACCGCCGGTTTTGAACTTGTTTTGTCTAAGCGCTCATAATAAGGAATTGCCTCTTCATACATGCCCGTATTGTATAAATAAACGGCTACACGCTGTGCAGAAAACTCGGTATATGAGTTATTCGGTCCTTCAAGTAATTTTCGATACGCCGCAATTCCTTTTTCCGTTTCTTTGGTTGCATAATAAGAAGTGGCTAAGAAAAATTGCGCTTCAGCAACGTATTTTCCTTCTGGAAAGCGATCCAAGTATTTTTCTAGTTGTGGAATCGCTGTAACATATGAACTGTCTTTATACGCCTCATATGCTGGTGTATAATACAATCCTTCCTGTTCATCCATTGAAATATCTGCACATGCATATTGACTCGCTAATTCACTCACTTTTTCTGGTTGTTTCAAAGCTGTATAAACATCTTTTAGACCAAGTACAGCATTCGCACAAACGTTATTATCATTCCCATAAGCAGCAAGAATATCCTTGTATTCTTTTTCAGATCTTAAGTAATCCCATTTCTTATAGTAAATATTTGCAATCTCTATTTTACATGAAACAATTAAGTTAGAATTCGGATAATCCGTTAAAATCTGATTGAAATAGCGCAATGATTTATCGTATTCACTTTTGTTCTTATACTCAATAGCAACTTCATATATAGACGTTAAAATGTACTTGGATTTTGAATAGTTATTAATGATATCCAACAAGTTTTTAATTTTCGCGTCTTCATCATCATCAAATCCATATGATTTCGCTTGATAAAACAAGGCTTGATCTTCATAACCAGCTTTCAACTTCAATGCTTCACCGTAATATTTGATCGCATTTTTGTCTTGTTTCGTCATGTAATAACCATCTGCAGTTCGCATGTAAGCATCCGCCAATTTTTGTTTGTTTTTAACGGACGATTGCGTGTAGGTTCTGAATGACTCTATTGCATCCACAATGTTTTCTTTTTTCAAATATGCATAGCCGATATTGTAATAAGCGTCTGCTTTTAAATCTTGTGTTAGATTAGAAGGTAATGCAATGTACTCTTTGTATTCCTTAATAGATTTATCCATATCATTCAAACGGTAATATGCATCTGCTGTCCAGAATTTTGCTTTACTCGAAAAAACTAGATCCACTGGATATTTATCCACCAACTCAAACGATTTGATGGCGTTTGCATATTCTGCTTTCTGAAAGAATTCAACTCCTTGATTAAACGCAACTAATTGATAAGCTGTTTTCAGCTTCGTGTCTTTATTTGGCAATTTATCCAACGAAGCCAATGCCTTTGCATAGTTATTTGTTGATGTATAAACATTTACCAAATATTGATTGATTTCATTGGTACGTTTAGATGTTGGAAAACGATTCAAGAATGTTTCCAATGCAACAACCGCTTCGTCGTATGGATTCAAATCCAATTTATATGATAGAATGGCATAATTGTACAAAGCATCTTCTTGAACAATAGGATCTTTTTCAATTTCTGAAGCCGCCTCAAAAGCCGCACGAGCAGAAATCAAATTGTTTAATTTTAAATAACATTCTCCAATGTGATAAAACGCAACTTGACCGAGACTATCTTGTTGGCGTGTAACCTTATCAAATAATTTAATCGCTTTGTCATAGTTTTTACTTTTATAGTAGGCAAAACCAAGCTGATAATCGTCATCACGTGTTGTATTCGCTTTCTGATTGTATTTCTCTAAATAAGGAACCGCTTCATCGTATTTATTAACTCTATAATATGCATCTCCAATCAGGTGATTCATGTCTGTTTGGTTAATGGCATTTGCAGAATCAACAATTGTGGGAACATACTTTGTTACTTCAGCATATTTTCCTTGCAAGTAATATATCTGTGCAATATAATAGGGAACAACTGATGCGAAACTTTCATTCGTTTGTAACTTCAAAAAGCCATCCAAGGCGGTTTGATACGATTTATCCATGTACGCAATGTGCGAATAATAGTAAAGGCCAGGAGCTGCGTATTGTGATACACCATCTTTTACTTCGTGAAAAGCACTTCTTGCCTCAACGTATTTCTTTTCTTGAAAATTCGAATACCCAACTTTAAACAAGTATTCTTCCTTCTCTTCAGGTTCAACATCCGTTGCTTTTAATTGATTAAACCAAACCAATGCTTCTTCAAAATCCTTCTTTTGGTAGAAATATTTTCCCAAACGGAAGAAAATTGTGTTTTTAAAAATGCTTTCCGGGTAGTTTTTATTAAAATCCGTCAGCAAAGTGACGGCATCATTGTTGTACAATTCCAAGGCAGAAAGGCCTTCATAATACAAGGCTTTCACATACATTGGATCGTTTGGTTTATTGTAACCATTCAAAAAGTTTCGGAATTCAATGCGCGCCGCAGCGAACTGTTCCTTCGCATACAGCTCTTCTGCACGGTAATAATTTTCGTACTCGCTGTTATATTTCTCCGAAGTTTGTGCGAAGGAAATAACAGGTAGGCACATCAATATGAAGACCAGAAATCTGTTCATAATACACTGCTTTTAATCAAGTAAAATTAAGGGACATCATGACCCTGTTGGAGAGGACTTGTAAAAGTTTTAAACGTAATTCTGTTAAGATTATTATAGAGGAGTCGATTTGAGTAGCCTAGGATTTTTCGACCTTTACAAGAACTAATATAAATTCCGTGGGAAAAGTCATACAAATTAGAAATGCTAGAATCTTCCAACAAGACGCGTTGGTGCTTGATGATGTACAATTTGAAATGGATTCGAACGAATTTGTTTACCTGATTGGTAAAACGGGAAGCGGAAAAAGTAGTCTCTTGAAAACAATTTATGGTGCTCTAGAACTACAAGAAGGAACAGGAAGTGTTGCCGAATATGATTTAAAAGCCTTGAGTAAAAAAGATATTCCGATGTTGCGTCGAAAAATTGGAATTGTTTTTCAAGATTTTCAATTGTTGATGGATCGCACCGTACTTCAAAACTTAACATTTGTAATGGGCGCTACAGGTTGGAAAGATAAAAACCTGATGGAGAAACGTGCCAAAGAACTTTTACAGTTAGTTGGAATCGAACAAAAAATCAATTCCATGCCCCACACACTTTCTGGCGGTGAACAACAACGTGTTTCAATTGCACGTGCCTTGGTAAATAAACCAGCGTTGATTTTAGCGGATGAACCTACAGGAAATTTAGATCCAGAAACATCGGAAGAAATTATGCGCTTGTTAATTGCTGTTGCTCAAGAAGAAAAAACAGCTGTTCTTATGGCAACGCACGATATGACAATGGTAGAAAAATTCCCAGGTCGTGTGATGCGTGTTGAAAACGGAAAAATTAAAGAAATTTCTACGATTAACCGCTTCAATCCATTTACTCCGTTTGACGGGAAGGAATAAGTTAAACAGCAGATTTACTAAAATTAACTTCGAATAGTTTCATCCAGTTTTTACCTGTCATGTACCATTTTTTGGTTGCAGGATTGTACGCAATTCCGTTTAAAACGTCGCCATTACCTCGACCTTGCGTTCCCAAATCAGTCGCATCAATTTCTGCTAACACTTTTCCATTCATTGGATCAATCACAACGACTTTATTCGTCATCCAAACATTGGCATAAATGTAACCATCAGGACCATATTCCAATTCGTTTAAGTTGGCAACTGCGTCTTCATTTGTATAGACTTCAATTGTACGTTCAATTTCAAATGTTTTTGGGTTTCTAAACACAAGTCGCTCCGTTCCATTGGACATAATCAATGATTTTCCATCGTTACACAATCCCCATCCTTCACCAGTATAGGCAATATCATCTTCGATTTGCAGTGTGTTTTTATTATAGATAAAACATTTTTGTTCTTGCCATGTCAATTGATAAACCTTATCTCCAAAAACGGTAATTCCTTCTCCAAAGTAATTGGCATCCAAGCCCATTTTCTTCAAACTTGAACCATTCGCCATGTCAATGTGAGCCACCATACTTTGTCCTTTTTGCCCTGTACTTTCGAACAAAATTCCATCGTTAAACTCTAAACCTTGCGTGAAATTGGTTACACTATGCGGATGTGAATTAACAGGTTTTGCAATCCAAAGTTCAGGATCAATATCGGACAATACGCGCACCATTCGTTCATCCACCGTGGTTGAACCATCATTTAATGTAGCGACCAACTTAACGACTCTTGTACCAAGGCCATAAAAGCCCGCTTTAAATAAATAGTTTATTGTTGTTTTTGGCTTCTCCCACGTTTGAAACAAACTATCATTATAGAACAATTCCACTTTTGCGACATCTTCCGATAGAACTTTCACATTGATTTTCACTGCTTCATCCCAACGGGTTGCTAGATTGTCTTGAAAATCAAACGTTGCTGCTAATTGGTCTTCTTGATATTCATCATCACCATTATTTTTCAATAAGGGTACTATAACCATCGCACCAATCACAGCGAGAATTAATCCAATAATAAGATACTTTTTCATAACTAATAATTAAAGTAGTTGTTCAATCGCACGTGCACTTATTCCATTGTGCGTTTCGGTATAAATTAATTCATTGTTTCTCAAAACGGTTACTTGAGGGCTTTGATGCACCACATGCGTTAATTCTGCCATTAAATTAGAAACATTTCTGAACGCAATTAAATCCAAGTAATAAAGTTTACAGTTATTCTCTAGATTCCAATCGTGCTCGAAACGATCGTATGCCATTGCAGAAATACTGCAGCGTGTAGAATGTTTAAAAAACAAAACAGTTTCTGTTTCAGCTTCCACCAATGCATTTTTTAATTGCTCCTCACTCGTAAGTGCAATCCATGGAAGTTGTTTTTTTGGTTTTGAAGAAAAGAATCCCATATTACATTCCAGGTGTAAATTGTTTCAAGAAACGCACATCATTTTCAGAATACAAGCGTAAATCGTTCACTTTGTATTTTAATTGTGTGATTCGCTCGATTCCCATTCCAAACGCAAAACCAGAATATTCTTTCGAATCAATTCCACATGCTTCCAACACATTTGGGTCAACCATTCCACATCCTAAAATTTCTAACCAACCTGAATATTTACAGACATTGCAACCCTTTGAATTACAAATGGTACATGAAACATCTACTTCAGCACTTGGTTCAGTAAATGGAAAATAAGAAGGGCGTAAACGAATCTGTGCTTTTTCACCAAACAATTCTTTCGCGAAATACAACAATGTTTGTTTCAAATCGGCAAAGGAAACATTTTTGTCAATGTACAATCCTTCCACTTGATGGAAGAAACAATGAGCTCGTGCAGAAATAGCTTCGTTACGAAAAACTCTTCCCGGAGAAATGGTACGAATTGGTGGTTTTGAATTTTCCATCACGCGCACTTGAACTGAACTTGTATGCGTACGTAAAGCCATTTCATTCTCCCCTTTTTCAATGAAGAACGTATCTTGCATATCACGTGCAGGATGTTCTGGTGGAAAGTTCAATGCAGAGAAATTATGCCAATCATCTTCAATCTCTGGTCCTTCAGAAACAGCATATCCAATGCGCTCAAAAATTTCAATGATTTCACTTCTCACAAGCGAAAGTGGATGACGCGAACCTATTTCATCGCTATCACCTGGTCGTGATAGATCAAGTGACGCATCACTCGAAGCAGCCGTTTCCAACTGTTCTTTAAACGATGCAAATTTTGTTTCTGCATGTAAACGAAGGTTGTTCAATAATTGTCCAACTTCTCGTTTTTCTTCATTGGGAACTGATTTTAGTTCACCAAACATATTTTTTACAATTCCTTTTGATCCAAGAAATTGAATACGGAAATCTTCCAATGATTTCGTGTCTTTAATCACAAATTGATCAATATCCGTTATTATTTTATCTATAGTTGCCTTCATGCTTTTACGCTCGCTTTCGTGCTTTAATTCGCTAATCCCTTAATTTTTTTATTTTGTAGGTGTAACTTTTTAACTAACTTTATTGTTTAAGCATTAAATTACACTTTTACAATGTACGAAGGTAAGAAATTAAGAAGAACTTTGTTGTCAGATTAATTTAAAATAAGTTTATCTTTGGGCATCTAGTTTGAGAAAAAAGATGAAAAAATTGAGAAAACACATACTATTATCAAGTTTATTTCTTTTGGCGATTGGAATATTATCAGCCTGCAAGAACGACGATCCTTCTGTTTTGAAAATTTTTGTTCGTTCAGCGAGCAATGAATTACAAAATGGTGCAAAGGTTGTTATCATTGGAGATGTAAACTCAAACCCAGCAACACTTCCATACGTTGATACAGTTCTAACAAATGCATCTGGATTTGCGACGTTCAACATGGATGAATATTTCAAGAGTTCAGGTGCAGACAACACAACAGGTTATTTTGACGTCATTGTTAAACAAGGAACATCAGAAGGAACTGAATATGTTCGTTGCCGTGCTCACATTACGACTGTTGAAACAGTATTTTTAAACTAAAAAAAATTAAACCATGAATACTACATTGAAAAGAACCATTGTTTTCGCTGTTTTAGCGATATTGGGTGTTGGATTTTCATCTACTGGATGCAGAAAAAAGAAAGATACGATTGCTATAATTTATGTTCGTGATGCCGCAAATCAACTAGTTTCTGGTGCACAAGTAGTTCTTTATGGTCAATCTACCCAACCAAATCAAGCAGTAAATGTTACGTTGTACGATACAACAACAACAAATACTTCAGGAGAGGCTAAATTTAACTTCAACGATGTTTATCAATTAGGACAAGCAGGTGTTGCTGTTTTAAACATTGAAGCTTCGGCAAATGGATTAAGTGGTGAAGGAATTATTAAAATTGAACAAGAAACGACTTCTGAAGAAACAGTTTTCGTTCAATAAGAAAAAATACACATACGTAAAAGGGATGAGTTAGAGCTCATCCCTTTTTTTATTCTTTCAATTTCCTGGTGTTTAGGAAAAGTGTACTTCACTGTCATCTACTAATTCATCACCTCGCATGCGCAAGAACAATTGAATCAATGCAACAACATCTTTTTCGCAATACACTTTTATGCGCTCCAAATCATTTTCTTCAAAATACACGCGCGCCACATCTGCTCCAGAAATATCATCTTTGGGTGTTGGAATGTTGAAAATGTGACACATCAATGCTAAGGATGTAAACGATTTATAATCGCCAAACTTCCATAATTCCATGGTGTCCAAATGACTAATTTCCCACGGTTTTTTGCCTGCAATGTCTAATACTGCTGGAAGTTTAATTCCATTGATTAGCATGCGACGACAGATATAGGGGAAATCAAATTCCTTCGCATTGTGTCCACATAAAATATGATACGGTGTATTGTAGCGATCGTCGAGTAGATTTTTAAATTGTTTTAATAAGGTCGCTTCATCATCATGGTAAAATGATTTCATGCGAATTTGTCTTCCCGTTCGCGTGTCATGGACGAATCCAACTGAGATACAAACAATCTTTCCAAACTCGGCATAAATTCCGCCGCGCTCGTTGTACAATTGTTCAAAGGATTTTTCTTCATTTTGCATGAAGCGTGTTTTCATTTCAAATAAATGACGTGTTTCATCTGCAAGCTCTGGGAATTGATACGTTTGTGGTACAGTTTCGATGTCTAAGAACAGAACTTTTTCTAAGGATACTTTTTCTAACATATAAAATAGGTTTGTTACTTGAAGATAAGCAAAAAATTGCACATTCCACTTTAAAGAAGCAATTTTGCAGTGAATAATAGCAACTATGGCAGAAGAATTAATCAAACTAGAAGGAAGCAAAGAAGCAATTTATCAAGGCTTATTGCCTCAAATAAAAGGCTTGATTTCAGGTGAAACTGATCAAATTGCCAATTTGGCAAATGTGTGCGCTGCCCTAAAAGAAACATTTGATTTTCTTTGGGTTGGTTTTTATTTGGTGAAAGAAGAAGAATTGGTACTTGGTCCGTTTCAAGGTCCAATTGCTTGTACGCGTATTCAAAAAGGAAAAGGTGTTTGTGGTACTTCATGGGAAAAAGCAGAAACCTTAGTTGTTCCAGATGTTGATTTATTTCCTGGACATATTGCGTGTAGTTCGTTATCCAGAAGTGAAATCGTTGTACCTTTAATCGCTACAAATAATGTAGTAGGTGTTTTGGATGTAGATTCCAAAGATTTGGCTACTTTCGATGAAATTGATGCGCATTATTTAAACGAAATTTGTTCATGGCTGGTTTAAGATTTTTTTCTCTTGTTCTTATTGCAATCCTAAGTTCTTGTGCGCAAGTCGGTACCTTAAGTGGTGGTGAGAAAGATGAAACTGCACCGAAACCTATTGCCAAGAAAACACTTCCAGCGAATGAATCTATATTGTTTACTGGAAATTCTGTTTCTTTTGAATTTGACGAGTTCATTCAATTGAATAATCCACAACAAACTATTCAGCTGGTACCGAATCACGCACGTCCAACGACTACATTGTCAAAAAAGACAATTACCGTTTCGTGGGAAGAGCAGCTTCAACCAAACACAACCTATGTGCTCTATTTAGATGGAACCGTGAAAGATGTTACTGAAGGAAATGACACACTAATCAAATATGTTTTTTCAACTGGAAATGTGATTGATTCATTAAGTTATTCCGTTCAACTTAAAGACGCATTTAGTAATCAACCGAAAGAAAATTGCATCGTTGGGTTATATGACAACATTGACTCACTAACACCTATTTATTTTGCGCGAACAAATACACAAGGCCTTGCGCAATTTGATTATTTAAAAGCAGGAACTTATTTTTTAAAAGGTTTTCAAGATGAAAACAAAGACCTGAAATTGCAGGCGAACGAAGCCCAAGGATTTAGAATTGAATCAGTAGAAATCAATGATACGATAAAAGATACTATTCCTTTATTGATTTCATCCCCTTTTGCCAAACGTAAAATTCGTAGTTTTAAGTATGTCGCTCCGGGTAGCTTTTTCATTGGTGCCAATTACGATTTATCCAATAAGTCGTTCAAAATAGAAGATAAAATATTTACGAAAGAAGAGATCGTTTTTCATACAGAGGACAGTGTGCAACTTTTTTATACACCTTCAGAGCAAACGATTGTAAAAGCCTTCGTTTCTGGTGATGGGGAAATTGACACACTTTCCACGCGCATAAGCGAGCGCGACAGAAAAGCTCCCTTGCGTTTTTCGAGCAGACTATCCACTAATGAACTTGGTCCACACGAGGAGTTTACACTTCAATTAACCTCTTTGATCCAAGCAATCGATACGTCTAAATTCAAGCTTTACAACACCGCTGATAGTTCTCTGATTAAGCATTCTGTTCAATTTTCAAACAATCAAATTACCATCGCTTTTGATCGCACGAAACTCAAAGAGGTGAAATTGGTTATGGAAAAAGGAGCCGCAACTAGTCAAACTGGACAACTAACCGAAACCTTTACAACTGCTGTAAAAGTAAAAATTGCCAAAGAATATGGAATTGTTTATGTAGACGCTACGGCATTTTCAAAACCAATTATTGTTGAATTATTGCAAAGTGGAAAAGTTGTGCAAAAAGCGCTTTTAATTTCCGATTTCAAAACGACCTTTGCGAATTTGGTTCCAGGTGAATATCAATTCAGAATTATCGAAGATGTTAATCAAAATTTCAAATGGGATCCAATTAATCCACTAACAAAAGAACAAGCCGAAAAAGTCTATTTCTACACAACAGTTTCAAAAGTGCGAGCGAATTGGGAAATTGATGTGAAACTAACTCCATTGAACTAATGGAAACTCCATCCATTATTGAACGCTCGTTTCAAGGGTGGAAAATGTGGTTAGGTATATCAATTGGCGTTTTCGTTGCAGCATTTATGTTGTATTCAAGTATTTCTGCAACCCGTTTCATCGAAGCAGAAAATGGGAAAGGATCGTATCGTTGGGAAGACAAAAATCACAATCAATACGTTGACTTAGCTGATACAAAAGAATTCATTTACGACACAAATGGAACATATCGAAAACAGACCGTTTCAGACGCCTTACGTTTAATTCATTGGACACCAACATCTTTTGTGTGGATTTTAGTGGCATTGCTTTGTGTAGTGGGACGCGATTTTTTCTACATGTTGCGCATTCGTTTGCTCACTCACAATGAATTAACCTGGAAAGCCAGTTTTTATGTAATTATGTTGTGGGAATTTGCCTCAGCGCTTTCACCCGGAGTTGTTGGAGGTGTTGCGGTTGCCATGTTTATTCTGAATAAGGAAAAAATTGATTTGGGTCGCTCTACAGCCATTGTTTTAATCACCGCAATGATGGACAATTTGTTTTATGTCTTGATGATACCATTTGTTTTCTTATTCATCGATAGCGCAACTTTGTTTCCGAGTCATTCTTTCGGTTCCTCGAGTGTTCAGTTTATTTTTTGGACTGGATTTTTTGTGTTCTTAGGCTTGACGCTGTTTTTGTTTACTAGCCTTTTCATTCTGCCATCTTTTGCCAAACGAATATTGGGGTTTGTTTTCAGTTTACCTTTCTTAAATCGTAGGAAAGAGAAAGTATTAGTAATTGGAGACAATATCGAAAAGACAGCTATACTCATGCGAAATGAACCATTTTCCTATTGGCTAAAAGTCTTTTTGGCAACGTGTGGTAGTTGGATTTCTCGCTACTTGGTCATCAATGCATTGTTGCAAGCATTTTTACAATTAGGCCTTTTGGACCACATAGTACTTTTGGGAAAACAACTTGTTTTATGGCTATTAATGCGTGTGAGTCCGACACCGGGCGGCAGTGGAATTGCTGAATATGCTTTTGGCGAATTATTGGTTGATTTCAGTCAAAGTGCTTTATTACTCGCTTCTTTGGCCATTGTTTGGCGCTTGATGTCTTATTTTCCTTACTTATTTATTGGCGCGTTTTTATTGCCTCGTTGGTTGAAACGTCGTTCGTAATCACTTTCTAAACAACTGGTACAAGCCAGTGAACAAGACGATTCCAAGAACGTAAACTATTTCTGGGAAGACGATGAAAAAAGAAAGACCAAACGTAAGGGCTATGCATCCAAAAGCCAACAATTGTGCCTGAATGTGGTTTTTAAAAATATGCTGAATTGTAGTTTTTTGAAACATTCCAGTCATCATAAATTCCATTTTATAGCGCTGGTATCCAGCAAAAGCAATCAAAGGAAGAAGGAAATACCCTTGCTCAATTCCCATGTCTTTGTAGTTCCAAAACGCTGATATTTCCTTTGTAAAATCTATTGTTGGAACAAGTGCTTGCATGGTTAGTTGAACAAATACAGTATTCGAAATAAAAAGTAGCGCACTTATCGTTCCCAACTTTAACCAAGCGCTTGATTTCTCTCTTTTGAGCGACTGAACTTTCTTGGCTTTTACGTGAGAAAAAAACTCGTAGGCTAAATAATCCAACAAATAGAATAGCACGATGAAATATAAATTCCAGTGCCAAAAGAAATAACCCAATAATGGAATTACTGCATCTGTGAGCAGTTGGAAGTATTTTAGATTAACGCGCATTTTTCAATACATCTGCTCGTTCACGTGACAATTTAAAATCAGGATTGTACTTCAATGCTTTTGCATACGATTGCATTGCTTTGGTAATGTCTCCCTGCTCTTCGTAACACATTCCAAGGTTATGCCATGCCTCAACGAATCTCGGTTCTGTTTTTAGTGCAGATTTATAATAATAAATTGCACTGTCTATTTGTTTAAAATTGTATTGTTTAATCACACCAATTTGATTGAGTGCTTGAAAATAACTTGTATCCAATTTAATCATCTTTCTATACAAGGTTATCGCCTTTTCCGGTTGATTGAACTGCTGTTGTGCGTAGGCCAAAGAGAACAACACATCTGGATTCTTTGGTTGTAAAGTAACAGCTGTTTTATAATATTGTAAACATATTTCATTGCCTTCAGACTCGTAAAGAGAGCCCAACATTAAATACGCTTCAAAGAATTTTGGGTCTTGTTGAACAGCTGTTTCGTAGGATGATTTCGTCAAGTCCATATATTTCTTACTTGGTGTTCCATCTTTTTCTGGATTCAGTTTACTCAATAGTAAGTAATTTGAACCTTTCATTGTATACGCATCTCTGTATCTTGAATCAATTTTTAATGCTCGATTGATGTACTCGAAGGATTGATCGAAATCCATTTGTTGACTAAACGTTGAAGCCAAAGCAACCAATGCCTTTGTGTTTTTCGGTTCTTGTTTGATAACTGACTTATAAATGCGTTGCGCAATTGAAACATCCTCCATTGAGCGGTTTGGTCGATTGTTTAAAATATCCGCATACAGCATTTTCGTATTTGAACTAATACTGTCCAAGCGATATGCCTTTGCGCCATCAGCAAGTGCTTTGTCAAAATTTAATTCTTTCATCATTTTATTACCGTGCTGTACTAACAACTCGACACTGTCTGGGAACATGACCAATAAACTATCTAAATCTTTTGGAAGATTGTTTTGTTTATTCGATCCACCACATGAAACGAAAAAGAAAGGAATTAAAAAGAATAAATATTTCATAGTTCTGAATTACTGTTAACAAAGTTAAAGCAATTTATTAATCCGCAAGGATTCAGAGAATCATTGCTTACTACCGTTTGCTAGAAAAAAGGAATCTTTCTAGTATTTGATTGATTAAATTAATACATTTGAGTCATGAAAAAGTGGCTCGTTTTAGGATTCATTTTAGCACTTATTGTTGTTGGAAATGACATGTTTGCACAAGGTTGCTCTCAATGTAAAATGTTAACAGAACAAGGCTCTGAATTGAGTGAAGGTTCGTTTGGAACGAATATCAATTGGGGAATATTGTACTTAATGATTATCCCGTATTTATTAATCATGTTCTTGTTCCGAAAACGAATTTTTGATTTTTTTAGATCTTTAGTTAAAAAATAATAGACATAAAAAAACCCCGTAAATACGGGGTTTTTTTATGTTTAGAATCTTCCTCTTGTTTTAAACAAGGCATGATTTAAATTCGTATATGAAAGTGAGAATTCAAGAGAGCCTCCTCTGTATGCTCGTCTCATCGTTGAAACGGTAACATCATAAGAAACACCAAATTTGAATCCTTTCCAATCAATTAAAATTGACGGTATAATTGCATCTTTTAAACGGTAATACGCTCCAAAACCGAAATAGGCATCTTGCGAATTTCCAGTGATTTTTGTTCCATCTTGAAAACGGTATCTTAACATCATTCCAAGAAGTGTTTCTAAATGAGGTCCTTGAATAATTTGAACCGCACTTGCATCAATCGACATGTCTCGCATTGGTAAATCCGCAACAACACCAGCGTGAATGACATATTTACGCATCAATCGATCTCCATCTACAGTGGCATATTTAAGTTGTGGTTTGTTTAAGTGATATCCTGCAACCCCCAACTGAAATTTAAAATCATTATTTCTACTAAAAGTTGATTGTCCACCATCAAACACATAATAAATTCCCGCCGATGCATCTGCATAACGAAATGAACTTGCGTTATTTGCCTCTCCCGATCCAATTAATGGATCATATTCTGTCCCATTCCATTGAGATGTAAATCTTAGTGATGTGTAATCGGCATTTCGACTTCCAAATCCACCTTGAATTCCAGCTGATAAGGTATGACCTGAACCACCCATTGGTAATATTCCACTTACCGTAAGCGACCCCGTTTGGCTACCGAAACGGGAATCACCACCAATATCATTGTAAAACATGATCCCTAATCCAAGATGCGCTTTATCATTCATTCGGTTTTTACCGAAATTAGCATCAGCAGCGATTGAGGTTGTCATGAACTGTGTTCCAGCTCCAAGCCATTGATTTCTATGGTTGATAATAACACGTTCCCAACCATCATAAACACCAGCCGCAGCAGGATTTATCAAAAGAGGAGTTTGCGCCGTTTGCGAAAAATGTAAATCTTGCGCATAGGTGTTTATACAACTTAAAAACGCAACTGAAAGAAGTATTTTTTTCATGTTTAACGAATTAAAGTGATATTACCTGAACGTGTTTCTGTTCTTCCGTCAATGTACTTCACATCCAAAATATAGGCATATACACCACTGTTACATGCTTGACCTTTGTGTGTACCGTCCCATTGATAAGTTTTATCCGATGTATTTACCATTAAATTACCCCATCTGTCGTAAATCGATAATGTAAATGAAAGTACATCTTTACCAACGATGATAACCAATGTTTCGTTCAAATCATTTCCAGACCCATTTGGAGAAAATCCTGTTGGAAGGTAAATTCCATTAATACAATTAAAGCCAGTACTGTTTGGATCACATTCGTCTAAAGGATTTGTTCCATTTCCGACCTCAACTCCATCATTCAAGCCATCGCCATCTGTGTCAGGATTATTTGGGTCAGTTCCCAACGTTCCTTCTTCTGCATCCATTAATCCATCTCCATCGGTGTCAATTTGACAACCAGGTAAAGAATCATCTGGATCACATGGATTCATCGGGTCAGAACCATTTGTTACTTCAGTACCGTCATTAATTCCATCTCCATCAGAATCTGGATTCGTTGGGTTTGTTCCTTCTGTTGCTTCTTCAGCATTTGTTAATCCATCTCCATCTTGATCACAAGGACCTGCATTCACGTTCGGAATACATGGATCTGTATTTGCAGGATCTGCTTCATCAAAAACTCCATCACCGTCTGTATCAACTGTTGAAGATTCTAAGGCATCGATAACTCCATCACCATCTGTATCTGTTGGATTCGCAGGATCTGCACCAATTTCGACACAATCATTTTCACCATCTAAATCCGTATCTGCAACGTTTGGATCAGTACCAGCAATTACCTCATCGGTATTTAAACAACCGTCTCCATCTAAATCAGGATTGTCTAAAACAAACACAGCAACGATATTCTCGACACCATTAATATTCAAACTATTTGTGTCTGAAATTATTGGTAATGCTAAAGGTCCTGTTGTGTATTCCCAATGATCAAAAATATAGCCTGGTAGTGGCTGTGCAATAATATTTGTCGCAATTCCTCCGTAATAACTTGTTGCCCAAGGATAGGTTGGTGCCCAAACAGAATTTACTTTAATCTCTCCTGATAATGCTGGTGAAACATCAAATGTAACATTGAATGGACCTGTCAAATTATAACAATCAATCAAGCCTTGTTCAAGTGCTGTACATCTTAAATTCATGAAATCGCGCATCTGCTGAACACGTGCTTGCCATCCAGCGAACGATCCACCCCATTTTGTTGCTTGACCAGTCATTTCCGGTGAAATTTCATTCACCATACTATCCAATAATGTATTCATGTATGCACATGAGAAATACGTATTTACCAAATCAATATAACGCGTAATGTAATATTGTTCCACAACAGGATTTTCATTTATCAACTTTTCAAGAATATCTGTATGTCCTTGCCCTCCAGGGTTTGGTAAGTTTTCCACGTTACATGGATCGGCATTCGCGGTTGGATCAGGAATTCCGGTATAATTAATATAATGACCGAAAGTTGCGTCCATATCCCATAATGTATAACGCCATTTCTTTTTGTCTCCTGCAGGATCCATTCCACGCCACCAAGCAGTATTCCAGTTCAACCAATCTTGATTAACTACATACGAGTTGAATACGAAATAATCACATAAAGATTCCCAATTCAATAAGCTATCCACATAGTTGAAGTTGGCCGGAACGGCCATACTATTTGTATTAATATACGTTCTTAAAGCTGTCCAAGCCGGTTGAGCGTTTGGCGCACCATATTCTTGCCATGTTGCACCCCACGTTTTTAAATACTGTAAATTGAATTTATCTTGATCGAAATAGTAATTGGTGTAATCATGATCATCTGCTTTTTCACGAATTTCATAGACTCCCCAATATTGTCCGTTTAAATAAACAATACACGGTCTCCATGTTCGCTCATCTAATTTCATGTCTGCGCGAATAGACAGAGTATGAATAAAAGCATCACGAATATGTGCACCATTTTCAAAAGAATAATTATCACTCGCAGCAGGTTTTAAAATAACACGTTGAAATTCATCACGGGAACTTTCTGGGAAAATTTGATGTTTCAAATCTGCAGCATATCCAAACTCATCACGTGTGATGTAATCGAATCCTCTCTGATCATAAGCCCAAGAGTCGTTACCGTGCTTGTTGAAATCTCCTTGTCCCTCATCAATGAAAGCGCCATTGTCTTCAAATAATTCGAAAGAGCCGACAACAGGTGTTTGGTTTCCATTCGCTACAAGGTTGAAAACTCCCTGACTACAGACAGAAACAACAGGAATAGAATGTGTCACATTTATAAAGTAGGTATTTGTTTCAATGAATGACGATTGATTAGTTCCAAATGCTGCAGCTCTTAAAACTGTTGTAGCATTAATATTTATTGGGCCAGTATACAAAGTGGAAGTCATGGTTGGATTACTACCGTTTGTTGTATAACGAATTGAAGCTGTTGGATTTGAACATGTAATTGTTACTGTTTGTGCTCCTGGATAAAATCCTGGTGCTAAACTCATCACTGGCTTTGGTTCATAGAAATTTTGAGCTCCTGTATTATTCGCGTTTGGCGTTGGCGTTGTAAACAATTTCCAATCGACCGCACCATTCGTAGATCGGCCTACAGAATGGTCCGCTTTCGTCATGTGAATGATTTTTATTGAATCTACAACAAGACCTGCAGTATTTGCTAAAATAATCCAATCCCCTTCTGTTTGTTTTAAGTTAAAGTTTGGATGTAATTGCGTTCCATTAACCGTATTTCTTTTCGAACAAAAGACCATTTTAAAGCCATTCGCCGGAATAGATCCACTAGGGATTTGCCATTTCATCAAATTCGATGCTTTATCAGACAAATAAAAACCAGTTAAATCAATTGGTGCCGCAGTTGGGTTATATAATTCAACCCAATCTTCTCGTTCACCATAAGCATCAGTTGGACCGTTTACATTAGAGCAAGAATACTCGTTGATCACAATTTGTGAAAAAGAAGTAAATGCTGAAAAAAGAAGAAATGTCAAAAGTAGTTTTACCTTCATATTGCAAGATTTTATAGTAATCGTTTTAGCTTATTTAGACGAAATACAAACAATATTACTAAATTATTAAATGTATTTGTATATTCGAGACGTTAAAATTAACCGAAAGGTTGAGTTCTCAACCAATTAAATTGAAGATTATGAAATTGTTGTATACTTTAGTTCTTGTTATTGCAGCTTCTTTAAGCTTAAATTCTTGTAAGAAATACGAAGGCGAAGGTGGTAAAAGTTCGATTACTGGAAAAATCATGATTGACCAAAAATTATATGTGAATGGCGCTTTATCTCAAACGGTAAGTTTTGATGGGGCAAAAGAAGATGTGTATTTGGTGTATGGTGAAGATGATTTAATTTACGACGACAAAGTGGAAGCAAATTACGATGGTACTTTTACCTTCAAATATCTTCAACCGGGTACTTACACAGTTTTTGCTTATAGCGAAGTGTTTCACACAGGAGCAAATGCTACGAATAATGATGATGATTATTACACCCTTGAACCTGTTTCACAAACGTTTGAAGTGAAAAAGAAAGAAGACTTTGATTTGGGCACAATTACCTTGATTAAATAAGAATGAAAAAGTATTTATTCATCTTTTTGATTCTGCCAATTTTCTCAATTGGACAAACCAATTCCAATATGGTTTGGACAGAGATTGGTTTGGAGGGCTCTTTTACAAAGAAATTGAGTTGGGCAGCGGATGTGACTACTCGCTTTGGAAATTTGGGTGTTAACACCTTCTTTCCTCAAGTTGCTGTTAAATACAAGGTTACCAAATGGTTTCGTCCTAGTGTCGATTTTAGAACTGTTTTTAATCATCAAAATGACGGCAACTATGATTATTCGAATCGCCTAAATATAAACGCCGACTTTAAAAAAGCAGTTTCAAAATTTGAACTTGGTTTTAGAATTCGCTATCAATATTCGTTTGGTTCTGTTTTTTCAACAGGCTCGTATGATCCCGATTTTGATCAAGCAATTCGTATTAAGCCTTCCATAAGTTATGATATTAAGAAAAGCATCTTAACACCTGTCATTAGCGCAGAGTTTTTCTATGATCCTTCATTTGGTCAATATGGACGTCAATTCACCAAGATAAGAACATTTGTTGGTGTTAAAATGGATTGGAAAAAACCCTTTGATATTTCTGCTGGTTATATTTTTGATGGGAAAATGAATGTACCGAACCCTAGTAATCGTCACATTTTAGCGCTATCATTTGCCTATAAAATTGGCGGCGAAGAGAAATAGAAGCAATTAGTTTTCTTTTCCTACTTCTTCAACCAACAGCGTAACATCTAAAATCTCATCGATTTTAGATTGCGTAATCCCTTGTTCCAATACAAAGGTATATTTACCTTTTTCTGGCATTTTACGCTTTTTGAATTGTAAACTTGTTTCAACAACAGTTCCTGTTTTAGTTCCTGCCCAAGAACCGTCTTGATTGGCAATGATCAATTCAAATGGTTCGCGTGCTTTATCGCCTTTTGGTGTAGTTGTACTCATGTACATCCACAAATTACTGAACTTATATTCAGTTGTCGTGCGAATCGTAAGAATAAAATTGTATTCCTTAGAAATATCTTGAATATCAATAGTAAAGCTTGGTTTCACATTTTGTGCCCATTCGCTTTTATCGAAAACATACGATTTTTCAAAAGTTGGAGCATTCTCGCACCCGGTTAATACTCCGAGTGCGAAAATAATTCCTAATAATTTATTCTTTGTTACCATCACTTGCGTTTGGATTTTGATTCGGTTTTTTCTTTGGGCGATTTTTACGTCGCTTATTTGGATTTGGTTTTACCGCTTCACCTTCAGCACTTGGAGTAGCTTGAGCTACTTGTGGCTTCGGATTCGATGGCTTCGGTGCTTGTTTCTCACGATTCTGGTTAGGATTCGTTTGAACATCTTTCACTTGCGCTTTATCTGCGGGGCGATTTCCCGGTTTTTTCTTTTTCTTCTTCGCTTTGAATGCATGTTCGAAACGGTTCAAGCTGTCTTGACCAACAACATTTGAATAATCAGGCTCTTTTACTTCAACTTCGTGAACATATTCGTTCAATTCTTTCGGTTTCTTACCGTCTGCATTTAATTTTGCAATTTCTCGCACGCGTTCAGGTGCTAATGCAATTAATCCTGCGGCAGAATTTCCTTCGTAAGCATACCACATTTGACGTTTAAATACATCCGTTTTTACGTGATACGCATTTCCGTTTTCCGTTTGAAGCTTCGTATCCGATTTTGGAAATGACTTGATTGCATCCAAGTACATATCCAATTCGTAATTCAAACAACATTTCAATTTACCGCATTGACCCGCTAATTTTTGCGGATTTAATGATAATTGTTGGTATCGAGCAGCTGATGTTGATACCGAACGGAAGTCTGTTAACCACGTTGAGCAACACAATTCACGCCCACATGAACCAATTCCTCCTAAACGAGATGCTTCTTGGCGTGAACCAATTTGACGCATTTCAATTCGGATTTTGAATTGATCGGCCATGTCTTTGATCAACTGACGGAAATCTACGCGACCTTCCGCTGTGTAATAAAACGTTGCTTTTGTTAAATCACCTTGGTATTCAACATCCGAAATTTTCATTTCCAATGTAAGATTCACTGCTAGTGTACGTGATTTATACATCACCTCTTTTTCCAAAGAGCGCGCTTGTATCCACTTATCAATATCCTCTTGATTCGCAATACGCATGATTTTTTTAGCTTCCATCGGTTTGAAACCGGCAGCTTTCTTTTTCACTTGTATTCTGGCTAGTTCTCCCGTCACAGACACGACACCAACATCGAAACCTGGACTCGCTTCAACCACGACAACATCGCCGACTTGAAGACTTAAACTTTTAGAGTTTCTAAAGAAACTTTTTCGACTATTTTTAAATCGAATTTCTACTATATCGTAGGCTGTTTGACCGGTTGGTAACGCAACGTTCGCTAACCAATCATACACCTCAAGTTTATTACAACCGCCAGAACTACAAGTGCCATTATTCTTACAACCGCGTGGAGTTCCTCCTCCACTACTGCAATTTGAACAGCTCATAATTCTTTTTATTAGTTGTGTAAAAATAGGAAATAAATCACAGATAGTTTTGTGTGAATGAAAATAGAATTACCAACTATGCAAAGTGGATATAACGCATTACCTTAAAACACAAATTCGTAAAGAGGATTTTTGTGTTGGCATTTCGCTCGATATGGTAATGCGCATCGTTGAATGTTTCCATGAAATCGAAGACATTTTTACCCGTTATGAAACGCGCAAAATTCTTCAAAAACTGATCTTCTTCAGCAGAAACTTTCGTGAGTTGGTGATCAGTATAATTGCGCAACATACTTTGTCTGAACATATGCAAGGCATAATTCACGAAGATTTTTTGTCGTTCCTTACTCGTTGAAGCAATTTCTTCTGCCCAATCCAACATCGGAATAACGTCTTTTTTGTAGCAAACACGCATCAATTGAATAAACAACTCGCGATTTTCGTCTTGCTCTGTTGAAGAGCCTAAAAGTTCGTTTGCCGCAATAATATCTCCTTCCACACGACCAACAATGCTCTCAATTGCTGAACCTGAAACAGAAGCTGTTTGTTTTAAATGCTTTGTTAAATCATCAGTAGAAATGCGTGGGATTTTTAGAATTTGAGTACGTGAAATAATTGTTTGAAGCATTTTTTCCTGTGATTCACACAATAAGATAAACAAGGTGTTTTTTGGTGGTTCTTCTAAAATCTTCAACAATTTATTCGCACAGGTAGCATTCATTTCTTCAGCCATCCAAATAATCATCACTTTAAATCCACCTTCATACGATTTCAGGCTTAACTTTTTGATGATTTCTTGACTTTCCTCAGTCCCAATAACCGGTTTACGCTCTTTTACGTCAATTCTTCGCAGCCAATCATTTCCACTGAAATACGGTTGCACTTTGATCTGTTCGCGCCACTCTTTGATGAACGCATCTGATTTTTTGTTGATTGCTAAAACAACTGGGAACGAAAAATGAAGGTCTGGATGTTGCAATTCTTGCACTTTGTGACACGAAGGACAAGTTCCACAAGAATCTGATTCTCCTTTTTGCTCACAAAACAGGTATTGAACAAACGATAAGGCTAAGGGCAATCCTCCGTAACCAGCATTACCAAGAAATAATTGAGCGTGACTCACTTTTTCATGATTCACCTCATCAATTAAATGTTTCTTCAGTTCTTGCTGACCAATTACGTCTTTGAATTGCATGCCCTAAAATTAACGGTTTTTTTTGGAATTGTTTTTGTAAAACTGTCGCTCAAAACACAATAATCGTATATTTATATTCAAATAAATTAACCATGAAGAAGAGTTTTATATTCGCAAGCTTGCTTTTTTGCACGTCAGCAGTTTACGCATCAACTACTGAAACCACAGTCGTAATCGAAAAAAGTGAAAAAGAAGCTATTACTATTACTATAAATGTTTCTAGTGCTGGCAAACCAGTAAAAGGAGCTTTGGTGCGTATTACATCTGGAACGCTATCAATTGGAGCAAGTTCTACAAATGAATTAGGTGTTGCAACAATCGCGATTCCATCTTATGCAAAACAACTTGCTATTATTGAAGTAAGTCATTCCTTGTATAAAACACAAAAATTACCAGAAATCATTTTAGAAAATGGTAAAGCCTATACATTTATTCTAAAAGGCAAAGCTGAAACAGCAGAAGAAATCACAACTGAGTCTGCTGAGAAAGTGACGAAAATAGAAGAGAAAACAGCTAAGTCTGAAGAGAAAACAACGCAATACGAAAAAGAGGCTGAACAATTGTCTGCAGAGAAAGAACAAGCTGTGAAATCTGCGGAGCAATTGCGTAAAGAAAAAGAAGAAGCGCAACGCGTTGCAGAAGAAAAGCAAAAAGCGGCTGAATTAAAACAAGCAGAAGTTGATAAGCAAAAAGAGGCGAACCAAAAAGAACTTGATGAGGCTCAAAAAATAAAAGATGCAAATGCTGCAAAGCTTGCTGAAGACACAAAACGTCGCGAAGAAGAAGCAAAACAACGTGCTGCCGAAGCTGCTGAACGCGAAAAAGCAATGCAAAATGGTACGTTGGTAGATGCAAAATCTTCTGAAGAAAAAGCAAAAGCCGAAGCTGAAGCAAAACAAAAAGAACAACAAAAACAAGCTTCTGAAGCAGAGAAAAAAGCAAAAGAAGAGCAAGAAAAAGCAAAAGCAGCGAAAGAATCTGCTGAGGATAAAGAAAAGGCGGCAAAAGAAAAAGCTGATAAAGAAAAAGAGTCTTTAAAAGACGAAGAAAAGAAAGCGGCAAAAGAAGCTGAAGAAAAGAAAGAAGCTGAAAAAGACGCCAAAGAAGCAGATAAAAAAGCGAAGGAAGCCGAGAAAGAAGCAAAAGAAGCCGAGAAAGAAGCAAAAGAGGCTGCTGAACAAAAAGAAGCTGCTGCTGAATTAAAAGAAAAAATGGCCAAATTCGATGAGGAACAAAAATCGTTGGATGAAGAGCGAAAAGAATTAAAAAAAGAGCAGAAAAAATTGGACGACAAAGTCAAAAAAGGTAAAAAGCTCGATAAATTAAAAGAAGATCAAGAAAAGCTGGATGAGAAAAACAAAAAGCTAGACGAAAAACAAGAAAAATTGGATGACAAACGTAAAAAAGCGTTGAAAAAAGCCAACTAATACTAACAAAAGCGGTTTGTGAAAACCGCTTTTATTTTTTTACTTATGAAATACTCTACATTCTTTATTGCGCTCCTACTTTTGCTTAACACGGCTTGTACAGGAGTTACTTCAACCAATTTACCGGGTAAAAAGACAACAAGTTTTCCAAAGAAGATGATTGGAGAGTTTGAAGTTATTTATCCAGAAGACTTTGCCGCCTTGATTGGTGATAGCGAAGATGCAAAAACCTATGTTACATTCACAAAAAATGTAATGACCTTTAAAAACATCGATGGAGAAACAAGTACAGACCTTGGGGATTCCTTGTATGTAAGTGTAATTGGTAAAACCACTTATTTATCAATGGGTGAACAACCAAGTTTTACGATTTTCAAAGTCGGATATAGCGGAAAGGATATTCTTTTGTATCCAATGTACGCAAATCAAGGTACAACGAAGGAACAATTACAACCATATTTTGCAGACGTACAAGAAATTATGCCTGAATATGTTGAAGGTGAAGAACCAGGAGATGTCTCCTTCTCTGTTACTATCGACGATAAAAAACTTGACTCTTACTTTAAAAGTGATATTCCATTGAAAGAACCCTATCGTTTAAAACGCACTGGTGGAAAAAAATAATTCGAATAATTTCAAAAGCGGTTGAGTGTATCAATCGCTTTTTTTAATTTCGCCGCAATGCTATCCAAGTACAAATTTCATATTTTACTGCATGTCATCATTTTCATGTGGGGTTTTACGGGAATTCTCGGAAAGCTAATTCATTTAGACGCGTACTATATCGTTTGGCACCGTGTTTTAATCGCTTTGGTTGCTTTAGGAATTGCCTTAGTTTTTATGCGTAAACCTTTAAAACCAGCTAATTTTAAATCCTTTTTGAAAATTGCTGGTGTTGGCTTATTCGTTGTTTTGCATTGGATGACCTTTTACAAATCCATTCAACTTTCCACAGCATCATTAGGTATTTTATGTTTGTCAACGGCAACGTTGCACGTAACTTGGTTGGAGCCCATCATCATGAAACGCAAATTTTCGTGGATTGAATTTTTATTGGGCACACTTGTCATTTATGGAATCTATTTTGTATCAAGTGATTTCGATGCAAATGATAAAGAAGCGCTAATTTATGGACTTTTATCTGCTCTGTTTGCTGCATTGTTTTCTGTTTTTAATGCAAAGTTGGCGCAAGACACACCATCCTATCAAATCACTTTTTATGAAATGGTTTCGGCACTCGTGTTCTTGACAATTGTGTTGATTTTTCAAGGTGATTTTACAGCAGAACTTTTCCAAATGACCATGAGTGATTTCTTATGGCTCCTATTTCTTGGAATCATGTGTACATCCTTTGCGTTTTTGGCTACCATTGAAGTTGTAAAGCGTCTTGGTGCTTTTACAGTTTCATTGAGCATTAACCTTGAACCTGTTTACACAATTTTGTTAGCCATCGCCATACTGAATGAAGATGAAATGCTTGGATCTCATTTCTATATTGGTTCGGCGGTAATTGTAGTTGTTGTCATTGCCAACGCTGTTATCAAATATTACCTTAAAGCAAAGGCAAACAAAAAACTTACAAACCTTTCTTCTTAAGAAATAGATTCCACTGTTTTGTTTGTTGTGGATTCATCACCCTTGGCATTTTATTTTGAGATCCAGCCTTACCAATTGAAGCAAGAAAGTCATAGAACGTATTTACAGGAACAACTTTAAATACTGGTTCATTCAAACTGTATTTTCGCACTCCTGCATAATCGTCATTGATGCGTTTTAATTCTTCGTCAATCACCGTTTTTATGCGCTCATCCGTCATTGGTTCATTAGTTCCAATAAACCAAATATGTCGTTGATTATCCGTGTCTGCATACAAACAAAATTCTGGAATTGGAATGTTTTCCGTTTCACTCGCATGTTGAACCGCACAATTCAAATTATCCAACGAAAGGTGTTCACCGACCAAACTCATAAACTGCTTGATGCGACCAACAATTTTTACTTCACGTTCTTCTACATTTACAAAACGAACCAAATCGCCAATCATATAGCGCCACAATCCAGCATTTGTTGATATCACCATTGCGTAATCAACTCCTTCTGTGACTTGACTCATGTTGAATGCTTCAAATTTGTCTTTAACCGTCCCGTTTTCATCAAAGAAATCACTGTTGAAAGGAACAAATTCGTAGAAAATTCCATTGTTCAACAACAATTGCATTCCTTCTCGTTCAGGAGATGTTTGATACGCAAAATACCCTTCACTTGCCAAATACGTGTCCAATAAGTGAACTTTCTGACCAATCACTTTTTCTAATCGTGGAATGTAGGGCTGCATAAAAACGCCTCCGTGCACATACACTTGAAAATTCGGCCAGATATCATGTATTGATTTCAATTCATAGCGTTCAATAATACGCTCCATCAACATCAAACACCAACTTGGTACGCCCGCAACAATTCCAATGTTCCAATCAGGTGCTTTTTCCACCATTTGTTCCATTTTCTTATTCCAGTCTTTTATCTTGGCGATTTTATTTCCTGGTTTAGTAAATGGATTCACGACAAACGACGTATATTTTTTTAAAATACCACTTAAATCACCTTCAATGTGGGTTTCTTTCTTTGTCAATTTTGCACTTCCGCCAACAGCTAAAATGCTTGCTGAATAAAATGTGTCTGGTAAGTCTAATTCATGCAAGGTTGAAATTTGGCGCATAGTCGTTTTTTGAAATGAACGAATCATTTCATCTGTAACTGGAATGCGTTTACTTGGAGAACCAGTCGTTCCTGATGACAAAGCATAATGTTTAATTCTTCCCGGCCACGTGTGATCTTTTACTCCAGCAATTGAGTCTTTCAACCATTCTTCGTAAAATTCTTCATAATCCGTAATTGGAACAACTTTTTGATAGGCTTCCGCAACATCTTCTTGCAGAATAATTTCAGGAAAATTATAGCGCTGACCAAAAGCAGTTGATTTCGCTTTGTCAACAATTTTTTCCAATGTTTTCAATTGGTTTGTGTATTCTTTACCTTTATTAAAATTTCGTTTGTACGAGATTTCAGTGGTTTTCTTTAATAATTTTCCAATTATAGGCATCGTTAAGACTTTGTCGCAAAGTTACATTTTTCCATAGTACGATAGTAACATTGCATGAATTGGTAATTCTATATTTATTTTGTCTTCATTTTCACTTCATAAAACTAAGCGCTTCATTATCAAATAAAAATTCCCTTAAAAAAGAAATAAGGAAATGAATTCAAAAAAAATCTTTATTATTACATTTGCAAACGGAACGTAATACCAGAAACATCCTCTCTATGAATAGAAAAAACTTTATTGTACCCCACGATTTCACGCCAGTTGCGGATATCGCGTTGGAACACGCTATTGCTACTGCGAAACCATTGAACGCTCAAGTGTACGTTTTACACGTAGTTTCAAAAGAAAAAAGCATTAAAGAAGCTGATGAAAAATTAACTGCAATTCTTGCAAAATACAGTACTTCAGGCGTTGATTTAGTGCCTTCTGTAAGAATGGGAAGCATTTTTGAAGATATTGGTGAATTTGCTGCTGAACATCATGCAGAATTAATTTTCATGGGAACTCACGGTGCTCATGGTTGGCAACACATTACCGGAAGTCACGCCTTGAAAGTAATTACAAGTTCTAGTGTGCCTTTTATTATTGTTCAAGAAAAAGAAATTAAAGAAACTGGTTACGACGATATCGTTGTACCAATGGATTTACATAAAGAAACAAAACAAAAATTGGCGATTGTTGCGAATTTGGCGACTTACTTCAAATCAAGAGTACACGTTATTACTCCTGATGAAACAGATGAGTTCTTACGTCACCAAGTACAAGCAAATATTCAGTTCGCGAAAAAATTCTTCTCTGATCGAGGAATTGAAGTAACGGCAACGTTGGCTCCATCTAGTGGTTTCGATAAAGAAGTTGTAAAACACGCTGTTAACATTGATGCAGATTTAATTGCCATCATGAACTTAAACAGAAGTAACTTCTTAGGAACAATCACAGCGAATTACGAGCAATATATCATTACAAATGATGCGAAGATTCCTGCATTGGTTGTGAATCCTGTTGATTTAAATCCATACGGACAAAGTATTTTATTTAGTTAATAAATAATAAACAAAAGAAAACCCAGCATCTATAAAGAGCTGGGTTTTTTTATGCCTTAGAATTGGTGCTCTTAATCCTTGTACTCGTCTTTCTCTAGACGTAACTTAATCTCGTCCATGTTCTTTAATTTCTTCTCTTTACGCGTGCGAATTGCAGTTTCCGTAAAGTATCTGTGAGACATTAAGAAACTTACTTGTAACTCATCCCATTTGCGATCTGAATCAATTTTTCCGTGTTCACGCAATTCTCTTCTTAAACGGTCTGCAATCTCATGGAAATCATCACGTCCTAAATAATCTAAATCCGCATCACATATAATTTCTTCAAGATTGTTTTTTGGTTTGTGGGGAATCTGTGTAACAAATATCAACTCTTTAATTTTTTCAATGTGCTGCGCTGTGTATCCATATTTCGGCAATATTTCTTCAGCTAATCGCGCACCAATTGGTTCATTTTTTTCGTACTGCTCCACGAATCCTGCGTCATGATACGTTGCTGCTGATTTTAACAAGAACAAACCTTCATCGGTTACACCTTCCATCAACGCTAAACGCTCCACAGCTTTTACCACATCTTTTGTATGCTCAATACTGTGATAGTGTAATTTATCAGATAAACCTTTTTCAAGCACTTTGATAATGTGACGCTCCGCTTTATAATAGTTGATCGAACTATAATGGTGTAAGTTCACAATTTGGTGGAAACGATCATTCGGGAACACGCCTTCACCATCAACCGATAATTCTGGTTTGATACGTTCCACCGTATACATATCTAACAAGCCACGACTTTTGGTTTGTGCTTTACCTCTAAACACACATTCGAAATAAGGTTCAATGAGTTTAAACGTATTTCCAGTAATCGTCACTTTTCCTGGTTCACCCAACATTTCCATGCGTTGGGCATGATTCACCGTTGCTCCCCAAACATCAAATGCCAAACGCTCACTTCCAATTACACCTGCAGTAACTTCACCAGTGTTAATACCTAAACGTAATTCCCAGAAATCAGTATTGTTAATGATTGCGTCGTTTTTGTGCTTGCGCATGTAATCTTGGATCTGCAATGCTGCTAAACATGTATCAATTGGATTCGTGTTGTTGCGCACTGGAACACCACCAGCACACATATACGCGTCACCAATGGTTTTGATTTTTTCAAGATTGTTGTTGACTATGATTTCATCAAACTTTCTAAAATAGATGTCGAGCTTGTTTACCAATTCGGTTGGACTCATGTGCTCGGCAATCTTCGTGAATCCAACAAAATCTGTAAATAGAACTGAAACTGTTTTATATGCACGGGCACTTGCTGTTCCTGTTTTTTTCAACTCTTCAGCGGTTGATTCAGGCATTACATTGCGCAGTAATTTTTCTGTTTTATCTTTTTCAATTTGCAGCAAACGTTGTTGTTCAACTACTTTGTTTTTTTCTTCTTCTAATAATTTACGCTGCTTTTCGATCTTCACGTTTTGCGCACGGATTTCTTTCGTTCGCTCAGTAATTTTCATTTCCAAACGCACTTGCTCTCTTCGTCCTGATTCAATTTTCGTGCGGATAAAGATTCTAACTGCAATCCCCAAAATAACGGCAACAATTACCCAGAACCACCATGTTCCCCAGAAAGGTGATTTTACATGGATTTCTAATACTGCTGGTGTTTTTCCCCAAGGTCCGTCACCAATTCGAGCATAAATTTTAAGCGTATAATGTCCAGGAGAAAGTGCATTAAAATGAATTTCATTGCTGTTTCCAAGTAATATTTCTCCTTCATCCGATCCTTCAAGAATGTACTTATAGTTTAACAATTCTGGATTACTCAAGTCAGAAGGTTGAAAACGAACTGTAAAGCTTCGTTGGCGATAACTAAGTGTGATTTTTTCTGTTTGCGAAATTGGTCGCACAAATGGTGAACCACTTTCATTGGGGTGTAGCCAACCTTTGTCAAATTTAAACTTGGTGATTTTTACACTTACATCCGTTTTGTTTAATCCCATTTTACGTGGATTAAAGAAATTATACCCGTAAATACCTCCGAAAAACAATTCACCTGTATGCGAAAACATGTGCGCACCAAGGTTAAACTCATTACTCATTAAACCATCGGTTTCGGTGTAATTTGTTGCAACTTTTGTCGTTGGATTAAAACAACAAATTCCTTTGTTGGTACTCATCCATAAATTTTTGTTTTGATCTTGAATTACGCAATACACAACATTGTTTGGTAGACCATCTTTTTTCGTGTATACTTTGACTTTTTTGGTGAATTCATTCCAATACATCAAACCAGAACCCAGTGTCCCAAACCAAAATTCGTGCTTACTCGTTTGAAGAATTGACGTAATGTAATCCTTTGAGTTTTTTAATAAAATCGAATTGTATTTGTATGGAACAATAGATAAACTTCCATTCTTATCCACTAATTGGTTCATCTCACCTGTGCTGGTTGCAAACCAAATTCTATCGTATTTATCCTTATAAACATTGCGACAAATTCCAGCTGTTATCGTTGCTTTTGGATTTTTAAAACTGTGTTCAAATGCTTGTGCTTTTTTAGCTTTTAAGTCAACTAAAACAGCTCCTGCTTTCGTTCCTAAAAAGTATTTATCATCTTTCCAGTGAACTAAAGAATAGATTCTGACATGCTCTATTGCTTCTTCTTCTGTTAAATAGTTAATGCGTTTGAATGTATAATTGTTTTTCCCCGAAATAGTTAAATCAAATAATCCATCAACACAACCTACTAAAACATGGTTTTCATTAATAACAATCATCGATAAAACGGCCGTTTCTGCACTTTCACCAGTGATAGACTGCGAATTATCTCTGTAATACTGTTCGAATTTTCCTGTTTTTCGATTGTAGCGAGAAATTCCAAGGTCTGTTCCAACAAACACATAATTTGCCTTTTCATCCTCTGCAAAAGACCAAACATTGGAAGACGGAATTCCTTTTTCCAAATTACCACTCGGTCCAACGCCCAAAAATCCTTGGTTGTTCGGATTAAAACTGGCTAATCCACGATCCGTACCAACCCAAAATGTTCCTGATTCATCAACAAAAAGCAAATTGATGTCGTTAAACAATAAGGCGTTTTTTTGAAAAATGTCTTGTGTGCTATTGTAGATTTCTCCGCTGTTCGTAATCGTAAATAGCCCTTTGTTCGTCGTGCCTAAAAACCACGTATTGTTGTCGGATAAATAGATGTCTGAAATTCCCATGTAACCAAACTCTTTGTCCAAGTTCGGAAATTTCGGTTGTGCTCTATTCAGGTTTAAATCATATTCAAAAACCCCTTGGTTGGTGCCAAATAGAACACTGTAATTAGCCATTTGCACAATGCGCTGAATAATAACAGGATTTTCATTCTTGCTGCCTATTTCAATTTTTGTGGCAATTGTTCTAGATTCATTAATTAAAAATAAACCCTTGTCTTCTGTGTTAATGAACAACCTTCCCTCACTCGTACAAAAAACGGATTGAATTTTTTTCGTTGGAATCAGTCCAGAATAATCTTTGAACTTTTCAGTTACACGATTAAAACTCAATAATCCTTTACTACTTGTCCCTATCCATAAATTTTCAGATTTATCCAAAGCAATGCTTTCAATCTGCAAGGCTGTCTTTTGATCGAGAGAATAAGTTACAAATGTTTCTGAATTTGGGTTGAAAAGTGTTAATCCATTCGTTGTTCCAAACCACAATTTTCCATCTTTGGTTTTAGCAGAACATTTGATATATTCACTTTCCAATCCTTTTGTGTCATCGGAGGTAAAAATCTCAAAAGTCTTTCCATCAAAACGATTTAAACCATCTTGCGTTCCAATCCACAATGCGTGATTATCATCCTGAATAATACTTGTAACTGAACTTTGCGAAAGTCCATCATTGATTGAATAGTTTCGAAAGCGATATGCCGTTTGACTAAAAATAGTCAACACAAAAAGGGACAGCAAACCGCTTAAAACTAGTTTCATTCTGTAGTATTATCGTAGATTGTTAGTGCTTACGCACCTGTTCCTCCATTTACTGGAGCTGCAGCAATAGCAGAATTTTCAAGGTCGCGGTCAAACATGTACATTCCACCTTTGTCGCCACCAATCAATTTGATTTTATCCAACACTGAACGCGCTAATGCTTCTTCTTCTAATTGCTCAGAAACGTACCATTGAATAAAATTATGTGTCGTGTAGTCTTTTTCTTGTAAACAAATATCCACTAAATTGTTGATGCTTTCTGTTACCATGATTTCATGGTTCAACAACAATTCAAACACATTTGTCAAGTCGTTAAACTCTTTCGGTGGAATTGCAATTGCTGGAATAATCGCTTTTCCTCCTCGTTCGTTGACAAATTTCACCAATTTCAACATGTGAAAACGCTCTTCATCCGAATGCTGATACATGAATTTTGCTGTACCATTCATTCCATTGTTTTCAGCCCAAGAGGCCATTGCTAAATAAAACTGAGAAGAAGATGCTTCTTTTTCGATCTGATCGTTCAATGCTTGTTCAACGCGTGTGTTCATAATTAGGTGTTTTTTACAAAGTTATCATTCTTCTTTTTATTGTGCTACCAAACAAGAAGAATCTTTTTTTCGTTTTGAATATGTGCTTTTTCCCGTGTTTTGAATACAAAATACCACTAACTTCGCATATATGTCAAAAAACAAGCAAAATAAATCCTCAAAAATGAAGCACAGCTTAACGCATGTGGTTCGTAAAGTGTTTGATAAAAACCCTGAAAGTGTGCTTTCTCACAAACAAGTGTGCGCACTGATCGATGTGCGTGAAAATGCGCTTCGAAAATTGGTTTATGACATTTTGGAGGATTTGGTGAAGCAAAATTTATTGCAACGTGCTTCACATGGCGTATACACAAAAGGCATTTCGCGCAGTTCGGTTGAAGGAAACATTGAGTTGACAGCACGAGGTGCAGGTTTTGTAATCACGGATGACGAACAAGCTGATATTTACATTGCTCCACAAAATGTTGGACAAGCATTGAATGGCGATCGTGTGCGCGTTCATATTTTCAAGCGAGGTCAATCGCGTAATGAAGGTGAAGTAATTGACGTCTTGAACCGCGAACGCACACAATTTGTTGGAACCATTGAAATGCATGAAAAATTTGCCTTTTTGGTACCAGATAATGCGAAAGCTGGAACAGATATTTACATTGCAAAAGAAAAATTAAAAGGCGCAAAACAAGGCGACAAAGCATTGGTGAAAATTACGGTTTGGCCGAAATCTTCCAAAAATCCGTACGGCGAAGTTGTTGAAGTATTAGGTAAACCAGGTTCAAATGATGTTGAAATGATCAGCATATTGTGCAACCAAGGAATCGATTACAAATTCCCTCAAGAAGTATTGGCTGAAGCTGAAGTTATTGGATTGGACTTGGATCCTGAAGAAGTGAAAACGCGTCGCGATTTTAGAAACATTACAACCTTTACTATTGACCCAGTTGATGCACGCGATTTTGATGATGCCTTGTCGTTCAAGCGCTTAGAAAATGGACACATTGAAATTGGTGTTCACATTGCGGATGTAAGTTATTACGTGCGTCCAGGAAGTGAAATGGACAAAGAAGCGTTGAAGCGTTCAAATTCTGTTTACTTGGTCGATCGCGTTGTTCCAATGTTGCCAGAACAATTGTCGAATATGGCGTGTTCATTGCGACCAAATGAAGATAAATTTAGTTTCTCTGCCGTCTTTGAAATGGACGAAAATGGAAAGGTCTATAACCAATGGTTTGGTAAAACAGTGATTCATTCTGATCGTCGATTTAGCTATGAACAAGCACAAGAAATCATCGAAGGAAAAGAGGGTGATTACAAAGAAGAAATCCTTATTCTCGATAAAATAGCTAAAATTTTGCGAAAAGCGCGCTTAAAACACGGAGCGTTGAGCATTGAATCAGAAGAAATGCGTTTCAAATTGGATGAAACTGGTCACCCATCAGAAGTGATTATTAAGACATCAAAAGACGCGCATAAACTGATTGAAGAATTCATGTTATTGGCGAATAAAAAAGTAGCAATGTTTGTTGCCGAACCGAAAAAAGGAAGAGATCCTGTTCCCTTTGTTTTCCGTGTACACGACAAACCGGATGTGGCAAAAATTGCTTTGTTCAATGTTTTCATCGATAAATTTGGTTACAAATTGGACTTCACAACGCCTGATCAAATTGCTGGAAGCATCAATCGTTTGTTGGATGATATTCGTTTAAAAAATGAGTATTCCTTGATCCAAACCATGGCGATTCGTTCGATGGCAAAAGCAACGTATGAAACAACGAATATTGGTCACTACGGATTGGCATTTGATTTCTACACGCATTTTACGTCACCGATTCGTCGCTATGCCGATTTGGTTGTTCACCGTATTCTTCAGGAAGAATTGACGCATAAAAAACACCGTTACGGAAAAGAATTGGACGATGTCTGTAAACGTATTTCGCGCATGGAGCGCAAAGCTGTTGAAGCAGAACGTGAATCGACTAAATACTTCCAAACCTTATTTGTACAAGACCACATCGGTGAAGAATTTACAGGAACCGTTTCTGGAATTGCCGAATTTGGTTTGTTTGTGAAAATGGACGAAAACTATTGTGAAGGCATGGTTCCAATGAATGATATTCCGGGCGACCGTTTCTATTTCGATGCTGAAAAATACCGCATCATTGGTGGAAAAACGAAGAAAGAATACAATTTTGGTGATAAAGTACGCGTGCGTATTTACGAAGTTCATCCGCGCAAACGTCAGATCGATTTAGAGCTTGTAGTAGATTAAAAAGGTTACATAATTTCCTTTTTTCTTTCCTTTTTTGATTCCTTTTACGTGTTTTAACGTAATAGCACTTAGTGCTTACGCCCTATTTTAACTTCTTGTTGCTGTTTTTTTATTTGAAGACCTGAAATGCGCTGTATGTTTGCTTCATCAATTATGAAGGTATGAGAACATTTAGAATTAACGGCACCAACCTAACACCTATGATTGATTTTAATGGAACCACTGGCGAAATGAGTTTAACTGGAAAATCGATCTTTTTTGAGAAAGATCATTTCTGGGATGGATTGTTTATATGGTATATGGGTTATCTCAGAAACCCAAAAGATAAAACAGTACTCAATATTGATTTAGAATATTTCAACACACAAACTTCATCACGTTTGATGTCTTTGCTTAAGATGACGCGTTTTCTTGAAAAGAAAGGATTAGCACTTGAAGTGAATTGGACGTGTTACGATCGAGATGAAGACCAACTGGAGTTAATAGAATTGTTTGAAAACGCTACAAAAATCAAGATTAATGTTAAACACGCTTTTACGACACAAAAATTTGTTGCTTAAGTTAACTTTATACCATTTTGATGCGATTGTTTAAATCATCGCGGTAAGAACCTCCGATTGGAATCACTTTCTTATCGTGTTCCAAAGTAAGATTTGGGAATTCAATTGAAGCAATTTTATCCAAACGAACAATAAAGGAACGGTGGACACGAATAAACTCTGCTGTTCCCATTTTGTTTTCGATATCTTTCATTGTTGAATGAATCGTGTAACGCGTGTCAGAAGTGTGAATCACGACGTAATCTTTCAATGCTTCAATGTAGAAAATATCCGCTGTTTTCAATTTCACCAATTTACTATTGGACTTAACGAAAATGAAATCTGCTGATGCTTCTTTGTTTTCAACGATTGAGTATAACAAATCACGTTCGCGAATAATTTCTTGCTCTTTCCCGTGTTTGTAGATTGCCATTTCGATTGACGTGTGTAAATCAATCTCTTTAAATGGTTTAATGATATAGCCGTAAGGCTCAGTTACTTTTGCTTTTGATAAGGTAGACTCATCTGCATAAGCTGTCAAGAAAACAACCGGAACAGCCAACTCATTGCGAATGATTTCTGCCGTTTCAATTCCATTCATATCGCCTTTGAGCATAATGTCCATTAAAACGATGTCTGGACGCTCACTGCGCGCTAATTCTAATGCTTTTTCTCCAGTCGATGCTGCACCAACAACATTGTAGCCCAATTTATTCAAGCTATGTTGAATGTCTTTTGAAACGATTGATTCGTCCTCTACTACAAGAATATTGGTTTTTGACATAGAGCTAATTAGAGTTTGACTTTCCCAAATGTAATCAAATATTTCGTTCCTTGGTGATTGCGAACGGTAATTTCTCCATCCAATTGCTCTACCAAGGTTGAAACGAGTTGTAAACCAAGCGTGTCAGTTTTCATCATGTCAAAATCTTTTGGTAAACCAATGCCATTATCCTCGATTCGTAGATAGATTTTCTCCTCTTTTTCTTCCAATCCAACCGTGATTTCTCCTGCTTGTTTGGTTGGAAATGCATATTTAATGGAATTTGTGATCAATTCATTTACCAATAAACCACACGGAATCGCCTGATCCAAGACCAAGTCGACATGTTCCATTTCATCTTTAAACTCAACTACACCAGAATAGACATGGTAAGAAGAAATTAAATTGATACATAAATTCTGCAAATAACTCGAAAAATCGATCGACGAGAAATTAGTAGTTCTATACAAGTTTTCATGAATGATGGCCATAGAACGTATTCGGTTACGACTTTCATCCAAAATTTCAAGTGTTTTTTCATCCTTTACAAATGAACTTTGCAGATTTAGAATACTCGATATTACTTGTAGGTTGTTTTTTACACGATGATGAATCTCTTTTAAAAGAACTTCTTTCTCTTTCAATGATTCAACAATCTCTTTCTCAGAAAGTTTTTTCTCAGTAATGTCGTGCGCAACCAATGAAATTTCAGTTACTTGTCCCTCAATATCGAAAATTGGATTGATAAATAACTCAATCCAACGCAAGGATCCTTTCGACGTAAAATAGGTTTCCATCTGCTTTGATTCACCTTTTTTAACGGCATTTAAAATCAAAAGAAAATAACGTATTTGCGCTTTATCATAAACCTGGCTAAAGAAACCTGTGAAGGAATCATTCACCAACATGCGTTCTTCTATTAAATACCAAAAGTAGTTTTGACAATGTGTATTAAATGAAGAAATTTTAAAATCTGTATCTAAGGTCAACAACAAGGTGTTTGATGAACTATCAAATATGGCATTGCTACGCAAGAATTGCTCTTGAAGTAATTTTTCAGTTCGTATACGCTCTTTAATTTCTGTCGCTAATTTTTTGTTGGTTTCTTCAGCGATTTCAGCACGCAACATTTCACGAGAAAGTTTATTTTGAAGCGAAATGTCTTTAATAATCACTAAAACAGATTCATTGTCTTCAAACAATGTTGAAACAACCGTTACATCAACTAAAACAATGTTTTTTTTATGGGTGATTAAATTTAATTGTTGCTGATAAATCGTTTTGTTTTGGCGCTGTTCTTTAAGCATTTCCGTAAACTTTACCTGATCTTTTTCAATAAACAACTGATCTAAAACAACAGTATCACTTTCTAATATTTCATTAATTCCTTTATTGGTATAAAGCAATCGATTTTCATGAACAATCAAAATCCCTTCAGGTGTATTTTCTAAAATAGATTTAAAACTTTGGCGATTTCGTTCCAATGCTTCCTTTTCATAAATTTTACTTGTTACATCAACAATTCTTAGAAGCCAATACATTCCACTTTTCAAAGGAAGAATCGTCACATCTAATTCTAAAAAGCGTGTTTTACCAATGACGCTTAAGGTAACTGTTTTCTCAAATTCATTTCCAATCTTCAGGTTAAACATTTGTTGTTGTTCCTCTGGAGAAAAATGCTGAAAAAGTAAACTTGGTAAATCTTCTTTTTTACAATTTAATAATCGATACGATTCCGTGTTGAAATCAATAACTTGTTCCTTATTGCTTGAAAATTTTAATAACACATATCCAATTCCTGGATTGTTTACGATCGTACTTAAATAATCTGAATAATCTTCAACACTTGTTATAAGGCGTTTTCTGGAAACCAATACTAAAATTGAAATAAGCGAAATGACAGAAAACATTCCTATTGTTCCAATCACAGGTATCTCAGCATTCTGTACACGATTGTAGGCATAAATCAACAAAAACAGCACAAAGAAATTATAGAGTATTGCCGGATACAAGCGCTGAATTACAAAAAGAATAACTGTAAACAATGCGTAAAAACAAAAGGTATGAATCAGTTCAAAATTACTTTGTAAGTTAGATTGAAATGCAATAAACGTCACGATGAAAAAATGGACGACGAAGAAGTAAATCAACTTATTGTTGAGCGGTTTTACAAAATAACAAAGCGTAATGTAAGTTGGAAAAAGAACCGTAAAAGAAACTCCTATTTGAAAATAAATATATGGAATGGACGATTTATAAATAAAAAAACAGAAAATTGGGCTAATGACCAATCCCGCTATTCCATACAACAGCGCTAAACGTTTAAAGTCATTTTCTTTTTCATAATACGGTTTAAACTCCTTTTTATTGGAATTAGAAATATTAAATATGTTGTTGATATTTATCATGCTCAAGAAAGAAATTTCTTCTTTATATTTCGTCGCTACCATATAACTTTGTAAAGATGCGAATTCTAGATGTAATAAATAAGGTTCATCACTTGATACCTAGTCTTTTACTATAAAAAACCTCTTCGCCTCTTCATTAAAGCTAGTTTATTATTTTTAAAAATCAAATCTTCAGGTTTATAAGTAAGAAGTAAAAGAATAATTAAAAAGATTTTTAGAAAAGAATATTTATTCCTTTTTATTAGTTGTGTTAATATGTTAGAAATTCTTTGATGAATAGATTGTTTATATGACTTATTACAGTTTTAACTGAGCTTATTAACAACGAGATTCAATCATTAATCCTTTGTTTTGAATGGTTTATGCAGATATTAACAATAATGTGCATTTCATTAACTGTGAATAACTAAAAGATGAATTTAACGTTAAAAATGTGTCAAACTATACTGAAAGAAAAACAACAAATCGTACAAACTTTTCTTGCATAATTCAAAAACAATGTGGTTTGGAAATAATATTGGATTAAACAAGAAAATAGTTTTAGAACTTATACACGTTAATTAACAATTGTCTATGTAGTTTGTGTGTAAAAGTAGATTTAGTAATGCCTTTAAAATTGGTTGTTTATAAAACGGTTGATTTCTTAAATGTTTAAAACTTGAATCAATTGTTCATATAGTTTACCTTTGTTTTCAAATTAGAAGTATGAGCAAAGTTATTATTCCAATTGGAGCAGATCACGCAGGATTTCAATTAAAAGAACGTGTAAAAGCACATTTAGAGGCAAAAGGATACGAGGTGAAAGACTTCGGATGTTATTCAGAAGAAAGCATTGACTATCCAGATTACGCTCATCCTGTAGCATCCATGGTGGAAGAAAACGAAAACATGTTAGGAATCGTAATTTGTGGTTCAGGAAATGGTATCAACATGACAGCGAACAAACACCAAGGAATTCGCAGTGCATTGTGTTGGAAAAAAGAGATTGCTGAATTGGCTCGTCAACACAACAACGCAAACGTTATCGCTTTACCAGCTCGTTTTATTTCTGAAGAAGAAGGAATTGAAATGGTTGATGTGTTTTTAGCAACTGCTTTCGAAGGTGGGAGACATCAAAATCGTGTGAACAAAATTGCGTGTAACTAAGAACTTACTGTTTTAGTAATTCTTGAATAAAAGCATTTGTTTCTTTAACGTAGTCTGTATAATACTGTCCAGTTCCTGGTCCGTTAAATCCTGTGTGGACTTTTTTAACCGTTCCATCTCTACCTATAAAAATGGCAGTTGGAAAAGAAATAATCTGATTCAACATTTTAAATTGTTCAGAAGCTAGTCCTTTATTTGCGGAACCACCAACCAAGAATGTATACTCAAGGTTTAAACGAGTTTTAAGTGTGCTAATTTTAGCTGCATATTCTTCAAAGGTTTCACCAACTTCATAACCAACAGAAATAATTTCCAATCCTTGGTTGTGATAATTTGCGTACAATTCTTTGAAATAACGTGTTTCATCCATGCAATTCGGACACCAAGTTCCCATTATTTGAATGATGGTTACTTTACCTTTGTATTGCTCGTTTGGAAAAGTAAAATCGTTGCCTTTTAAATCTTTAAGTGTTAGGGTAAAAGGATCTGAATTAACAATATGCGTTAATGAATCAGGGTGTGTTAACTCGAATAAATCATTTCGCGTTGCAATCCAATCGGTTTGCCAATGTTTTCCACTATAGAATTTACCGTCAATTTTATCATTGCTTAGTTTACCTGTAAATAAGAAGGCATGTGAACCATCAAAACATGATAAGAACAAACTATCTTCAACAACAGTACCATCTAAAAAGCGATAATCACCTGTTTCTGTTAGAAAAGTTCCGCTAATTGAAGTTGAATTTTGTATAAATAAACCAACAGCCTTGTATGCATCAGCGGTAGTAGGTTCAAAAGTACTTTCCCATTTTCCATTGAAATTACTTGGCATATACGTATTACTTACATACAATTTCATATTTTCAAAACGGTGGTTATAACCTTCGGTAATTGTACAAGGAATTTTATAATTAACCCCTTTATTTAGGTTTTGCCAATATCCAGTTAATTGTTTTTTCTTCCAAGGTTTTAAAACGAGTTTTGAATTGAATGTTGGAAAATCGATTGTTAAGCTATCCTTTTTAAAACGAGGGTTTGTAAGAATAATTTCTTCAGAATCATTGAAAACAGAATAGGATAAACCTTGATCCGTTTTAGATATAACAAATTTAAAAGGCAAAGAAACGTTTTCTGCAAGTTGTAAATTACCAGTCCAACTGCCAGTTTTTAATTTTGGAAGAGTGTGTTTCTGACTGAAGAGCGAAACTGAGATTAGTAAAAACCAACCACAGCATAGAGTTTTAAGCATGTACGTTTATCTTTGGAAAGCGAAAATAATGCTTTTTTAAAGTAACTTTATATCAAATGCAACCTTTTTTAAAAAAATACTGTCTTTGGAGATAAGCGCTTATGGACGATGCAACATTGATAATAGAATGTGTTAATGGGAATCCCCGTGCGCAGCGCTTGTTGTTTGACAAATTTGCTCGTAAAATGTTTAGTGTTTGTTTACGCTACGCTAAAAATGAAGAGCAAGCTGAGGATGTGTTACAAGATGGTTTTGTAAAAGTGTTCGGAAAACTAAAAGACTTCAAAAGTGAAGGATCATTAGAGGGATGGATACGACGAATCATGGTGAACACAGCATTGGATCAAATTCGTAAGAACAATAAACAATTGGGAGACACGAACATTGATGATGTTGGCTATAAGATTGAAAACAATGATTTCATTGTTGAAAGTATGATGGCTGAAGATTTAATGAAAATGGTTCAAGCGATGCCAGATGGTTACAAGGTTGTTTTCAACATGTTTGCCATTGAAGGTTATTCGCACAGTGAAATTGCTGATACCTTAGGTATTAGTGAAAACACGTCTAAATCTCAGTATTCAAGAGCAAGAGCGTATTTAAGAGAACGATTAGAAAAAAATTAATAGTGGAACACAACGACAAAATAAAGGATCTGTTTAGTGAAAAGTTGGGGAACTTTGAATCTTCAGTGCGCCCTGAACTTTGGTCTAATATTGCTTCTCAAATTGGAGCAACTACGACTGTTGCAACTGTTTCTACAGGTCTTTCACTCTTCACAAAAACAATTATTGGTTTATCGGTTGCAGCTGCGATTGGAGGTTTTGGTTATTTCGCCTGGAATAATGATGATCAACAGCCAGAAAAAAATGATGTACAAGTCACAGCTGATAAAAAAGTAACGCAAGAAAACACTACTATTCAATCTTCTACTGATGCGCAAAACACAGTTCAAAGAAACGGTCGTAATGAAAATGCCATTGATACGTATCCAACGAATGAAATGATTGGTGAATTCAATTTACCAACTTCTGAAGATTTCTTGGATGTATTGCTTGAGAACAAAGAATTACCTATTTCATATGTTCAAATAGCTGATACTAAGCAAAGTGAAATAATTGAGGAGAAACAATCAGAAGATAATATAGAACCAGAGATAGCAACGAATGTTTCGGAAGATAATAGTACAAATACAAATTCAACTCCTGAAAGAGTAAAAGAGGAATTGGAATTACCAAATTATTTCTCTCCAAACAATGACGGAGCAAATGATTATTTTGAAATTAAAAGCGAGGGATTAACGGATTTTAGTTTAGTTGTGTTGGACATGAATGGTAAACCAGTATTTCAGACAACCGATGCACATTTCAAATGGGATGGTACTAACTTTTCAAATGAAAAGGTCTTAGATGGTAATTATTTATATTATATTACCGCAAGAGATTCAAATGGCAAACAACTATCTAAATCTCAAAGTTTAAGAATTAATAGTCAACGTTAATTTAACGAACTAAGTCTTTTGTTTTATCTATTCCAATATAGAAATAAACAATTCCAATTGTCAGTAGAACGTGGCTTAAATCATTTTTATCGAACCAAGGATGCGGGTTGATTTTAGCCAAAAAGATAACTGCACTTGGTACCATAATTAGTACGCCAAAATAGAAGTATTTAAAATCTTTATGAATGCTTTTTGAAAAGCGATATCCAAGAATTCCGGCGGAAAGGATAACCCCTACAATCGTGTTAATTGCAACAGGTAAGAACCCTATTGAAGGTTTTTCTACAATCGGTTGTGTGATACAAACAAGCGAGAAAACCGCAAAAACAAATAAAAGTTTACTAAAAGCCAGTCTTTTTAACAAAGAATACAAACGTTCTTCTTTGATCACAGCAATCATGGCTCGCTCGATAAAATAGATGGAAAGGATTCCTGTAATCCAGGTAAAAAACTTTCCTGGAACGCCAAAATAATAGAAAAGAGCGTGTCCTAAACCACCAACAAAAGAACTAATTCCGTAGACAAAAAAGAAGAGAAACCAATAGCGTATAAATTCCGATTTACTATTCATTTTAAGAATATAGAATGAAAGCAAAAGGCTAACACCAGCCATGAGTGTATCAGTGATAAATACGTTCGGTTCTAGGATGTGATAATTTCCTATTGTTATACTGATTTTTTCGAAATCTTGACCAAATAACATGTATTGAGTTTAAGTTAAAAAAAATCCTTCAACAAGATTGCTGAAGGATTTTATTTTGAGGTCTCGTCCGGATTCGAACCGGAGTAGACGGTTTTGCAGACCGGTGCCTAGCCGCTCGGCCACGAGACCAACTTCTTGATTTAGTCAATCAAGGATTGCAAAAGTAAGTAAAAAATTAGAAATAACTCAGTAGTTTTTTATGAATTTCAATTTTATAAACAAGAGATTCATTTTGAGGGGCTAGCACATCAGAATAATTTCTCTTCTTAACTTAATTTTGTAGTATCTCCTTAACAAATATATGTAGCGCTGCAATGTAGTGTTAAATGTAAATTGTTATAAATATGAAGACCACTCTACTATTTCTATTGTCGTTATGTGCTTTCAACCTAATGTCACAATCTATATCTTGGTCCGGTTTTCCAACAAGTGGAACAACTTATACAACTGGGATAATGACGGCAACAATAACCAAGAATAGTGTTACCATGTCTGATGGAAGCGGTTCTGCAACCCCTAAATATTATGCTTCGAATCCGGGAACACCTTGTTATACAGCTGGAAGTTTAGCACTATATACTGCTTTTTTTAATAGTTATACCGCAGCGGCAAATTCGCATGTAACCCTTTCTATGAATTTTACTTCGGGTGGAACAACGAATGGAACGTGCGGCAGTGTACAATTTTCTATTAAAGACATCAATTCAGGAGAATCGTTTGCGGATTTTTTGGATGTTGTTGAAATTTCAGCAGTAGACGGAAATAATATGGCTATTCCGGCAGCAAGTATTGTGGCTTCACTTCCGGGTTCAACGGCTCAAACAACTTCTGGAAGTACACGAAGAATTGTAGGACACAACAGTACACAAGAAACGGTAGGTTCTTTTTCTTCATCGCCTTGTAATAACACATTAATTACGATCACTCCACCGGCGGGAGTTGCGTTGAAAACGATAACGATTAAATATCGACCGGGATATGGAACAAGTTCAGCTAATGCATATTATAGTGTTGGAACCCATCCCGCAGCCCAGTACATTTCTATCAGTAATTTGACGCTAACTCCGACTGGAGTAGGATGTGTTACATTACCAATTGAAATGACAAGTTTTTATGGAACGTGTAAGGATAATGTGAGTGAGTTGAAATGGTCAACAGCAACAGAATTAAATAACGATTATTTCTTGTTAGAACAAAGTATAAATGGAGTTGATTTCGAAAAGGTTGCACAAATAGATGGAGCTGGAACAAGTACGACAGAAGTTAATTACTATGCAAGAGTTTCGGCTGATGGAGGTTCTTATTATCGATTGAAACAAGTAGATTTTGACGGTCAAACTGATCAAACGGATGTAATCTATGTGGCCTGTACAAGACCAGATGTGGAGGTTTTTCCGAATCCATTTGAAAACAATGTTGTTGTAAAGTTGGATAAAAGAGCGACACGTAAACCACTTATTAAAATACGCGATCTGAATGGAAAAGAAGTGTTTATGCTTACTGTTGATGAAATGAATCAAACGGAAGTTGTACTTGATTTGAAATCGTTAAATACAGGAATGTATATAGTGGAAATTAGTGATGCCGAAACATTTGAAATTGTTTCTAATACGAAGATCAGCAAATTATAAATAAAAAGGGGAAAAATTAATTTCCCCTTTTTTTATTCTTCTATGATTATTGCGACATTGTCAACATCTCCATTTATTGGAGGACAAATTTTCGTTACTTTCAATTTAATAAAATCAATGGTATCAATTTCTGATTTTAATCGGTTGATGATGCGCTGACCAACATGTTCTATCAACTTTGAACGAATGGCCATTTCTTCACAAACAATTCTATTCACATCGACGTAGTCAACAGTTTTTTTCAATTCATCTGTATGAGCCGCTTCCTTAAAGTTTGTATTTAACATAACATCAACACTGTAATGGCCGCCAATTTCTCCTTCTTCTGGCAAGCAACCGTGAAAAGCGTAAATTTTTATGCCATTGACCTCAATTGTGTGTTTCATGCTTGATTTTTAAGCGCTTCAATTTTTGTAAGTCCTTGATTCATACGTTCTAAGCATTCTTCTTTACCTAAGAAAGCAGCTATTTCGAACATACTTGGACCCATTCCTGTTCCTGTGATTAAAAGTCTGAAATTTGGTAAAACAGCACCAATTCCCATTCCTTTTGCTTCCAAGAACGCTTTAAAGGCATTTTCAACTGAATCGTGATCAAAAGTTGAAAGTGCTTCCAAATTATTTTTCCATTCAGTCATCAACGCACTTGTGTCTTCTTTCCATTTTTTAGAAACGGTTTGTTCGTCATACGAAGTTGGTCGTTCTAAAAGATAAGCTCCTTCCGTTGCGATGTCTTGAATAAATGTTGCACGTTCTTTCATCAAATGACAAACAGTTGTTAAACGTGAAACATCGTATTTATGCTCAAGAACTTCAGAAAGTTGATCTGCTAATTCTTCGTTTGGTGTTGAACGTAAATATTGTTGTTGGAACCATTTCGTTTTGTCTGGGTCGAACTTCGCTCCAGCTTTTGAAACGCGATCCAAAGTAAAGGCTTCACACAATTCATCTAACGAGAAAATTTCTTGATGTGTTCCTGGATTCCATCCTAAGAAAGCTAGCATGTTAATGAAAGCTTGATGATGGTAACCTTTTTCGCGGTAACCAGAATAAAGTTCCCCTTCTGCTGTTGTCCAATCTGTTGGGAACACAGGAAAACCTAAACGATCTCCATCTCTTTTCGATAATTTACCGTTTCCATCAGGTCTTAATAGCAATGGTAAGTGAGCAAAATGCGGACAATCCCAACCAAAAGCTTCGTACAACATAACATGTAATGGCGCAGATGGCAACCATTCTTCACCACGAATAACGTGACTAATTTTCATCAAATGGTCGTCAACAATGTTCGCTAAGTGATATGTTGGCATTCCATCACTTTTGAATAGAACCTTATCATCTAAGTTATTTGTGTTAACAGTTACCCATCCACGAATGATGTCTTCGAAACGAATGTCTCTATTACGAGGCATTTTCATTCGGATAACATATGGTGTGTTATTGGCCAACAATTCTTCAACTTGGTCTTGTGGAAGTGTCAATGAATTCTTTAATGACGTACGGGTAACGTGGTTGTATTGCCAGTTCGGCATACCCATTTGTTTTGCACGTTCACGCATTAATTCCAACTCTTCAGCTGTATCAAAAGCGTAATATGCTTTGTCTTCTTGAACCAATCGTTCTGCATACGGTTGATACATTTCCTTACGTTCTGATTGAACATATGGTCCGTATTCTCCACCTAATCCCGGTCCTTCTTTAGGCATAATTCCACACCATTTCAACGCATCCATGATATAATCTTGTGCGCCAGGAACGAATCGTGTTTGATCTGTATCTTCAATACGGATTAAAAAAGTACCATTGTTTTTCTTTGCGAAAAGATAATTGTATAACGCTGTTCGTACACCTCCCATGTGTAATGGACCTGTTGGTGACGGGGCGAATCTTACTCTTACTGGTTTATCAGACATTGTTTGAATTTTGCAGCAAAGATAAGTAGAATTAAAGTATTGAAATTCTGATTCTGATTTTTTGTGAACGTGAAGACGTTGAACGTTTCAAGTATTATAATGTATCGTTAAATAAGCTTAATAATTACGCGTTTTGATAGATATGTTTTACTTTAGTAAGTTAAGCAATACACAAGCTGATTTATGGTGAATTCTTTTGATCGATTAATTGAACAAATTGATGCTTTTATACGCAAGTATTACAAGAATCAAATGATAAAAGGTGCACTACTTTTTGTTGGGGTTCTGTTAGGTTCTTTTTTACTCACAACGACTTTAGAGTATTTCGGTCGTTTTGGAAGCATTACACGTGGAACATTGTTCTTTACATTTATTGGGGTTAATCTTTTCATTCTAGGAAAGTATTTATTGATTCCATTAATGAGGTTGTATTCTTTTGGAAAAAGAATTAATCGCTATCAGGCATCTGAAATTATTGGTTCTTTTTTCCCTGCTGTTTCGGACCGCTTGAAAAACACACTTCAGTTACATGATGCTTTAGATAGTAATGAAGGAAATATTGAATTGTTAAGAGCGAGTGTTGCACAACGTTCAAACGCCTTAAGTGTAGTTCCATTTACTTCTGCAATTGATTTTAAATCGAATCGTCGTTATGTAAAATATCTACTTCCAGTTTTTCTTGTTTTCATTGTGATAGGTGTTGCGGCACCAAGTTTATTTACGGACGGAACGGAAAGGGTTGTAAACTACTCGAAAGAATTTAAAGAAGAAGCGCCTTTTGAATTCGTTCTTGCTGATGGAAAATTGGTGGTTGAAGAGGGTGACGATTTACCAGTTGAAGTAGTTTTGAAAGGAAAAGAATTACCTGAACAGGTTTATTTACTTAGTGAAAATGGTAAGTTTTTAATGAAGAAAACAGGGAAGAACTCTTTCTCAGGAATCATTAAAAAACCAAAAAAGTCGGGTTCTTTTAGTTTTGAGGCAAATGAATTCGAGAGTGCTCAGTATAATTTAAAAGTGTTTGGTAAAGCAACAGTTGGGAAGTTTGAAGCGCGTTTAGTCTATCCTAAATATTTAGGTAAAACAGATGAAATTATTACAAATTCTGGGGATTTAACTGTGCCAGAAGGTACGGAAATAGAGTGGAGTTTAGTAGCAAAGAATACACGTTTTATAGAAGTGTTGTTCAACGGTTCTAAGAAACGTTATTCAACTGAAGGATTGAAATTTTCAAAGAAGTTGGTTCAGTCATCGCAATTGGGACTTGTACTAGGTAACCAATATTCCTCAAAAATTGATTCTGTTTCGTATCAGATAAGTGTTGTGAAGGACGCTTATCCGGCAATACAAGTTGAGGAAATGAACGATACAGTTTCTGAAGGCGTTCGCTATTTCAAAGGTCAAGTTTCAGACGATTATGGGTTGAATGGATTGAATTTTGTCTATACAATCATTTCAGAAAAAGGTCAGAAACGTGAAGAACGTATGTCTGTTCAACGTGTAAATGGTACAAGCCAATCATTCGATTTTGGAGTAGATTTCAGACGAGAGAACGTCAAGTTAAATGATCGAATCGAGTATTATTTTGTTGTTTCAGACAATGACGGTGTGAATGGATCTAAGTCAACAAGAAGTCAAGTTTATACATATAAGTTACCTTCTTTGGAAGAGTTAAATGAGAAACGCGAAGAAGATCAAACGAAGGTAAATGAAGATCTAACAGATCTTTTGAAACGAACGAAAGATTTCCAAAAGGACGTAGACAAGTTGAAGAAAGATGTGCTGAATAGTAAGAAGAGTGATTGGAACAAAACGAACCAAATCAATCAGCTGAAAGAAGAACAAAAAAGTATTTTGGAGTCGCTTGAGAACATGCAACAAATGATGGAGCAAAGTACGCAAGAGAAGAATCAACTGTCTGAAATGGACAAGGAGTTGATGGAAAAACAAGATATGATTGAGAAGTTGTTGGAAGAGTTGATGGATGATGAATTGCGTGATCTTTTGAATCAACTAGAGAAGTTATTAGAGCAGAACAACAAGGAAGAATTAAAAGAAAAACTTGACGAGATAGAACAATCATCTGAGGATATGAATAAGCAATTAGACCGCTCGTTAGAGATGCTTAAACGCCTTCAAGTTAATGAGAAGATTGATAACATAGAAAAAGAGCTTAAAGAGCTTGCTAAGGAGCAAAATAATTTGAAAGAACAGTTGGAGAAGGAATCTTTAAGCAAAGAAGAAGGACTGAAAAAACAAGAAGAAATCAATAAGAAGTTTGATGATCTTAAGAAGGACTTGGATGAGATGAATGAGCTTAATAAGTCATTAGAGAAACCAATGGAGATTGGCGATACGAAGGAAGAGCAGGAAAAGATCCAGCAGGATTTGAATGATTCGAAGTCCAATATGGAAAGTGGTAAATCGAAGAAAGCTGGTGAGAGTCAAAAAAGTGCAGCAGAGGAAATGGAACAGTTAGCTGAGAAGTTGGATAGTCAGCAACAAGAGTCAAACAAACAACAGGAAGAAGAGGACATCAATAGTTTGAGGAATATTTTAGAGAGTCTTATGGCTTTGAGTTTTGATCAGGAAGATGTTATGCTTCGTTTCTCACGTATAAATGATTCTGATCCTGCTTACAGACGTTACGGTCGTAAACAAAGGACTATTGTAGATGACACAAAGATTGTGCGTGATAGTTTGTTAGCGTTAGCAAAACGACAGCCGAAAATCGCATCTTTTGTGGATAAGGAATTAGCTGTTATTAAGGAGAATCATGATCTTGCTTTGGAAGATATTGATGAACACCGTAAACGTGAATTGGGATTACGTCAACAAACTGTGATGACAGCATATAATAATTTGGCACTGTTGTTAAATGAAAGTTTACAGAGTATGCAGAACCAGATGAAAGATAAAATGGAAGGTTCAGGTAGTTGCAATAAACCAGGAGGAAAAGGGAAACCAAAACCGGGTAGTTCTATGAACCCAGGTGACATGAAACAAATGTTGAAAAAGCAATTACAGCAAATGGAGAAAGGTCCGAATCCCGGAGGAGAGAAACCTGGCGATCAACCAGGACAGAAACCTGGTCAAAGTGGTATGGGAATGCCGGGGTTGGGAAATAAGGAAATTGCTAAAATGGCTGCTGAACAAACGGCCATTCGTCAGCGACTTGAGCAGATGAGAAATGAATTAAACAAAGACGGTAAAGGCAAGGGCAATCAACTGAATCCGTTAATTAAAGAATTGGAAGAACAAGAAAAGGATTTAATTAATAAGAATTTTTCTAAGGATCTAGTAAAGCGTCAAAAAGATATTTTAACGCGTTTATTGGAGAGCGAGAAGGCGCTGATGGAAAGAGGCTTTGAGGAAAAAAGAGAATCAACTTCTGGAAAAAATGAGAATTATGGTAACAAAATTCGCTTTGATGAGTATAACAAGCAAAAACTCAATCAAATTGAATTGTTACGTACGGTTGATCCAGTGTATAGAAAGTACTATAAGGATAAAGCGAACGAATATTTCAATCAGAGTTTATAGTTGATTTAACTATAGTAATTTGATATGAAAGAAGGATTTACAATTATTGACACGTTATCTATCCCGTCTGATTTTGAGGCAGTCTCACAAGTTGAAATGCTTGTAGATCGTGTTTGTAACCAGTTAGGTGTGAATGAAGACTTTTATGGTAATGTTTTAATTGCGGTGACTGAAGCTGTGAACAATGCAATCGAACACGGTAATGGAAAGGTTGTGACAACTGAAGTTAAAGTTGCGGTTGGAGATAATCCTTCTGAGTTTTGTTTCAATGTGAAAGATCAAGGAAGAGGATTTGATTTCGATCACCTACCCGACCCTACTGCCCCTGAGAATATTTTGAAGGAAAACGGTCGAGGTATTTTCTTAATGAAGAATCTGGCGGATGAAGTAGTTTATGAAGATGCTGGAACAAGTGTGAATATATATTTTACAAAATAGATGATAGAATTTTCTTTAGAAGATGTGAATGTTCCGGGTCTTGACTCGGAACATTTTGCTTTATGGCTCGAGCAAGTTATAGTGGATGAAGGTTTTGAAGCGGGTGATGTAAATTTGATTTTTTGTTCAGATGAGGCCTTGCTGAAGATGAATATTGATTTTTTACAGCATGATTATTATACGGATATTATCACGTTTGACTATTGTGAAGAAAACATAGTGAGTGGTGATTTGTTTATATCAATAGATCGTGTTCTGGATAATTCTGTCGAGTTGAACACTGAATATGACTCTGAATTAAGACGTGTTTGTGTCCATGGTGTGTTGCATTTATGTGGTTATAAGGATAAGTCGGATGAAGATGAAAAACAAATGCGTGTGAAGGAAGATTTTTATCTTAAGAAATATGTTCCACGTGAAACATAATCTTCTTGAATGGTTGTAATTTTGTTCCACGTGAAACATTGAGTTATGTTAAAAGAGTATGATGTTATAGTTGTTGGTGGTGGTCATGCGGGTTGTGAAGCCGCAAATGCTGCTGCGAAGATGGGAAGTAGTGTGTTGTTGGTGACGATGAACATGAATACAATTGCGCAAATGAGTTGCAATCCAGCGATGGGTGGAGTTGCAAAAGGACAAATTGTTCGAGAAATTGATGCGCTTGGTGGTGGTTCAGGTTTTGTGAGCGACCGAAGCGCGATTCAATTTCGAATGTTGAACCTGTCAAAAGGTCCTGCAATGTGGTCACCAAGAACGCAGAATGATCGAATGTTGTTTGCTGAGGAATGGAGACTGTTGCTAGAAAGAAATCTAAATGTTGATTTTTGGCAGGACATGTGCACAGGTTTGATTGTGGAGGGTGAAGAAATTCGCGGAGTGAAAACGTCTCTTGGAATCGATATTTTTTCAAAGGCAGTTGTTTTGACAAACGGAACGTTTCTGAATGGTTTGATTCACATGGGTGAAAAACAATTTGGAGGTGGACGTGCAGCAGAAAGAGCTTCAACTGGAATTACAGAAGATTTAATTCGTTTAGGTTTTGAGGCTGGTAGAATGAAAACAGGAACACCTCCTCGAGTTGATGGTCGTTCGTTGGATTATTCTAAAATGGAAATCCAAGATGGCGATTTGAATCCTTCGAAGTTTAGTTTTGGAAATACGCTGGCTTTGCAAAAACAACATGCTTGTCACATTACGTATACGAATGAACAAACACATGATTTATTGAGAACAGGTTTTGATCGTTCACCAATGTTCAATGGTTCAATTAAAAGTACGGGTCCAAGATATTGTCCGAGTATTGAGGATAAGATAAATCGTTTTGCAGATCGAGATCGTCATCAAATTTTTGTTGAACCAGAAGGTTGGAATACTGTTGAAATATATGTGAATGGTTTTAGTACATCGTTGCCTGAAGATGTTCAGTTGAAAGCAATGCGAACAATTCCTGGTTTTGAACAAGCAAAAATGTTTCGTCCAGGATATGCGATTGAATATGATTACTTCCCTCCTACTCAGTTGAAACATACCTTGGAAACGAAATTGATTTCAGGTTTGTATTTCGCTGGACAAATTAATGGTACGACAGGATACGAAGAAGCTGCTTGTCAAGGTTTGATGGCTGGAATAAATGCGCATAGAAAAGTACGTGAATTGTCACCAATTATTTTGAATCGTAGTGATGCGTACATTGGTGTTTTGATTGATGATTTAATTACGAAAGGGACAAAAGAACCGTATCGTATGTTTACAAGTCGTGCAGAGTATCGCATCTTGTTGCGTCAAGATAATGCGGATGTTCGTTTGACTCCAATTGGTCATGAAATAGGTTTGGCGGATGATGAAATGTTAGAGCGTGTTAATAAAAAGGTTGCTGGAACTGATCAATTCAAAAAGGCACTTAAGTCGATTGGCGTCACTCCTTCTATGGCAAATCCAATTTTAACTAGAAAGGAAAGTGCTGAAATTACGCAACAAGTTAAGTTGGGTAGTTTAATTACACGACCTCAAATTGAGATGAACGATGTTTTGGAAATGTCTGTGGAGATAAATGAACTGGCTTCTGAATTAAATTTGGTACATCCGGATGTTGTTTCTCAAGCTGAGATTCAATTGAAATACGAAGGTTATATTGAACGTGAAGAGGATCAAGCGAAGAAAATGGGTCGTATGGAAGAAGTGAAGATTCCTGATTCTATTGATTATCGTGCGTTGAAAAGCTTAAGTTCAGAAGCAAAAGAAAAGCTTTCAGCAATAAAACCAGTTACAATTGGACAGGCGGCACGCGTTAGTGGTGTTTCTCCAAGTGATATTACTGTGCTTTTGATTCATTTAGGAAGATAAAACGAATAGTTCCACGTGGAACTAATATGAAACAAAAAAGATCCGAAACTTAATTTCGGACCTTTTTTTATGCTTCTTTTGGAGCTATCCAATCACCATTTTCTTTGATGAGCTCGATGAGTTGATGAACGGCATCGTCTTCAGGAACGTTCTTTTTGACAACCGTCTTTTCTTTGTACAGATTTATTTTTCCTGGTCCTGTTCCAACATAACCGTAATCTGCATCTGCCATTTCTCCTGGTCCGTTTACAATACAACCCATAATTCCGATTTTGATTCCTTTTAAATGGGAAGTTTCTTTTCGAATCTTAGCTGTCGTTTCTTGTAAATCAAACAATGTTCTTCCACATGATGGACATGAAATGTATTCTGTTTTGGAGATACGTGTACGAGTTGCTTGGAGGATTCCAAAGGCTGTAGAGTTGATCAATGTTTGGGCTTGTGTCCCAGTTAACATTAATCCATCCCCAAAACCATCAATAAACAATGATCCAGCTGAACTCGAAACATTCAATTGATAGTTTTCTGGGTCTGTTGCTTTATCACTTATTTTGAAAATTACGGCGTTATTTATATTTAATTCCGCAAAAATAAAATAAATATAACGATATAATTGAGTTTTGTTTGAATATTCAGTGTCTAATAAAACAACTGATTTTGGGTGATTAACAAGCGTTGAGTAGTTGTTCTCGTGGCTAGGATCAACAGTCACAAAACACATTTGGTCGTTTGAAAGAGCTTCTAATTCGTTCAAATTGACAAGCGGGTAAAAACCTTGTTTATTTGAATAGTTGGTTTTCCAGTTTTGTATATTACAGATCACACCTAATGTCCCGGGTACTTCAAAATCGATTTGTTTATCACCTATGAATACATAATCTGCCGCTTGATCTTGTAAATTCCATTTATCAAGTTGTACTGAATAGTTATATCCAAATCCATAAAAGTTGGCTGGTGTAATTGTTTCTTTATTTGAAAAATCCGCTATTACTACTGGAACATGTTTCCCTCCAATATTATGTGTTTCGGAAGAATGTCTGCGTTCGTAATGGAATGGAGAATATGGACGTTGAGCATGAACCTCAGGTAATGTAAAGATGTTAGTGCTTACTTCAAATTTTTCAATCAGTTTTCTAGCAACAGGCATTTCAAATTCTGGTTCCTCTGTTAACGAAACACGAATAGTATCGCCCAAACCATCTTCTAAAAGAGCACCAATTCCAACTGCTGATTTAATTCTTCCATCTTCACCATCTCCAGCTTCTGTAACACCTAAATGCAATGGATAGCAACGACCATTTTTTATCATGCTAGCTGCGAGCAATCGATATGCTTGAACCATTACAAGTGTGTTACTTGCTTTCATCGAAATCACCAAGTTGTAAAATTCATTTTTCTCACAAATACGAATAAATTCCATCGCCGATTCGACCATTCCTTCGGGAGTGTCACCGTATTTACTTAAAATGCGATCGGACAAAGAACCGTGGTTTGTACCAATTCGCATTGCAGTATTATTTTCTTTACAAATATGAATAAGCGGCGTAAATTTTTCTTCGATGCGAATTAATTCCTTTTGATAACTCTCTTCAGTGAAATCTATTTCTTCAAATTTCTTTTTATCAGCGTAGTTACCAGGATTTACACGCACTTTTTCAATATGTTTTGCGGCAATTTCGGCTGCGTTGGGTGTAAAATGAATATCTGCAACCAACGGCGTTGTGTACCCTTTATCAACTAATTGTTGTTTGATTACCTTTAAATTCTCAGCTTCGTTTTTACTTGGTGCAGTAAGTCTAACCAGTTCACAACCAGCTTCAATCATTCTAACAGATTGATCAACAGATAGTTCGGTGTTCATTGTGTCGGTGGTGGTCATTGATTGTACGCGAATAGAATTATTCCCGCCTAATTTTAATGAACCTATTGAAACTTCAACTGTTGGTAAACGTTCTCTGTCGAACATGTTTATGCAATAGTTTAAATTCTTATTTGCTTCAATCATAATAAGTTAGTATGAAATGTATTGTTGTGTACGTTTAAAACAAAAGTAGAGATTAAAATGTTTTGATTGGATTTACAAAATGAAGTTTATGACAAGCTTGCGTTGATAATCTTGGAAAATAAAAATTTCCGTTAATATTTTGTTAAATTTGAAAAAACAAAAAAGTTAGATCTATGAATTTTTCAGATATAAAATTCGCAAGAAACCACAACGAAGAATTCTATAAAGTATTGCGCCAGCGCGTAAATGAATACTTTAAAGAAAAGAATATTACGCGTTATGCAAATTCTAAAATGGTTTTCAAGACGATTTTTATGTTGCTTTTGTATTTCGTTCCTTTTACCATCATTCTTACTTATGCATCAAATACATGGTTCATTATAGGGATGTGGATGTTAATGGGATTTGGTATGGCAGGTCTAGGTCTTTCTGTGATGCATGATGCAAATCACGGAGCGTATTCAAACAAAGAGGGTGTTAATACATTCGTTGGTTCAATCTTATATTTTCTTGGTGGTGTTGACGCGAACTGGAGAATTCAGCACAATATTTTACATCACACGTACACAAACGTAACAGGTTTTGATGAGGACATCAATCCAGGACCTGTTATGCGATTTACTCCCCATGAAGAAAGAAAACCTATGCATAAATACCAACATATTTATGCCTATTTTCTTTACTGTTTGATGACATTGGTTTGGTGTACAACAAAAGATTATAAACAAGCAGCTCGCTACAATAAGCTTGGTCTTCTTGGTACTCAAAAATTAACGTATGGAAAATTGTTGACAAGAATTATAATTTCTAAAACCTTGTATGCTGCAATGATCTTTGGTTTACCAATATGGTTATCACCAGCACCTTGGTATTTTACAATTCTAGGGTTTTTAGTAATGCAATTTATTGCTGGATTTATTTTGGGAATCATTTTCCAACCGGCACACGTTGTTCCAACTTCTGATTATCCAATGCCAGACGATTCTGGAAATATTGATGCGGATTGGGCGGTTAGTCAATTGTACAATACGGCAAATTTTGCTCCTGGTGCTAAGTTGTTTTCGTGGTATGTTGGCGGTTTGAATTATCAAGTTGAACATCATTTATTTCCAAATATTTGCCATATTCATTACAGTTCTATTTCTAAAATTGTAAAAGAAACTGCTGAAGAATTTAAGTTACCTTATCATTCGTATAAAACATTTGGACAAGCATTATCTGATCATACTAAGATGTTATATCAATTGGGTAATTTTGATAATGCCCCAGCAATGCATTAAGTAAAATGACATTTGAATTTTTTCGTGAATATTGTTTAAGAAAGCCTTTTGTTACAGAAGGCTTTCCTTTTGATGCTTCTACACATGTGTTGAAGGTTGGGGGAAAAATGTTTGCTCTAAGTGATATTGATAATTTCACTGGAATCAATTTAAAAGCAGATCCAGAAAAATCAATCGACCTTCGTGAGCGTTATATGGGAATACAACCTGGTTGGCACATGAACAAAACACATTGGAATACTGTTTCAGTTCAAGAAGATGTGTCGGACGAATTGATTCTTGAATTAATTGACCATTCGTATTCGTTAATTTATAATTCACTTCCTAAAAAAGTTAGAAATGAGCTTGAGATGGGATAAGTATATTTGGGCTGTTCGCTTGGCAAAAACGCGTTCACAAGCATCGGAAGAATTGTCTAAAGGTCGAATCAAGGTGAATGGACAACAAATTAAACCAGCGAAAGAACCGAAAGTTGGAGATGTAATTAGCATTTCTAAAAACACTGCTACCTTTTCGTTTAAAGTTCTTCAATTATTGGATAAAAGAGTAGGCGCCAAATTGGTTGCTGATTATCTGATTGATACAACTCCTCTTGAAGAAATAGAAAAATTTAAAACCTACCAATTATCACAGCAAGTATATCGTCAAAACGGCAGTGGAAAACCATCGAAAAAGGATCGAAGAGAAATCGACGACTTCTTGGTTGACTGGGAATAGCACTTTTTTATATTTTTTTCACGTTTGCTGTAACTTTTATTTAAGTTGATAGTCTTACCTCAAAAAAAGGGTAAAACACTTTAAAACGACTTAAAATCAAAAGTTATGAAAACAATTATTTACACATCGATTTTCTTACTGAGCACTACCTTGTTTGGACAAGAAGAGCTTAATCCTGACACAACACGTGTGAATATGGGTAAAATAGAAATCATTTTGGTTGATCATTCAAATGAGGATTTGGAAGATGAAGGCGAGATCGATACGTTGGATGCCATTCCTGACGAGGATGAAAAAGAACGATTTGAAGCACATTGGGCAGGGGTTGACATGGGATTCAGTATGTTGTTAAACAAAGACATGAACACCAATTTTGATAATTATCCTTATTGGAAAAATGATCCTGCTCGTTCAATGACATGGAATGTGAATGTTTTAGAGCATAAATTTGCAATTGCGAAACAGTATTTTGGTGTTACAACAGGTTTAGGTTTTAGTTTTACTCAAGTAGCTTTCAAAGACAATTATTTATTGCAAACCACAGGCGATAGTTTATTTGCAACCATTGACACGGTAAATGTTTATTCAAAAAACAAATTACGTGCAGCTTATCTTACGGTTCCTGTATTACTTGAATTCTGTACACATGCCGATGAAGACAAAAGTTTCTATTTAGCTGCAGGTGTTGTCGGTGGTGTTCGTATCGCTTCTCGTGTAAAAAGAATTGGTGAATATGACGGAAAAGAATTCCAAGAAAAACTGAAAGGTACTTATGGATTGAATTCATTCAAATTAGATGGAACAGTTCGCCTAGGTTACGGTTCTTGGGGAGCGTTTGCATCGTACAGCCTTTTACCATTGTTCGATACCGCTAAAACAACAGAAGTGTATCCTTTGACATTCGGATTATCATTAAATTTTTAGGTAAGTAGTAAACATAAGCAAGAAAGGGAAAGCTGATTCAAACAATGAATCAGCTTTTTTTGTGCGCATAAAAAAGGCCCGAAGAAACTTCGAGCCTTTCTTTTTTCCATAAGGAAATTATTTTTTCACAACGTTGAACTGTGCAGTTTTTCCATTGTCTAAAGTAATGTTGAAAATGTATAAACCAGCTTCTAAAGAAGACATGTTAACATTTGATTGACCATTAGCTAAAGAAATAGCGTTGTTCATAACGATTTTACCTGTGATGTCAGTAACTACTAAGTTTCCTGCTCCTTTAGCATTCACTGTAATTGTTACGTTATCATTTGTTGGATTAGGGTAAACACTAGCTTCGATAGTTGAAGTTTCAGTTAAACCTAATTCAGCAGCAGGGAATAATTGTAATCCGATTGATGGAGCAGGGTTTCCATTCCAACCAGCAGAGAACCATTGGTCAGTTGTTGTTCCAGTGTTGTCAATGTAGATTGGGAATGTTACGTTGTTTGAAATACCCATGTTTGCGTTGTAGTTAACACCATTGTCATATCCGAATGCTGGCTCAGGAGTTTCTGTAACAACACAGAATAAGTAAAGTTGGTTGTTCTCTAAAATGAATGGAGTTTCGAAAGGAATAAATACTTCCTGTCCATTTAAGAAACCTGAAGTTTCAATTGCATCAAAAGAAGCATAAGCAACTTGAACCAACGCATCATACGTTGCAGCTGGAGTTAATGTGTTTACCGCATCATTCCATTTGTAACCAAATAATTGAATTTGTTGTCCTAAAGCAAATTGTGAAGTATCAATGCTCACAGCAGTGTGTAAACCTAATACTCCAGCACGGTCAGCATTTGCATCGTTGAAACGAATACAAGATTTGTAACCTTGTGTATAGTTTTTAGGGAAAGAATTTACAACTGGTTCTCCTGCTGATGCATTGTGACGTGCATAAGAGAAGATATCTTCAGTAACATAGAATTTAGATGTAAATGCGTTGTCTCCTGGAGCTTCGTCAGTGTTAACACCTAAAGAAACAGTATACGTTAAAGTGTATTCACCTACAGGATAAGAAGCCAAAGCAAGTGCTGGGAAAGCGTCAGGGTTTCCTGCGAATAATGCAGCAGTATCTTTGTAGTTCATTGTTAATGGACCAAGTACTTCAGAATATGCAGTTGGGTTTCCTGGTGCAGCAACAGTAGCTGTTACGTAAATATCAGATTGCGTGTTTAACCCGTAGTTTACGATTTGGATTCCTGGTGTGAAAGAAAATTCAGTACCATTTTGTGCCAAAATAGAAGGTGTACTTGCTTGCGTAGCAATAATTGTGTTGCCTGGATCAGATCCTAGGTCGTTGTTGAAAATACCGAATTTGTTACCGATAAACATAACAACTGGACCACTTGCCATTTCAGTAATTAATTGGTTACCATCTGAAGATGAAATTGCAACCATCGGGATAGTAACATTGATACCATCAACTCCACCTAACATACCAATTTCTGCATCTTCTCTGTTTACAAGAATAACCGCTAATGCACCACCGTTTTGAGCGTTCAATGCTTTTGTTCCGAATTCACATGTGTTTCTTCTCAAAACAACAATTTTTCCAGCGTAAGCACCTGCAGGAGATGGGTTACAACCTTCTTCAGAAAGTAAGTTTCCGTAAGTTGCGTTAGTTCCTGGCGTACCATCGTTCATAAGAATTAATTCTCCTTGAACATACGTACCATCAACGTTGAAATCAGAGGCTAAACCCCAAGTTCCATCTTCTGTTTCTCCTGGCCAACCGCCTGCTCCGGCTTGAACACCAAATGTAAAATTGCGTTGTATCGATGCTGGTGAAATACCTGCAACCACAACTTGAGCTACTACCTCTAAAGCAAAGAAGGAAGCAACTACTCCAAGTAATAATTTTTTCATAAGCTTAAAATTAATTTGCACTAAAATTAATACAAAATTCATAATTGTATATGCTTCAGAACGAATAATTATGGACAAGCGTTGGTTTAAACGCAAAAAAAACCGTCCAACATGCGCAGGACGGTTTTTAAATTATGAAGAATAATACTTATTTAAGATTTCAAAGATGCTTTCATGTATTCACGATTCATGCGCGCAATGTTCTCTAAAGAGATTTCTTTTGGACATTCAACTTCACAAGCTCCTGTGTTTGTACAGTTACCAAATCCTTCTTCGTCCATTTGCTTAACCATGTTCAATACACGTTGTGTTGCTTCAACTTTCCCTTGTGGTAATAAAGCCATTTGAGAAACTTTAGCAGAAACGAATAGCATCGCAGAAGAGTTTTTACATGTTGCAACACACGCTCCACATCCAATACAAGTCGCTGCTTCAAAGGCTTTGTCAGCGTCAACTTTTGCAATTGGAATAGCGTTCGCATCCATTGTTCTACCAGATGTGTTCACAGAAACGAATCCTCCAGCTTGTTGAATACGATCGAATGCACTTCTGTCAACCACTAAATCTTTGATTACAGGGAATGCTTTAGCTCTCCAAGGTTCGATATAGATTGTCTCACCATCTTTGAATTTCCGCATGTGCAATTGACATGTAGTTACAGCTCTATCTGGTCCGTGCGCTTCACCATTGATATACAATGAACACATTCCACAAATTCCTTCTCTACAATCGTGATCAAAAGCGATTGGCTCTTGACGCTCATTTATTAATTGTTCATTCAATTGATCCAACATTTCCAAGAATGAACTATCCGTTGAAACGTTATCCAATTTGTATGTTTCCATACTTCCCTTTGCGTTAGCATTTTTCTGACGCCAGATTTTAAGGGTGATATTGATTGTTTTTGATGCCATATTTAATCAGTTTTTAGTTGTTTGGCAATAGGCAAGAGTGATGCCCATTCCCAAAACCACTCAATTAATGTTATCTACTTTTTTTATAAATGAATTTAGCATTTTACTTTCCTCTTCAATTTCTGAAAAAACTTCTTTTAACATTGCTTTATCTGAAATGAAGTTGAATTTATCAGCAAGAATTAACTGTGTTTCTAATTCGTAAAGTGATCCACGTGCAATTTTTAAAAAGTTCACATAGCTCTTTGTAGAATTACGTCCGTATCCTTCAGCAATATTACTCGAAATTGAAACAGCTGATCGTTTAATTTGATTTGTCAATGAATAAATCTCATCTTGAGGAAAATCTTTTGTAAGAACATAAGCATGCTCTGCCAATAAAATTCCTTTTTGCCAAATTAATAAATCTTTATATGTTTTAATTTCTGCCAATGTTAACTCTTTACTAATGCCTAATAACTACCTTCTAATGCCTTATTTGTAGTTACGTGCAGCAATTTTAATGAACTCATAGTTCAATGCTTCTTTGTGCAATTCAGACTGATTAATGTCTTCACCTTTGTATTCCCAAGCTCCAACGAATTTGAAGTTTTCATCATCTCTCAATGTTTCACCTTCAGCATCTTGGTATTCCTCACGGAAGTGACCACCACACGATTCTTTACGTTGTAAACCGTCTTTCGCCATTAATTGTCCTAACTCCATAAAGTCGGCAACACGAAGTGCTTTCTCCAATTCAGGATTCATTTCGTTTGCGTCACCAGGAACAAAAACATCTTTGTAGAACTCTTCACGAAGCGCTGCAATTTCTGAAATCGCCTCTGTTAATGATTGCTCACTGCGTCCCATTCCAACTTTGTTCCACATGATTAATCCTAAACGTTTGTGGAAGTGATCTACAGATTTTGTTCCATTGTTGTTCAAGAATTTATCAATTAATGATTTTACGCTGTTTTCAGCCTCAACGAATTCTGGTAAATCTGTTGGGATTGAACCAGTACGAATTTCATTCGCTAAATAATCAGAAACTGTATACGGTAAAACGAAATAACCGTCAGCCAAACCTTGCATTAAAGCAGAAGCACCTAAACGATTTGCTCCGTGGTCAGAGAAGTTTGCCTCTCCAGCAACGAAACATCCAGGAATTGTTGATTGTAAGTTGTAATCAACCCAAACACCACCCATTGTGTAGTGAACAGCTGGATAAATTTTCATAGGTGTTTCATACGGGTTCTCATCTGTAATTTTTTCATACATCTGGAACAAGTTTCCGTATTTACTTTCAACCCATTTTTTACCTAATTCAATGATTTTTGCCTCAGAAGGATTGTGATCACCAGCAGCATAAGCAGCTTGTTTTCCTTTTGCTTTGATTTCTGATGAGAAATCTAAGTAAACACCTTCGTTTGTATCATTTGCTTCGATTCCGTAACCAGCATCACAACGCTCTTTCGCTGCACGTGAAGCAACGTCACGTGGAACCAAGTTACCAAACGCAGGGTATCTTCTTTCTAAGTAATAATCTCTATCTTCTTCTGCAATTTGAGTTGGTTTCAATTTCCCAGCTCTGATTGCTTCAGCATCTTCTTTTTTCTTCGGTACCCAGATACGTCCAGAGTTACGCAATGATTCTGACATCAATGTCAATTTCGATTGGTTTGTTCCGTGAACTGGAATACAAGTAGGGTGAATTTGTACATAACAAGGATTTGCGAAGAAAGCTCCTTTTTTGTGAACCTTCCAAGCTGCAGTTACGTTCGATCCCATTGCATTTGTTGATAAGAAATATACGTTTCCGTATCCTCCTGATGCAATAATCACAGCATGTGCTGAATGACGCTCAAGTTCACCTGTTACCAAGTTACGAGCAATAATTCCGCGTGCTTTTCCATCTACTTTAACAATGTCAAGCATCTCGTGACGGTTGTACATTTTAACACGTCCTAAACCAATTTGACGAGAAAGCGCTGAATAAGCTCCTAATAATAATTGTTGTCCTGTTTGTCCAGCTGCGTAGAATGTACGTTGAACTTGTGTTCCACCGAATGAACGGTTATCCAATAAACCACCGTACTCACGAGCAAAAGGAACACCTTGCGCAACACATTGGTCAATGATGTTTCCAGAAACCTCAGCTAAACGATGAACGTTTGCTTCACGTGCACGGTAGTCACCACCTTTAATTGTATCGTAAAATAAACGGAAAATTGAGTCACCGTCATTTTGGTAATTTTTTGCAGCATTTATACCTCCTTGTGCAGCGATTGAGTGTGCACGACGTGGAGAATCTTGAAAACAAAATGCTTTTACATTGTATCCCATTTCACCAAGTGAAGCAGCAGCAGATGCTCCAGCCAAACCAGTTCCAACAACAATAATGTCAATTTTTGGACGGTTGTTTGGTGCAACAAGTTTTAAATGATCTTTATAGTCTGTCCATTTCTGAGAAATGTGACCTTCTGGTATTTTAGAATCTAATTTCATATTTTGATCTGTATTTAAACGTCAAGATGTAATTCGCATTTCTTAAAAGTTCCTTTCAATTAAGTAATGCTCAATTCATATTTTATTGATATTAATTATTGAAGTGATGAAACAATGCAATGAAAATAAATCCAACAGGAACTATAATTGCAAATGCATATCCTAGTTTATGTAGTTTTTTCGAGTATTTGTTGTTAAATCCAACAGATTGAAACGAAGAATTAAAGCCATGCCACAAGTGTAATGCAAGAAGTACAAATGCCAACGAATATAAAACTGTACGAACAGGACTTTCAAATTTCGCAACTAATTCACTGTAATAACGTGTAGTGTCGATTGCTTTAGCATCAACATATTTGTAAACTACTTCGTGTGCCCAAAAATCGTACATGTGCAATCCTAAGAATGCCAATACAACTAATCCTGAAATAATCATGTTTCTTGAAGCCCATGATGAATTCGCAGCGCCGTTGAACTTAACATAAGCAACAGTTCGTGCGTTTCTGTTTTTAATTTCCAACACAAAACCCATTACAAAGTGGAAAATAACCCCCACAATTAAAATCGGTTGCATTAAAAATTGAATTACCGGGTTGTAACCCATAAAATGCGACATCGAGTTAAATACATCAGCACTAAAAACTGACATTAAATTGATGAAAAAATGGAGTGATAAAAATGAAATCAAAAAAAGTCCCGATAGCGCCATCGCAATTTTCTTTGCTATGGAAGACTTTAGTAATGTAGAATTGCTCATATTAAAATTTTTGTTAACGGTTACAAATTTAATAGTTAGAACAAAGCAATAGCGTTTTAGTTCTTATTTAGATTGATTTTACATAAGTGTTAAAATTTGGCATTTTGCAAGGAATGTGTAACGTTTTTCTAACAAGGTGTTTTAAGGGAAACTAGAAACAATGAAAGCAATTGCCTTAGTAGCGTGCATCGGGATGAGCGGGGCTTATTTTGCACAAGAACAAAACCATTTGAAAGGAACTGAATTTGAGTCTTCTCCAAACTCAATTGAAAAGGTTGCTGAATCACGTCAATTAATGACACTCGATGTTGCCGTTTATCCAAATCCATCGCAAGGAAACTTGTTTGTGGAGGGGCAAAATGGTGCTAAAGTGACTGTTTACAGTATTGAAGGAACCTATGTTGGAACGTGGGAAATTGGTGAAAGTGGAAAAGTAGAATTGACCGACTTGCCGCAAGGATCTTTTGTCTGCTCAATCAATTTTCAGGAACAGCGTACGATGAAGAAATTTATTGTTTTATAACCTGAGTTCGATTAATTAAAACAACGTCAAAATTATTTCTTACCGAGTTTTTTAACCAAAAAGTATATTCCAACTGCAAAATGCAGAACAATAACTGTAATGACGATAATGAGTGTTGTTGTCATGTTCAATGTCGTTTTATACTTCAAAGGAAGGAACAAACAAGAACAAACAATGTAACTAACCTTACATTCAGAAAATTAGAAGTAAGTGAGCAGCGTTCCGTTAGCGCTTACTTCTAATTTACAGTTAGAACCTAATGTTAGTGCACGATTATCGTCAATGTGTCCAGCAGGGAAATTAAACGCAATTGGAATTGGACGATACGTAAAGTGTTCACAAATGATTTCTTCAACTGTTTTGCCAAAAGGAACAGTCGTATCTTCCATGTCGGTCATTCCGCCGATAATTAATCCTTTGATTTTATCAAAAATTCCTGCCTTGGAAAAAGCGTATAACATGCGGTCTAAATGGTATAAATGTTCCGCCAAGTCTTCAATAAACAAGATGGTATTCGAATAATCGATTTGGTCATTTGTACCCAATAAACTGTAAAGAATACTCAGATTTCCACCGACCAATTGTCCTTCAGCTGATCCAATTTTGTTGGACAAAGAAGCTTCGCAACTCATGGAAGTTAAATTTCCAGTCATGGCGTCAACCATCGTTTTTAATGCTTCAGCGCTATTATCTTTAAAATTCAATACCATCGAAGCATGAATACTAGGTAATTCGAAGCGCTGCATGCGTTGGTGAAACACAGTAACATCGCTAAAACCAACAATCCATTTTGGGTGACGCAATTGTGCAGCCCACTGCAAAGAATCAACAATGCGAACACAACCATAACCACCTCTTGCACATACAATTGCTTTTACTTCTGGATGATCAATTCCGTATTGAAAATCAGCTAAACGTTCAGCATCCGTTCCTGAAAAGTAGTGGTGTTGACCCAAACAATTTTCGCTTACCAAGACCCTAAAACCTTCTTTCTCAAAAAAGTGTTTAGCATAGTCAACGTGAATCGCTTCAATTGCTTTTGCTGGAGCGGTGATGTAAATCAAATCACCTTTTTCTAAATAGGGAATTGCTGTATTCATAGTCAAATTTAAAACTATTCTTGTTGAACCATATGCTTACTTGAAGGATTTATCCATACACGGAAGTTAAATTTGAAAGAATCCTTACATTTGAAACAAATAGAAGATATGCCGTTGAGATTTATTGGTTTGTTAATCGCCTTTTTACTTTCCGTTCCCACTGCTTTTTCGCAGGAAACGAAAACTTGTTCAAGCTATGATTCTGTGCCACCATTGTTTGTGGTCGAATTAGACACCATGTGGCTTCCAGGAATTGATAAGCCAAAAATGATGAAACATGCAATTAGTTTTTTTATCATTGAAAACAACATGGTTTATACAGCGGGTGCATATGATTTTTCAAAATTTAAGAAAAAGGGAAAAGTAGGAAGATGGAAATCGAGTTTAAACAAAGACGGTAAATGTCAATCGAATTTTTACATGGTTTCACGTGGATTAGGAAGAGGTTCATTAACGGTAAAAATGACCTATTTAGCAAACGAACAAGTGGAGATTCATATTACAAGTGCATTTGCAACGTTCGATAAAATTTTCCGTGGACACCTTGTTCAATTATCGGCAATTGATCGATCGGTATTTAATACAAAAACAAAACCCGGCAAAAAGTGATTACTCCTTACAACGACGAATATTTCATGAAGCAAGCGCTTCAAGAGGCATACAAGGCTTATGAACAAGATGAGGTTCCCGTTGGAGCAATTGTCGTGGCAAACAATCAAATCATTGCGCGTTCCCATAATTTTACAGAGCATTTAAATGATGTAACGGCGCATGCAGAGATTCAGGCAATCACTGCTGCAGCAGAATTTTTAGGAGGAAAATATTTAAAAGGGTGTACATTATACGTTACGGTCGAACCTTGCGTTATGTGTGCAGGGGCATTGTTTTGGTCACAAGTTGATAAAGTTGTTTTTGGAACGCGTGATGAAAAACGTGGTGCGGGACGTTACAAAAATGAATTGTATCATCCAAAAACATTGGTTGTGAATGGGATTTTAGAAAAAGAATGCTCGGAAATAATGTTACAATTCTTTCAAAACAAACGTAAATGAAAATTGGAGAAACGGTTTTAGCGTGGGTGTTAACAGTGTTATTAGGAAGTGCTGTTTGTACTTTTTTTGCAGGTAAAGAGATGCAGTTGATCGTGTTTTTTATTTTATTATCTGGTTTAAGTTCTTTACCGTATTTAATCATCTATTGTATAGCGGCAAGAAAAATAACCAATTTCGTTTATTTACAATTACTACATGGTTTATTAGCAATTCTTACGGCTTTTGTTATTCTCATTTATAGCAGACAGTCAGAGATTCTATATGTTGTTGCAGCCTATTTGGCTATAGGAATCATCATCCAAGCAATTCTATTTTACAGAAAACCTTTGAATGAACGTCCGAATATTGATTCAGATATTTTAGATAGTTAACCTTTAATTTCTTCTGTTCCATCCGAATGTTTTGCGAAACGGCCTAATTCACGTGCATGAACTTGATCGTTTTTCGGCCAGGGCCAACCGCCAAATTGTGTGTTTTGGTAATCTTGAAACGCTTGATAAATTTCCGCTTTTGTATTCATCACGAATGGTCCGTGTTGCACAACTGGTTCATTAATTGGGCGACCTTGAAGCACTAACACTTTCGAACGTTCTCCACTATTTTTTAGAACGATTGGTGCAATAGGGTTTACTTCTGCAGCGTGATAATCCGGAATAACCGTTTCTTCTGCAGTCAACCCAGTTCCTTCATAATAATAGATCGTTCTGTTAATTCCTTCAACTGTTGCTGGTAAAGTCCATTCTGAATTTGGTTCCAATTGAATATTATAGATGGCTACAGCATTGTTTTCATCTGCTGCCCAAGAGTTAGGTGGAGGAGTTGAAGCAGTGTGCGTTCCTAATTTTCCAACCAACACTACTACTTCAATTGTTTTTCCGTTGGCATTTGTATCGGTGAAACGTGGAACATCTTCATTCCAGATCATTTTAAAATGTGGTTCAACCATTTTACTTTTTGCTGGAAGATTCAACCAAATTTGGAACAATTCCATAGGGTTTTCTTTATCCGTGTGCAACAAAGGAAACATCTCAGAATGTTGAACGCCTTTTCCAGCAGTCATCCATTGCACATCGCCATTTCCGTAGCGTCCCGCGGCTCCAGTAGAATCAGCATGATCAACCAATCCTTCGCGAACAACTGTAATGGTTTCAAATCCTCTGTGCGGATGTCCTGGAAAACCTGGAACTTCCATTCCGTGATACATACGAAAACCATCTTTCACGATGAAATCTTGTCCTAAATAGCGTCCGTCTAATGAAGTGACAGGACCCATTTTTTCATTTCCTTTTGGATACTTGTCTTCGTGGTGAACACAAAATAAGAATGGATCTGCAGTTTCCCATTGAAAACCAAGAGGACGTATGCGAAGAATGTTGTTTTTTGTTGCCATGGTATGTTTATCTGAAGTGGATTGACCGAATAGAGGAAGTGCTATCAAAGAGGATAGTCCCAAAGAAAAGCGCTGTAAAAACGTGCGACGTTGAAGTTGATCTTTCATAACCTTTTGTTTAATTAGGGTAAAAATACAAAAGCAAATGCTTGATTGAATTGATGTAGGTTAAGAAAACAAAAAAAGGGAGTCTACTAGACTCCCTTCATAATATGTTGTTCAAATGATTAGATGAACAATAAAATTCCGTAGTAGAATAATGCTGCTAACAAACCACTTACTGGAATGGTAAGAACCCAAGCCCAAAGTAAGTTGATAGTTACACCCCAACGAACAGCACTTAAACGTTTCGTTGCACCAACACCGATAATCGAACCAGTGATTGTGTGAGTTGTTGATACTGGAATACCCATTTGAGATACAGTAAACAATGTCAAAGCACCAGCCGTTTCAGCACAAACACCTTCTAATGGTGTCACTTTCGTGATTTTTGTACCCATTGTTTTCACAATTTTCCAACCACCGAATAAAGTTCCAATACCAATCATCATGTAACAACCGAATGAAATCCAGAAGGGCATTGTTTCTGAGTTCACCTTCGTTTTGATTTTGTGGCCTTCTTTTAATTCAACAATTTTCTTTCCAGCATCATTTTTAGTCACTTTAACATAACTGCTGAACATGGCAGCTTTAGAATAATTAGTGTCTAATTCGTGATCACGGAAGATTAATTGTTTATTGGAAGCATCGTAAATATCGTGACCTTTAGAATAAATGTGCAGTTTCTCAAGTGCTTTATCTGCTTGTTTAAAGTCCTTGAATTTATTGGCGTATTCTTTATTTAACTCTTCTTTATGAAAGATAACCTTTTGTGTTTTAACATCGATTAAATCATCTCCGTTCGCATAAAACGTTACCCCATTAACGGTTCCATATTCTGGTTTGAATTTTTTCAAGTGTCCACCCGCATCATCGTGCTCAATCTGCATCACTTCAGAAATCTTGAAAAACGAATTGATTTCATTTTCTTTGTGTGCATCCCGTTGCATGTTTCCATAGACCATCAATGCTGCACAGATAATCCCCATAACCTTTTGGGAATCAGCACCACCGTGTCCTAATGAAAAGGCAGCTGAAGACAATAATTGAAGACGTTTGTACATGTTCGATTCTTTCAGCGCAGTTTGACGTTTTCCATGAACAAACATGTAATAAATATACGCCAAAATGAAAATTGCCATCATTCCCATGGTAATCCACATCATTTCTTTCTTCATGTCCATGAACTCAACCATGTAATCCATCAATAAATAGATTCCTAAAGTACCAATGAGAACCAATATAAATTTCAAGAAGAAGCGTCGACTCATGGTGACCATTGCAATCAGGAAGGCAATTATACCTCCAATAAAAGGCGCAAGGAAAATGAACAAAATAACTTTAATGATTTCAGCAGATGCAATAACGTCAAATCCACCATGAGCAACAGCCGCTCCAGCAAATCCACCAATTAAGGTATGTGAAGAAGAGGAAGGGATTCCTAAATACCAAGTAAACAAGTTCCAAACAGTAGCTGCTAACAATCCAGCAAGGATAACCCAAAGGTCAATTGCACTTGCATCAACGGTTTTTGCAACAGTGTTTCCAACACTCATATCGAATACCCAAAAAGCAATAATGTTGAAAGTCGCAGCCCAAACTACAGCTTGAAAAGGAGTTAATACTTTCGTTGAAACAACCGTGGCGATTGAGTTCGCAGCATCGTGAAAACCATTTACCAAATCAAAAAGTAAGGCAATAGCAATAACAACTATTAATAGTGTAAACATCGTTACAGATTTTAATGATAAATGGCGATTAAGCGTATTTTACAACGATTGACTCGATAACGTTACCAGCGTCTTCACACTTATCTGTAACTGTTTCAAGAACCATATACAATTCACGTTTTTTGATTAATTCTTTTGCGTCAACATCAGAATCAAACAATTTCTCGATGCTTAAATCAAATAAATCGTCTGCACTGTTTTCAGCACTGTTGATTTTGATAATACATTCAACGATTTTTTGTGTGTTTTTCAAGTTTCTTAACTCAACAACGGCGCTATTTACAGCCAATACTGCTTCTTTAATTGCATCAGCTGATTTTTGAATTCCAGAATCTGTTGTTGGCTCAATTTTATAGAAATTGATTTTCTTCGCAGATGCATACATATAATCTGCAATATCATCCAAGGCAGTTGCTAAACTGTGGATATCCTCACGATCAAATGGAGTGATAAAGTTCTTTCCTAATTCAACAAAAATTTCGTGCGTTAATTGGTCGTTTTGGTGCTCCAAATCTTCCATTTCTTTAATAAGAACTGCGCGTTTGTTGTAATCAGATTCATTTACAACTTGAACTAATTTAGTAGCAAGTGTCTCTAAATTACTACTCGCTGATTCAAATAATGTGTAGAAAACCTTGTCTTTTGGTAAAAAGAATTTTAAAATACCAGATGCCATAATTATAAATTTTTAGCAAATGTATTTGAATCTCACAATAGACGTGCTCTTTCCTTTAAAAGTTAACGTAATGATAACTTACGAAAATACCTCAATTTCAATTCTTACTTTTTAAACACTTCTATATGTTCAAACGGAATTTCCACTTCAATTTCGTATTCTGGGTGTTTTGCATGCAAAAAGGCAATCAAATTGTTGATTTTATCATTATTCGAAGTTTCTAGAACGCGAAATGTAAGTTCTTTTACCAATTTATTATTGTCTAATGCAAATTCTAACCCTACTAATTCGGCCATTGGAGAGTTATTAAAAGATACAGTATTTCCTTCTATTGTAAACCCAGTAGTATCATATTCTTTTAAAACGTTGCATGATGTTATCGCCATCATGAATAAAGCAGAAACCAAGATGAATTTTTTCATAATCAAATTTTTAGAGTGCAAAGAAACAAAATATGAATCAATAGGTGTTCATTTTAATGGTTAAAACAAAATGAACGAATTGTTATTGATTAAGCTAAATATATAAATAAAAATCTTTAGAAGCACTATTTTTTCATTTCTTATCTTTGTACCACAATGATACATTCAAACGATACTATTTGTGCATTAGCAACACCGAATGGAGTAGGAGCCATCGCGATGATTCGCGTTTCTGGTGCTAAATCCTTGGAAATTGTTTCTGCTATCTTTTCGAAGAGTTTACACGACAAGGCTTCACATACTGCACATTTTGGTACCGTAAAAAATGAACAAAACGAAGTCATCGATGAGGTATTGATCACTGTTTTTGCTGAAGGAAAAAGCTTCACTGGTGAAGAAAGTGCAGAAATTGCTTGTCACGCTTCACCCTACATTCAACAACAAATCATTCAAGCCTTATTGCAAAAAGGATGTCGCTTGGCAGAACCAGGAGAATACACGATGCGTGCTTTCATGAACGGTAAATTGGATTTATCGCAAGCGGAAGCTGTGGCAGATTTAATTGCTTCTCAATCGAAAAGTGCCCACGATATTGCCTTGAAACAATTACGCGGAGGTTTCTCCAATGAGTTGAAAGAGTTACGTGAAAAGTTAATCCACTTTGCTTCCTTGGTTGAATTGGAACTCGATTTCGCAGAAGAAGATGTTGAATTTGCAGATCGCAAAGAACTGAAACAATTGGTAACGGATGTTTTATCGTACATCAATCGTTTGGCGAAATCCTTTGAATTGGGAAATGCAATTAAAAATGGTGTTCCTGTTGCAATTGTTGGCGCACCAAATACCGGAAAAAGTACTTTGTTGAATCAGCTATTGGGTGAAGATCGGGCAATCGTTAGTAACATTGCTGGGACAACACGCGATGTGATTGAAGAAACATTGAACATCGAAGGAATTTTATTCCGCTTAATTGATACAGCTGGAATTCGAGAAGGAGCTGAGGAGATTGAAGCCATGGGAATCGAACGCTCGAAAGAAAAAATCAAACAGGCGCAAGTAGTCTTGTGTTTGGCTGATACTTCTATCCCCTCAAGTTTGAAAGAAGTGGCAAACTGGGCGACAGAAATCGAAACAGAATTTCCAGATAAAAAAGTACTGGTTCTAGCCAATAAACAAGATATTTCTCAAGAAAAAGTTGAATCTTGCGAAAAGGAGTGCATATCTATTTCTGCCAAAGAGGGAATTGGAATGGAAACCCTGCGTGAGAAATTGGTTGAATTGGTAACAGGAGATTTTAATTTGGCCAATGATACAATTGTTTCAAACATTCGTCACTACGACGCGTTGGTGCGCACAGCTGTTTCTCTCGAAAAAGCAAAATTCGATTTAGACAACAACATTTCTGCAGATTTCGTAGCGATGGATATTCGTCAAGCCATGTACGATTTAGGCACCATCACAGGCGATATTTCTACCGATGATCTGCTTGGGAATATTTTCTCCAAGTTTTGTATTGGAAAGTAACCCACACTTTTTTCACCAGCACATTAAAACGCGTTGTATATTTGACGAATGATGCGCTAGTGAAGCACTGCGCGTCGAATTAAGAAGATACGTGTCTAAGGGTGGATCTTCGTTTAATTTTTAATTGTGATGAGACAGTATATACTGCACGTACTTTTTTGTATAGTTCCTTTTTCGATGCTTGGTCAGAATACGACAAGCAAACTTGTTTCCGATGGGTTTAATTCCAAGCTTAAAACAGAGAAGCGCATTCAATCTTTGCATTCAGTTGCTGAGTTAATGACGAATACCTCTCCCGATAGTTCGATACTTGTTTTGGATAAAGCAGATCAATTAAACAAGAAATTAAACAATGTGCGTTTTCAGCAAGAAAATTACCTGATTCGGTCGAAAACACTGCTTATTCAGGGAGTTTATCCAAAAGCCCTAGAATTTGCCCAAAAAGCATTGAAGCTGTCTGAAAAACTAAAAAATAAGGAATTGATTTCGGATTGTTACAGTGTGATTGGTCAGATATATGAGCGTCAAGAAAACAATCAACAAGCGGCGGCTTATCACCTCAAAGGGTTGAAATTGAACAGAAACATTGGAGATTCTGTGCGCATTGCTACTTCTTTAAGCTTATTGGGTAATATTTATGGTGCAACAAAACAAACCGATAAAGCATTAAAATCGTATCGCGAAAGTTTAAGTTACATCAACGAAAAGCTAAATCCAGAACAAGTGGGCGTTGCGTATGGAAATATTGGTTACGTGTATTATGAAGAAGGCAGCAGGGTAAAATTGGAGAACCCTGAAAAGGCCAAACGCTATTTTGATCAATCGCTGGAGGCTTCAATGAAAGCCAAACAACTATTTGAAGACTTGAACAATCGCCGCTTCTCTATTATAGCAGAATTAAATATAGGCTTAGTATACAATGAGCTTAAAGATTTTGGAACCGCAAAAAAATGGTGTTTATCGGCTTTTACAACGGCTGAAGAGTTGAAAATTCCACCATTGATTCGCGATGCCTGTGATTGCATGTATAAAAGCACAAAAGGGTCAGGTAATATGCCCGAAGCTCTCAAGTATTTTGAGATTTACAAAGAAATGAACGATTCTATTCAGAACATTGACAATGAGCGATCAATGGTTGAAAAGGAATTGAATTTTAAATATGAAAAAGAACAATTGGGCGATAGCTTGGAATATGCGCAAAAAGAAATTATTGCCGATTCGCAAATTCAAAAACAACGGATAGGATTGATTTCAACAGGCGGAATTTTGCTGTTAATCATTGTTTTAATGGTGGTCGTGGTAAAAGGGAAAAAACGCTCCGAAGAGTTACTGTTGAATATTTTGCCCTTTGAAACGGCGCAAGAATTGAAAAAGAAGGGATATGCTGAAACAAAGAACTTTGAAAGCGCGACGGTTCTTTTTACCGATTTTAAAGGATTTACGACCATTTCAGAATTGTTGAGTCCAAAAGAATTAATCACCGAGATCGACACTTGCTTTAAAGGAATTGATCGGATCATGGAGAAATACCAAATTGAAAAAATCAAAACCATCGGAGATGCATATATGGCAGCGGGTGGTTTACCGAACAAAAACACAAGCCACCCCATTGATGTGGTGATGGCTGCTGAAGAAATACTCCTGTTAATTGATGGCTTAAAGCAAGAACGCATTGAAAAAAACTTACCCTATTTCGATATTCGAATTGGTATTCATACCGGTCCTGTAATCGCTGGAATCGTTGGTATCAAGAAGTTCTCTTACGATATTTGGGGTGATACGGTCAATATTGCCTCGCGTATGGAAAGTAGTGGAGAGATCAATAAAATTAATATTTCTGGAGCCACCTACGAACTGATTAAGGAACACTATCAATGCACGTACCGCGGAAAGATAGAAGCAAAGAACAAAGGAAAAATCGATATGTACTTTGTAGACAAAAAAATTGTCTAAACCAGCAAGTGGTTCGCAAGTCAAAAGACCTTTTCTAGGATTTAAACAATCTTTTCAGTTGAAAGCGGAATAAACAATAGAAGTAATAGTCTGCGAGATTGAAGCAACATGTTGAATCACAACAAGCACTTGATGGAAGATTAATACTGTGTTATCAACTTTCACAGGAATTTTCACAGGAATTTTAAAAATGGCTCGAAAAATTACCCCCTTGTAAAATAGAGGTTACCATAGCAATAAATATTTTTCTATTTAAAATGAGTAATCATCAAGAAATATGGTGCTTATCCATGTTTTCAACTTTTTAATGTTAAAGCAGAATGCAGATTTAAAATAGACTTAAAAACCAAACAATCTGAATGCGTCAATTTTGTATACGTTAAAACTAGCCCGATGCAAAAGGAAAAAAGAGAAGTTGAATTGGTCGTTATTTCAGATGTTCATTTAGGAACGTATGGTTCACGCGCTGAAGAGTTAAACAACTATTTGAACTCAATTAATCCTACAACCCTTGTGCTGAATGGAGATTTTATTGATATCTGGCAATTCAACAAACATTATTTTCCCACATCAAATATGCAAGTGATCAAAACGATTACGAGTATGCTTTCGAAAGGAACAACCATTTATTATATCACAGGGAACCACGATGAAATGCTGCGAAAGTTCAATGGTTTTTCATTGGGTCAATTTCATATTGTCAATAAATTGGTGTTGAACCTAGATGCTGGAAAAGCGTGGTTGTTTCATGGAGATGTTTTCGATACAGCAATGAAACATTCAAAATGGATTGCAAAGCTCGGTGGGAAGGGTTATGATTTGCTGATTGCACTGAATACACTGGTTAACTGGGTAAGTGAAAAATTTGGAAGAGGTAGAGTTTCCTTATCGAAAAAAGTGAAGGACAGTGTAAAAGGCGTCTTAAAATACGTCAACAATTTTGAGGAAACGGCAGCAGAAATTGCAATAGAAAACGGCTACGATTTTGTGATTTGTGGTCACATTCATCAACCTGCGCTGAAACAAATAAGCGTGAAGCAAGGAAAAGTTATGTATTTGAATTCAGGTGATTGGATTGAAAATTTAACCGCCTTAGAATACAATGAAGGGAATTGGATCTTAAAGCGTTACGACGAAAAAGACTATCTAAAAAATCATTCGGCGTTGCGAAATCATAAAGAAAACTTTAAAGAAGCATTGAACTACGAATCTCTTTTAAAAGAGGTAATCAATCATGCGGCAAACGTAAACTAGATCACGGATGAAAATATTATATGCAATACAAGGAACTGGAAATGGCCATTTGAGTCGTGCTTTAGAAATTATTCCAATCCTACAACAACAGGGAGAAGTAGATATCTTAATTTCTGGAAATCAATCGCAAGTTGAATTGCCTTTTGAAGTCAATTATCGTTTTCATGGATTGAGTTTTGTTGCTTCAAAATCTGGAGGAATTAGCTTTTTTAAAACCTTGATGAATATAAAGTTATTCAGATTAATCAACGAAATTCGGAAACTGAAAGTAGAACGCTATAATTTAGTAATCAGTGATTTTGAGCCAATTTCTGCATGGGCTTGTGCCATTAGAAACGTTAAATGTGTTCAGTTGAGCCACCAAGCAGCAGTGATGCTTAAAGAAAGTCCAAAGCCCGATATTAAATACCGTTTTGGCAATTATGTATTGAACCATTATTGCCCATCAACAGTAAAATACGGCTTTCATTTTGAAAAGTATGCAGAAGCCATTTTTTCTCCTGTAATCCGCAAGCAAGTAAGAGAGTTGGAAGCAAGTGATCAAGGACAATATGTTGTTTATTTGCCGGCCTATCATGATGAGGTCTTGTATAAATTCTTGTGGAATTTTTCTGCGCGTTGGGTTGTTTTTTCCAAATATACTTCAACAAAATACACGAAAGATAACGTGACTTTTTTACCAGTTGAGAACGAAGTGTTTTTGAATGAATTGGCATCGTGCAAAGGCGTTTTGACAGGAGCCGGATTTGAGTTACCGTCAGAAGCAATGTTTTTGAAGAAGAAGTTAATGGTGATTCCAATGGAGAATCAGTTTGAGCAACAATGCAACGCTGAAAGTTTAAAACGCATGGGAGTTACCGTTTTACCTAAACTTGACTTAATTAATTACAGAGCAATGTATAATTGGCTAAAGTTTGCTCGCCCTGTAGAAGTGAATTATTCCCATGAAACGGAAACAATCATTGCGCGTATTGTTCGTGAACACGCAATTCAATTAGAAGATTCGAAAGAAATTATAGCCTCTCCAAAAATGAACTGGCAATTTTACCGTTATTTTTTCTAATTCAAAATGGCAAACAAACCAAACAAAGCGAATAATTACAGCAAACGAAGCAACGTGGCATTTTATTTGGCAATTCTCGCCTTGGTAATTTCAATCCTTAATGCAATCAAAATTAGGCTCTTATTTGGCGAATATTAAATTTTCACATTGCTCTATTTTTTATTAATGGCTTTACACATGCTTAATGTTTAAGTGTTAATTTTGTAATTGTATTCTAGCACCACTCCATTGATAAGTTATTTAATAATTATCAAGATGAAATTTAAAATTACGTTACTCATTGTTTTAAGTGTTTTAGTGAGTAAGATGGGTGTAGGTCAGGTTAGTCTAACAAATGCGGCAGCTTCGAATACCCAAAATTTTGATGCAATGGGTACCTCCGCGACTGCAACACTTCCAGCAAATTGGAAAATGTCTGGCGCAGGTTTAGGCTCTTCAAGTGGATGGGCAACAGCAACAAATGTAACAGCAGTAACACAGCAGGCAAGTACTGGTTCGCCAACCACAGGAGGAAGATATAATTGGGGTACATCAAGCACTGAAAGAAGTTTGGGTGTTATGACCTCTGGAGGCTATGCCTCTACTTCAGGTATTATGTCCTTCTATACGAACGGTGGAACGTCTAATATAACAACACTAACCATCGCTTATGACCTGGAACGCTACAGAATAAATACTGCTGCCGCATCTGTTTTATTTTACTATTCTTTAGACGGAACAAGCTGGATTACAGTGGCAGCAGGCGACATTGCAACATCCGCATTGCCTACAGGCACTTCTGCATATAATTATACAACAACTGGCGCACCTAGTTCAACAAATTGTGGAATAATCAACAAATCGAATATTACAATTTCTTCACTAAACATTGCGCCAGGTTCTTCATTTTATTTAAAATGGGTGTTAAATACGAGTGGTGGTAATTCACAAGGCATTGGTATTGATAACGTTGTTTGTACAGCAACTTTTTCACCACCAACATACTCCCTAACTTACAACGGAAACGGCAATACTTCAGGTACTGCTCCAGTTGATCCCACAAGCCCGTATGTTTCGGGAGCCACAGTTACGACACTTGGAAACACTGGGTCTTTAGCAAAAACAGGCAGTACGTTCGCAGGTTGGAACACAGCGGCAAATGGCAGCGGAACAGCACAAGCAGCTTCAAGCACTTTTAGCATGCCAGCAGCAAACACCGTTTTATATGCTCAGTGGACAACCAACAATTACACAGTAACGTTTGACGCAAATACTGGTTCTGGATCAATGACCAATCAAACAATCGTTTATGGTGCAGCAGCTAATTTAACGTCAAATTCATTTACAAAAATTGGATATTCATTCGCAGGATGGAACACATTAGCAAATGGAACAGGCACGTCGTATGCCAATGCGCAATCATACACAATGGGTGCTGCAAACGCAACGCTATACGCGCAATGGACAGCAAATAATAACACACTGACTTTTGATGGAAACGGCGCTACTTCTGGATCGACTGCCGCACAAACGATTGCGACAAATGCAAGCTCCAACTTGACATCAAACGGATTTATAAGAACAGGATATACTTTTACCGGTTGGTCAACATCTGCAGGTGGTTCAGTTACCTATGCTGATGGGGCGAGTTATACAATGGGAACGAGTAATGCAACATTGTATGCCGTTTGGACCGTTGCATCGCTTCCTACAATTTCGTACAGTGGTTCATTGACTTCAGTAAACACAACCTATGGAACTGCAAGTATCAGCCCAGCAACATTTGCTGTTTCAGGATCTTCTTTATCCGACAATATAACACTAACAGCACCTGCAGGATATGAACTTTCATCAGGTTCTGGTTATTCAACTACATTGATTCTAATACAAAGTGGAGGAGTTGTTGCTTCAACAACAATTAACGTGCGTTTAGCGGCAACAACAGCTGTTGGAACCTATGCAGGAACGATTGTGCTGACGAGTACGGGAGCAACTTCTGTAAATGTCTCAACAGTGAGTAGCGCAGTAAGTCCAGTGGTTTTAACCCTTTCAGGTTTAACAGGCACAAACAAAGAATACGATGGAACAACCGCTGCAACATTCACTGGAACGGCTAGTTACGTTGGTTTAGTGAACGGAGAAACGTTCTCAGTTGCTGGAACACCAAGTGCAACATTTACTACAGCTGGTGTTGGAACAAGTAAACCAATTACTGTAACAGGTTATACTGCTCCGTCTTTAAATTACACCTTGACACAACCAACGTTATCTGCTGACATTACTACAAAAGCATTAACCGTTTCTGGAGCAAGTGCTGCGAACAAACCATACGATGGAACAACAACAGCAAGCATTACAGGAGGAAGTTTAATCGGAGTTATTTCGCCGGATGCAGTTACTTTAACACAAGCAGGGAACTTTGTTTCGGCGAATGTAGGAACTGGAATAGCAGTAACACCAAATTTCTCTATCAGTGGAGCGGATGCTGGAAATTATACCTTGACGCAACCGTCAGGGTTGAGTGCTGATATAACACAAGGGTCACAAACAATTACATTTGGCCCTCTAGCAAATCAAACAGTTGGAGTTGCTGATTACACTCCAGGTGCAACAGCGAGTTCTGGATTAACTGTAACGTATACAAGTTCTAATCCTGCTGTTGCAACAATAGTTGGTGGGTTAATTCATGTGGTTGGAGTTGGTACAACAACGATTACGGCCTCGCAAGCGGGAAATAGTAACTATTTGGTTGCAAATGATGTGAATCAAAACTTAACAGTTGTTTATCCAACAATTGCTGCATGGGATTTCTTTGGGGAGAATACAGGTGTAGCTACTTCAGTAGCAGAAGTTTACAATTCGAATTTAGATGCATCCAATCTAATATCTAGAGGATTATTAGCTACTCCAAGCAATGCAGGTAATTCTTTTAGAACAGTGGCATTTAAAAATGATGGTATTTCAACGACGAATACAGATTATTTCCAAACAACCTTGTCTGCTAGTACTGGTTATACTCTTTCATTAACTTCGATAAATGCACGTTTTGCGGGTACGGCTACATTTGTTGCCAGTCCGGGAGTTACGTCACAATTTGCTTATAGTTTAGACGGCACCAACTTTACTTTAATCGGTTCTCCAGTGCAGTCCACATCATTAACTATGACTGTAGATTTATCCGGTATTTCGGCGTTACAAAGTATTTCAGAAACAACAACTGTTACCATTCGTTATTATGCTAGTGGACAAACAACAACAGGTGGTTGGGGATTTAATTCGCCTTCTGCAGGATCATATGGATTAAGTTTTACTGGTTCAATTAATACTGCTATTTCAAGCTTACCAGTCGAATTTATAGACTTCACAGCAACATGTAGCGAAACAAATACAACGGATTTAAAGTGGTCAACGGCGAGTGAATATAATTCTGATTATTTCAAAATAGAAAAGTCAACAGATGGCACCAATTGGTCAGTTTTGGCGAAGATTGCTGCTGCTGGAAACGCAACAGAGCGTATGGATTACTCCTTTGTAGATACGGAAAAAACGAGAGGTGCATATTACAAATTATGGCAATACGATGTTGATGGAAGCGAGAATTTATTGGCGACAATTCAAGAGAAATGCGTTGAATCAACACGTACGTTGGAACCGATTATTTATCCAAATCCAATTACCGATCAAGAATTGACAATTGAGTTGCGTAATGACAAAGTTGACTTCATTTTCGTTCAAATGTATTCAATGCAAGGAACTTTAGTGTATTCACAACAAATGAAAGCGACCGAACAAATTACACTTTCAAAATTGAATGTAGATCCAGGAGTCTATCAACTTATTTTACAGCTTGATGGAGATAATGTCTCAAGCTTTAAAATCTGTGTGAAATAAAGACTTTCTGAAGGGTATTGATAAGGTTAGGTTTTTTATTATCAATACAAAAGGGGTGCGCGGTTTGTGTACCCTTTTTTATTTTATTATTGAAAATAGAACACGATCTGTAATTTAGGCAATAAATGATTTCTCTCAGTTTGGTAGTCTGCTAAACCCTTTAATTTATTTCTAATCAAAGGAAACACCCAAAACAGATTTGTCAATTCTACAAAAAGAAGTGTATATTTAGTTTTTAATTTGTGTTTTACAAATAATATATACTTCATTTTCATGGTTAAAAATCTACTACTTGGAATGACATTTCTTGCTGGAAATTTTCTTTTTTCTCAAGGATTTCAAGTTAATTTTCAAGGACAAAAACAACAAGGCATGGGAGGTGCAGGAAATGCACTACCTCTTGATGCTGCAAGTGTGTTTTTCAATCCAGGGAGTGTTTCTTTCTTAAAAGAAAACAGTGTAAATATCGGTTTCACACCAACCTTTGCAAACACCCTTTTTGAAGATGCAAACACAACTTCGATTGGTCGAACAAATTCGCCAATGGGAACACCGTTTTCTGTGTATGCTGTTTATAGAAAAAACGAGGAAAGTAAGTTTTTCTATGGTGTAGGTATTTATACTCCGTTTGGAAGTACAATCCAATACGAAGATGCATGGACAGGTCGTTTTGCCTTAACTAAATTGCAATTAAAATCGATTTTTATCCAACCAACAGTGAGTTATAAATTGAACGAAAAAATTGGTATTGGTGCTGGATTCGTTTACACAATTGGAAACGTAAATCTTCAAAAAGATATTCCTGTTCAAGACGCCGATGGAACTTATGGCCATGCAGAATTGGATGGTAAAGCGAGTGGTTTTGGTTACAATGTTGGATTTCTTGTGCAAGCAACCGAAAAATTGAACATCGGACTTTCATATCGTTCAAAAGTGAATATGGAAGTGGCGGAAGGAACAGCAACGTTTACTGTACCAAGTTCTTTAACAGCTAATTTTCCGAGTGGAACGTTTTCTTCAGCATTACCGCTTCCGCAAGTTGCAACTCTTGGTCTTGCGTACAAACTGAATGATAAATTGGCCTTTGCGTTAGATGTTAATTATGTCGGTTGGAAAGCATACGATACCTTGGCCTTTGATTATGCACAAAATACAACTTCATTAATTGACACAAAATCTGCAAGAAATTATAAAAACACTCTTGCTTTTCGCTTTGGAGCAAATTATGCCTTAACGGAAAAGTTCGATGCGCGTTTAGGCTTAGCGTATGGTTTAACACCTGTTCAGAATGGCTATGTAACACCAGAAACACCAGATGCAAATCGTTTTAATTATACGGCTGGACTAGGTTATAAAATCGGGGATCATTTCCAATTGGATGCATCGGTGTTTTTTACACATTTGAAACGTACCGATACGAACCTTGAAACGAATTTAAGTGGAACTTTTACAACCAATGTTCTTGCTCCAGGTTTAGCAATCATCTACAAATTTTAGGAACTATGAAAACGAATTTTAAAAAGATAGCATTCTTTTCTGTTGCGGCTTTGTTGGTTGCTGCATGTAAACCAAAAGAAAGCAAGACGGATTATACAGCGGGTGATTTGAATTTATCAAATTTCGTTGCAATTGGAGGAACTTCTACAAGCGGATATATGGGTGACGCTTTGTACCGTGAAGGTCAAGAAAATTCTTTGGGAGCAATTTTAGCCAAACAATTCGAAATCGTTGGTGGTGGATTGTTCAATCAGCCATTTGTTGCTGAGAATTCAGTTGGAATCAATACAGATAATTTAGCGCAACTGATTTTAGGATTCAAAACAGATTGTTTAAATGTTACCAGTCTTTCACCTGTCAGAAAAGCAAGTTCGGGAGACGCATCTATATTTTCTGATAACTTGTATGATGCCACGAAACCATTTGGAAATTATGGAATTCCAGGGTTTTATATGGCGTATGCTTTTAGTCCTGCGTATTCAAGCCAGAATAACTTTTTCAAGCGCATGGCCTCTTCAACAAGCGCTTCGGTAATTGGTGATGCATTGAATTCTACACCGACTTTTTTCTCATTGTATGTTGGTTTAGATGAAGTCATGACGTATGCAAAAGCGGGAGGAAAAAATACAACCTTGTTGACAGAATCGCAATTTCAAGCGCTTTATTCACCCATAATTGATCAAGTTACCTCAGTGAGTAATCAAGGAATTGTTTCAACGTTGCCGGATGTAACCAAAATGCCTTATTTCAATACAATTCCGTATGATGGTTTGAATTTGGATGAAGCCAATGCAGCAAGTTTAAATGCAATTTATAATCCAATCGGTTTATCCTTTGTTGTTGGAAAAAATGCCTTTGTAATTCAAGATCCAAGTGCGGGAACGTTCGGAGTTCGACAAATGGTGCCTGGAGAAAAAATAGTGTTAAGCGTACCCTTGGATTCAGTTAAATGCAACAAAATGGGTTCAGTTTTTCCTTTCCGAGATGAGTTTGTTCTTACGCTTGATGAGGTAAATTCGATTAAAAACAATACAGAATTGTACAATAATTATATCACTGCAAAAGCTGCAGAAAAAAACATTGCGCTTGTTGAAACGGATGATTTTTACGCCTCATTAACTTCAGGTATTGTGTTCAATGGAATTGGATTGAATCCTAATTTTGTTTCTGGTGGAGCGTATTCATTAGATGGAATCAACTTGAACCCTAGAGGAAATGCGCTTTTGGCGAATGAATTTATTAAAGCAATCAATGCAAAATACAAATCAAATATACCAACGGTAGATGCTACTTTGTTTAGAGGTGTTATCTTTCCGTAATTTAAGATCATAAATAAACAATTAACTATGAAAAAAACCCTTACGCTACTTTCTTTAGTTGCTTTGACAAGTTTTGGTGCGAATGCACAAGATCCTTGTTCAACAGGACGATACGCTTCTGATGTTTATACGAATATTACAACAACAAGTAATATTGTATATGGAGCAAACACATCCTTTTCAGGTGCAAATACTACATTGAAGTTAGATTTTTACGAACCTACTGGTGACACGGCCCAAGCACGTCCTTTGATTATTTGGGCACATGGAGGAAGTTTTCTTGGTGGAACAAAAGCGGATGGTGATGTTGTATCACTTTCTCAACATTTTGCAAAAAAAGGATATGTATGTGCATCTATTGACTACCGAACTGGATTCTTTCCAATAGATTCTGTTAATTCTGTGAAAGCAGTTGTTCGTGCTGTTCAGGATATGAAAGCATCAATTCGTTTTTTCTATGCGGATGCTCAAGGAGCAAATACGTATAAAATTGATACAACGAAAATCTACATCGGAGGAAGTTCAGCCGGTGCAATTACATCTTTGCACGTTGCCTACTTAGATGATGAATGTAAAATCAGCGATTACTTGAATGGTGCAGCAATTACGGCTTTAGGTGGTTTGGAAGGGGCCTCAGGAAATCCTGGTTATTCAACAACTGTTCAAGGTGTAATTAATTTGTGTGGTGCATTGGCACGCTACAGTTGGTTAGAAGGAAATGATGTTCCTTTATGTTCATTGCATGGAACATCAGATGGAACGGTAAAATACAACCGCGGAATCGTGAATCCTGGTATTGCTTTAATGTATTTAGATGGAAGCCGCATGTTGCACGAAAGAGCATGTGCTGTGGATCTAGAAAATCAATTTTATACGTTTAATGGAGCTCCTCACGTTCCATACGCTGGAACAAGTGCAAATGCGTTAGCCTACATGGATACAACAGTAAATTTTGTGCGCGACTTCTTGATTGGTCAGTTGGGCTGTCCAAATGCCTTGCTGCAACCAGAAAATGCACGAGCACAAGCAGCTTATTTATACCCAATCAACGATTGTTCAGGTAATCCAATTGTGGATGTTTGTCAAGGTGCAGGTCTTACTGAATCAGCGAATGATTTCGGCTTGAGTGTTTACCCAAATCCAGCAACTGATAATATGACAATTACATGGAATTCAAGTGCTGAAATGAATGTTCGTTTAGTTGATTTTTCTGGAAGATTAATTCGTACGGAAGTAGTGAATGGAAAAGATTTTCAACTGAATAGAAAAGGAATTAACAATGGAATTTATTTGTTGATCCTATCTGATAAAAATGGAAATTCAACTTCTCAACGTGTGATTTTTAACTAATGAGAATCGCACTTTTTCTTGTATTGAACTTCGGAGCCCTCTATGTGGGGGCTCTTTTTATGGGTGGAAGTCCCGCTGAAAACGAATGGTACAAAGCGTTAAATAAAGCTCCGTGGACTCCTCCGGGTTGGGTTTTTGGCTTTGCGTGGACAAGCATTATGCTATTATATAGTGTTTATTTGTCGCGTGTTTTTAAATCCATTCCAAAAGAAAAATTAGCTTTTGCTATAGGTTTGTATGTGATGCAATGGTGTTTCAATGTGTTTTGGAATCCAATCTTTTTTGTTCATCATGCATTGGTGTTAGGTTGTGTTTTTATTCTTTTGTTGTTTTTCGTTTTAGTGTTTTTTCACGTGAAATTTGTAAGTAAAAAACGGATTGAATTAGGGTTGGTTTTACCTTATCTGCTTTGGTTATGTGTCGCATTCTCTTTAAACTTATACGTATTTCTTCGTAATTAATCGACATAACAATCATTTTAAGCTATAATAACTAGCAAAATGGCAACTGTTTGTTAAATTCTTCGTATTATAGTAAACGGTAAAAATTTTTTTATCGGCTGAAACTACTGCATGCGATGAGCAATTATGTATTATTATTTGAAACCAAATTTAGAAACGATAAATCCCTTCGTAGATTTTTCTGGTTTCTTTTTTTTCATAATTCTACTCTATTAAATTCTCCTACAGCTATTCATACTCAGCATTTTCAAATTTTCCACTCTTAATCTATTGTGCTATGAAGTTCACTAGAGCATACCATATTTTTTTGGCTTTCATGATGATTGCTTTTACATCGTTATCACAAGATGATCATCACGAAAAAGTTGACAAAGTGTTATCGAAATGGCCCTTAAGCTTTGTAGTAGACACGTTGAAAATTTCAGAGCGCTATTACACTGAAAGTGTTGTGGAAGAATTGGTGAATTCAAATTTTATGCTTTTTCAAAGTAAGGTGGAGAATTTGTTTGAATCAGAATCAAATCCTTCAGAATCAGAAATCAGTACTATTGAAAATGAGTTTCTAGTTCAATTAATCGAATATGTTAAAAATACACCTGTAAATAAAGATAGACCAGTTAACCAACAAAAAGTATTGAATGGACCATGTGTAAATATGGATTTTGAAACGGGAAACACTACAGGTTGGTCTCTTTTCACAGGAACGCGAACAAATGCAACTTTGTATAATTTTTCTGGTTCAACTCCAGTTGGCCCTGGCGCAAATCACCAAATTTTTGGAGGAGGAGTAGATCCTGTTGTTGGTATCCCAAGAGTTTGTCCAGGTGGAAATTTTTCATGTCGTTTAGGTAACGGAACAACAACAGGTTCTGGAGCTGCACGTATGACACAATCGTTTTTGGTTGATCCAACAAACATGTATTTCACGTATAATTACGCAGTTGTTTTCCAATCACCAAATGGACATACCGCTAACGAACGACCTTATTTCACAGTACGTGTGTATGACGCTGGTGGCATTAATATAGCTTGTGGTGAATATTCTGTTTATGCTGACCCAGCGAATGCATCCAATTTTCAATCTGTTGTTGTAGGTGGAAACACAGTGTTGTACACGAATTGGACATCCGTATTTACCAATTTGTCGGCTTATGTTGGTCAAAATGTTACTATTGAATTTACTTCAGCTGACTGTTCGTTAGGGGGACATTATGGATATGCGTATGTTGATGCATCTTGTGCGTTTCAACAATTGATTGCAAGTCCGGGTTTCATTTGTCCTGGGCAAACTACTACATTGACAGCCCCATCGGGTGTTGGAACATATTTATGGAGTACAGGAGCAACTACACAAAGTATAACTGTTGGTACAGGTGGTACATATACTTGTACATTAACTCCTCCTCAGGGAGCAACATGTTCTGTTACATTAAGTGTGCCTGTAACTGTATATCCACAACCAGTTGCTGGATTTACGGTAACTGATCCAACGGTTTGTTTAGGAAGTCCTGCGACCATAACGAGTACTTCCAGTATTCCAGCGCCTGGTATTATTAACACCTATCAGTGGAATTTTGGAGATGGAATAAATTCACCCGCTTCCAGCGGAAGTATAACAGGTGTCACTAATACAACTGGGACATATACATTATTAGATCATACATATTCAACAGTTGGAACATACAATCCTATTTTAACTGTTGTTTCAACTGATGGATGTACGAGTACGTATACAACTCCAATTACTGTTACGCCATTACCTTCTTTATCAACAACGAAAGTAGATGTTGCTTGTAATGGAGGAACAACTGGTTCAATCAATTTAACAGTATCTTCTGGAACCGCCCCTTTTTCTTATTTATGGAGTAATGGTTCAACATCGGAAGATTTGAATTCATTGCCAGCAGGCACATATTCTGTTACTGTTACAGATGCGAATGGATGTACAGGAACAACTACGGTGACAATTACGCAACCAGCTGCTCCGCTTACTTTATCTTTTACTCAAACAGATGTTTTATGTTTTGGAGGTAGCACTGGAGCAATTGATTTGAGTGTTTCTGGTGGAACAGCACCGTTCACTTATTTATGGAGCAATGGAGCAGTAACACAAGATTTGAACAGCTTACCTGAAGGAACATATACTGCGAACGTGCATGATGCAAACGGATTAACTGGTGGTTGTGCCGCAACAACTTCAGTTACAATTGTTCAACCTGACACTCCAGTCGCTTTAAATAGTGCGAATGTTAATGTTTTATGTAACGGAGGGGCAACAGGTTCAATCGATTTAACAGCAGGAGGAGGAACTCCAGGTTACACTTATTCATGGAGTAATGGTGCAACGACACAAGATGTTAGCGGTTTAGCAGCTGGAACGTATACGGTCAACGTTCATGATGCTAACGGAACAACTGGTGGATGTGCCGCGACAACATCTGTAACAATCACTCAGCCTGCCGCAGCAATATCATTATCATTTACGCAAGTGAATGTTTTATGTAATGGTGGATCAACCGGTTCGATTGATTTAACTGCAGCCGGTGGAACAGCGCCGTACACGTATTTATGGTCAAATGGTGCTGTAAATCAAGATATTTCTAGTTTAGCTGCGGGTACATATACTGTCACTGTAACGGATGCGAATGGCTCAGCTGGTGGATGTTCAGCAACGTTGTCTGTAACAATCACTCAACCTTCAGCTGCTCTTTCTGTTTCAACAACGCAAACAAATATTCTATGTTTTGGTGCATCAACTGGTGCAATTAACTTATCAGTTGCTGGTGGAACGGCTCCATATTCATACGTTTGGTCCAATGGAGCAACAACCCAAGATATTTCAGCTTTAGCTGCAGGAACATATACGGTAGTTGTTACTGACGCAAATGGTTCAACAGGGGGTTGTACAGCAACAACAACTGTTACAATTACTCAACCAGCTGCTGCATTAACAGTTTCAACAACACAAACAAATGTGTTATGTTTCGGTGCATTAACAGGTGCGATCGATTTAACGCCAGCAGGAGGAACAGCACCTTATACCTATTTATGGAGTAATGGTGCAGTAACACAAGATTTAACAGCAATTGCAGTAGGAACATATACGGTACAAGTAACGGATGCGAATGGTAGTACAGGAAGTTGTGCTGCTACAACGACAGTCACAATCACGCAACCTGCTGCACCTTTAAGCTTAACTTCAACAAGAGTAAACGTTTTATGTAATGGTGGCTTAACAGGCTCAATCAATTTATCTCCAGCAGGAGGAACAGCACCTTATAACTTTGCATGGTCGAATGGAGCAGTAACAGAAGATTTGATCGGTTTGGCAGCAGGAACATACACTGTAACAGTAACAGATGCGAATGGTTCAACTGGTGGTTGTTTGGCAACTACTTCAGTAACAATAACACAGCCATCGGCTCCAGTATCGGTTTCAACAACACAAACGAATGTTTTGTGTTTTGGTGCTTCAACAGGCGCAATTAACTTAACAGTTGCTGGTGGAACAGCTCCTTATTCGTATGTGTGGAGCAATGGAGCAACAACAGAGGATTTAACAACTATTCCAGCAGGAACATACACCGTAACTGTTACAGATGCAAATGGTTCAGTTGGTGGTTGTACAGCAACTACAACTGTTACTATTACGCAACCAGCAGCAGCTTTAACATTAACGAGTACACAAGTAAATGTTTTATGTAATGGTGCAACAACAGGTTCAATTGATTTAACACCAGCAGGAGGAACAGCACCTTATACCTATTCTTGGAGCAATGGAGCAATTACGCAAGACATTACGAATTTACCAGCGGGTTCTTATACTGTAAATGTTCATGATGCGAATGGCCTTTCAGGTTCTTGTGCGGCAGTAGCTACAATTACAATTACTCAACCTGCAGCGCCTTTAACATTAACATCTACTAAAGTGGATATTTTATGTAACGGAGGAAATACTGGTTCAATCAATTTAACACCGGCCGGAGGGACTGCACCTTATACCTTTGCTTGGTCAAATGGAGCAACAACGGAAGATTTAACGAGTTTAATTGCAGGAACATATACTGTAACAGTAACTGATGCAAATGGTTCTACTGGCGGTTGTGCTGCTTCGGCAACAATCACAATTACTCAACCAGCCGCACCAATTACATTGAATACGTCACAAACAAATATTTTATGTAATGGTGGAAATACTGGAGCAATCAACTTAACGGTTGCAGGTGGAACATCACCGTATTCGTATGTTTGGAGCAATGGAGCAACAACGGAAGATTTAACTGGATTAATCGCTGGAACATATACTGTAACAGTTACAGATGCGAATGGATCAACTGGCGGTTGTACGGCAACAGCAACTGTTACAATCACTCAACCAGCTGCAGCGTTAACTTTGGCATTTACACAAACAAATGTATTGTGTAATTCAGCAGCAACAGGAGCGATTGATTTAACACCAGCTGGTGGAACATTGCCATATACATACACATGGAGCAATGGTTCAACGTCTCAAGACATCAATGGTTTAGCAGCAGGGACTTACACGGTCAACGTACACGATGCAAATGGTTTAGCCGGAGGTTGTGCCGCAACAGCAACAATTACAATTACCCAACCAACAGCATTAACACAAACAATTTCTGCATTTGTCTATCCTTCAGGAACAAACATTAGTTGTTTCGGTTTATCTGATGGAAGTATCAATTTAACAATCGCAGGAGGAGCACCAGGCTATAGCTATGCATGGTCAAATGGAGCAACTACAGAAGATTTAACAAATGTTCCAGCAGGAAGTTATACTGTTATTGTTACAGATTTAAATGGTTGTACAATTACATCCTCAATTAACTTAACTCAACCGTTGATTCTTACATCAGGTGTTGTTCCTTCTCTATATGCCGGAGGTTATAACTTAACAGGCTGTGCGAATAACGGAACGATTGATTTAACAGTTGGTGGTGGAAATCCAGCTTACACGTATGCATGGTCAAATGGTGCAACAACGCAAGATTTATCGGCATTACCAGCTGGAGCGTATACGGTCACAGTTACTGATGTGAACGGTTGTCAAACAACAAGTTCAATTACATTAACAACTCCGCCTCCTTTATCGCAAGCAATTACAGCGTTTACATATCCTTCAGGAACCAACATCAGTTGTTTTGGATTATCTGATGGATCAATAGATTTAACGATTAATGGTGGAACGCCGCTTTACACTTATGCATGGTCAAACGGTGCAACAACACAAGATTTAACGAATGTACCAGCAGGGACATACAATGTAACAGTAACGGACTTGAATGGTTGTACTATTACATCCTCAATTACGTTAACTCAACCAACGGCATTAACTTCAGGACTGGTTCCTTCCCTTTATCCAGGAGGCTTCAATGTTTCAGGTTGTGTTGCAGATGGAACAATTGATTTGACAGTTGCAGGCGGAAATCCTGGATATACGTATGCTTGGTCAAATGGTGCTTTAACACAAGACATTTCGTCGTTGATTGCTGGTAACTACATTGTGAATGTGACGGACGTAAATGGTTGTATCACTTCTAGTAATATCACTTTAACGCAACCATCAGGATTAACACAAAGCATTACTGCGACAACATTCCCAAGTGGAACGAATATCAGTTGTTTTGGATTGAGCGATGGAAATATTGATTTGACAGTTGGAGGAGGTAGTCCAGGTTATACATACTTGTGGAACACTGGAGCAACAACACAAGATTTAACAAATATTCCAGCTGGAACATATAGTGTTGTTATTACTGATCAAGTTGGTTGCCAAATTTCAAGTTCAATTACGTTAACACAACCAACTCTATTAACTCAAACGATTTCAGCGGCAATCTACCAAAGTGGAACAAACATTAGCTGTTTCGGACTTTCGGATGGATCTGTAGATTTAACGATCAATGGAGGAAATCCTGGTTATACTTATGCTTGGTCGAATGGTGCAACAACACAAGATTTAACAACTATTCCTTTTGGAACATACAATGTAACTGTAACAGATGTGAATGGCTGTACAGTTCCTTCTACAATAACATTGGTTCAACCAACAGCACTTACTCAAAGTTTAACAGCAACAGCTTTCCCAAGTGGAACAAACATCAGTTGTTTTGGATTGAGTGATGGAAATGTTGATATAACAATTGGTGGAGGAAATCCTGGTTATTCGTATTCATGGTCAAATGGAGCATTAACGCAAGATTTAACCAATGTCCAAGCTGGAACGTATAATGTCTTAGTAACAGACGTTAATGGTTGTACTATCGCAACAGGAGTAACACTTACACAACCGACAGCATTAACTCAAGGAATTTCGTCGCCAACTTTCCCAAGTGGAACAAACATTAGTTGTTTCGGATTATCTGATGGTTTGGTTGATTTAACGATCAATGGAGGAAATCCAGGTTACACATACGTTTGGTCAAACGGCGCAACGTCACAAGACTTAGCAGCAATTCCAGCAGGAACTTATTCTGTGACTGTAACGGATGTGAATGGATGTACAATTCCATCAACGATCACATTGACGCAACCGACAGCATTAACTCAAAATATCAGTGCAACGATTTATCCTTCAGGAACAAACATCAGTTGTTTTGGATTATCTGACGGAAATGTTGATTTGACAATCAATGGTGGAAGTCCAGCATACTCATACGCATGGTCGAACGGAGCAATTACCCAAGATTTGAGTAATGTACCATCAGGAACTTATAATGTTACTGTTACTGATGTAAATGGATGTTCAATTCCTTCAACGATTACATTGGTTCAACCGACTCTTTTAACTTCGAATGTTACGCCATTTGTCTATCCTGGAGGATTCAACGTTTCTGGTTGTTTACCTGATGGTTCAATCGATTTAACTGTGGCTGGTGGAAATCCTGGATACACATATGTTTGGTCAAACGGTTCTAACAACCAAGATATTTCTTTATTGCCAGCAGGAGCATATTCTGTAACAGTTACAGATTTAAATGGTTGTCAAACAACAAGTGCAGTTACTTTAACATCGCCAGCTGGAATGACACAAACAATTTCAGCATTCGTTTATCCATCAGGAACAAACATTAGTTGTATTGGTTTAAGTGATGGTTCAATAGATTTAACAATAAATGGTGGAGTTGGACCATACACATACGCATGGAGTAACGGTGCAACCTCTCAGGATCTAACAAATGTACCGGCAGGAACGTACAATGTGTTAGTGACAGATCAAAATGGTTGTCAAATCACGAGTACAATTACTTTGACACAACCAACAGCGCTTTCGCAAGGAATTACTGCATTTACATATCCTTCAGGAAGTAACATTAGTTGTTTTGGATTGAGTGATGGTTCAGTTGATTTAACAATTAACGGAGGTAACCCAGCTTACACTTATTTATGGTCAACTGGTGCAATCACAGAAGATATTGCGGGTTTACCAATCGGAACGTATACAGTTTTAGTAACCGATGTGAATGGATGTACAATTCCTTCTTCAATTACATTGACACAACCTACAGCGTTAACGGAAGGAACAACTGCATTTGTATATCCTAGTGGAGACAATATTAGTTGTTTCGGTTTAAGTGATGGTTCTGTTAATTTAACAATTGGCGGCGGAAGTCCTGGTTATACGTATGTATGGAATACAGGTGCAACAACTCAAGATATTGCTTCTCTTCCAGCAGGCACTTATACAGTAACGACTACGGATTTGAATGGTTGTACAATTAACTCATCAATTACGTTAGTTGAGCCAACAGCGCTTACTCAAACAGTTTCTGCATTTACGTATCCTTCAGGAACAAACATAAGTTGTTTTGGTTTGAGCGATGGTTCAATCGATTTAGTACCTGCAAATGGTAGTCCAGCTTATACCTATGCGTGGAGTACTGGAGCGACAACGCAGGATTTAACAAATTTACCAGCAGGTACCTATAATGTTATTATTACAGATTTAAACGGTTGTACGCTTCCATCTAGCATTACCTTAGTTGAACCAACAGCTTTAACACAAGGTGTTTCTGCGTTCACGTATCCTTCAGGTAGCAATATCAGTTGTTTTGGATTCAATGATGGAAGTATTGATTTGACAATTGGTGGGGGAAATCCGGGTTACACCTATTTGTGGAACAACGGGTTCACGACTGAGGATATTGGTAGTTTATTAGCTGGAACGTATACTGTTGTAGTTACAGATGTGAATGGTTGTACAATTCCTTCAGCAATTACCTTGTTTGAACCAACACCTTTGAATGCTGCAACTGCGGGCTCAACATTCATTGGAGGAAATAACATTAGTTGTTTTGGATTCAGTGATGGAACAGTTGATTTATCCATGGGTGGTGGAAGTCCAAACTACACCTATTTATGGAGTACAGGTGCGACAACTGAAGATATCAGTAATTTACCGATTGGGACTTATTCTGTTACAGCTACAGATATTAATGGTTGTCAAATCTCAAGTACAATTACCTTGACAGAACCAACACCAATGACTTATTCAGAGACCTTATCAATCTACTCTGGTGGATATAACGTAACAGGTTGTGCCGCTGATGGATCAATAGACCTTTCTGTTGCAGGTAGTATTCCAGGATATACATATTCTTGGAGTAATGGTCCAATTTCTCAAGACATTGCAAACTTAGCAGCAGGAACATATACGGTAACAATTACCGATGCAAATGGTTGTATTTTGGTTGTAGATACAACTTTAGTCCCAGCACCTCAAGTAACAACAACGACACAAGTAACTTCCAATTACAACGGTCAAGACATTTCATGTTTCGGTGTTTCGGATGGTGCAATTTCAGCAACTCCAGCTGGTGGAGCGCCAGGCTACACATATGATTGGACAAATTTTGCTGGAACATCTATTAGTACACTTCAAAATCCAACTGGTCTTCCATCTGGAATTTATACAGTTACAGTAACGGATCAAAACGGATGTACTACAACAAATAATATCACATTGGTTGATCCTCCTGCATTTACATTTGGAGTGGGAGTTTCAACAAATTATAACGGACAAGATATTTCATGTTTCGGAATGTCAGATGGCGGTATTGATTTAACTGTTTCTGGCGCAACACCAGGTTATACATTTGCGTGGACGAATGGAGCAGGTGCTGCGGTTAGTGCTATTGAAGATCCGGTTGGCTTGCCTGACGAAACATATACAGTATTAGTAACTGATTTGAACGGTTGTACATTTACAACAGCCATTACTTTAACAGAACCACCATTGTTAACAGGTGTTCCTTCGGTAACAAGTGATTACAATGGCCAAGATGTTAGTTGTTTCGGTTCTACAGATGGAGCTGTTACAATAGTTCCAAACGGCGGAACACCAACGTATTCATACTTATGGACAGACCCAACAGCGAACACGATTGGAGCAAATCAAAATCAAGCTGGAGTAGGAGCAGGAACATATGGAGTTACAATTACAGATGTGAATGGATGTACTTTCAACACGACAATTTTGGTGACACAACCGCCATTACTTACAACTGGAACAACGATTTTAACGAATTATTTTGGTCAAGCAGTAAGTTGTGAAGGTGCAACAGACGGAAGTGTGCAAGCGGATCCAACTGGTGGAACTCCAGGTTACTCTTATTCGTGGAATACGGTCCCAGCTCAAAGCACAAATCCAGCGGTGAATATGGGAACAGGAACGTATACAGTTGTTGTTACAGATGCAAATGGATGTATTGCGTCTAATGTTGTTACCTTAACTGCGAATCCATTACCAACGTTTGACTTACCTCCAGTGGTTTACAGTTGTGAAGGTTATCCAGTTGCTATCGATTCGCAATCAGAACCAGGAAGTTCTTGTACTTGGGTGTTCTCAGACGGGCAAGTCATCAATGATTGTGGACCTGTTTATGTGAACTTCCCAAATACACCAAATTGCTATGATGTTCAATTGTCAGTAATCAATGCGCAAGGTTGTTCGAATTCAATATCAATGACCAACTTCATTTGTGTTGTTCCTAATCCAAATGCTTCGTTCTCTGCGGAAGATTACACGTTGTCAATGTCGAATGACGGAACATTCTTCCATAATACATCAACAGGAGCGCAAGATTATTATTGGAACTTCGGTGATGGTAGTGAGTGGAGTACAGTTGAAAATCCTTACCATCAGTTCCCAATTGAAGATACTGAAATCAACTTCAATGTGTGGTTATATGCAGTTTCTGAATATGGGTGTATTGATTCAACAGAACGTATTATCGATGTTGAAGAAGAATTGATCATTTATGTACCAAATACAATTACTCCTGATGGCGACGAATATAATAATGACTTCTTCCCAGTGCTTTCTTCTGGATTCAGTGAAGATGGATATAGCTTGTTAATCTTCAATCGTTGGGGTGAATTGCTTTTTGAATCACATGATATATCCGTTGGCTGGGATGGAACTTATAAAGGAGAACTTGTTCAAGATGGAACATATACATGGAAAATTACTGCTAAGAACAAAAAGAATGACGACAAAGAAGAATATGTCGGTCATGTTAATGTCCTTCAATAAACAGCATAAAAAAGGGCGACATTTAAATGTCGCCCTTTTTTGTTTTAAAATTTGATTAACAAAATTCGTTATACGCTTCTGTTAAGTTTTCTGCAATCATTTGAGCTGTTCCTCCTTCAATGTGGTGACGCTCTAAGAAATGAACCAATTTACCATCGTTAAACAACGCAATTGAAGGCGATGACGGAGGGTAAGGTAAGAAATACTTGCGTGCTTGGTTTGTAGCTTCACCATCAACACCAGCGAAAACTGTAGCCAATTCTACTGGTTTTTTCGAGTTGTTTAATGATAATTTTACGCCTGGACGCATATTACCTGCTGCACATCCGCAAACAGAGTTTACAACGACTAAAAGTGTTCCTTTTGAGTTTTGAATTGTTTGATCTACTTCGTCGCTTGTTGTTAATTGCTTGAAACCAACGTTTGTAAGGTCTTCCTTCATTGGTTTTACTAGTTCTGGTGGATACATACGTATATATTTTTAGTATTTGTAGTACAAAAATACAAAATGTAAAAACGAATGTATAAAATGAAGGATTATTTATTTTGAAAATCGTCCCAATGAAACCTCTTTGTCGACTTCCGTTTCATGTAAAATGAAATCAGCCATTTCTTTACTTAACAACGGTGCTAACATATAACCTTTCGTTCCTAATCCATTGTATACATAAAGTGAAGGATAATCTGGATGACGACCTAGTATAGGTCTGCGGTCAAGCATGGTTGGTCGAATACCAGCATGATGTCCAATCACTTCAAACGGTTCGTCGGTAAGAACTTGAATTTTTTCAATCAAATCATTTTTACCCTCTTCGGTTAATTCATCTTCATACGTTTCCCAAACATAGGTTGCGCCAACACGAAATTTTCCGTCACCAATTGGTAAAATAAAACATTTTCGATTCAATGATTCAGTTTCAGTTATGCTTGATGATTCTATTGTTAATGTTTCACCTTTAGTTGGATTGATTGGAACATGATTAAACCAAGGATTGTGACGAATCTCAACTCCTTCACAGAAAACAATACCATCGTAGTTGACGCCTTTATACGTTCCACTTTCAGGATCAATAACTGAATAATCAACTTGTTCTTGACGAACGGTATTGTTCTGCTCAATCCATTCTTTTCCTTTGGCCAAAAATTCTTTCGGAGAAATGAAAGAAGAACGTTTTACTCTTCCTGTTCCAAAATCGTTTTTTGCCAAAGAATACGTTTCATCTTCTTCGTTAACCTCAGTTAAATAATCTTGATAATCTGGATTCGATTGCTTTTTCAACCAATAGCCACGTTCTTGTTCGGAAGAAAACATTCTTCGAATCGTTATTGGATGATAGAATTGTGTATTACACGCTTGTTCCCAATTCGTGTAAAAATCAATTGCGAAAGGTGAAAATTCATCTAGTCGCCATGATTTTGTCATGCGTCTAAAAACCATTGGGTTAATAAGTCCTGCCGCAACTGCTGAACTACGATTGTTTCCTGAATCTACTAAAGTAATGTGATGACCTGCATCGATGAGGTGTTTTGCTAAAGTGATTCCTGCAACTCCCGCTCCAACGATTAAAAATTTTTGTTGTGTCATTATTTGGTAACAGCTAAACTGATAATACTAATGCGAAGGTCGGGATAATTTTCCTTGATTGAACGCACCAAGGCTTCGATTGTGGCACCTGTGGTTACGACATCATCAACAATCGCGATGTGTTGATAGGTTTTAGATCGCTTCCGCAAATCAAAATTATTTACAACATTATCCCAACGGGCAAAGCGATTTTTACGAGTTTGACTGCCCGTATGCGTTTTCTTTTTAAGAAAGTGTGTATCAACATCAATGTTCAAGATCTCTCCGATTCCTTTGGCAAGTTGTTCACTTTGGTTATAACCACGATCAAATTCCTTTTTAGGATGAATTGGCACTGGAATGAGTGCATCGACTCTCTTGAAACGTTCTAAATCCTTGACTTTTAGTCCAATTAACTTTCCAAATTCAACACCAACTTGTGGATTAGACTTATACTTTAAAGCGTGTAATATTTTTTGAGATGACTTCCCTTTTTCGAAAAATAAGAGTCCGAAAGTGGATTCTAAAATCACACGTCCCCAGAATAATTTGTCTAAAGAAGTCGGTTCTTCGTATTTTTCATAGTGTGTAAAGTCCATTTCAGTATAACAAAATGAACAAATAGATTTGCTTTCTTTGGCCAATTCTTCGTCGCAAATTAAACAACGATTTGGATAAATCAAATGGCTAATTGGGTCGACAAAATTCAACCAATTTTTTAGTCCAAATTCACGCTTTCTTAGGTCCTTGTTCATTTAAAAAATCTATAAACAATTTTGTGTTTAAAATAACAAAAATTAATTCTTGACTTAGGCATAAATGTGCGTTAATTTTATAGAACAAATCCCAAACATCTTTGATTTCAGCGGTTTGACGAAAGGAAATAATTTATCGACAAAATGCGGTGTTGTTTCTGTGAATATCTTTCGTCAGGGTGTTAATAAACTTGTTAAGGTTTGTTACCAAAGGGTTTCCGAATTGTAATGTTAATAACATTGAAAATTTGTGAATTTCTTTAATTGCGATTGGGAAGATTTTTGACAATTTTTGTATGCCTCAAATAAACGAAATACACTTGGCTTCACTGACCAGATTTCACACAGAGAGGAAACAACAAAATTTGACGATGATCAAACAGGTGAGAAATACACATTTCTGACACTGGGATAATACGTACAAAAACGAACAACAAAAATAAAATGGCACAAGTAGAACCAATATTAGAATCAAACAACAATCGATTCGTTCTGTTTCCAATACAGCACGATGATATCTGGGCGTTCTATAAAAAAGCTGAAGCTAGCTTTTGGACAGCAGAAGAGATTGATTTGTCTCCCGATTTAATTGACTGGGACACAAAATTGAATGACGATGAGCGTCATTTCGTTAAACATGTATTGGCATTTTTCGCAGCATCAGATGGTATTGTGAACGAAAATTTAGCAGAGCATTTCTTGTCAGAAGTTCAATATACTGAGGCGAAATTCTTTTATGGTTTTCAAGTAGCAATCGAAAATATTCACTCTGAGACTTATTCTTTGTTGATTGATACATATATCAAAGACACAGCAGATAAAAATTATTTATTTAACGCTATTGACACAATTGATTGTGTTCGTAAGAAAGCTGATTGGGCTTTGCGTTGGATTGAAAATGGTTCTTTCGCTGAGCGTTTGGTTGCATTCGCTGCTGTGGAAGGGATTTTCTTCTCTGGTTCTTTTTGTTCAATTTTCTGGTTGAAGAAAAGAGGCTTGATGCCAGGACTTTCTTTCTCTAATGAGTTGATTTCTCGTGATGAAGGCTTGCATTGTGATTTCGCATGTTTGTTATACAACAATCACTTGGTAAATAAATTACCAAAACAACAAGTTCAAGAAATCATCATGCATGCAGTTGAAATCGAAAAAGAATTCGTTACAGATGCGTTACCAGTGAAATTAATTGGAATGAATAGTGACTTGATGGCTCAATACATTGAATTCGTTGCTGACCGTTTATTAACGGAACTTGGAAACGAAAAAGTGTACAACGCTACAAACCCATTCGATTTCATGGACATGATTTCAATTCAAGGAAAAACAAATTTCTTTGAGAAACGTGTTGCAGAATACCAGAAAGCTGGTGTAATGGCAGGAAAAGACAATCAAACTTTTAGTCTAGACGAAGAGTTTTAAAATATACCACGATTACTATAAAAAAATAAACGAGCGCCCATGTATGTAGTTAAAAGAGACGGAAGAAAAGAAGCCGTTAAATTTGATAAAATTACCGCACGCATTATAAAAATGTGCTACGGACTTGATCCACTAGTTTCTCCAGAAGCTGTGGCAATGAAAGTTATTGAAGGAATTTATGATGGAGTAACAACAACAGTGTTGGACAACCTAGCTGCTGAAGTTGCTGCAGCTAAAACAATTGACCACCCAGATTACGCCTTATTAGCATCGCGTATTGCTGTTTCGAATTTACACAAGGAAACGAAAAAAACGTTCTCTGAAGTAATCGAAGACATGTACAAATACATCGATCCTAAAACAGGACAAAATGCTTCTTTAGTTGCTGAAGATGTGTACAACGTGATTATGGATAATAAAGATGCCTTGGATTCAAGCATTATTTATGACCGCGATTTCCGTTACGATTATTTTGGATTCAAAACATTGACTCGTTCATACTTAATGAAATTGGAAGGTCAAATTGTTGAACGTCCACAACAAATGTTAATGCGAGTTGCTGTTGGTATCCACAAAGAGAACATTCAAGATGCGATTAAAACGTATAACTTGATGTCTGAAGGTTGGTTTACACACGCAACGCCAACATTATTTAATTCAGGTACGCCAAAACCTCAAATGTCATCTTGTTTCTTGTTAACAATGAAAGATGATAGCATCGAAGGGATTTATGATACATTGAAGTCTTGCGCTCAGATTTCTCAATCAGCTGGTGGTATAGGTTTAGCTATTCACAATATCCGTGCAACGGGTTCATATATCAAAGGAACTAATGGTACATCAAATGGTATCGTTCCAATGCTAAGAGTTTTCAACGATACTGCTCGTTACGTTGACCAAGGTGGAGGTAAAAGAAAAGGTTCTTTCGCAATGTACATCGAACCATGGCATGCTGATGTATTCGATTTCTTGGACTTGAAAAAGAACCACGGAAAAGAAGAACAACGTGCGCGTGATTTATTCTACGCTTTATGGATTCCAGATTTATTCATGAAACGTGTGAAAGAAAACGGTGATTGGACATTAATGTGTCCTCACGAATGTCCAGGTCTTTCTGATACACACAGTGCTGCATTTGAAGAATTGTACACACGTTACGAAAGAGAAGGAAAAGGTCGCAAAACGATTAAAGCACAAGATTTATGGTTCAAAATTTTGGAATCACAAATTGAGACAGGAACACCATACATGTTGTACAAAGATGCTGCAAATGCAAAATCTAATCAACAAAACTTGGGTACAATCAAATCTTCAAACTTATGTACGGAGATTATTGAGTACACTGCTCCAGACGAGGTTGCAGTTTGTAACTTGGCTTCGTTGGCTTTACCAAAATATGTTACTGAGAACGGAACGTTTGACCACGATAAATTATTCGAGGTAACGTACCAAGCAACAATGAACTTAAATAGAATCATTGACGGGAATTACTACCCAGTTGAGGAAGCGCGTAATTCAAACATGCGTCACCGTCCAATTGGATTAGGTGTTCAAGGTTTGGCAGATGCATTCATTTTAATGGGCTTACCATTCGAATCTGAAGAAGCACGTGCATTGAACCGTGAGATTTTCGAAACAATCTATTATGCGTCGATGACAGCTTCTAAAGATTTAGCGAAAGTTGAAGGTCCATACCAATCATATGCTGGTTCTCCAGTTTCAAAAGGAATTTTCCAATTCGACATGTGGGGAGTTACTCCAACAAGTCGTTGGGAATGGGATGTGTTGAAAGAAGAAGTGATTAAGCACGGAGTTAGAAACTCATTGTTGTTAGCGCCAATGCCAACAGCTTCAACCGCTCAAATCCTTGGAAACAACGAATGTTTTGAACCATATACATCAAACATCTATACACGTCGTGTACTTTCAGGTGAGTTTATTATCGTAAACAAACACTTATTGAAAGACTTAGTGAAAGAAGGTTTGTGGAACAAAGAAATGCGTCGTAAAATCATGCAAGAAAATGGTTCTGTTCAAAACATCAACGAAGTACCACAACGTTTGAAAGATCTTTACAAAACTGCTTGGGAAATTTCTCAAAAAGCAATTATTGATCAAGCAGCAGATCGTGGAGCGTATATTTGTCAATCACAATCTTTAAACATTTTCATGGAGAATGCAAACTTCGGAAAATTGACTTCAATGCACTTCTACGGATGGGAAAAAGGATTGAAAACAGGAATGTACTACTTGAGAACGAAAGCAGCAACTGACGCAATCAAATTTACAGTTGACAAAGCTGTGGTTGCTGAACCAGAAGTTTCTATCGCAAGCATCGAGGAGCAACAAGCCGCAATCGCATGTTCTTTGGACAACCCAGACGCGTGTGAGATGTGTTCTGGCTAGAAGCGGCGTTAGCCGGTTATAGACGGAACTGAATCCGACGCAGTCAAATGTGTTCTGGCTAGAAGCGGTTATAGATAACTAAAAAAGGGAAGATTAAAATTTAAATTTTCCCGATAATATTCTTGTGGCTGTTAATAATTGTGCCGTTTTTATTTTAGCTCAAGAGCAAAACCCCGAAGTTAATCTTTGGGGTTTTTTGTTTAAAGCAATTATTGCCCTCAAGAAAAAGTAAAAAACTTTAGCGAGGTATATCTAAATAACTCAATTTGATTTGGCAATCTACTGACTTATTTTAACAAGCTTTGTTTTAAGCGATTTTTCATCATCTTCTGCAAAAATCCAATATATTCCGTCTAATAGACCTGAAATATCCATGGCTTCGTAAACGTCTAATTGATTCATCACAACACAACCGTAGTTGTCAACAATTTGAACCTTCTTATAGGGATGGTCAAAATGGATTGTTTCAAAAGACGGATTGGGATAAACAATAATGTTATTTAAATAAAGAACAGAACTGTTGATTGAGTGCAATGTAATTTCGTTATCAGTTGGATTGGAAATTTTTATATAAAATAATTCACTTGCCGATGTCTCTAGTACAATATAGGCAGTGTCGTTAAGGAATGGGTAGATGTTTGAATACGTACATAAAGGTGTATACCCCTGCGCAAATTTGTATATCGGAAGATAAGTTGAAAGTGACGTTTGTCCAGAATTTACAGTATCTCCCCACTCGTATTTTTTTGCAACAGGAATTGTTGTGGAGAGATCAACCACTATTCCATCTGTTCCGACATGTTGAAAATTCATTAAGTAGCTTGTGTCACTGTGAATATAGAAACCATTATACGTTTTAATTCTAATATCATTTTCTCTCCCTTGTCCGCCCATGTAACAACTGACTAAAATTTCGACATCGGTAATAGAATCATGGGTTAAGTCAATTGGATACGTTATGGAAGTACAAGACATATAACTTGAAATTGAACTTAATTGGACTTCATTAAAAGGAACAAAATAGCCTGCTGAAGATGAACTGTCAATGACTAGTTGTGATTTTAGTGTTGACGATACAAAAACTACAAATAGGGATATCAAAAAAGTTCTTATCATAACGGTATAGAATAAACAGGTATTAGTATTTCAATAGTACAAAAAATTTTGATTCGAACCAGTTTTATTCGTTTGATGTCTAATTAAATTACAATAATTGAAATCACTCCTTCTCTCTCCAAGCCTTCTCGACTACTGTCAATTCTTTATAAAATTCCTCTCCGAAAGCACGCGTAATAGGTTCTTTTAGAAAGCGGAAAACAGGAACATCTAGTTTCTCTCCACAGTCGCAGGCAGGTGCACAAATAGGCCAATGATCATACGTTAATGCTTTCATTTCATTGAATTGCTTTACGCGAATCGGGTACAAATGACAGGAAATAGGTTTTTTAAAATCTGTTTTCCCATCTAAGAAGGCTTGTTCAATCGAACATTTAGTAATATTATTCTCGTCGAAGTAAACAAACGCACATTCTCCTCCATTTACTAAAGTGGTGACAGGCTCATTGTCTTCATCCATGTAAAATACACCTGAAGCTTCAACAGCTGCTCGTCCTTCCGGGCGCATATACGGATAAATCACTTCTAACTCTTCCTCGATAATATCGATTTCGTCAAAGCTCAAGGGTGCTCCAGAATCACCTTCAATACAACATGCTCCTTTACACGCATTCAAATCACACACGAATTTTTTCTCGAAAACTTGTGTCGAAACCACCTTGTCTTTTACTTCTATTAACATGAAAAAAGTTTAGGCAAAGTTCACAAAATAATGGCTTCATAAAAACATATTTGATTGATAATGTTGGATTTTACAAAAAAAGACCTATCTTTGTGCCGTATTTAAGAAATATCGAGACAGAATGAGGGGACGAAAGTCCCCTCTTTTTATAAGTTATGATTAGTAAAAAAAAGGTACTGGAATTAATCGATGAGCGCATCGCAGAGTTAAACAACGGCTTGTTTGTTGTTGAACTTACCATCTCTTCTAACAATGTGATTCACGTTGAATTAGACAAGCATGAAGGAAATGTTGCAATCAATGATTGTATGTCAGTTTCTCGAAACGTTGAGCATAACTTAGACCGAGAAGATGAAGATTTTGAATTACACGTTTCTTCAGCTGGTTTAGATAAACCGTTTCGTGTTTTAGCACAATACACAAAAAATATCGGGAAAGAAGTAAAGGTTGTTTTGCACAATGGTTCCAAGTTAGAGGGAATCTTGAAGGCAGCAACTGATGCCGAAATCACATTAGAAACTTCTCGAATGGAAAAACCTGAAGGGAAGAAGAAAAAGGAATTAATTGTGGAAGAACATGTTTTTCCACTTGATCAAATAAAGGACACAAAAATTGTTATTTCATTTAAATAGGTAACCATGAATAGCCTTGAATTAGTTGAATCGTTTTCGGAATTCAAAGAATTGAAAAGCATCGACAAACAAACGATGCAACATGTATTGGAAGACGTATTCCGAGCAATGTTAAAAAAGAAATTCAACACTGATGAGCACATCGATATCATTGTAAACATTGATAAAGGTGACGTTCAAATTTTCTTGAATAAAGAAATCGTTGACGACGGTGAAGTTGAAGATCAAAATACAGAAATCGCTTATTCTGACGCAATTAAAATTGAGCCAGATTTCGAAATCGGTGAAGAGGTAACGGAAGAGTTTAAATTCGGTGACTTCGGTCGTCGTAACATCTTGTCGTTGCGCCAAAACTTGATCTCTCGTATTATGGAACTTGAAAAAGACCATTTATACAAAGTGTACAAAGAGCGTATCGGTGAAATCGTTACAGGTGAAGTGTACCAAGTTTGGAAAAAAGAAATTATGGTATTGGATGATGAAGGTAATGAGTTGATATTGCCTAAATCAGAACAAATTCCATCAGATTACTTTAAGAAAGGTGAAGCTGTTCGTGCAGTTGTTGCGAAAGTTGACATGCGTAACAGTTCTCCGGTAATTATCTTGTCTCGTACAGCTCCAGAATTCCTTGAGCGTTTGTTTGAACTTGAGGTTCCTGAAGTATTTGACGGATTAATTACAATTAAGCGTATCGTACGTGAACCAGGTGAAAGAGCAAAAGTTGCTGTTGAATCTTACGATGACCGTGTGGATCCAGTTGGAGCATGTGTTGGTATGAAAGGATCTCGTATTCACGGAATTGTTCGTGAGTTGAGAAATGAAAACATTGATGTGATTAACTTCACAACAAACCCTCAATTATTAATTCAACGTTCGTTGTCTCCTGCAAAAATTTCGTCTATCGAAATTAGTGAAGAAGATAAACGTGCGAAAGTTTTCTTAAAACCAGATCAAGTGTCATTGGCAATTGGTAAAGGTGGACACAACATTAAGTTGGCAGGAAAACTGTGTGGATATGAATTAGACGTTTACCGTGAAGGTGAAGTGGATGTAGAAGACGTAGATTTGGAAGAATTTGCTGATGAAATCGATAGCTGGATTATCGATGAATTGAAAGCAATTGGATGTGATACTGCGAAATCTGTGTTAGAAATTAGCCCAGAGCAACTTGTACAAAGAACAGACTTGGAGCAAGAAACAATTGATGAAGTATTTAGAATTCTACGTGCTGAATTCGAATAAATAGCATAAAGCGTAACTTGTTACAAACTACTGAATAAGTAAAAACGAAGGACACATAATTATATGGCCGGAAAACCAATAAGATTAGGAAAAGCAGCTGGAGAACTCAATGTTGGGATCTCCACGCTTGTTGAATTCCTTGACTCAAAAGGAATAAAGATTGATGTGAACCCTAACACAAAGTTAGAAGGTGAGCATTATGATATTCTACAAACTGAATTCGCTGCTGATCAAACGATGAAAGAGAAATCTAAGTTCTCAGCAGTTAAGCGCGAAAAGCGTGAAACAATCTCCATTAGAGATTCAAAACAAGACGAGGCGCCTCAAAAATCGGATGATGATGATGATTCAGATCCAATTAACATGGAGGAAATTAAACGCAACGTTTTTGAAGAACCTCAAAAAGTGGTAGAAGAAAAGCAACAAGAAGTTGTTGCTACGCCTGAACCAGTTGCTGCACCAGTTGTGGAAGCAGCTCCAGAGGTTGTTGAAAAGCCAGAGGTTTCTGAAGCAAAAACAATCGGTGAAGGGGATGTTCAAGTACAAGTGATTGGTAAAATCGACTTGGACAAATTGAACACAAAAACGCGTCCTGATAAGAAAAAACATCAGCACGAAGAACCAGCTAAACCGGCTCCAGTGGTTGAAAAACCAAAAGCTGTTGAGCCAGTTGCAGAGGTGAAACCAGTAGAAGAAAAACCTGAGCCAGAAGCACCACGTGAAATCGAAACAATTCGTGTTGAACGTAAAGTGTTGACAGGGCCAACGGTTCTTGGTAGAATTGAATTACCTGTTGATCGTCCAAAAACCTCGAACAAACCAGGTTCTAATGCTGCTGCTGACGCACGCAAGAAACGTAAAAGAATTAAGAAAGTTGATCCAAATGCTCCAGCACCAGCACCAGGATCGGCAACTCCAGCAAAACCAGGTGGTTATCAAGGTAACCAAGGGGCTGGAAATAAAAACTTTAAGAAAGGTGGCGCTGCTCCTAAATTTGATAAACCTGAAATCAAGGAAAAAGATATTCAGAAAGAGATCAAGGATACATTAGCGCGTCTTTCGAATCAAGGTGGTAAATCCAAAGCATCTAAAAACCGTCGTGCAAAACGTGATTACGTAGCTCAACGTCGTCAAGATGAAATGGAAGCTGCTGAAATGGAAGAAAAAGTATTGAAATTAACGGAATTCGTTACGGTTTCAGAACTTGCTTCTATGATGAATACGCAACCTACAGCTGTAATTTCGGCTTGTATGTCCTTGGGTATTTTCGCTTCGATCAACCAACGTTTAGATGCTGAAACAATTCAAATCGTTGCTGATGAGTTTGGTTTCGAAGCGCAATTTGTAAGTGCTGAAGTACAAGAAGCAATTCCAGTAGTTGAAGATAAAGAAGAAGATTTAGTAGATCGTCCGCCAATTATCACTGTAATGGGTCACGTTGACCACGGTAAAACATCCTTATTGGATAAAATCCGTAATGCCAACGTAACTGCAGGTGAGGCCGGAGGAATTACTCAGCACATTGGTGCATATTCGGTAACATTAAAAGATGGTCGTAAAATGACTTTCTTAGATACTCCAGGTCACGAAGCCTTTACAGCAATGCGTGCACGTGGTGCTCAAATTACCGATGTTGCAATTATCATTGTTGCGGCGGATGATGACGTGATGCCACAAACAAAAGAGGCAATCTCTCACGCTCAAGCTGCAGGTGTACCGATGGTGTTCGCAATCAATAAAATTGACAAACCAGGAGCAAATCCAGATAAAATTAGAGAGCAATTATCTCAAATGAATATCTTGGTGGAAGACTGGGGTGGTAAATACCAAGTACAAGAAATCTCTGCAAAACAAAACGTGAACATTGACTCATTGTTGGAGAAAGTATTGTTAGAGGCAGAATTATTAACGCTTCGTGCGAATCCAAATAAAAACGCATTGGGTACAGTAATCGAATCTTCTTTGGATAAAGGAAAAGGTTACGTAACGAATATGTTGGTGGAAGCAGGAACGCTTAAAATTGGTGATATCGTTCTTGTTGGTAGAAACTATGGTCGTGTTCGTGCAATGCACGATGAGCATGGTGCAAGCATCAAAGAAGCTGGACCATCAAAACCAGTATCAATTCTTGGAATCAATGGCGCGCCAAGTGCGGGTGATAAATTCCACGTAATGGATGAAGAGCGTGAAGCGAAAGCAATCGCAACGAAACGTGAGCAATTGTATCGTGAACAAGGTCTACGTACAACGAAACATATTACATTGGATGAAATTGGTCGTCGTTTGGCGATTGGAGACTTTAAAGAGTTGAACATCATTGTGAAAGGTGACGTGGATGGTTCAATCGAGGCATTATCTGACTCGTTGTTGAACTTATCAACTCCGGAAATTCAAGTAAATATTGTACACAAAGGAGTTGGAGCTATTTCTGAGGCGGATGTGAATCTTGCTTCGGCATCAGACGCAATCATCATCGGATTCCAGGTTCGTCCATCGTTGTCTGCACGTAAATTGGCTGAAAATGAACAAATTGATATTCGTTTGTATTCAGTTATCTACAAAGCAATCGATGAAATCAAATCTGCGATGGAAGGAATGTTATCTCCAGACATTGAAGAAAAAATCGTTGGTTCTGCAGAGATTCGCGAAACATTCGATATCACGAAAGTGGGTACAATTGCAGGATGTTATGTGTTGGATGGTATCATCAAACGCAGCAACAAAGTGCGTATCATCCGTGATGGTATCGTAATTCATTCAGGTGTACTTGGATCATTGAAACGATTTAAAGACGATGTAAGAGAAGTGAAAAATAACTACGAATGTGGTTTAAATATTGATAAGTTCAATGATATCAAAATTGGTGATATTGTTGAGTCTTACGAAGAAGTTGAAGTTGCAAGAAAATTGTAATTTCTACTTAATTGAAAAGAAAAGCCTCCCATTCCGGGGGGCTTTTTTGATTATTTAACAGTTTGCACACAATATGAATTCGATATTACTGATAATTCAGTAACTTTGCGTGAACATTTAAAAATATATACCATGATTTTAGGAGTTTTTGGTCCTTGGCAAGTAATCGTAATTTTGGCAGTCGTTCTATTGTTATTCGGTGGAAAGAAAATTCCAGAACTAATGAAAGGTCTTGGACAAGGCGTGAAGGAATTTAAAGATGCTTCAAAAACTGGTGAAGCTGCAAAAGAAGAGCCTAAACAAACAGAGGAGAAAAACTAATAAATTCTTTCCCAATGTATAAAACATTTGCTGAAGTGAAAACCGCCCTTGCTTCGGGTAGTACTGTTTTGGAAATAGTTGAAGGCTATCTTAATGCTATTCAGCAAAATTCCGATTTAAATGTCTTTTTGGAGGTGTTTGAAAATTCGGCAAAAGAAAAAGCAATTGAAGTTGATGCAAAACGTAAAGCAGGAAATGCGGGACGTTTAGCTGGAATGGTGATTGGTTTAAAAGATAATCTTTGTTATGCAGGACATAAAGTTACAGCCTCTTCTAAAATATTAGAAGGATTTGAATCTTTATTTACAGGAACAGCAGTTCAACGATTATTAGATGAGGACGCAGTAATTATCGGCCGATTAAATTGTGATGAATTTGCAATGGGTTCGTCCAATGAAAATTCTGCTTTCGGTCCCGTTAAAAATTTCTTGAATAAAAACCTTGTTCCTGGTGGATCTTCAGGTGGTTCTGCTGTTGCAGTTTCAGCGGGAATGTGTACAGCAACATTGGGTAGTGATACAGGTGGGTCTATTCGTCAACCGGCATCATTTACTGGAACGTATGGTTTAAAACCAACCTATGGTCGCATTAGTCGCTACGGTTTAATTGCCTACGCTTCTTCGTTCGATCAAATTGGACCATTTACAAATTCATTAGAAGATTCGGCTTTGTTATTAGAAATAATGGCAGGTGAAGATGAGTTCGATTCAACGGTTTCAAGCAGATCTGTTGATGCATACGCTTCTATAGAACCAATTCAAACAAAGAAAATCGCAGTTATCCAAGAAAGTTTGCACACTGAAGGAATTGATCCTGAAGTGGTAGAAAAAATGGAGGATACGATTACAAAATTAAAAGCTGATGGTCACGAAGTTGAATTTGTTTCGTTTCCATACTTGGAATACATGGTTCCAACATACTACGTTTTAACTACAGCTGAAGCATCTTCGAACTTATCACGTTTTGATGGTGTTCATTTTGGTCACAGAAGTTCAAGTGCTGTGGGTGTTGAACAAACCTATAAGAAATCGCGTTCTGAAGGATTTGGTCCTGAAGTTCAAAGAAGAATCATGGCTGGAACATTCGTTCTATCTCATGGATATTATGATGCTTTTTACACGAAAGGACAAAAAGTTCGTCGTGTATTGAAAAATAGAACAGAAGAAATTTTAAGTCAATACGATTTGATTTTACTTCCAACAACGCCTTCGACAGCGTTTGAATTAAACGCAGTGAAAGATCCAATTCAAATGTATTTGCAAGATATTTTTACAGTTCATGCAAACTTGACAGGACATCCTGCAATATCACTTCCACTTGGCAAACACTCAAATGGTATGCCCTTTGGAATTCAAGTAATGGGGAAAAATTTCGGTGAAAAAGACCTATTTAACTTTTCATCTTACTTGGAAAAATTAGCTTAAGCTTATGATTAAATTGAAACTCATCTTTTTCTCATGCATTTTTGCTCTAGCAGCAAATGCCCAAACGCCTGCTCATTTAGTTCGTCCAGGCGATACCTTGAAAAAAGATGCGTTTATTAATACAGTTGAGCAATCTTTACAATTATTCTTGGCAGATTATGCGAATCAAAACAATTATGATTCAATCATCAACGCTTTGAACTATGAACCAGGTGATGCTCCTCAATTTTCTGATGAAGTGTATTGCGAACGTTTAGAAAAAATGAATGAAATGTCACCGTTTCATTTAGATTGTAATGCAGCAACACTTTCAACAATTAAATTTTTCGCTCAAAATCGTCGTGGTTTTGCACGTGTTGTATTGGGTCGATCAACATTATACTTTGATTTATTCGAAGAAAAGTTGGCCGAATACGGTTTGCCAATCGAATTGAAATATTTGCCAGTTATTGAATCTGGATTGCGTCCACAAGTGAAATCGCGCGCTGGTGCATTAGGTTTGTGGCAATTCATGTACCGAACTGGTTTGTACTTTGGTTTGAAGGAAAATTCCTACATCGATGAACGAATGGATCCTGTTCAAGCAACGGATGCGGCATGTCGTTATTTGCGTCAGTTGTACGGAATTTATGGTGATTGGAATTTAGCACTTGCCGCTTACAATGCTGGACCAGGAAATGTCAATAAAGCCATTCGCCGTTCTGGAAACAAAACAACCTATTGGGAAGTGAGACCATTCTTACCGACTGAAACACAAGGATATGTTCCAAATTTTATTGCTGCAGCATATTTGTTGACTTATCATGCTGAACACAATATCGTTCCAATGGATGTAAAAGTGCATTATGCACAATTGGATACAATGTGTTTAGCGGCAGGTGTGCACATGAATTCTATTTCAAAATTGGTGAATTGGCCAGTTGATGATATTAAGGCGTTAAATCCGGTTTATAAAACAACCTACATTCCTTCAACTAAACCAAGTCAGTGCATTTCTGGTCCATTGGAGAAAATCGGTCTTTTAGTAAGTTTAGAAGATAGTTTGTATGGTCTAGAACGTAAATTGTATTCTGGTGAAGTTGCCCCAGTTGTTAAACCAATCGATTTAGAACCTGTTGTTGTCGATTCATTGGATTCTCTTGGTAATAGTTTACCTGCATTAGGCAACTACATTTATCACAAAGTGAAAAGTGGTGAAACGATGGGGACGATTGCAACAAAATATGGTGTTACAGTTGAGCAAATCATGGAGTGGAATGCTTTGCGAACGACAAACATTTACGTTGGTCAACGTTTACAATTGAAAAGCGGACCTGGAGGAGCAACTGAGCAAAAGGATGTACCTAAGGTTGAGCCACCAAAGCCAGTTAAAAAATATTATTCTGTAAAATCTGGTGATACCTTTTCGAAAGTCGCATCTAGACATGGTTTAACCCAAGCACAATTAACAAAATTGAATCCCGGAATCAATATTAATCGTTTGACAGTTGGTCAACGTTTACGCGTTAAATAATCACACGAAGTACATCTTCAAATGGCAATTTCACTTTCAGCAGTTATCATTACCTTCAATGAGGAACGTAATATTGAGCGCTGTCTTGCATCATTGCAAGGAGTAGCGGATGAAATTATTGTGATTGATTCTTTCTCGAAAGATAAAACGGCAGAAATTTGTGCTAAATACAATGTGAAGTTTATTGAAAATCCGTTTGAAGGACATATTCAACAAAAGAACTTTGCGATTGATCAGGCAAGTCATGATTGGATTTTGTCATTAGATGCAGATGAAGCTTTGACGGATGAACTGAAAACGAGTATTTTGGAAATGAAAGCCAATCCAACACTAGCAGGTTATCGCTTTAATCGTTTGACGAATTACTGTGGGCATTGGGTGAAATATTGTGGATGGTATCCAGATTCGAAAACGCGTTTGGTGAATCGGAATCATGCCAGATGGCAAGGAGTTAATCCACATGACCGTTTGGATATGAATGAAAATCAGGAAGTTGGATTTTTGAAAGGTGATTTATTACATTATTCTTACTATACACGCGAAGATCACTTGAAACAGATTGAATATTTTGGTAAAATTGCATCAACGGAATTGTATGCGAGAGGAGGTCGGTCGAATTGGTTCAAGATTGGAATGAAGGTTATTGCGCAATTCTTTAAAAGTTTCATTTTTAAGCGCGGTTTTATGGATGGAGCTACAGGTTTCACAATCTCACGCCTTAGTGCCTACGCTACTTACAGAAAATATGTAATGCTTTTGAATTTACAACGTCAAAAATGAGCGTAAATAGAATTATTATATCAAGAACGGATAGTATTGGAGATGTTATGTTGACGCTTCCAATGTGTGTTTGGTTAAAGAAAAATATTCCTGGAGTTGAGTTAATTTACTTAGGAAAAAACTATACAAAACCTGTTGTTGATTGTTTTTCAGTCATCGATGAATTTGTCGATTGGAATAGAATTGAAGGTTTACCAACTTCACAGCGAATTGAGGCCTTACATGAATTACATGCTTCAGCAATCATCCATGTTTTCCCGAATAAAGATATTGCAGCGTTGGCAAAGAAAGCTAAGATTCCAATGCGTATTGGGACATCGCACAGAACATATCATTTGTTGACATGCTCACATCGATTGAATTTTACACGCAAATCTTCACCTTTGCACGAGTCGCAATTGAATTTTGAGTTACTTCGACCGTTTGGATTAACTGAAATTCCATCGCTGGAGACCGTTTCAGAGATGGTAAGCGCTTTTCAACCAGTTCAGGTAGGATTACCTAAAAATATTGAAGAAATGCTATCAGCGGCTTCAAAAACCGTTGTTCTTCATCCGAAATCACAAGGAAGTGCAGTAGAATGGCCGATGTCTTCGTATGCTGAACTTGCGAATAAATTAGCGGATAATGGCTATACGGTTTTTTTCACAGGAACAGAAAAGGAAGGAGAATTGTATCGTAAAGACTTGCCGAAAAATCCATCCATCATTGATCTTTCTGGAACTATGTCCTTGGAACAGTTAATTGTTTTCATTGGAAAAGTGCAGAATTTAATCGCGTGTTCAACTGGTCCTTTACATATTGCAGGGTTTTTAGGTGTTCGAACAATCGGATTGTTTTCTCCAAGAAAACCTATTCATCCAGGTCGTTGGCAAGCATTGGGAAGTAATGTTTCCATTCTCGTGAATGATCCGGAGTGTCCAACGTGCAAGAAAAAGAAAGCGTGTGATTGTATTCAATCCATCAGCGTTGAGCGAGTCTTGGCGGAAATTGCGTAATTTTCAGCATCAAAGCATTCATAAAACATAGTATTTACAGTAATTGTTGGATTAGTCTGGCTGCAGGTACTTTGTCTGGAGGATGGCTGTATTCACATATTGTTTCGAACTGGTTTTTATATGCCTTAGCTATTTCCTTGGCTACGTTTTCAGTGTATAATTTACAGCGGATTTATAAATTTAAGAAGCAAGCAACACTTCAAACAGAAACCTACATTTGGCTTAAGAAACGAATCTACTGGATGAATCCAATGTCAATCATTTGCGGAATTCTAGCTTTATTGCTTTCTGCTTATTTAGTAAAAGATGTTCTTTCAAATGGTTGGCTGTTTATACTTACTGTTTTTGTCAGCATTTTTTATGTGGTTCCATTTTTTGGGAAACGCTTGAGAGAAATTCCTTTTCTGAAAACATTTTTAATCGCAGTCGTTTGGACCTGTGTATTGTTTTACATTCCATGGCTGAATGAGGGTAGAAAAACAGAAGTCGTACAAAATGAATTAACAGCCTTCTTTTTCCTTTTCGCAGCACTTACAATTCCCTTTGATATTCGGGATATGGAACAAGATCGAATGCAGCACAAAACACTTCCTTTACTTTTTGGTGTTACAGTTTCAAAAGTAGTTTCACTTGCCTTTTTAGCTGTTTTTTATCTTATTATCGCAAATATCAATCAAGAAATATGGCAAAACGTTCTTTTAGGTAGTATTGCCCTGCTTGCGTTCTTGCTTGTCCTCTTCACAAATTCGACAAGATCTATCTTCTTTTTCGCCGCTTTGGATGGAACGATGGTGTTAATTGGGTTGGTGTCTTTTTACAATTGAAAGGTTTAAGTTAAAAAAAGGGCAGAACTTCATAAGGACTATAAAGTCACATACGTTTTTCGAAAATTAGTTGGTTTAAAGTGATAATTTTCATTAACTTAAATGGAAAACGAAAAACCGATGACAAAATCCTACCTAGCCGATTTGATTTATAAAGTCAATGGAGCAGCAATTGAAGTACATAAAACCCTTGGCCCAGGTTTGTTGGAAAGTGTTTACCATAGATGTTTGAAAAAGGAACTTAGTTTGTTAGGAATCAACTATCAATCTGAGTTAAATATTCCAGTTAATTATAAAGGTTATAGACTCGAAGCTGAATTAAGATGTGATTTATTGATTGAAGATATTTTACCCGTTGAATTAAAAGCGGTTGAATTTATTCATCCAGTTCATGAGGCGCAATTGATAACCTATATGAAATTACTCAATGTACCGAAAGGCTTATTACTGAACTTTAATTGCACAAATTTATATAAGGAAGGACAACGAACATATGTAAATGAACTATTTAGAAATCTTCCTGATTAAAAAAACTCTCGTTGTTAGTTTCATCTTTATTCCTTATGTGTCCTCATTTTCATTATGTGGTTCATTCCATATGTGGTTAATAAGCTGTTTGATTTTTCTATGATACATCCTCTCATGTGTACTTATGTGCCTCATGTGGTTGATTCCTCTTATATGGTTAAACACCTCTTATGTGTCCTTATGTGCCTTATGTGGTTCAAACCTTTCCCATAATCTACCCCATCAAGCAAACAACGCCCTCACAACTTCATCAATTTTTCCACACTGAACCAATTCAATTTTAAAATTCTTTTGATCAATTCCCTTATTGTATTTCGAAATGATGATTTTATCAAAGCCCAATTTTTCCGCCTCATAAATACGTTGCTCAACACGATTCACAGGCCTCACCTCTCCTGATAAACCGACCTCAGCCGAAAGCGCAATGTTCTTTTCAATCGCTAAATCCGCATTCGATGACAATACCGCTGCAACAACAGCTAAATCAATCGCAGGATCATCCACTTTAATTCCACCGGCAATGTTTAAGAAAACATCCTTTGCTCCAAGTTTAAAGCCACAACGTTTTTCCATTACCGCCAATAACATATTCAAACGTTTGCTATCAAATCCAGTCGAAGAGCGTTGAGGCGTTCCATAAGCTGCTGTACTCACCAACGCTTGCACTTCAACTAACATCGGTCGCATGCCTTCCAGAGTCGCAGCAATCGAAATTCCACTTAAGGAACTATCCGTATTCGTAATTAAAATCTCAGACGGGTTTTCAACTTGACGCAATCCAGTACCAAGCATTTCATAAATCCCCAATTCATTGGTACTTCCGAAACGATTTTTAATGGAGCGTAATAAACGATAAACATGATTTCGATCGCCCTCAAATTGCAACACAGCATCAACCATGTGCTCCAAGACTTTTGGTCCTGCAAGAGAACCTTCTTTTGTGATATGTCCGATTAAAAATACAGGAACACCAGTTTGTTTTGCATAACGTAACAATTGAGCTGTACACTCGCGCACTTGTGAAATACTTCCCGGTGAACTTTCAATCTGGCTAGAATATAACGTTTGGATTGAATCAATGATCAATAATTCAGGTTGAGTAGTTTCAGCCTGTGTGAATATATTTTGAATGTTCGTTTCTGTAAGAATGTAGCATTGCTGATTGGTCAAGCCGATTCGTTCAGCGCGCATTTTAATCTGTTGCTCACTTTCTTCACCTGAAACGTAAAGAACATTTATTTTCTCCTCCTCAACCGCCATTTGTAGCAAAAGCGTCGATTTACCAATTCCAGGTTCACCGCCAAATAAAATCAACGATCCAGGCACCAATCCACCACCTAAAACACGATTCAATTCTTTGTCTTTCAACTCAATGCGAACGTGTTCTTGGTTTTCAATCGTATGAATAGCCTGCGGTTTTGAATTTCGTGTCGAAGTAGAAAAGGCAACAACAGAAGGAATATTTTTTTCAATAATCTCTTCTACGAAAGTGTTCCATTCACCACAAGAAGGACATTTTCCCAACCATTTTGGAGTTTCATATCCACAATTTTGACAGAAATACGCTGATTTAACTTTGGCCATTTGATTTTTATTATTCGAAAGTTGGTTTAAAGTTAATGCGAAACTTTGTATTTTTAGCTGAACAACAAAAATTTAGCAGAATGCCTATAAACACAGCGCTTTTAAACAAAATATGTACAACTCCAGGAGCTCCAGGATTTGAAAAACAAATTAGAGAATTGGTTCTTAATGAATTAGAAGGTTTGACAGATCATGTTGAATTGGACAATATGGGAAATATTTATGCAGTGAAATATGGGTCAAAACCGAAAGAAGAGCGTAAAAAAGTGATGATTGGAGCACACATGGACGAAATTGGTTTCATGGTGACGCATATCGACGATAAAGGATTTATTCGTTTTCATACCTTGGGTGGATTTGATCCAAAAACCTTAACAGCGCAACGTGTAATCATCCATGGAAAAAAAGATGTGATAGGTGTAATGGCTTCAAAACCGATTCATGTAATGACGGCTGCAGAACGTGAGAAAGTTGCTAAATTATCGGATTATTTTATTGATACTGGCTTAAGTGCAGAAGAGGTGAAAGAGTTGGTGGAAATTGGTAATCCAATTACACGAGAACGCGAATTTATTGAAATGGGAAATTGTGTAAATGGGAAATCATTGGATAACCGTTTGGCTGTATTCATTTTAATTGAAACCTTAAAAGCCTTAAAAGGAAAAGAAGTTCCGTATGATATTTATGGCGTTTTTACAGTTCAAGAAGAAGTTGGTATCAGGGGAGCGAATGTTTCTGCTTTACGCATTAATCCGGATTTTGGTTTTGGGTTAGATACGACAATTGCTTTTGATTTACCAGGAGCTGCAGCGCATGAAATGATTACCAAACTTGGCGAAGGAACTGCGATTAAGATCATGGATGCGTCAACGATTTGCGACTATCGGATGGTGGATTACATGAAAAAAACGGCAGATAAGCACAAAATTAAATGGCAACCTGAGATTTTAACAGCTGGGGGAACGGACACAGCGGGAATTCAGCGCATGACCGAAGGCGGTTCAATCGCAGGAGCAGTTTCTATTCCAACAAGACATTTACACCAAGTAATTGAAATGGCGCACAAAGAAGATATCAAAGGAAGTATTGATCTTTTGATTGCGTGCGTCAGCGAATTGGATAAATATGATTGGAATTTCTAAATTTGCCCTTTACAATTAAACTTAAAACCATGAAAAAAATTAGTGAGTTAAAAGAAACAAAGGAACTTTTTAAAACAGAAAGAGACGAGAATGGGAACAAAATTAAGGTTCCTTATGAAAAAACGGTTACGTATAATGTGAACGTTATTTCAGGTTGGGCGCGTTTTGGACATTATTTAATTGATGGTGTTTGTATATATGCCATTGCTTTTACACTCGGAATTCTTTTGGCAGTGGTTAATCCAGATTTTGTGCTTTCAATGAATGGATTGGAAGAACGCATATATGGTATGTTAATCGTTGCACTTTATTATTTTGTTAGCGAAGTAACAACACAACGTACTATTGGAAAATTGGCAACAAGCAGTTTAGTAGTTGATGAATATGGAAATAAACCATCTGCGTCGACAATTCTAGGTAGAAGTTTTGCGCGTATTGTCCCATTTGAAGCATTTTCATGTTTTAGTGAAAGAGGCTGGCACGACACATGGACTAAAACCTACGTTGTTTCGAAAGCTGAACTAGAAAAAATAAAACGAATGCAACAGGCTGATGGAGTATTTGTAAGCGATAGCGCAGATATTCTAGATTAAGAATAGCTTTGAAAGGTCAACTTCGGTTGGCCTTTTTTTATAAATGATCGATATTTAATTTGCGTAATTTCGGTGCAAGTTTGGCCGTTGCAAGCACAACAAGAACGGTCATAATTCCACCAAAAACAATAGAAGGTCGCAAACCTAAAGCACGAGCTGCTGCACCTGATTCAAAAGCACCAATTTCGTTGGAGGAACCGATAAAAATTCCATTCACTGCTGAAACACGTCCACGCATATTATCAGGAGTGGAAAGTTGCAAAATTGTATGACGGATCACAACACTTACATTGTCGAATGCGCCAGTCAAAAACAAGAAGAACAAGGCTAAGTAAAAATTAGTTGAAAGTCCGAATAGAATAGTTGCAAGACCAAAAGCACCAACAGATAAAAACAAATTTCTACCAGCGTTTTTGGTTGGTGGTTTGTAAGCAATAATCAGCGCCATTAACACCGCCCCAACTGCAGGTGCAGCGCGTAAAAACCCCAATTCAACGGCTCCTGCATGCAAAACTTTATCAGCAAATGCTGGTAAAAGTGCAACTGCTCCACCAAATAAGACCGCAAATAAATCCAAGGACAAAGCGCCAAGAATTAATTGGTTTTTAAACACAAACTTGATTCCAGCCGACAAACTTTCAAATAAGGATTCAGATTTTTCTTTAACTGGAATTGGTTTTGACGCAATGAATAAAAATGCCAGAAACGCTAAACAGATAAATGAAATATCAACAATATAAGCGGTTGTATAATTCACGGCTATTAGTAATCCAGCCAACGATGGTCCCAAAACCGATGCAATGTGCCAAACAGTGCTGTTCCATGTAGCAGCATTACCATAAACTGTTCGAGGAACGAGTTGCGCCATGAACGACGAATTTGCAGCAGAGATAAATCCTCGAATTACGCCAACAAAAGCAATTGATATGAAAATTGGTAGAGTGCCATACGTTTTTAATACATGAACGCCATCCAAGGAAAAATAGAGAAGGAATCCTGTTACAATAAAAAACAGAAATGTAAAAAACAATAAGATGTATTTGCGATTGAAGGTGTCAGCAATATGTCCGGAAAAAAGTGATATTGCAATAAATGGAATGGCTTCAGTCAAACCAATCATTCCTAAAGCAAACACGTCTTTTGTCAAAGCGTACACCTGCCATCCAACAATAACACTTTGCATTTGAATACCCAAGGTCAAGAAAAAGCGATTGGCTAAGAAGAAATTGAATTCTTTATAGCGCAATACTGCAAATGGATCGTGTTTTGGTTTTTCCGACATGAATTAAACTTAGATAAGTATTACCTATTCCTCTAAGGTTATTTATCCAATACTTTCGGAATACGGAAATAATCTGAATCTTTTTTGGGAGCATTTTTCAACGCTTCATCTTGCGTAACAGTCACTTGTGCAACATCTTCACGCAATTTGTTATATTCATCATTCATGAAAATCAATGGCTCCACATTCTCTGTGTCCACTTCACTCAATTTATCCATGAATGAAACAATGTTTTCCATGTCATTAAGAATCGCTTGTTTTTTATCACCTTCAAACTCAAGGCGTGCTAAATGAGCGATATGATCAACAATTTCTTCTGAGATTTTCATGCAGCAAAAATAATAAATTTAACGCAAATGAGGATGTTCTTCCAAAATCGGGCGATTGATTGTGTTGAAACATTCATCCATTAACTCTGTCAAACTAAGAGAATCAATTTTTTCCACTTCAATTGCCGGATGAACATGAACACGTGAAATCCCCGGACGAGCTGGTCCTAACAAAAATTCTGGATCAGAAAACAACTTGTAATGGTTGGTGAAAGTGACTGGAACAATTGGAATTTGCAATGCTTTCGCTAAACGGAAAGCTCCTCCTTTAAACGGAATCATCTTTGGATTATCATCGTCTGGTATTCCTCCTTCAGGAAAAATAACGAGTGACCAACCTTGTCGAACTGCCTTCTTTGCTTGATTAAATGATTGTGCAGCTTTTGCGCGATCCTTTCGATGGACAGGAATATTTAACCCTTTGAAATACGTTTTTAAAATCGGATAATTTAATATTTCACCTTTGCCTAAAAACAAAAACGGATGATTCGGAAGAATGGAATACATGAAGAAAATATCTAAATACGACGTGTGATTGGCAACAATGATATACGGTCCTTCTGGCAATTCTGCATTTTCTACTTTTTTCACATGGTAAAAACAGAAAATGCGCATCATCCACGACCAAAAGACGAAGAGACGAAAACTAACTTTTTTCCCTTTTTCGCTTGTTAGTAAGATTAAAAAAAATGGGTACAAAGCTAAAGCGAAGATTACAAAAATAATCCCGACATATATTTTCCAAAGAAGTCCAAAAATTCCGCGGAGCTTTGCCATAGTTCAAAAATACACTTTTTAAAGGATGCAGCTGTAAGAGAAAAGATTTCGGTCGAAAATAACTAAATTCGCACAAATAAAGAATACTATGGCTCGAATTTTAACGGGTGTTCAAAGTACAGGAACGCCACATTTGGGAAATTTGTTAGGAGCAATTGTTCCTGCAATTGAGATGGCAAACGATCCAAACAATGAATCATTTTTGTTCATTGCAGACATGCATTCATTGACGCAAATCAAGGATGGTGAATTATTGAGAGAAAACACGTACAGCACAGCAGCTACTTGGCTTGCATTTGGTTTGGATACAAGTCGTGTTGTATTTTATCGTCAATCGGATGTTCCTCAAACGGCTGAATTATCATGGTATTTGAGTTGTTATTTTCCTTACCAACGATTGACTTTGGCACATTCGTTTAAAGATAAAGCTGATCGTTTGGAGGATGTAAATGCAGGTTTGTTTACGTATCCAATGTTGATGGCGGCTGATATTTTATTGTATGATGCTGAATTTGTTCCAGTTGGAAAAGATCAATTGCAACACATTGAAATTACACGTGATGTTGCAAGCCGTTTTAATAATCAAATGGGCGAAACATTTGTATTGCCTGAATCAAAAATCGAGGAAGGAACAATGTATGTTTTGGGAACGGATGGACAAAAAATGAGTAAATCACGTAACAACTTCATCAATATTTTCTTACCAGAAAAACGGCTACGCAAGCAAGTGATGTCGATTTTGTCAGATAGTAAAGAATTGGAAGAGCCAAAAGATCCTGAGACTTGTCACATTTTTGCAATCTATCGTTTGTTGGCAAGTGAAGAGCAAAATGCGAAAATGCGCGCGAAATATATTGCCGGAAATTATGGATATGGTCACGCAAAACAAGAGTTATTTGAGCTAATTCTTGAAAAATATGCTGAACAACGCGCAAAATATGATTATTTAATGGCCAACAAACATGAAATTGATGCGGCTTTAAAAGTTGGTGCTGAAAAAGCTCATATCGTTGCGAATGATGTGATTAAACGCGTTCGAACGAAAGTCGGATATTAAGACAGTTTAGTAAATCAATTTTTATATATTTGTTCAACAAACGATAAAACCCATGAAAAACACTCTACTCATTGCTGTATCAGCCCTTTCGATGATTATGTCATCATGTGGTTCAGAAACTTCTGAGCAAAGAACAGCTGTTGGAGGAAAATTATACGGTGGAGAATTTAAATTTATGTCTTCAGAAAAAGTGGATAATTTATTTCCGATGTCATCTGTCGATATTTATTCTCAACGTTTAAACTCTCAAATGTATGAGCCCCTATTGAAATTGGATGTTGAAACAATGAAAGTAATTCCTTCTATTGCGGAATCATACAATGTGAGTGCGGATGCAAAAACCTTTACATTTAAAATTAGAAAAGGTGTTAAATTTCATGAAGATGATTGCTTTGATGGTGAAGGTCGTGAGTTAACTGTTGAAGATGTGAAATATACCTTGGAAATGGCTTGCTCAGGATTGAAAATCAATAAAATGAGTTATTTGTTGGTGAATCGCATTCAAGGAGCAAAAGAATTTTACAATAAGTCAAAACAATCTTTAGCTGCTTCCGGAGTTTCGGGAATAAAAATCATTGATAATGCAACGTTAGAGATTAAACTAATTGAATCATTTATTGGTTTTGACAAGATTTTAACGCATACGAATTTGGGTATTTTTCCGAAGGAAGCATATGAAATGTATGGTGCTGAAATTAAAAAACATCCAGTTGGAACAGGTCCTTTTATGCTAGAAACAATGGATGCAAATGGAATTACCTTAAAGCGCAATCCAGTTTATTGGAGAAAAGACGAATTGGGAAATCAATTGCCGTTCTTAGATAAAGTGATTATGTCATATGCAAAGGATAAGAAAAGTGAATTATTGGCTTTCAGAAAGAAAGAGGTTGATTTAGTATTGGAAATTCCAGTTGAGGACATTGAAAACATTTTAGGTTCGTTACAAGATGCTCAAGCTGGTAAAAACATTAAGCATAAGGTTGAGTCGAAATCGAGTATGAGCATGAATTACATTGCATTTGCGAATGAAAGTGCTGAGTTCAAAAATATAGATGTGCGTAAAGCATTTAACCTTGCAATTGATCGAGATGAAATCGTAAACAAGTATTTACTTGGTGAAGGTTGGGCTGCTCATAAAGGCTTTGTTCCAGCAATGGATAATTTCTCAAATGAATCTGTGAATGGTCCAAAAATGAATGTTGCACAAGCACAAGCGTTGTTGGCAAAAGCGGGTTATCCCGGAGGGAAAGGTTTTCCAGTGTTGGATTTCTACGTAAATGCAATTGATGGTTCAGCTCCACATAAAATGTGTATTGGTGTGGCGGTTCAAATCAAAAAGAACTTGGGAATTACCTTGAATATTAAATTGTGTACAATCGATCAACGTGATAAGGCAATCGCTTTAGGTAAAGCTAAAATCTGGCGTTCAGGTTGGATTGCAGATTATCCAGATGCTGAAAATTTCTTAAGCTTATTCTTTGGTGGAAACATTCATGAGAATTCTGCAGATGTAAATGCGTTTAAATTTAGAAACAAGCAATACGATACATTGTTTGAAAAAGCATTGAGAGAATTGGATGAGAAAAAACGCAATGATTTGTTTGCAAAATGTGACCAAATGATTGTAGATCAAGCGCCAGTTTTACCAATCTTAACTGATGATTTCATGGTGATGATCAACGCAAGAATTAGAGATTTCCGAACGAATTCAATGGAAAATTTAGATTTTTCTACTATATTTATCAAAGAACCACGCAAATGATTGCGGGTTAAGTATTAACATTCAAGGCTCGCTACTTGCATTTTTAAAGTCACCCGCGGGGTGACTTTTTTAATTGTATAAAACGTCGTGAATTATTGCTAGCGATTGATCAACATTGAAACGCGGAATGTGTAATTTGAAATAATTCAACATGATTTCAAAGGCTTCTTTTTTCGTTTGCTTATTTTCTGAAATAGATTTGGTACCTCGTAAAATAGTCTGAATAAATTCAACTCCCGAACCTGTGGCAACCAATTCTCCCAATCGTTCAAAATCAGAAAAATCACCATCTTGAAGGTGAAAATAAGCGCAATTTTTATCTTGAATTTGAGGTTCAATTCCTAATTGTTCACTAAAACCGATAAGAAATTCAGTTGAAAAGGAAGATAAATCTTCTGCTCCATCAAGCGCATGTATTGAGCGCGTAAGAAAATGAAATAGTTGTGGATCAGATTGATCTGTTTGCAAACATTGCTTAATGACATCCGCCATGAAAAAAGCTAAAGTGGCTTTCATTGGATTCGAAAACAGTTCAATGAGCATTTCTGATGGACGTGCTTCTGTCAATTTCCCCAATTCACTATCGGGACGTTTATAGAAGGTTATTTCGCATAAGGACAAAGGAAAGAGAGATGTGCCTTTTTTCTTACCACCTTGGAACATGAATTTTTGTAGTCCGTGATCTTGGGTATAGAATGTGGCAATTAAGCTTGTTTCAGAATAATTGATACGATGCAGAAAAATGGCGTTGTCGCTTTGTTTCACAGTCCTTAACGAATCACAAGTACTTTGCCTACTTTTCCACCTTTACCTTCGTTAGGAGCTGTCCAGATCAGGTAAACTCCACTAGTAACCTTTTCACCAGTAATTGTTTTTCCATTCCAAGTTGCTGTTCCACCGTTTGAAGTAGTTTGATAGACCAAATTTCCTGCAACATCTGTGATTTTTATATCAGAATCATAGCGAATGCCTTGGATTGTAATAGGTCCTTCAAAATCAGGTCGTGCAGGATTTGGGAACACTTTTACGTTCGCGTAATCTGGATCTTCATAGGTCGCATCAGTTCTGTAAGAAATTAAACCTTTGTCTGTTACGATGTATAATTCCCCAGTAGTTTGATCTAATTTAATATCTAAAATATTGTTGGAAATAAGTGGTGAATTTTCAGCTGTAAATTGGGAAATAACTTCCAATCCATCGGCTGAAAGTAAGATTAATCCAGAATTTGCAGTCGCGAACCATTTCCGATTGGCGCCATCTACTTCTATGTCAGTAATATTGGAATTACCCAACACATATTCCACATTTCCTTCGTATTCTAATTTGATACGCGAAGCATTGTACGAACCTGCAGCAGCATCGAACACATTTTCTGAATTGTACAACACGGCAAATCCATTATCCGTTCCAATCCAAATTTCATTGTCAAAATCAACGGCAATTGCATTTACCGTATTGGATGGTAAAGCTCCAGTGTATTCGCCGGAATTCATATTTTTATATTTATCATCACTTGCGTTTGATAGTGTACCGTTATCGCTGAAAGCAAACAATCCAGCACCATCCATCGTAAACCACTTGTTTCCGTTATAATCAACCACAAGTTTTTTACCAAATTTGTTTTTCGAAGCAAGTCCAGTTTCGAATGCATACCAATTACCTTCTTGTGTATAGACGTTCAGTGGTGAATCGGTAAATCCATTGATGACCCATAAATTACCATCGCTGTCATAGTCCAATGCATTTATGAGGCAAAGACTTCCACCAGCTTCTGTATATTGAAGTGTAGAATTTAAAGGGGTAAATGTATCCGTCACTTGTCCACCATCATTCAGTATGGAGAGTGGTGTTGGAGAAAAGGTTCCAACAGCAATTTTGTCTTCATCCGTTGGATCAATCGAAATTGAAATATAATCCCAAATATCCGCATCGTTCCATAGGGTCATGTTGTCTCGATCGTATAGCGACCAGGTTTCATCTTTAAAAATGTACACACCTGAACTACTGTAATTGGAAGCCACAACAGAAAGACCTCCACCGGCAACGGCAAGTTTTCCTTTTTCACTATCTAAGAAATAGAACTCCTTTTTGGGAGGGCCAGAAAAATTAATTTTTGAATAAGTAAACTGTGAAGGGATCTCTAAAAAACCATTTTTCACATCGGCTATCCAAACAGAATTGTTGTAATAACAAGAGTTTTGCACTGAAATCCATGTTCCAATGTTATAACTGTTGTAATTTGCGGCTTGTGTGAAATCCGAATTCAACCGATAAATTGCACCATCCGTATTGATGGTAATTTTATTATCGCTTGTTGTTATAGAATTGATTTCGAAGGATTCGGAAGAACTAAGAATATCAATCAAACCGCTAGATGACAATTGATAAACCGTATCAGAACCATAGCTAGGAACTTTGTACAATACATACAATTCATTTTCAACGCATTCAATTTCACTGTATGAATCTGTGGTGATGATTGGCAATAGCGATGAGGTAATCCATTGATTTGGGTCGGCAAGAGCAAAATTATTAACGTTTGCAGAGAAAAGTGAGTTGCTCGTTAAGGCAAAAATGGAATCATTTCTAAATGCAATATCCAATAACGGTTCGTTTCCGTTTGTTGGATACCACGTATCTTTTATTTCATCCTTGCTAGGGTCAAATTGTACGATCGAAAATCCTGTTGCTAAATAAACATAACCTTCATAAGGAACGATTTTATTGATGCGTTTAGACCCTTGTACTTCAGCCAATTTTATTGAAGGAATATTGGTAATTTTCCCATTTGATAATTTGTCAAAGTTTCCGTTGTCATAACCAATAAAGAGTGAATTGGTCGTAGGATGAAATAACAATGTTGTGAGGTTAATATCAGATAAACCATTCACATCCGTCCATAGGCTAATTTCTTTTGCATTCACATCATATTCTACCATTCCATTTTCGAAGGCAGCAAAACTGAGACCATCGCCAGCAGCAACGTCAATTGCTTTGGTTGATGGTACATGTAAACGCCACTCACCTGTGCCGATTTGACCAACTAATTGAAAAGATAAGAATGTAAAAATTAATAAACGCATTGCTTTTTATTTGTTTGCTTAAACGCAAGAAGGTCAAATTTATTTGAATCTGGGAGAAATAGCAACTAATTTGTAATTCTATTTGGTGAATTGTCTTTGCAACTGTACATTTGTGAAGATTGAGAAGAGCTTCTCAAGTCCAAAACAAGGCTCCGTGGCGCAACTGTCTAAAAAGGAATTAGTTGCATCCCAAAGCCAAAAACAAGGCTCCGTGGCGCAACTGTCTAAAAAGGAATTAGTTGCATCCCAAAGCCAAAAACATGGCTCCGTGGCGCAACTGAATAGCGCACTGGATTTCGGCTCCAGCGGTTACAGGTTTGAATCCTGTCGGGGTCACTAATAAAAAAACCAGCTTTACAGAGCTGGTTTTTTATTCAATTTTTTGTGGCGCAATCTACTGCGGCAGACACACTGGAATTCAGATCCAGCGGTTGGGGATAGAATTTCTCCGGGGTCACAAAACGAAATGGAAGAAATAATTGAGATCGTTCGTAATCAAAACGCGATTACTTTATATTCAATTCGTCTGTTGATTAAATAGTCTTGTTCATTACAAGGAGCAGAAATCTCATCACATCTTTTAATCAAATGATCTTGTCCATAACCTTTGAATTGAATTCGTTCTGGTTGGATACCCTGTGAGAATAAGTAATCAGAAACTGCTTTGGATCTTCGTGTCGTTAATTCCTTGTTGTATATTTGATTTCCTCGTTGATCTGAATAGGAATCGATTTCAAACTTAACATCACTGTTATTTCGAAGTTTTATAATCAATTCGTCCAGTTTGTTTTTTAGTTCTTTCTCCAAAATGTAATGTTCATTGTCAAAATTTGAATCAAGTAAGAGAATTGACGTATTGAGGCGAATAGTTTCCACTTCAAACAAAATGTTATAATTGATTGATTGTGTTTGGTCTTTGGTGGAAAAATCTACCATTTCTGTGTAAGAATTGTTGTTTTTCAAGAAAACTCTATAGTTAATTCCAGTGGATAAATTAAAGCGAAAGTTTCCATCCTTGTCACTATATATAGTGATCAATTCTCCTGTTCTTCCAGTAGTAATTTCAACCGTTGCTCCTTTAACAGGTAGCTTTGTTTCTTTGTCGATAGCTTTACCTATAAGTGTGTATGAGGCTTGTTTATTTTTTGTTTCCATGGTGTCAATTGAAAGGATAGATTTCGAATTGTTAGGATCAAAACTAAAACCATAATCATTTTTTGAAAGTTGAAGAGGATGATTGATGGATATTGGATTTAACCATTTCCCTCCATCGAAGTAGCTAATAAAAGCATCCAATTGATGATCCGAGTTGTCCTTGTTTGAGGAATAATAAAGTAAATCCAGGCTATCAATATAAGGGAATAATTCATTTTTGCTTGAGTTGATTCGGCTCCCAAGATTGATTGGTTTTGACCATGATCCATTGTTCAACTCACTGTAATATAGATCAAATCCCCCATAACCGCCAGGCATGTCTGAAGAAAAGTAGAGTAAGTTATTGTTTTTAGACACACAAACCTGTCCTGTTGAATATTTATCACTGTTGAAGGGAAATTCTTCAAAATTGGTCCAATGGTCATTTACTCTTTGAGCACTGAAGATCTTTTGTTGAGGTAGGAGGGAATCAAGCTTTGAATAGATACTTCTTGAAAAAATGACCGTTTTTCCATCCTTAGAATAGGTTTCCTGACCATCATAAATTCGATTGGTTTGGTTTTCTTTTAGCAAATTAGTGGGTATCCACTTTCCATCTGATTGCTTAGCACTTTTAAAAAGCCCTTCATAAGCAAATTGCCACGTGGATTTTTCCTGGTTCCCTTTGAAAATATCTGAAGTAGAGGTAGAATATGTCCCTCCTTTAAATTGATCATTGGTGAAGATGTTAATCTTTTTATAAGAAATAAGAGGGGTGAAATTGTTTTCGTTTTCTTTAAAAATTGAATTGCAGAGTTGAAGTACAATCTGATTTAGTCCAGTTGTATCGTTTGACTCTAATTGTTTCTTTGCGCCATTAATCTTGCCGTTATAGAGCATCGTTATTGCAAAATGTAAACGATAAGCATCGTATTTTTCACTGTTGATTATGATTTTTTGAAAATAATTTTCAGAAGAATCTAGTTTGTCTAATTTGAAGTACAGATCTGCAAGCATCAAATCGTTGAACTCACTGTATTCAATGTTGTTCAGCTTCACGTAATGGTCAATTGCCAATTCGAAGTCTTGTTTTTCAATTGCCTTTTTTGCTTTTTTGAAATATATCGCCTGACAAGATCCGAAAAAGATAAGCATGCAAACGAATAAGAGGGAATAACGCATTGTAGTCACGGACGAAAGATAATAGCATTGATGAATATAAAAGGTTCTAAAAGTAACTGGTTTTTCTCAGTTTTTAAACACACTAGTTTAACTGATTATAGGCTATTCAAGAATACAAGAAATTGAATATAGAGAACCAACTCAAGGTATATATAAAGGGCTGCCGTCAAATGAGGCAGCCCTTCAATAAAAGAATAGAATTCTTATTTAATGATATTCAGGTTTCCTGAGAATTTTTTCTCTCCAGAAGTTATAGTTAATGTGTAAACACCTGGAGCAAGGTTTTTCACTTCGATCGTTTTCTCAGTCAAGTTGTCAATCTCTTGTTTGTAAACAAGTTGACCTGACAAATTAAACAATTCAAGTGTACCTTTTTCGTTCACATCACTTTTAATTGTGAATTGACCGTTGTTCGGATTTGGATAAACATTCATTGAACCATCTTTAGAGATCAAATCTAATCCAAGCATACAATCAATTGTGAAATTTTCTAAAGATGTGTTTGTACATCCGTTTCCGTCAGTATAAGAATAACTAACAGTGTAATTTCCTTGTTGAGGTGCGTTGAAAATGTTTGTTGAAAGTGCATTAACTGGACCAGCTGTTTGAGTATAAGTACCTCCACTTGGAGTTCCTGTCAACGTAACATCTTGACCTCCACAGAATGTTCCTGTCATAGTTCCATTAATATCAACAGTAGGAAGTGTATTTACTGTAACAGTTACATCCACGCTGTTTTCACATCCGTTTAAATCAGTACCAGTGACAGTATATGTTGCTGTTCCAGCAGGAACGAACGCTACACCGTTAGAAACACTGTTTGACCAAGTGTAAGAATCTGCTCCACCACCGCTAAGTGTAGTTGGTTCACCTGCACAAACAGCAGTTTCAGTAGCATCCCCAGTTACAGTTGGAAGTGCCAAAACAGTAACATTGATAGTTGTTGCAGCTGGACCTGATAATGAACAAGTACCGTTTACACCATATACATCAACAGTGAAGTCTGAAGTTGCTAAAACTGTAATTGTATTCGTGTTTTGTCCAGAAATGAATGTAGCACCTGCACTTACAGTCCACGTATAGAATGTAGCTTCTGAAAGAACATCACAAGTAAATGTAAGTGTATCACCAGAACAAGCAGAAGTTGGAGCAGTGGAAATAACAGCCATTGAAGGAGTTGGATCTTCATAACTGAAGGTAACAATACCGTTTCCTGACCAGATACCGTTGTTAATTACTCCTGATGTAACTCCACCAATATATGATGAGCCGCCGCCGCCGCCGCCGCCAGCTCCTTTATCGTTACCAGAACATCCTGCAGTTCCAGCAGAGCCACCTCCGCCGCCGCCGCCGCCGATTTGACCGCCACCGCCGCCACCGCCGCCTGGTATGCTTGGGGCAGAAAAGCAACAACAAGATTGACCTGCACCACCAGTACCGCCTGTTCCGTTAGTAGATGTATTACCCGGCGAACCTAGGAAACCACCACAACCAACACCAGCAGGACCAAATGCGCCTTGAACAGCTCCAAAGTTTCCGCCAAAACCTCCTCCGGCTGCACCACCAGATGTAGGAGAATCTCCGCCGTTGGATCCTTCGCCGCCGCCGCCATTGCCACCATTACCGCCATTTCCCGATGCACCTACTGAACCTTCACAACCACCGCGTCCACCGCCGCCGCCGCCGCCGGCTGTAAGAACTCTGTTTGATTCTGATGTTCCGCCAACGCGCACATCCGACGAACCTCCACCGCCACCGGCATTTTGAGTTCCACCGTTTGCTCCACCGTTAAATCCTCCTGTTGGAGTAGCTCCTTGTCCACCGACAAAGACGTTTAAAATATCTCCTGGAGCAACAGTAAGCGCACCTTCGGCATAGCCACCTAGTCCTCCAGTTCCACCTAATACAGTCCCATTTGCGCCAACTGCTCCTGAACCACCTTGTGCCCCCCAAGCTTGAATGAAAACGGAATCAACACCACATGGAATTGTAAATGTTTGAATACCTCCAGTAAAGTTTAAACTGTTGGTTACGGTTTGAGCGTTGTATGATCCGGATATTGATATTCCGGCAATAACAACGCACAACCTTTTAATAGATAAAAAGTTCTTTTTCATAAAGTGAATTTTGGTTAGGCAAATGTATGGTTTTTTGTTAAATGATTGATATAATGATATTTTCTTTGTTAAAAATATTGCTTAAGTGTGATTTTTCCTCGTTCTTTTTGACCAAGAAATTATACAAATCGAACCATTGCTCTCGACATTTGTTTTAACAAATAAATCCATACAATTTTGAAACGATTCCTTATTTCAGTGCTCCTTTTTACCGCGCCATTTTCGCATAGTCAAAACATGAATGAATTCAATAAAGAACGCATTCAAAAAGATAAGCGCTTGATGATTGGTTTGGGTTCTTGGGCAACAACGAATTTCGTTGTAAGTGGAATCGGTTGGGCGACTGTGCCTTCTGGTGAAGCACATTATTTTCATCAAATGAATGTATTGTGGAATACGGTGAATATTGGCTTAGCGGTTCCAGGTTATTTGAAAGCTAAAAGAGCAAATTCAAGCTTGTCGTTTGCTGAAACAATTCGAATGCAACATAAAACGGAAAAAATATTTCTAATCAATACAGGGTTGGATATTGGTTATTTGGCAGGTGGATTATTGTTGAGAAGTACAGCTAAAACTAACATTAGTAAACGCGATCAATTCAATGGTTTTGGCAATAGTCTATTAATGCAAGGTGGATTTTTGTTTGTTTTCGACTTGACTGCTTATATGATTCATAATCGTCATTCAAAGAAATCCTTGGATAAACTGATCAATTCTGTTGAAATGAGTTCTGCAGGACTGGGTCTTCAATGGACGATTCAACCCAAAGCATTTTACGCCAAAAAACAGCTTTTGTAGCAATTTTTAAACAAAAAAGGAGTCGTTTTTGCTAAAACGACTCCTTTTTTTTTGTTTTTTTAAGACTATAACCCTTTAATTAAATTGTCATAAATATCATTAAACGACATTCCACTTGCAGTTCTTCGTTTTGATAATTGTTTCAATTCCACTAATGCCCACAGAACAAATTCCATTAAAAACGGCATATCTTGTTCAGCAACGTTGGGTTGATAGCGCTTAATTAATTTTTTCAAAGGCTCAATTGCATTCAAGGCTGAGGTATACGTTTTTTCGTCGGTTTCATCTTCCAATTCAAAGGCATCCGTTTCAAAGAACCAACTTAAAACATCATCATAAGGAGTCACTTGATCCTCTTTTTTCAGTTTTTCAATTTTTGGAAAGTAAGTTAAAAAGAGCGTTTTTGTTGCTTCACTAATCAATTGGTTCGCCACGAAAGACGTTCCTTCTTGTTCTCCCTCATACACCAATTCTACCTTTCCTGTGATGGAAGGAATCATTCCAATTAAATCACTGAAGCGAACGCTTGTTTCGTGTTCATTGTTTAAAATTGCTCTTCGTTCAGCCGTGCTGATTAAATTTTCATACGCCGTAATACTCATGCGAGCGCTAACACCACTTTTGTGATCGATATATTCACTTTCTCTTGCTTCGAAAGCAATTTGCTCAAGTATGTCTTTTGCTAACTCAGGAACGTGAACTTCACACAAGCGATTTTCCAATTTTTGAGCCTCTTGTTCCGTGATTTTTTTCGCTGTTTTAATATCAGCTGAATAATGTGTCAATATTTGCGAACCAATTCTATCTTTCAATGGCGTAACGATACTTCCACGATTGGTATAGTCTTCTGGGTTTGCTGTAAAAACAAACTGAAGGTCGAGCGGTAAACGCAATTTAAATCCACGAATTTGAATGTCGCCTTCTTCTAGAATATTGAACAATGCAACCTGAATTCGTGCTTGTAAATCAGGTAATTCATTGATTACGAAAATACAACGATTTGCACGCGGAATCATTCCAAAGTGTAGCACACGCTCGTCAGAATAGTTTAATTTCAAATTTGCTGCTTTGATTGGGTCAATATCGCCAATCAAGTCGGCAATCGTTACATCTGGAGTTGCCAGTTTTTCAAAAAAGCGATCAGAGCGGTGCAACCATTCAATTGGTGTTTCATCTCCTTTTTCTGCAATCACGTCTTTGGCGTAACGACTCATTGGATTGAATGGATCATCATTCATTTCACTTCCCGCCACAACTGGAATGTACTCATCCAGTAAATTCACCATCATGCGAGCAATGCGCGTTTTTCCTTGACCGCGTAACCCAAGCAAGTTGATATTGTGTTTCGATAAAATCGCCCGCTCCAATTGTGGAATAACGGTGTGTTCATAACCATGCATTCCAGGAAATGTCGGTTTTCCTGATTTTAAGGATTCAATTAAATTGTCTCTTAATTCTGTTTTGATACTTTTCGAAATGTATCCTGCTGCTTTCAAAGCACCAATTGTCTTGATTGTTGTGTTCATCGTATCAATTAATTCGTTTTTTTCTATTTGATTCGTAATCGTGAAAGATCATTTCCCCCAAACCTTTTAGTCCAGTGTAAAACGCTTTTCCTTTGTTGGATTTTGTAAATTCTTCGATAAATTGCTGTAAGTAAGGGTCTTGCGCAATCATAAATGTGGTAATTGGAATGTGCATTTTTCGCGCTTGTGCCGCCATGTTGTAACATTTTTCCACGATCATTTCGTCCAATCCATTACTGTTCTTGTAGCATTGACCATCTGGCATGCGTAAACAACTTGGTTTCCCATCCGTAATCATAAAAATCTGCTTGTTCGTGTTGCGTTTGCGGCGGAGAATGTCCATTGCTAATTCCAATCCTGCAACTGTGTTGGTGTGATAGGGTCCAACATTTAAATAAGGTAAGTCTTTAATTTTGATAGGCCAAGCATCATTTCCAAATACAATCACATCCAAGGTGTCTTTGGGGTAGGAAGTGGTGATAAGTTCTGCTAAAGCCATTGCTACTTTTTTTGCAGGAGTGATGCGATCTTCACCATATAAAATCATACTGTGGCTGATATCAATCATCAAGACCGTACTCATTTGAGATTTGTGATGTGTATCCTCAACCACAAGGTCTTGTTCGGTCAAACGAAAGTCGCCCATTCCATGATTGATTTGTGCATTTTTCAAACTTTCGGTCATCGAAATATGCTCGATGGAATCACCGAATTGAAAATCACGAAACTCACCTGTTGCTTCATCTCCTTGGCCGCTTTTTTTGGATTTGTGATTGCCTTGACCACTTTTTCTGATGTTCCCAAAAATCTGTTCCATGGCATTTTTACGCAAAACACGCTCTGTTTTTGCCGTAATCGATAATTGTCCTTTTCCATCAGGTACAATCTCTTCGCGCAAATAGCCTTTCTTTTTCAAATCTTCGATGAAATCGTCCATTGTGTAATCATCGGTAGTCAATGAATATTCTTTATCAAGAACATTCATCCAATCCAGTGCTTCATCGACATCGCCAGAAGTGTGGGTGATCAGTTCACTGAAAATATCAAATAGTCTCTCAAAATTTGATTGCTCAGGAGCGCTATAGGGTGTAAATATGTAACCGGATTTAAGCATCATTGGATGTTTGGATTAAAACAATAGGAAAGGTAAAAAGTTTTGAATTGACGTTATTTTCCTTAGTATCTCACTATTCACAAGGAAATTAATCTATTTTTACCAAATAATCATACTGTGCGATTAATGCTTTTCAATCCCGAACTTCTCGATACAGAAATAACTTATAAAACGTCACGTAGCGGTGGGGCAGGAGGACAACATGTAAACAAGGTTTCTACGAAAGTTGAATTGATTTTTAACGTTTCGGCATCCAAACTATTGAAGGAAGAACAAATAGCACTCATTTCAGATAAGCTTAGTAAGCGATTGGATTCTGAAGGAGCACTTCATGTGATTGTTCAAACGGAAAGAAGTCAACTGAGAAATAAAAAAATTGCCTTGGAAAAATTCCATGAGTTGATTGCACAGTGTTTTGTCGTTCAGAAAAAAAGAAAACCTTCAAAAGTTCCAAGGGCTGTTAAAGAAAAGCGTCTTTTAAATAAAAAGATGAAGGCTGAAATCAAGCGATTGCGTTCAAATAATTTTTAACAAAAAAAGGCTTCCTTTCGAAAGCCTTTATCTAAAGTCATGATTGATTTAGAATGAATAACCCGTCCAAGAACGACTGTTTTCATTATACAGCCATATTTTACTATTGGCAAATGAAAAACGGAAAACATCATGTGTAACAGCGTCTGTTGGCAAGGTAACAATTGCTTTGAAATTTCCTTTTATGTCAAACAAATAAACGTTGTTTGATCCATAATCTAAAATTCCGAGTTCTTCTCCTTTACGACCCGTAAAGATTACAGTTGTAGAATTGATTGTTTCAATTGATGGAATACCGTTAAGTGTAACCGAACCAGCAGCTTTTCCATTGCTTTGGCTATAGAAATAGACACTTCCAGAAGAGTAAAAACAGATTTTTTTCTTTTTTGAATCTAGCGCTCCAACACTGTTATATTCAGGTTGATTTTGACCTTCAGCATAAAAAATTGCAGGATCTAATTGTCCGTTTGAACTAATCGAATGACTAAAATAACCATACGTATCTGGTCCATTTCCTTCCATTTTCTTTGTTTTTGGATTGTACCATAAACCACGTGAATCAACACTTGCTGTATTCGAATAAATTAGTTCACCTGATGCAGAAAATGTTTCCAAAGGAAAAGTTTCGTTCCCCGCAATAACTGTATAATACATGTTGTTGTTTGGATTCCATGCAACAGCACTTGCATTTGTGCCATCTTCGCTTTGAAAACTTAAGGTAATATCAGCTTTTGCACTATACGTTTTTTGAGCAAAAGAGGAAAGAGTTGTTCCTAAAAGTATACTTAGCCCGATTAAATAGATTGACTTTTTCATAATTTTCTTAGAATGTGGTTTCTTCCTTCAAAGTTAATATAAATTGTAATTAAATGCTCATCTTTAGTTGTTTACTCTTTAATCTTCAATCGTATAAACCAACACCATTTTGTCGCTTAGTAGGAAATGAAGCTCTTCTGTTTTCCCAAAATAACTTACACGTAAACGATTATGCTCTTTATCCAATTCGATGACGCTTATTTCAAGTAAGTAATTGGAAAATTCTCCTTTCATTTTTTTGAAAATAGCTTCTTTCGCCGACCAGATTATATGTAAATCGATAGGTGAAGACCATTTTTTCTCCTCTTCCGTCAAGAAAAAGTGACTTCCACCCGACATGCGTTCCTTGAATATTTGGATGTCGACTCCATTGGGGAATTTCGATAAATACAATGCAAAATAGCCGTTGGAATGGGAAATTGAAATGAAATTTGCGTTGTTCAGCAAGATTGGATTTCCCTTTTCACCATAGGTTAAATCAGCGGGATTCAGCGAGAGTTCGTTTAAAAGAAAATGTACAGTTTCTTTTTCAAAAGCACGTTTAGCGAGCTTACTTTCTCGTTCAAAGAAGCCAAAAATAAGTTGACCATCTGCAGTTTTTTGAACATTGTACATCTAGTATCTTTCCCTTTTATTCGAATGTGATAAGGTGTTTTTAATTATATTTGAGCAACCTTTATAGAACACACGTTGATAAAAATACTAACAAAATATGTAATTCGATTGATTGGTATTAGTGCTGAATTGTTTTTGGCATTTTTCATCACTTTGATCATGTATATTACATTCAATGCCGAAATTCATCCACCACTTGTTTCTGATGTGCACATTGGAAAACGTGTCAAAGTGGGCAAAGATCATTATGTTTTAGGTCCAAATTATTTGCGAAAGAATGAATTTGGTGTTTGGGAAATGTATATCGAAGGTGATGCTTATGAACGTGGGTTGGTATACGGCGAACTTTCGAAAGAATTGTTGCAAAAACAGGAAGAAATTTTTGTAAAACAGATCGATCAATTTGTTCCAAGTGAATTTTGGCAACAATTTTTACGTTTGTTATTGGGCTTTTTTAATTCTGATTTGCCAGCTTATATACCTCTTGAGAATCAACAAGAAATATACGGTATTTCACAATCATTTTCGGACGAATACGATTACATCGCTTCAAAGTATACGCGCATTTTGAATTATCATGCGGCCCATGACATTGGTCACGCGTTGAATGATTACAGCATGGTTGGTTGTACGTCATTTGCCCTAAAAGATGAAATGACTGCAGAAGGTGATTTGACAATTGGTCGTAATTTTGATTTCTATGTTGGCGATGATTTTGCGAAAGAAAAATTGGTGTTATTCGTGAATCCAACGAAAGGTCACTCGTTCGTTTCTTATTCTTGGGCTGGGTTTACAGGTGTTGCCTCTGGGATGAATGATCAAGGGTTAAGTGTTACCATTAATGCTTCGAAATCGGATTTACCGACAGGAACGAAAGAACCAATTTCATTATTGGCGCGTGAAATATTGCAATATGCAAGTACAATCGAAGAAGCAGTTGCCATTGCAAAAAAGCGACATACCTTTGTTTCGGAAACATTAATGATTGGATCAGCAAAAGATGGGAAAGCGGTTTTAATTGAAAAATCACCTACCAAAACGGGTGTTTATGATAGTAAAACAAGTACGTTGGTTTGTGCAAATCATTACCAATCGGCTACGTTTAAGAAAGATCCGGTGAACGTAAAAAACATCCAGGACAGCGACAGTAAATTCCGCTATGCCCGCGTTAATGAGCTGTTGAAAGCCAAGAAAGGTTTAACAGTTGAGAATGTTCTTTCAATTTTACGTGATCAAATGGCAACAGCCAATGATACATTGGGAATGGGAAATCCACGTGCGATCAATCAATTAATTGCGCATCACAGTGTAATTATGCAACCTGAAAGGAACTTATTTTATGTTTCTACTAGTAATTTCCAAATGGGTGAATTTGTTGGGTATGATTTGAAAAAAACATTTGCTACCAAAAAAGCGGTTGTTTCCAATCAATTGGCAGCCTCTCCGTTTGTCTATTCAAATGAATACAAAGATTTCTTAGCCTTTAAGAAGGTGAAACATCAAATTACAGAATTCTTGCTGTTTGATAAAACATTGAATTTATCAGAAGCGGATATCAAGAAATTCATTGCTTACAATAGTGAATCCTACGTGACGTATGAGGTCTTGGGTAAATACTTTATGAAGAAAGGAAAAAGCACCAAGGCGAAGGAAATGTTTAATCGTGCTTTAACAAAAAATCTAGCTTCTAAGAACACGCGCCTTGAGCTAGAAGGTTTGGTGAAAGAATGTTCAACGGCGAAGAAATGATAGTAATGGACAATCAGAAAAGTACCGATTCATTGATTGAAACCGTGCGTTACGCTTTGGACAATTCACCGTTTTACAAGTCAAAATTGAATGGATTTTATGAGCTAAGTGTAAGTGAGCTGCAGGAGAATTGGAAGATGATTCCCTTTACTACAAAGCAAGATTTATCCGAAAGCAATACAGATTTTCTATGTGTTCCAATGACCGAAGTTGCAGATTTTGTAACAACTTCAGGCACAACGGGAGATCCGGTAACTATTTTTTTGACACGCTCAGATTTAGATCGCTTGGCAGTCAATGAACGCGATTCCTTGAAACTTGCAGGCGTTCAAAAAGGTGATATTGTTCAATTAATGACCACAATCGACCGTCAGTTCATGGCGGGAATGGCCTATTATCAAGGAGTTCAAAAGCTAGAAGCTGGAATGATTCGCATCGGTCCTGGGGTTCCTGAGTTACAATGGAATTCAATTTTGCGATACAAACCGCGTGTATTGATTGCTGTACCAAGTTTTATTCTTACACTCATCAACTATGCGAAAACCAATAAGATTGACTTGAGTACAACAAGTGTTGAAACAATTGTTTGTATTGGTGAATCGGTGCGCGATGATGCTTTTTCTTTAAATATTTTGGGAGAACGAATTACCAAAGATTGGCCAATTCAACTGTATTCAACATATGCTTCAACAGAAATGGCAACTGCTTTCACCGAATGTGAAGCACAGCAAGGATGTCATTTGAATGATGAATTGTTGTTTTTGGAAGTGCTCGACGAAAATGGAGAAGAAGTAGCGAATGGAGATGAGGGAGAAGTAGTCATTACAACGTTAGGAGTTACAGGAACACCATTAATTCGTTATCGTACAGGCGACATTGCAAAACGTTTTTCAGAGCCTTGTACTTGTGGAAGAAAGACACCGCGTTTGGGTCCAATCGTTGGAAGAAAAAATCAAATGATTAAGTACAAAGGAACGACTGTTTTCCCGCAAGCGATATTTGATATTTTTGATTCAATTCGAGAAGTAATTTGTTACAAAATAACTGTTTCAAAAGATGATTTGCAGAATGATTTAGTGACCATCTTATTAGAATCAAAACTGCAGGAAAGTGAGTTGATGACAGAGATTAAAAACAAATGTCATTCAAAGCTGAAAGTGATTCCTAACTTCGAGTTTGATGATTTGGAAAAGATTCAAGCGCAAGTGTACAAGAAGAACCTGCGTAAACCCGAAAAAATAATTTTTAAATAAAATAAAATGAAACATTTACTACTTCTATTATGCTTGTCCGCATGTAATTTGGTGTTTACTCAAACCGCGAGTGATTTATTTACAAAGTCGGAAACAAAAATTACTTGGTTAGGTATTGATTTTTCACATGTTAAATTAATAGGATCTTTTGCACAATTTGCAGAAGCTGGTCAAACTGGTCCGAATATCATTAAAGACAAGTACTTTGATGAATGGAATGATTTGATTTTAAATGAATACAGCAAGTATAATATTGGGGAAATGCTTCGTAAAGAAGATATTGCTTTGAAAACAAGTGCAATTTCAAAAATTAATGCAACAACGTCTACCGAGGAAATGGAATCAGAAGAAGAACCAGAATACACGATGGAAGATATTGAAGGATTTATAAAAGGGTATGATTTAGGTAAAAAAGAAGGAATTGGTTTATTGTTGGTGGCTGAAAGTCTTAATAAAATTAGAGAAGAAGGACGATACCATTTTGTTGCTATTAATTTAGAAAACAACGAGGTGTTATTGTATGACTTTTTCGTTACTAAACCGGGTGGATTTGGGCTGAGAAATTATTGGGCTAAAACATATTATGATGTAATTGTGTCAATTCGCGATGTAAAATATAAGTCGTGGAAGAAAACGTATTCAAATTAAACAATTCAAAACGTTTTCCCCACCGATGTTAGAAAGTTTAAAGTTGTACCACCTTCGCCAGTGTTTTTAAGACTGTGGAATGCTTTTTCACAAATGGATTTGATTCATCCCAAACATATCCCGCCAATACAGAACAAATTTGTCGTTTGATGTCATCATTTGTTTTATCTGAGAAGAAAACAGTTTGTAAAGTACCATCGTACCAACCATTCACATAACTTCTAAACACATCAATTCCCTTTTTCAATTCAACACTGTAATCGTCAAAATTGACATTTTCACCTTTTAGGAAATTACTTACCAATGTTGCTGCTTTATACCCAGAAGAAACCGCTAAAGTTACTCCAGAGCTAAAAATAGGATCTAAGAATTCTGTACTATTTCCACAAAGAATATAGCCTTCACCATGTAGTTGCTTTACAGAAACCGCATAGTTTGAAACTGTGCGCGGTTCAAATTTGTAATCAACATTCGCATATCGTCCATCCAAACCTGGGAAATCAGCTACCAATTCTTTGAATTTTTGTCCATCGTTCGCAGCACATTCTTCGATGTAATCTGTGTTTCCTACAATTCCAACAGATGCTGTTCCGTCAGAGAATGGAATTGACCAAATCCATGATGTATTGTCATTGAACGCATGAATAAAAATGTTTCTTCCTGCTTCTTCTGTACGTTTGCTATCATCGAAATGTGAAAAAACAGCAGAACGTGGTGGCGTTGGAACAGGTTCTTCTAATTTAAACATGCGTGGTAAAACACGACCGTAACCACTTGCATCCACAACGAATCGGCAGTATAGCTCTATTTCTTCGTTGTTTTCATTCAAGTATTTTACGTATTGTTGATCTTTACCTGTTTTCACCTCCAAAACTTCTGCTTTGAATTCAACATCCGCACCTTTATTTTGCGTTTCTTTAATTAAAGCATTGTCAAAGTCAGCACGTTTTACTTGATATGTATAGGTCCAACCTTGCGTAAATTGATCGCTGAAAAGAAAATCACAACGCTCTTCATTGTGGTAAAAACATGCTCCTGTTTTAACCTGAAATTCTTGATCTTCAACACATTTTAACAAGTCCAATTCATCCAAAAAATCCATTGAATGAGGAAGTAAACTTTCTCCAATTACGAAGCGAGGAAATTCCATTTTTTCAATCACTTTAACAGTGAATCCCTCTTTCATAAGTTTACAAGCCGCAACAGATCCAGCAGGACCTGCACCAATTACGACAACATCGAAATTATTTTTCATACTCTTTTATTTTTTTAATAGTCTCTTCAGGATCAATAAAATTGAAACAAGTAACAAATGCACCAATTGTTGCACCTAGAATTCCATGGAATATGATATTTTGACCTGTTAAGTACAAATTACTGATTCTGGTTTTCGTGTTAATCGTTGTAGCAATAGGGTTCTTATAATCTTTCATGATACCGTACAAAGAACCTTCTGGTGTTCCGATATAATCTTTGTAGGTTAAGGGTGTTGAACTATAAACGTTCATTATTTTTTCAGAGAATCCCGGAAAACGTAATTCCATACGTTCTACGATTTTCTGTTCCTTTTCCGCTTTAAATTTCTGGTAAGCTTCGTCGCGCTTAGAAGGATTCAAAACAGTATTGAAGGTGTTTTCCCATTCTTTTACTTCCTCATACGACATGTAACACATCACACAAAGGGACTCAGCATATTCCATTGATTTAGAGGAAGCTGGAGTACACAAGTACAAGGTGTGCGGCCATTCATTTACGTCATACTTTACTGAATTCCAGCAATCCATGGAATAATGATCATAGATGTTGTAATTGAAGTAAGGAAAAGAATTTTCTTTCAGTGAAAAATATATCATGAACGAAGAAACCGTGTTTTCAAGTTTTGCAATGCGATCTCTATATGCCGGTCTGAAATTTTGCTTTCCAAAAATGTTAATTGTAGGAGTTGGATGCATATTCGAAATAAACTTCGATGCAGCATAGCTTGTTCCATCTGAACAATTAACGGAAGTTATTTCTTTTTGCTCATTGAAGTTTGCACTTACAACCTCTTTACGTTTCAGAATTTCACCACCATGTTTGCGCAATTCTTTCACTAATAACTTTGCAATTTGAGATCCACCATCTACCAAACGATAACTTCCTTTGATATAGCTGTTCATTATTAAGGCAACAACATAAAAAGGAGTAGATTTTTGGTCACCAGCATACAAAGGTCCTGAACCAAGTAGTACATTGCGCAAATCTTCATTTTCAGTAATACTACAAACGTAATCCCAAGCACCCAACATAAGAATCTCGGGATTGTTGTAATAGGTTTGCTCATCACCCATCTCTAGGTTGTACAATGGGAAGAAATCACACATTTCCCGTACTTTCACGCAAAAGGCATCAATTGCTTTTTTTTCTTCTGGAAAGCACTGAATTAAATTCGCAGAAAATGCTGCATACCCTTGTGCATGAGGATAGGATTTTCCATTTGGCAGTCGGATCAAATCAAAGCAATCACGATCCAACGATTGTAGGTTTAAACCGTCATAAATGCCCAAATATTTGAACATTCTGTACAAATTTTCTCCTTCGTCAAGTCCACCAATGTAATGAACCCCAGTATCGAAAATGCATTTGTCGCGACTAAAAACCTGGAGCGCACCACCAATTTGATGATTTTTCTCTAATACAAGGACAGAATAGCCGTTTTTTGCCAACATGACAGCCGATGAAAGGCCGCCGATGCCACTTCCTACTATTACGAAATCATATTGTTTAGGTGCACTCATTTAGTTAACTCTTTCGCAAAATTAGTAAAACATTAGATGTTGTTTTAGAATGTTTTATAATTTCTAAAGAAAGATTGTTTGATTCTGCGAAACTGCGCATTTTCTCTTCAGAAATAAATTCTAACGGATGTTCAGATTTATTAAAACCAAAGACTTTTGTCGACAAAAACTCAGTGATTTTTGTGTATTTGTAACTTGAATCTTCTTCTTTTTTGATCCCATCGCGGATAAACAAGATCCCTTGTTGATCTAAAACGTCCAAGGCTCTTTGAAGAAAGTGATATTGATCTTCTTGCGGAAGGTAATGCAAGACATCATTCAAAAAGATTACGTCGCAAGCAGATAGTTCTGTTTGACGAATGTCATTTGCTTCAAATTGTAGATGGTCAGAATATTTCACACCATGATTCGCAACAGCTATTTTGTCAGCGTCATAATCAACCCCGATAATTTTTCGGTTTTTGTTTCTATAGTGCAAATAATAGCTAAGATAGCCGTAACCACAACCGAAGTCGTAAATTACTTTTCGATCGTCGATCAGGGTGTCGTAATAATCAAAATTCTTTTTCTCAAGCATCCATTTTATGCGGACATACCATTCGAGGATTGGACCTTTAAGAATATAGTTTTTAATAATAAATGGTTCCCAGAAGTCAGTTTTTGCCAATTCTTTCTTCCAAATGGCCATTCCATCCTGCATGTTTTTCTTGGCGATTTTCGCAGTTTCTTGATAGCTAATAGCAGAATCAAACGGAATAACATCGAGCGCTTTTACAATTAAATGGCCACGATTAATTAGAATATCATTTTTAGGATTTACAAGATGAATTCCAATCAATAATAGTGGTTGAATATCCAATTCTAACTCATGAGCAATGTGAAATGCGCCTTTATGGAACCGATTCATTTCGCCATCCTTACTGCGCGTTCCTTCAGGAAATATCACAATAGAATAACCATTCGCAATTAATTCCTTTAACTGAGAAAGATCCTGTGATGCTCCTTCTTTCGCAAATGGATAACCAGCATAGCGAATAAATAAACCAAATACTGGTGAATTGTACACCCAATTTTTCACCATGATTACTGTTTTCGGGTGAAGCATAATCACTGATAAAATATCGAGGAATGAACTATGGTTTGCAATCAATAGTTTGGGCTTACTAAAGTCTACATTTTCAATGTAAACGCGCTTTTTCACGTGTAAACCAGCATAAAGAGTTGATTTCGCCAATTTTGAAACTAAGTAATTTAAAAAGTCCCGTTTACGCTGTTTTTTAACTGGAAGTGGATATAGAATTAATAACAAAAAGACATTCAATAAGATACTTCCTACAAAAAAGTAGGTGAAAAGTAGAACACTATAAATTAACGTGAAAAATGTAATGACCGATCGACCTTTCTTCAAGCGTTTAAAAACAAATAGATTGAAGATGCTTGGTTGAATAAACAAGGCAATAAAAAGAATGGTTGAAATTCCAACCGTACTAATCAATGCAATTGAATGAATTGCTGGGTGTTTTGCAAAAATTAAAACGCCTGTTCCTAAAATCGTTGTTATTCCCGACAATAGAATTGCTGAGCGATAGGATTTATAAGCAGAACTTCCCGTGCGATATTGTTGGATCAATCCATCGGTTGAGAAAATACTAAAGTCATCTCCCAGACCGAAAATAAACGTGGTGATTACAATGTTTACAAAGTTAAACTTGATGTCGAAGAAGTTCGTGATACCCAAAATCCACACCCAGCCGATGACCATTGGTAGGAAAGCAAACAAGGCTAATTCGATACGACCATAGAGTAATAAAAGTGTAACGAACACTAGCAAAGCCGAAAATATCAGTAGAAAATTGAAATCTTTTTGAACTGAATTCAACATCATTTCTGTTACTTCTGCAATGTCAAGAATGTAGATGTTATCAATGTTTCTTAGGTGTTCTTTACATGCTTTAAGATCGCTTCGGTTGACAACAATACTGGTAATATATGTTTGTTTTCCGTCCGATTGATACGCAAATTTATCGAGGCTTAAAGCTTCCAATAACTCAGCTCCATCTTCTGGATTCAGTTGAGCAGAATCAATCCATTTGTAGAATGGGTTAAAGGCATTTTCCGAAAAATTATAAGCGCTGGCAGCGGTTTTAATTTCCTGTTCAATGCGATTTTTTCTATTCGCCCAAAAGCGATTCCATTTGTTTTCTGCCCTAGTAATTTGTTCCTGAGTTGGCAAATATGGAGCTGTAGAAATCAATTCTGAAATAGCCAATGTGCCTTTCAGGTTTTGTAGTGTATCGTATATCTGATTATTGATCGCTTTCGCCTCTTCAGCTGTGTTTGAACTAGCAATGATGTAAAACTTCTTTTCTTCACCAGGGTTAATTCCTGTATAGAAATTTTCCTTTTGCTTAATCTCATCGGTGTGATAGGAAAGGTTGTTTAAATCCGCATCAAATGACAATTGAAGTCCACTTTGAAAAGAGATAAACGTTATTACAGCAATAGCAATGAAACCAATTCGAAGTAAAATTTTCGGTGTTTTTTTGTCGGTCGTTTTTTGAATACTTTGTGGAAGTTTCACTTTGGTAAGGGTAAACAGCACAGGTTGGAAAACGAGTGTGAACAAAACAGAACCCAATAAAGTAAACAAAGCAATCAATCCAAAATTTTGAAGAATGATTGATTCGGCAAAAAGCAAAGCCCCAAGAGCCGCCACTGTAGTAAAACTTCCCACCACCATCGGCGCACTGATTTCCTCAATTGTTTTGATTAAATCACCTGAATGCTTGTAATGCGTAAAGAAATGAAAGGAGTAATCGAGTACAATTCCTAAAAGAACAGAAGCCGTTGCCAAGGAAATGGCACTGATGGAAGGTTGTAAATATCCCATCATTCCCATACCACACAAAACGCCGAATACTGCTGGTAGCACAAAATAGAAAGGTGCTAAAACGCTTCGGTAATACAAGACCAAAAGAAGCAGAATTGCAGCTAAACTTAAAAAAGAAGTTAAATACGTATCCGCTTTTACTTGTTTGGCGTTTTCAACAGCTATTTGAAAAGTTCCGAAGTAATCAAATTCTAAATGTTTTTTCTGATTGATGTTCTCCTTGAAAGAAGTCAGCTTTTCATTCAATTTCGTTAGTTGCGCAATGTCTTTTGAATCAATTGCTACCGTTGCAAAAAAGATAATTTTTTGTTCATCTTTCGTATAAATCAAACCGTCTTTGACAACATAGGAACCTTTCCCTTGCTCAGGTTTAAGTGATTCAAGTTTTTTGAATGTCAGACCTAAAGGATCAAAAGCATAAAGATGTTTTAAGAAAAAACCATTGGTACCTTCTAGTTTTTGTGCAGCGGATTTAATTTTTAAGTTAATCGAATCGGTGGTTAATTGTTGATCAATGCGCGTATAATCTTGCTCATTGAAGCGAAGAATAGCTGATTTTTGAAAATAACGAAGCAGTTTTTTCTCATTGACCGAAGAATAGACCTTTACATCTGTAATCTCATTTTTAAACTTAGTGGTAATCTCTTCTTCTAGCGAAGCTAAATTTTCATCCAGAAGCGTTTGGTCGTCACTACTTTTAATAGAAAAAACGATTTGTTTATTGATAGAATTTTCCTGAATTAACTGATTAACTTTTTGATATTCTTCACCTTTTGGAAATATTGAGTATAAATCTTCATTGATGTTTAACTGGAAAATACCATTCACCAAAAACCCAATGCTTCCCAGAAAAAGAAGCACAAACAACAAAGGCTTTCGAATGAGTAAACGAACAATGGAGGATAAAAATGTACCCATATTTAGTAAAAAATAGTTAGTAGTCTTTGTTTAATCCCACGTTTTAGGATAGTCAGCTAATTTTTTATATTCTTTTTTATTGACGTCTTTTAAAACCATTAAGCTTGCATTAAATGCCGCTTTCACTGCAATTGGCACTCCACCACCAAGTTCTGCCCAATGTCCACCGATAAAAATGTTTTTAACTGGAGCTCGGTAATGTGCAACTTTCAATTGCATATTGATTCGTCCTGGTCGTGTTCCCATCATCGAACCGTCTTTGTTGTGCGTGTAGCGATGATAAGTAACTGGTGTTGCAACCTCGTAAAATAAAATGTGTTCACGCAAATTCGGACAAACTTGTTTTTCAACACGCTCAAAAATGATTTGTGCAAATTGTTCTTTCAAGGCTTTGTACTCATCCGTGCGCACAAACTCACCTTTTTCATTCACTTTTGTTTTCCAATTGTCTTCATACATCATCCAAGCTGGAACAAAAATGTTTAATGTTCCTTGTCCTTCAGGAGCGAGCGTTTTATCGCGCACAGTTGGGGCCAAAATACTAATAAACGATTTATGTGGATCACCAGAAATATGCTCTGTTCGCTTCGTTTCATCATTGAACAAATAAAGCATTACATCTTTAAATCCGAGACTTTCAGCCGTACAATTCAACGCAACAGAAATCGTAAGAGACGAACTGTACAATTCAGATTTGGAAAGTTTTTCTTTTAATTTTTGAGGAACAGCTTCTGCTGGCAATAATTTGTTATAAAGTGTATCGATGTCGCAAGCGGCAATTAAATGATTGGCACTGATTGTATAATCTTTGTGGCGTTTTTTATACGTTACTTCTTGGAATACATTGTTGACAATGCCAATGTTCGTAACCTCGGCACTTAAAATGACTTCAGAACCATTTTTTTCAATTTTTGATTCTAACCATTCTGGAATTACCTTACTTCCGCCAATTGGTGGATTTTGATAATCTTTATTGTAGGCCCAAGCAATTGGAAATAAACAAGAAAGCAAATCGGGTTCCGAACAAAACAACTCCAACAAACGCTCGTCTTTGAAAAATTTGCGCAATCCTTTCTCAACACCTTTTTCACCACCGTACAAAGCGTACTTAATAATTGGAAAAATGATACGAAGTTGTTTTAATTTGTAGGTCATTTTTGGAAGTCCACTCAATGACTCATTGGATAAAAAGAACTGCGGAAATTTGTTCGAAACATCCGCAACAGTTCGTGCAGCTTTAAAGAATTTTTCAATTCCAGCTTCCTCGTGCGGAAAATCCTTAATCAATTGGGCTTTTAGTTCCTCCGGATCATTTGTTAAAACAAAGGAATAATTTTTTGTTTCGTGTTGGTGAATCGACTGCATTGTAATTGGTCGAGGAAAATCGTTACCCAAATATTCAAAAACTTTGGTTACGGTTCCTTGATCTCCACATTGATTTAACCAATGGATCGCAGTATCGAAAACGAAACCTTTACGATCAAATCCTTGCAAATAGCCACCAATTAAATAATGGCGCTCCAATACGCAGACCTTAAGGCCAGCTTTTGATAGCAATGCAGCAGCTGTAAGTCCGCTAACTCCAGCACCTATGATGATAACATCGAAGTCTTTTTTTGTCATTTGCTTCAAAAGTAATAAAATGAAGGAATATGGGGAAAAGATTATCATTTTTCGCTACTATAAATGTTTTACTTTTCATTTTAGTTTTAATAATTATCTTTGTCCATTGTGAACGCCTTAACCGGCTACTTTTTAAACAATCAATTGAATGAAAGCTATCGACGCGCTTTATGAAGCCCAAAAAATTGTTTTTAGTCCTTTTGTGTTTCAAACCGTTTACTCAATGTATGAGTTGGGTCTTTTTGAAATAATTAATGAGCAAAAAGAAGGATTAACTATTGACGAAATTGCTGAGAAATCTAAGGTTTCAAAATACGGTTTGACTGTATTGGTCGAAATGGCTGAAGCAGCTGAAATCGTGGAAAAGTTAGAAGGTGATAAATACCAATTGACAAAAGTTGGGTATTTTATATTGCGTGATGAAATGACACGCGTAAATATGATGTTTACCCAAGATGTTTGTTATGAAGGATTGTACCATTTAAAAGATGCGATTTCAACAACGACACCAGCTGGATTGAAAGTGTTTGGTGATTGGAAAACGGTTTATGAAGGTTTAGCTTCCTTACCAGCATCAGTAAAAAAATCATGGTTCGAGTTTGATCATTTTTATTCTGACAATTCATTTGACGATGCATTGAAAATTATTTTCAGAGATCAGCCAAAACGCATTTTTGACATTGGCGGTAACACAGGAAAATGGGCGATTGCTTCAACTAAATACAATTCTGATGTGAATGTGACTATTTTTGATTTACCAGGTCAATTGAAAGTTGCACAAGAAAACATCAATAAAATTGATGAAATCAAGGATAGAGTTGATTACCAAAAAATCGATTTGTTAGATCCAACTTCAACAATTCCTGCGGGAGCTGATGTGTATTGGATGAGCCAATTTTTGGATTGCTTTTCTGAAGCAGAAATCGAAGCAATTCTTATCAAAATAAAAGAAAACGCGAGCAAGGATTCTACGATTTATATTATGGAAACCTTCATTGACGATCAAAAATTCCCTGCTGCAACATTCAGCTTGGTTGCAACTTCGTTATACTTTACGGCAATAGCAAACGGAAACAGTAAAATGTACTCGTCAAGCGTATTAAAATACATCATTGAAAAAGCAGGTTTGAAATGTGTGAATTCATACCAATTACATGAAGACAGCTTTCATACGATTTTAGAAGTTAAACTTTCCTAATTCAGTTAGGAGATATTGAATAATACAATGTATAGATTGGATTTATCGGCAATTGAACAGTATGCTTGCAAGGGCAAACGTTTAGAACTTAATGATGATTTAATTCATCAGATCGAAGCTTCATTTTCTTTTTTGAAAGAATTTTCAAGTGACAAAATCATCTACGGAATTAATACTGGATTTGGACCAATGGCTCAATTCAAAATTGATGATGATAAATTGAATCAACTGCAATATAACTTAATCCGCAGTCATTCTTCAGGAACAGGAAAAGTGCTTGACGATGAAAGTGTAAGAGCTGTTTTGGTTGCTCGAATCAACAATTTCTTACAAGGGAATTCTGGCGTAAGTTATCCAGTGATTGAACAACTGACAACCTTCTTAAATGAAGAAATATATCCTGAAATATACGAACATGGTGGAGTTGGAGCAAGTGGAGATCTTGTTCAATTGGCGCATTTAGCCTTAAACCTAATCGGCGAAGGTTATGTGAAATACAAGGGTGAACGCAGACCAACCATGGAAGTGTTGAATGAACTTGGAATTAAACCATTGAAAATTGAATTAAGAGATGGATTAGGTTTGATGAACGGAACTTCATGTATGTCTGGTTTGGGTGCTATCAATCTTATATACGCTTACCGTTTATTGAATTGGGGCATCGCTAGCTCTTCAATTATAAATGAAGTGGTCGAAGCGTACGATGATTCTTTTTCTGTTGGATTGAATCGCGTGAAATTGCATGAAGGTCAAATGTATGTTGCTGACCAAATGCGCGATTTTCTTTCAGATAGTAGTTTAATCAAGAAAAGAGAAGAGTTGTTTTCGGATAACGACGTTCTACAAAACATTGAATTCAAAAAGAAAATTCAAGAATATTATTCCATTCGTTGTGTTCCACAAATTTTGGGACCAGTGAAAGAAACCTTGGATTTTGCCAAAAAAGTGGTGGAAAATGAATTCAATTCTACAAACGATAATCCAATTATTTCGGTAGAAGACCAAAATGTTTATCACGGAGGTAACTTCCATGGAGATTATGTTTCCTTGGAAATGGATAAAATAAAAATCGTTGTTACAAAAATGACTATGTTGGCTGAACGTCAATTGAATTTCTTATTGAACAGCAAAATCAACGATCAGTTTCCTGCTTTCCTAAATATGGGTGTATTAGGTTTCAATTTTGGTTTGCAAGGAATGCAATTCACTGCGACCTCTACAACTGCGGAAAGTCAAATGTTATCGAACCCAATGTATGTTCACAGTATTTCGAATAACAACGACAATCAAGACATTGTTAGTATGGGAACGAATTCGGCAATTATTGCTAAACGCGTGATCGACAATGGTTTCCAAGTGATGGCCATTCACATGATGGCGGTTTGCCAAGCAATTGATTTGTTGGACGAAGAAAAGAGAAAATTATTGTCGTCAAAAACAATGGAAGTTTATCATATTATTCGAAAAGTTACGCCTCACGTTGGTGAAGATGTTGCACAATTTGAAAATATTCGTAATATTATCGAAACATTAAGCAAAACAACTATCTAATTATGAAATGTGCTTTAATTACTGGGGCCTCAAGAGGAATAGGGCGTGCAGTAGCAATTCAATTGTCAAATGACATGAATTTACATATTATAATAAATTACTCTTCAAACGAGACTGCTGCTTTAGAAACACAAAAAATGATTCAAGAGAATGGCGGAACAGCTGAATTATTGCCGTTTGATGTGAAAAATTCTGAACAAGTTTCAAGTTCTATTGCTGAATGGTTTACAAACAACCCTGATAAAAAAATCGAAGTATTGGTAAACAATGCTGGGATTACACGCGATAATTTGTTCCCTTGGGTAACAGAAAAAGATTGGGATGACGTGTTAAATACGTCGTTGAAAGGAATGTACAATTGTACACAAGCAGTCATTCAAAAAATGCTGCGTAATCGTTCTGGTAGAATTATCAATATTGCTTCTTTAAGTGGATTGAAAGGAGTGCCAGGACAAACAAATTATTCAGCTGCTAAAGGTGGAATGATTGCTGCAACTAAAGCATTGTCTCAAGAAGTTGCAAAACGAAATATTACAGTGAATGCTGTTGCTCCTGGATTTATTATCTCCGACATGACGAATGAGTTAGATGAATCAGAATTGAAAAAAATGGTTCCAGCGAATCGTTTTGGAAAAGTTGAAGAAGTGGCACATTTAGTTAGCTTTTTGGCTTCAGAAAAGGCCGGTTATATTACAGGAGAAGTGGTCAATATTAACGGTGGAATTTATTCATAAGATGGAGAGAAGAGTCGTTATAACTGGAATAGGAATTTATTCGTGTATTGGAGAGAATCTAAATGATGTTTTGGGTTCTTTGCAAACGGGTAAAAGCGGAATTATCTATGATCCAATTCGAAAAGATTTTGGATACCGTTCAAGTTTAACAGGTTTTGTAAAAGATCCAGATTTGAAACCGTTTCTTTCCAGAAGAGAACGTATCGGCATGCACCAACCAGCGATGTTTGCTTACATGGCAACAAAAGAAGCATTGGAAGGGTCTAATTTAGATGTTGATTTTTTAGAGCACAATGAAACGGGAATTATTTATGGAAATGATTCTACAGCAGGCGCTGTAATTGATACAATTGATAAAGTGCGTGAAAAAAAGGACACTACTTTAATTGGAAGTGGTGACATTTTTCAAAACATGAATTGCACTGTAAACATGAACCTTTCGACAATCTATAAATTGAAAGGAATCAATATTACTATGTCTGCGGCGTGTGCTTCAGGATCCCACTCAATTGGAATGGGTTATTTGTTGATTAAACAAGGTTTACAAGAACGTGTAATTTGTGGTGGTGCACAAGAAATCAATGTTTACGCCATGGGAAGTTTTGACGGTTTGGGTGCGTTCTCAATGCGTCAAGATGATCCAACACGCGCTTCTCGTCCTTTCGATAGAGACCGTGATGGTTTAGTTCCTTCTGGGGGAGCAGCAACGGTGATCATCGAATCATTGGAATCGGCATTGAAACGAAATGCACCAATCTATGGTGAAATCATTGGTTATGGATTCTCATCTAATGGAGATCATATTTCGAACCCAAATTTTGACGGTCAATTCCGTTCGTTGAATATGTCATTGAAGCAAGCTGGAGTTACGCCAGATGATATTGATTACATCAATGCGCATGCTACTTCAACGGTTGTTGGAGACGGTACAGAAGCGCAAGTAATTGCTGATGTCTTAGGCTCAAAAACCCCTGTAAGTTCAACGAAAGGAATGACGGGACACGAATGTTGGATGGCTGGAGCAAGTGAGGTGGTGTATTCATTATTGATGATGCAAAATGATTTCATTGCCCCGAATGTCAATTTTGAAAATCCAGACGAAGATTCAAAACGCATTAACATTATTCCAGAATATACTGAGAAAAAAATTGATTGTTTCCTTTCCAATTCATTTGGTTTTGGTGGAACCAACTCATCCTTAATAATAAAAAAGTTCATTAAATAAATTGATTAATAGTAGTATGGAACGTTCAGAGATTATTAGTACAACAAAAAAATTCCTATCGGAAGAGTTTGAAGTAGCTATTGATAGTATTCAAGACGATAAAAATTTGCGAGAGACATTGGATCTTGATAGTTTGGATTATGTTGATTTAGTCGTTCTTATTGAGGAAAATCTTGGTTTTAAACCGACAGCTGATGATTTTAAATCTGTTGAAACGTTCGGAGATTTTTATGATTTAGTGGAGGGAAAACTTAAAATGGCCTAAATCCATGGAAAAAAAATGGGATGGGAAAACAAAAGGATCTCTTCTAGGATATAAGTTTTTCGTTCTTTGTATCAAGTTTTTTGGTATTTGGATTTCCTATTTTTTTTGTATCTGGGTTGCTTTTTATTTTGTCTGTTTTTCAGGAAAACATCGAAAAGCACTAACGCATTTTTATCAAAAAGGCTTTGGTTTCTCGAAAGTAAAAGCGCTAAAGCTTGCCGCTAAAACATTCAATACCTTTGGTCGTGTTTTAATTGATAGAATTGCCTTAAAAACGTCAAAAAAACGCCATTATTCACACAGCTTTGAAAACGAACAAGCGCTACTTGATATTTCAGGAAATGGTAAAGGCGGCTTTCTGTTTTCTGGCCATGTTGGGAATTGGGAAAACGCAGGGAACTTAATTGGAGAGCGTATCACGTCGAAAATTAACGTCCTGATGTTGGACCATGAAGTGGAAAAAATCAAAACGTTCATTGAAGATGCAACTGACAAGGCAAAATACAATTTAATTCCGTTGAAAGATGATATGTCGCATTTAGTGCTGATTCATCAAGCCTTGAAAAGAAATGAATTAATTGCTTTGCATGCCGATCGAACAATGAGTAATCTAAAAACGTTTCGGTTTAAGTTTTTGGAAGGAATAGCTGAGTTTCCCGCTGGACCTTTTATTATGGCAAGTAAGTTTAAAGTGCCCATTACTTTTGTTTTTGCAGTAAAAGGAAAAGGTTTACATTATAATTTATCAGCGACAGAACCTATTTTGGATGCATTAAGTCCAGAAGAAATTGCTGAAAAATACGTGCGCAAGTTGGAGCAAATGGTACGCTCTAATCCAACGCAATGGTTTAATTTTTATGAATATTATGTTGATTGATCAAGCAAAAATTAAAACAATAATTCCGCAAAGAGAACCTTTTATCATGATTGATGGTTTATTGAATGCGGATAATTCTGGTTTTAACAGTACGTTTAAAATCGTGGATACAAATTGCATGTTGGATGGAACTAGTGCGTCTGAAGGTGCTTTAGTAGAAAATATTGCGCAAACGTGTGCTGCCGGATTCGGTTATCTAAGTAGCTTGGAAGGTCAAACAGAACCGCGTTTGGGTTTTATTGGGGCTGTAACGAAGCTAGAGGTTTTTGGTGAAGCACACGTGAACGACCAATTAGATACGCGTGTTGAGATACTCAATACCTTTGAAAACATTCATTTGATTGAAGGAACAGTCAGATGCAATGAAACGGAATTACTTAAATGCCAAATGAAAATTGTTTTAGCATGATGATTCTTCAAAGTGAAGTCGATATTACAGTAAGGTTCAGCGAAACAGACGCAATGGGCGTGGTTTGGCATGGAAATTACTTGAAATTCTTCGAAGACGCACGCGAAAAATTTGGTTTAGATTACGGAATGGAATACCTAGATGTGTATGCAAAAGGTTTTTTCACTCCAATCGTAAAATCAGAAATCAATCATAAAACAACTGTTAACTACGGTGAAAACGTGAAAGTTCAAGCAACATTGGAACGTCACGATGCCGCCAAAATAGTTTTCAGATACACGGTTTGGAACACTACAACCAATAAAATTGCAGCGACAGGAATGACCATGCAAGTGTTTATGAATGCTGAAACGAGAGAATTAGAATTGGCAAAACCTGAGTTTTATGAAGCTTGGGAAAATAATCAAAACTGGATCAACGAGTGAAATGTTATTTGAAATATGGTGCTTTGATAAGTCCGCTTGGAACAACCATAGAGGATCATGCGCATGCCTTATTGTCAAATAATTCAGGAATAAAACAAGTGGAAGGTTCTGGATTTAACAATGAGAATTGGTTTCTAGGAAAAATGAATGAACTTTCCGGAGATTATGATGCCTTGTTGGAAAAAGCACTTGGTTCACTGGAATCAATCTGGGATGCTGAAATATTAAAGTCTCCACGAACTGGTATTTTTGTTAGCACGACAAAGGCCAATATGCGCTTATTGCCAGGAGATACTTTTGAATCAACACGCACATTAATCAAAAAAGAGTTGCACCAAGAAGTCGATCCAGTCATTATTTCAAATGCATGTATTTCGGGAGTTGTAGCCGTTAATGTTGCCGCTGATTATTTGAAAGCTGGAAAATTTGACCGCGCAATTATTATCGGAATTGACGTCCTTTCAGATTTTATAATTTACGGTTTTCAGAGTTTGTTTGCCTTGGGAAATGAAGTCTGTAAGCCATTCGACGCAGAACGAAAAGGTATTTCACTTGGCGAAGCATGTGGAATCATCTTAATGACCAATGAACGCGAAGAAGGCGTTTTTGCGGAATATATCGCTGGAGCTTCATCAAATGATGCCAATCATATTTCAGGTCCTTCAAGAACAGGTGAAGGCTTGGTAAGAGCTGTTACAAAGACGCTTGAACGAGCGGGAATGGATAAAACAGAAATCGATTTTGTTTCGGCACATGGAACAGCGACAATTTACAACGACGAAATGGAAGCAATCGCCTTTAATCGTTTGGGATTGGAACAAACACCGTTGAATAGTTTGAAAGGTTATTTTGGTCACACCTTGGGTGCGGCTGGAATCATTGAGCTACTTTCTTGCATGATTTCCATGGAGAAAAATACTTTGATTAAGTCCTTGGGTTATCAGCAATGCGGAACAACACAAACCTTGGCGATTGTTGAGGAAAACCGTGAAAAGGAACTAACAACCATCTTGAAAACGGCTTCTGGCTTTGGTGGTGGAAATGCTTCATTAATTCTAAAAAAAGTACAATGAAGTTGATCGCACATAGTTACTTAAATCGGAAAGCAGCATTTTTAAATGGTGTCAAAGTTGCGCATGCAGATAGCGAGCAACCAAACGATTTTTTGAAGACGTATTACAGAGAATTAACCATCGATTATCCAAAATTTCATAAAATGGATGCGCTTTCAAAAAGTGCTTTTATTTCAGATTACTTGCTGGAGCCGTTTTATGCAGATTTAGTGGATTTGGAAAATAAATTACAGCTGGTTTTTGCCAACAACGATTCGAGTAAACAAACAGATTTGAAATACATTGAATCGTATGAAATCAATAACAATCCAAGTCCTTCTTTATTCGTTTATACTTTGCCAAATATTTTAACTGGTGAAATCTCCATAAAACACAAATGGTATGGGGAAAATTGCTTTTTTATTCAACCAGCGTTTGATGCCCAATTTTTTGCTGACCAAGCGATGTTTTCATTTTTGAGAGGAAATGATTACTGTTTGTGCGGTTGGGTTGAAATGAACGGAAGCGAAAATGAAGAGTGTTTTTTATTTTTACTGGAAAAATCAGCGGACACATTTGAAATTGAACAATTAACAACACTACTTAAATCCTATAGAAATGAGTGAATTAAAAGAAAACCTAAAAGCTCAAATTATTGAGCAATTGAATCTGGAAGATTTAACACCTTCTGATATTAAGAATGAAGCACCGTTGTTTGGTGACGAGGGATTGGGATTAGACTCCATTGATGCCTTGGAATTTATCGTTCTATTAGATGTGAATTATGGGATTAAAATCTCGGATCCATCGGATGCACGTGAGATTTTTCATTCAATTGATTCGCTAGCAAGTTTCATCGAAAGTCAAAAATAACATATGGATATTTTTATCACAGGTCTAGGTGCAATTTCGACCATTGGAAACAATGTTGATGAAATTTACGCGTCCCTTTTAGCTGAAAAAACAGGAATTCGTAAAGGAACACTCGACCATTCGATGAAATATCACGTGGGTGAAGTTCCTCTTTCGAATGAAGGTTTGATGGAACACTTTAAGCTCAAAACCAAAGGTTCTAGAACGGCACTTTTGGGAATGGTTGCTGCGAAAGAAGCGTTTCAGGGACATCAGTTAATGGATGAGGTTCGAACAGGATTGATTTCAGGGACTTCCGTTGGTGGAATGGATATTACCGAAGAGGAATACCGTAATTACCTGAAGACCGAGACCTTTGATGCTGAAAAGTACAAACATCATCCAAGTGGAACAACCACCGAGCAAATGGCAGAAGAACTTGGAATTACTGGTTTTGTGAATACAATTTCTACCGCTTGTTCCTCTGCAGCCAATGCAATTATGATGGGCGCTCGACTGATTCGTTCAAATCAATTGGATCGTGTTGTGGTAGGTGGAACTGATAGTTTAACTCATTTTACCATTTCAGGTTTTAGATCACTCATGATTTTTGACCCAGAATGGTGTCGTCCGTTTGATGAAACCCGCAAAGGATTAAATTTAGGAGAAGGAGCAGGTTATATTGTATTGGAATCTGAAAAATCCTTGCAACTTACTGGGAAAACACCACTCGCAAAATTAACGGGTTGGAGCAATGCCTCGGATGCTTATCACCAAACAGCGTCATCACCAGAAGGAAATGGGGCAGTTTTGGCGATGACAAAAGCGCTTTCTGTGGCACACTTGCAACCAACAGATATTGATTATATAAATGCCCATGGAACGGCAACGCCAAACAACGATAGTTCTGAATCGAAAGCCTTTATAAACGTATTTGAAGGAAAAGTTCCTCCTTTTAGTTCAACAAAAGCATATACAGGACATACACTTGCGGCATGTGGTGGAATTGAAGCGGTAATCGCCGTTTTGAGTATCCAAAACAATGTGTTGTTTCCAAATTTAAATCACACGACACCGATTGAAGAAACAGGATTGATTCCAGTGAAACAAATCACGCGAATTGAAAATGTGCGCAATGTTTTATCCAACTCCTTTGGGTTTGGTGGAAATAATTCAAGTTTAATTTTTTCAAAACTGTAGCCATGTATTATATTCACGCAATCCAATCGATGAACAATAGCGATGTTTTTAAGCAAGAAGACATCCATCAAAAATTGGTCGAAGTTTCTGAAAATCCAACGCTCGTAACACCTGATTTTAAAACGTACATTGCACCAACTGCCTTGCGTCGCTTAAGTCCAATCTTACGAATGGGAATTACACTGGCAAAAGAAGTTCAAGCAGCGGTGGATCAACCTTTCGATGCGATTTCTGTGGGAACTGGTTTGGGCTGTTTAACAGATACAGAAAAATTTCTAAATGTAATTTATACGGTAGAAGGCGATGTGCTTTCTCCAACAGCTTTTATTCAATCAACGCACAATACAATCGCTGGACAAATTTCCTTGGATTTAGGAAATCATTCCTATAACATGACACACACACAAAACAACTTGTCGTTTGAAATGGCATTGATTGATGGCATGTTGTGTTGTGAAGAAGGTTCGAAAAATGTATTGGTGGGTGCAGCAGACGAATCAATAGAGTTTTTAAACAAACTGAAACCATCTGTTTTTGATAGCGAAACGCTGTTTACAACAAGTGCAACTTTTTTGGCGATTAGCGCCGATAAAATGGAAAGTTCAATTGCTATTCTTGCATGCAAAACAATAGCGAATGCAGCTGAAATTTCAGTTGAAACGAACGCTTTTCTCGCAGCTTTCGGTTTATCATTGGAGCAAATCAATTGCTTTGTTCTGAATACAAATGAATTGGAAACACCTGCAAATAGTGAAGTGTTTCACATCGATGATCAACTAGGATTTAATCAATCTTCATCTGCTTTTGCTGTGCATGTAGCACATGATTTTTTGAAAAGTTCAACGAAGGAATTTGCACTAATTGTCAACCGAAGCAGCAACAACTATTTAGGTTTGATTCTCTTAAAAAATGACAAAACACACAATTAACACACTGCTTTTCGCACTGAATGTTGGTGTTCTTGTTCTGTTTTTTAGATCAAGTGATCATTTTTTCCTATTTCTTTTCCTAGCATTTGGCTTCTTTTTTCTTGTTTTGAGCGCTGGCGTTTTGTTTTTGCGTTTCAATTATTTCATGAAGTCAATCGTTACAATTGATAAACCAGCAGTGTTATTGACCTTCGACGATGGTCCAAATCCAGAAACGACACCGATGATTTTGGATACGTTGAATAAACACGATGTGAAAGCCATCTTTTTTGTGATTGGTAAAAAAGCACTCGCGCATCCTGAAATTGTGCAACGTATGCTTCACGAAGGTCATCGAATTGGCAACCATACTTTTTCGCATCATCCAATGTTTGCCTTGTTGAGTGGGAAAAAAGTGAAAAATGAAATACAACAGTTACAAACAGTTTTGGATATTCATGCAATTCAAACCGAACTATTTCGACCGCCAATTGGTTATTCAAATCCAATCATTGCAAGAGTTGTAAAGGATTTGGGTGTAAAAGTGATAGGTTGGAACCAGCGTTCGTATGATACAGTTGTAAAAAATCCCATGAAACTAGCCAAGCGTTTAGTGCGACTTTCAAAACCGGGAAGTATCATCTTGTTGCACGACAATTTAGTTCAATCTAGAGATTCACTCGACAGCTATCTTAGCAAAGCCAAAGAAAAAGGCATTATCTTTGCCAATGAGCAACACTTAATAAGAATAACGAATGAAATTAATTAGCAGTTTAGTAGTTCTTCTTTTGCTTTCACTAAATGTGTCGGGGCAAGAGTTTAAAAAAATGAGTGATGCGGCGAAGTGTAAAACAGCCATTCAAAAAAAGCAAAATACAATTAAATCATTGACGGCTGATTTTAAAGAAACTGTTTATTCTGAAATGTTCGATGATGCGCAGAAAGCAACGGGCAAATTGAGCTATAAAAAATCCAATAAGATTCGTTGGGAACATACGAGTCCCACAAAAAAGATCTTATTGATTGATGGAAGCAAAGTCAAATACAGTGAGAACGGGAAAGAAGTAAAGAACCCGACATCAAAAGCGGTTGTAAAGAAAATACAAGACTTAATGGTGAAAATGCTCTCTGGAAGCTTTTTGGATGGTAAAGATTTTGCGATTACCTATTACGAAAACACAACGCAATATAAATTGGTCTTGAAACCAAATTCAGAGCGCTTATCGAAATACATTGAATCGATTGTGTTGTTTTTTGACAAAAAAGATTGCCTGTTAAAGGATATGAGTTTAGTGGAAAGTGAAGATGAAAAGATCGTTTACACTTTTAGCAATGCGCAGGTGAACCCAACAATTAATGATACTAAATTTACAAGTTTCTGATGATTTTAAACGATACATTTTATACCGTTACTGAGCTAACGAAAGGTGAAAACGCAGTAGATGCAACCATCAAATTGAATGCGTCTCATGCCATTTTTGAAGGTCATTTTCCGAACAATCCTGTAACACCAGGTGTTGTGGAGATGGAAATTGTGAAAGAAATTCTTTCGCTAGGCCTAGAGAAACCGCTTAAAATGAAAACAATGTCTTCGTGTAAGTTTTTAGCGGTATTGAATCCAATCAACATAGAAAACGTACATGTGAAAATTAGTATATCGGAGATGGATGATACGTTTGTGCGTATTTCAGGACAACTTGCAGATGATACTACTTCATTTTTAAAGATAGCGGCAACGTACGCTATTCTTTAACAGGATTTTTTCGAAAGATTGTCAATAAACCATAGGTGACAACAAATCCAGCTAAAAAGGCAAAAACGCTTAATAAAATTGCACCAACGACATATTGGTAAATATTGCTTTGCACTTCTTTGCTCGAAAAGTCAAGCACACTGGAATAGTGCACTTCTCCAGAAACAAATAGTTGACCCGTTAGCAAACTTGAATAGATGATCAATGGAATCATTGGTGGAATTGAAATGTTTGCAGCGGTGATAAAAAGTACTTTGTTCAAGCGAAACAACACAGCCAATGGAATTCCAATCAGGAGCTGAAAACCCCAAATCGGGAAAATACCCATGAAAAAGCCAAATCCGATTGAAAGTGCTTTTTTCAAATTTGTTTCATTCGGTTTTACAGCTTCTTGCTTAATGTGCGCTAAGGTCTGAAACGAAAAAAACTTTTTGGGATAATAATAAATCAAAGCAAAGAATACCAAAACGCTATTTAACACACTGATTCTGAAAAAATCTCTTCCCGGTCGAAAATGAGAAACACGTTCATTTGGATCATATTTCACTTGAATGGAAACAGGCACAAATTTGACTCTTCTCCACGCTAAACGAACAATAACTTCAATTTCAAGTTCGAATTTTTTCGTGAAAAGGTTCATTTTACTGATTGGTTTCAGTGGATAAATACGAAAACCTGTTTGGGTATCAGGTAAGGAAATGCCCGTTTCGATTTTGAACCAAAAGTTAGAAAATTTATTTCCGAATGAGCTTTTTTGAGGCACGCCATCTTGTTGCATGTTACGAGAACCCATGATAACGGCTCCTTTATGCTCAATTGCTTTTTCAATTAACAAAGGAATGTCACTTGGAAAATGTTGTCCATCTGAATCGATGGTAATGGCATTTTCAAAACCGAGTTCAAACGCCTTTTTAAATCCTTTACGCAAGGCAAGACCTTTACCGGCATTTGGATCATTTTTTAGGATCACCAAATCAGAAGCATATTCCTTTAAAATTTCTTCGGTCTTGTCTGTTGAACCATCATTTACAATAATAACAGCATGCTTGGGTACTATTTCTAATACGCCATCAATCACGCGTTTTAGCGTATTTTGGTTATTGTAGGTTGGAATAATTACACAACCATTTATGGATTCAACGGTGAACATTTTATCAATTTGAATTACAAAAATAGCAGGAGCAACGAATAAATTGGATTTTGTGCTGGATAATTCTGTCGAATAACCTGAGTTTTTGATAAGTATTGATTGCCAGTGCTCTTTTCGGTAGAATAATCATGAAAGAAACAGGTAATTATTCACCCCAGATAAGTGCATCTTGGTAATTTACAGTAATTTTGTAAAAAATTTCATTAAACGCAGAAGATGACGCAACTTTTTACGACCCTTTTGGTGTTGGCAGTAAGCTTTTCAAAAGCTGAATATTTCAAGGTTATTGAGGGAAAAGATGTTTCGACGATTAACACCATGTTAACGAAAATCTCTGCCACAAAGGAATCGAGTGATCAACGCGCATACAAAGGTGCGCTAATCATGAAAAAGTCTGGTTTTGAAAAAACACCAAAAGAAAAGTTGGAGCTGTTCAAACAAGGAAAAACACTTTTGGAAAAAGAAATAAGCTCAAACGCAAAAAATACCGAATACCGTTTTTTACGCCTCATTATTCAAGAAAATGCACCAGCCATTCTGAAATATCAATCGAATATTGCGGAAGATGCAAAATGGATAAAAGCAAATTATTCCTCGCTTGCCACAGATGTTAAAAATAGCATCGTTTCATACGCCAAAACATCCAAAAACCTGGATTTATAACCTTTACATGAAGAACATACTTGTCATTTCATACTCTCAATCTGGTCAACTAACTGAAATTGTTGAGAAATTCAGTAAACCCTTGCAAGGAAACATTGATTTTGTCAATTACACATCAAAGAAGTCATTTTCCTTTCCATGGAGAAGCCATGAGTTCTTTAACACGATGCCAGAAACTGTTTTGGAAGTGAATTATGAAGTGGAGGATATTCACTACAACTGCGAAAAATACGACCTTATTGTTTTAGGATATCAACCCTGGTTTTTATCACCTTCGTTGCCGACAACTGCCTTGTTGAAGAACGAAAAATTCAAAAGTTTACTGAAAGACACGCCGGTTGTAACGGTTATTGGCTCAAGAAACATGTGGTTGAATGCGCAGGAAAGTGTCAAGAAATTAATTCAAGACGCAGGAGGAAAACTTGTTGGAAACGTACCGTTTATTGATAAAACGAACAATTTGTTGAGTGCCGTGACCATTTTACATTGGATGTTAACGGGCAAAAAAGAAAAAAAATGGGGTGTTTTTCCACTTCCCGGAGTAAATCAAGAAGACATCGATCAAGCAGGAAAGTTTGGTCAACTGTTGAATGAAGACCTCACAAATAACATCTTAGAGAATTTTCAAAAAAGAATATTATTGACAGGTGAAGTGAACATAAACACGAGTATTTTGTTTATTGAAGGAAGAGCAAAAAAGTTGTTTTTGATTTGGGCAAATGCCATTGTAAAAAAAGGTACGACCGAAGCAAAACGCAGAAGATGGGTGAAATTTTTCACGTATTATTTATTTATAGCTCTTTTTATGGTTGCACCAATAGTACTTACGTTCTATTCGATCTTAATACGTCCTTTCAGTTCAAAAGGAATTAAGGAGAAAAAAACGTACTTTTGTGGCGTTGAATTGAAGAAATAAATGAGTTTAAAAGAAGTATTTATAACGAGAACAGCAGCGTTCTTACCAAATGAACCTATTTCGAATGATGAAATGGAAACATATTTGGGGTTTATAAATGAACAAGCATCTAAATCTAGAAGAATTGTTTTGCGTAACAATGGCATAAAAAATAGACATTATGCCATGACTAAAAACGGCGAAGCAACGCATACAAATGCTCAATTAGCGGCTATTGCGGTTGAAAAACTCTTTGAAAAGAATCCGAATGAAATGAAAGAAATTGATGTGCTAAGTTGTGGTACATCTTCTCCCGACCAATTGATGCCTTCACATGGCGTGATGGTGCATGGTTGGTTGACTAATTCAAATAACATAGAAGTAATTTCTCCATCTGGAAATTGTTGCTCAGGCATGCATGCCTTGAAATACAACTACATGGCGATAAAAGCGGGTGAAGCGCATAAAACCGTTTCAACAGGTTCTGAACGTTTGTCGCGCATCATGCGAGCTGAACAATTCGAACTTGAAGTGAAAAAACGTGAGGAGTTGGAAGAAAATCCATATATCTCTTTTGAAAAGGATTTTTTGCGTTGGATGTTATCGGATGGTTCAGCTGCCTTTTTAATTGAAGACAAAAAGAACGAGGAAGGTATTTCATTGCGCATCGATTGGATAGAAGGTTTTTCGTTTGCCAATCAAGTGGAAACGTGTATGTACATGGGTTCCGAAAAGCAAGAGAACGGAGAATTAAAAGGATTTTCTGATTTCACGCCGCAAGAAGCAATCGAACGTTCAATTTACAGTATCAAACAAGATGTAAAATTATTGGGTGAGAACATTGTAAAATTGGGTTTCAAGAATTTGGAGGTAATCTTTAAAAACCATGGGATTGATGTGAACATGGTGGATCACTTTTTACCACACATGTCGAGCTATTTCTTCGAAGATAAAATCTACAATGAGTTAAAATCCAATGGAATGGAAATTCCAAAGGAAAAATGGTTTACAAACCTTGAGAATTGTGGAAATGTTGGAGCAGCTTCTGTTTACCTAATGGTTGATGACCTTTGGAAAAGTGGTAAGCTTAAGCTAGGCGATACGATCTTGGTCGCCGTACCAGAAAGTGCACGATTTACGTATGTGTTTGCCATGTTTACAGTGGTTTAAAACAACGAATGTTCAATAGATTTAGCAAAAGAGTAAATGAAAAAATCGGAACTTCCTCAAGATGAAAGCGCATTGGTAAATTTCACGCGTGAAGTGTGCTATGTGAAAAACGAGGAAGGGAATTACCAAGCTGAATTGAGTACAGGTTGGGAAGTAAAGACAGAAGCCTTGAATTCTGCGTGGAAAGATATCGAAGAGCGAATCGAAGAAGCAAAATTGAGTGTGAAGAAGGGTGAAAAAAGCCCAATTTATTACTTTATGGAATTGAGGTTAATGGATTTAACTGTTTTGGCTGGTTACACAGGTTTTTGGAAGTTTCAAATTAAACGCCACATGAAACCTGCCGTTTTTTCGAAATTGAGCGACAAGAAATTAGAGAAATACGCAGCAGCGTTCGATGTAGAATTGAATGAATTAAAAAACACCCAATTTTAGTGCAGGAATTTAGACATAATCAAACGGCACATTGCGAAAATGGCGTAACAGTAAGCTTACTGAAACATCATGGTGTGGATTTTATTACCGAACCACTTGCTTTTGGCTTGGGTTCTGGTCTGTTTTATATTCATATTCCGTTTATGAAAGTAAACAATGGTCCAGCAATTTCTTTTCGTACAATGCCGGGTGCCATTTTTAAACGTACGTGTAAAGCATTGAACGTGGACGTTGACCGTCGCAAATTCAAATCAAAAATAGAAGCACAAAAGTTCCTTGAACAAAAAATACAAGATGGCGAACCTGTTGGTTGTCAAGTAGGCGTATTTCATTTAGCTTACTTCCCAAAAGAATACCGTTTTCACTTTAACGCACATAATTTAATCGTTTACGGCAAGGAAGATGGACGCTACTTGATCAGTGATCCTGTAATGGAAACAACAACAAGTTTGTCTCCAGAAGAATTAGAAAAAGTACGTTTTGCGCAGGGAGCATTGGCCCCAAAAGGACAATTGTATTTTCCAAAATCAGTTGGTGATATTTCGAACGAAACCTTGCGTTTGGCGATTAAAAATGCGATTAAACGCAATTGCCGCGATATGTTGCGCATTCCTGGTGGTGTTGCTGGCGTGAAAGGAATCAATTATACAGCAAAGAAAATAAGAGGTTGGAGAGAGAAGTTAGGCGAAAAACAAGCCGCTCTTTACTTGGGCCAAATCGTTCGTATGCAGGAAGAAATTGGTACTGGTGGTGGTGGATTTCGCTATTTGTACGCAGCTTTTCTTGACGAAGCAAGTACAATTACAGGCAACAAAGAATTGCTGAAAATATCAGATAAATTGACCAAATCGGGTGATTTATGGCGCGACTCAGCCTTGTTGATGTCTGGAATTTATAAAGGACGATTGAATTCCCAAAAGGATTACGATGATTGTGCAAATTTGCTAAACGAGATTAGTAAATTGGAGAAAGAAGCCTTTAAGGAATTGTCTAAAATTAAAATTTGAAATGGATCCAATTATAGCAATTCACGATATTACTAAAATATACGGTAACTCAAAATCACCGAGCTTGGATGACGTTAGTCTTTCCATTTTTCCTGGTGAAAAGTTTGGGATTTTTGGTCCAAATGGCGCTGGAAAAACGACCTTAATTTCAATTTTGTGCAATATCCTGAAAGCAACAAGTGGCACAGTAACCTATTCAATAGATGGAAAGGAAATGCACTTGAAGGAAATTTTACCGTATGTTGGTTTTGTTCCACAAGACTTTGCTTTTTATCCAGAATTGACGGCTAAACAAAATTTGCACTACTTCGGTGGCGCTTTTGGAATGGACGCTAAAAAAGTGAAAAGCAGAACCAATGAATTGTTACAAACGCTTGGCTTGGATACCGTTGCAAATAAGAAAGTGAGTACTTTTTCGGGAGGAATGAAACGTCGTATTAACTTGGCGATAGGATTGATTCACGAACCGAAAATCGTTTTCTTGGACGAACCAACAGTTGGAGTGGATGTGCAAAGTAAATTGGTGATTATTCACTTATTGGAAGAATTAAATAAAAAAGGAATCACCTTGATTTATACGTCGCACCATTTGCGTGAAGCAGAAGATTTTTGTTCGCGAATTGCGTTAATGGACAATGGAAAAATCATTACGGTTAATACTGTTGAAGTGCTCTTAAAAGAAAACAACGTGGCCAATTTGGAAGATTTATTGATCAATTTAACAGGTAAACAATTGAGAGACTGATGAAGAAATTACTTGTTTCCCTAAAAAAAGAGTTACTTCTGTTAATGAGTGACAAGGTAGGATTACTATTGATGTATCTTATGCCTTTATTACTTGTTTTCATCATTACTTTGGTTCAGGACAGTGCGTTTAAATTGGTGAATGAAAACCGACTTGAATTGTTAATCATCAACGACGATAAAGGTGCAATGGGTGATTCGTTGATTAATCGTTTGAAATTGTCGGGGAATTTCGCCATTGAAATTGATGATAATCTGTCGATCAATCGCTTGAAGAAAGAAACCTTGGATCGCAAAAAATTGATGTCGATTTACATTCCTGTGAATTTTTCGAAAGGAATTCAATCCAATTCTGCTAAAATATCCAATTTGATGTTGACAGAATTCGGTGTTGTGGATTCGACAAGCCAAACCAAGAATAAAAAAGCGTTGAAAAATGCGCAAATTGATTTGTTCTTTGACCCAATTCTTCAAGAAAATTTCCGTTTATCGATTATGACGGGTATCAATACCATTATTTCAGGATTGGAAAATCAGGATATGATGGAGCAACTGTTTCGTGATATGGGGTATGACAAAATTCCAGACCATATCCGTAAAGAATTGATTGCGAAACAAGCACCAATTAATCCTGTTCCGGCAGTTGAAGGCGAAGGCGCAAGCGTTCCAAATTCTTCTCAACACAATGTACCGGCTTGGTCTTTATTTGCGATGTTCTTCATGGTTATCTCACTCGGAGGAAACATTGTAAAAGAAAGGTTATCAGGAAGTTTTATTCGTTTACAAACCATTCCGTCTGCCTTTTTATTGACGATTTGGAGTAAGATTATTGTCTATTTGTTCGTGGCGTTGACGCAATTAACGATCATGTTCATGATTGGAATTTTTGTGTTTCCTTACATAGAATTACCACAATTGGAACTGCCTTCAAGTATTTGGCCCGTAATTACCATATCCGTACTTTCTGCAATTGCCGCAATTAGTTATTCGTTGTTGATTGGAGTTTACGCTAAAACACAAGAACAAGCAAACGGATTTGGAGCAATATCGATCATTATTTTTGCTGCAATTGGTGGAATTTGGGTACCATCTTTCGTAATGCCTGAATACATGCAACAATTAGGAAAAATTTCTCCATTACATTGGTGCATAGAAGGTTATTATACATTATTTTTAAAGAATGGAGCATGGAGTGAACTAACAGGTTCGCTTATTTTCTTAACATTATTCATTTTGGGTTGCCAGTTTTTTACCTACCTAAAATTGAGAGTTCAAAACTACATTTAACAAGACATGACTAGAGAAGAAGTAATAGTAGAATTTAAGAATCACTTAATTCAATACTTGAATCTGTTGGATACGACCCCTGAACAGATTAATAACGAAGAACCATTATTTGGCGGTGATTTAGGTTTAGATTCCATCGATTCTGTTGAACTTATCGTTCTTTTGGACAGAGAATATGGTATTAAAATTAAAAACCCAACAGAGGGAAGACAAATATTAGTGGATGTAAACACAATTGTGGATTACATTATTGCCAATCGTACAAAATAGAATGACGAAAGTCTTTGTAACTGGATTAGGAGCAATTTCTTCCATTGGTACAAATTTGGAGGAACAGCGTCATGCCCTGCAAAATGGTATTTCTGGAATCGGAAAAGCACAGCATTTTGAATCCAATTATAAAGAAACACTCTTGTTTGGTGAAGTTAAGTTAAGTGATGATGATTTAAGTCGCTTGACAGATTCATCAACAGAAAAAGAGTACACCAGAACAACTTTACTCGCACTCTATGCTTTCAATCAAGCAATTGAGAATGCAAACTTGTCGTCAGATCAAATTAGTTTACAATCAACGGCTTTTATTTCTGGAAGTACAGTTGGAGGAATGTGCTATACCGATGAATTGTATGCCGATGCAAACATGAAAGGGGAAGCTTCCAATTTTGTGCAATCCTATGAAGGTTCCGATCATTTGTTGCGAATTGTTAAACGCCATCAAATCAAAGGTTTTACGGATACAATCAATACAGCTTGTTCTTCTTCAGCCAATGCATTTTACCTTGGAGCACGTTTGATTCAAAGCGGAAAAGCAGATCGCGTAATCGTTGGAGGTGCAGATAGTCTTGCAAAGTATACGGTCAATGGCTTCAATTCACTTATGATTTTAAGCGATGAAGCGTGTCAGCCGTTTGATCTAAACAGAAAAGGATTAACCTTGGGAGAAGGCGCTGCGTACGCGGTACTCGAGGCGGAACATGTTTGCTCAGACAAATATAAATATGCCGAATTAACGGGGTTTGGAAACGCAAATGATGCTTTTCATCCTTCAACAACCTCTGATGATGCTCGTGGACCAGTTTTGGCAATGGAACGTGCTTTGAAGAAATCAAATTTGCCAGCAACCGAAATTGATTACATCAACGCACACGGCACAGGAACACAAAACAACGATTTTACAGAAACGGTAGCGTTAAAAAAGGTGTTTGAAAAAGTACCGCCATTTAATTCGACAAAATCCTATACAGGACATACACTCGCTGCTTCAGGAGCATTGGAAGCCGTTTTTTCTTTGTTGAGTATGGTGAACAATGAATTGTATCCAAGTTTGCGATGTTCAACACCCAATGAAGAATTTAATACTCCACCCATTGTGACGTATCAGCAGGCAGAATTGAAGAATGTTTTATCCAATTCTTTTGGGTTTGGAGGAAATTGTACCTCTTTAATCTTTTCGAAATGTTTCTAAAAGATGCCTTTGCCATATCGCCACAGAAAACATTCAATTCAACCTTTGAAGAAGGAGATTTTGTTGTACACGAATCAAAAACATTCAAAGTAATCGATGCTGATTATGCAGAGTTTATTCCACCAAGTCTTTTGCGACGCATGGGAAAAGCTGTAAAAATGGGAATTGGTGCTGCTTTACCGTTGATGAAAAGAAATGCAAAAACGGACGGAATTATTATAGGAACAGCGAATGGTGGACTCGAGAATTGTATCAATTTTCTAAACCAGATTGTTGATTATAATGAAGGAATGTTGACACCAACACATTTTGTACAAAGTACGCCAAATGCACTTGCAGGACAATTGGCCTTAATGTATGACAATCCTGGTTACAATGTGACGCATGTGAATGGATCTCTTTCATTTGAAAATGCGCTGGTAGATGCAGAATTGTTTTTTAGTGAACAAGAAAACCCATCGAGTTTGATAGTCGGCGCAGTTGAAGAAATTTCAGATTACAATTACAATATTGATTTACAAGCGGGACGCTATAAAAAAGAACAATTGAGCAATCAAGATTTGCTAAACAGTTCAACGGACGGTTCTGTCTGCGGCGAAGGGGCAAGTATGTTCATTGTAGCTAGTTCACCAGAAGACGCTTATGCAGAAATTTGTGCTGTAGAGCAATTGACGTATCCAAGTGAACATGAACTTAGTGAAAGAATCGCTTCACTTTTAGCCAAAAATGAGTTAAACGTCGAGGATGTGGATGCTCTTGTCTTAGGAAAAAGCGGTGATGGAAGATACGATGGTTGGTATGACCACGTTACCCAACTATTCCCGAATGCTGAATTCACGTATTACAAGAATTTTGTTGGAGAGTATCGCACTTCTTCAGCTTTTGGTTTGTATTTGGCTTCTGAATTAGTTCGAAATAAACTTGTGAATCACCCAGAGTTGATGGGAAATATCTCTAAACAGCCTAAAACAGTTCTTCTTTACAATCAATTTGATGGTGTGCGCCATGGATTGATTTTGCTAAAGCGTTTAGTTTAATTCTTTTTTCTAAACAAAAAAGGCTTCCTTTCGAAAGCCTTTTCAACCGTTCCTATAAAATAGATTACATTTTTTTCATTGTTAAAACTGATTTGACCGTCATTTTCATTCCCATGGTCTCAATGTTCGTATTGATTGTTCCGCTAACACCAACAAACATTCCGTTCGTATAATCGAATGTAGCTGTTAATGTTCCATCCATATTAGGTGACATACTTTTCGAAATTTCAATTGCTTCTTGATCTTCTTCCGTTAAATCCATTTGATTCGTATCACCAAACGATCCCACGTTAAATGAACCATCTTCAGTTTCACCAGAGGCACTTCCTTCAAACATATCAGCAGATTTATCTGTTGCAATCGTTTCTCCAATTGTTGCAATTCCATTTGCCATTGAATTAACTAAAATGTCAACAGTGTACATTCCAGCCTTCACATTGTAATGGTTGTTTACTGCAATTTCTCCTTCCGGCATTACCAACATTTGTAAAAAATCATACGGTAAAACATCAAGCTCATCACTTTGCTCATTTTCGTTAACCGTAACTTTCTTGGTTGTTTGAATGGTTTGAAGCGTATAACCTGCTTTTAGTTTTCCAGTTTTTGGATCAAATTCAGCATATGCATCTACTTTTTCCCCTTCCGTTTGAATTCCCGCTTGAGCATTGTTTTCTGTTGCATTTGCATAAACTAAAACATTTGAAGTTGGTGTTGTTACCAATGTTACTTTTTTAGTGAAAGTGAAATTTCCTTTTTTGTCAACAGTGATATCGCTTTTTACAGCATCTTTTGGAATGTTTGCAAGACTTGCAACAATCAAACCTTTGCTATCCCTCACATTGAAATTAGTCAGATACAGACGCCCTGTTGCCAATCCATTTGCGTCAACACTTTGGATAAATAATACAAAATCAACTGTTGTTATGTATTTATCAGAGACATTCATTCCCATTACGGAAGTTGAGATGTTATCTGTTACAATAGAATTAAACGCGTAGAATGAATTAGCTTTCCACTTGTAATTCAGCTCAGTAGCAAATGAACTGGACAGAATAATTAAGAAACTTGAGAGTAAGAGTATTAAATTTTTCATTGGTTTAAATTTTTTGTTTGGCATTTGACAAGAATCGTTCCAAACAGATTCAATTTACATTTTAAGGGTCAATCGAACAAGGAAATTTCTACCTGCTTGTGGATAGTAATAATTCTCTGTAATGTACTTCCCACCATAAATATAGCCCCAAGTATAACCATTGTTTTCATACATGTAGTTGAACAAGTTGTTCGTTAAAACACCAATTTTAATTTCCTTGAACAGTACATCTTTTATGGTATAATTGATGGAAAGATTTGTCAAATAATAGCCATCTATTTTTCTAGAATCATTTGAGGTGTTGTCTAAAAATTGTTGACCAACATATTTTGACAATACTGTAATATCCAGGTTTTTAATCGGAACGTACGATAATCCCACAGTTGCAATTGTTGAAGGTGAAAAAGCAATATCAGTGTTTGTATGAACGATTAAATCTTGTGTATACGTGTCATAATTGTCAACGTATTCATTGAATTCACTGATTTTGTTTTGACTTAAGGTTAAATTTCCAGTGATGCTCAAATTGCGGAAAAGCATATATCCAGCTTCTAACTCAATTCCGGCACGATAAGATTTTGCAACATTTGTACGATTGTAAGCTCCTACATCGTTGATTTCCCCTGTTAAAATCAATTGATTTTTGTAATTCATCCAATAGAAATTGGCATTGGTGAACAGCTTTTTACCACGGTAACGGTGACCAGCTTCAATGTTTTGTAATTGCTCTGGTTTTGGTCGACTGGTTGCCGAACTTTGAATAAAATCATCTCTTACAGGTTCACGATTCGCCATGCTGAAAGATGCATAAGTATTGTGTTTAGTGTTGAAATCATACATAATTCCCGCCTTTGGATTGAAAAATGTAAACTTCACTTCTTGTTGCAAAGGAATAATGTTTCCACCATTTTGGTCATACCCTAAATACGAATAATCGATTGTGCGAACTTGAAAATCAGCAAATACGTTCAATCTTCTGTATTGGTAATTGGCTTTTAAGTAAGCATTTGCTTCGAATTTGCTCGCGTCATTGTCGTAATAACGTTGGTTTATTTCACTTTGAGATGCTGTTCGTGCCCAAATAACCTCTCCGAAATGTGATCCGTCATAATGGTTTGCACCACCTCCGAGAATCACCTTAATGTTCTTCTGATTGGAATAATTAAGGGAGAAAATTCCACCATAAAATTGATTGTCCAACCATCTTCTGCGAATCAAATCAGTACGTGTGATCGTATCGCCACCATTCGTGAAAACAGTGTCTAAACCATAGGTTTCAAAGTCTTGATTGCGCTTGTACTGTTCGTAATAGCCATGTCCTTTGGTGTAATGTCCAGCCGCATTAAGCGTAAATTTCGATGAAAAGGTATGAGTAAAATGCAATTGGTAATGATCTTGTTGATAATTGTCTTCTTCTTGATCGTACGTGTAATAATTGTATTTGCGTGGATCAGAATTGAACAAGTTAATGGAATCTTGGGCAGTTACGTACGTTGAACCCAAATTGTTATAGTAATGGTTCAACAAACTATCATAATTTCCATTCAATTTGGCTTCTGGAATCCCGTTCCAAGCTTGATAGGTTTCTTCTTTTCCACTGAAAACATTCGCTTTAAGTAAGGTTTTTTCGCCTACATACGCACCAGAAAGATAGAAGGATTTCAAATTGGCTGAGGCGCGATCAACATATCCGTTTGACGTGATTCTTGAAAGTCGTGCGTCAACAGTGAATTTATTATTGATTAAGCCGGAACCAACTTTTACCGTGTTGCGCAGTGTAGAAAAGGAACCAATGGAATTATCCAATTCAGCATAGCCTACTTTTTGAATGTTGTCAGTTTTAATATTGATACTAGAACCGAAAGAAGCTGCACCATTTGTTGAGGTTCCAACGCCACGTTGAACTTGAATATTGTCAGTGGATGAAGCGAAATCTGGCATATTTACCCAATAAACACCGTGCGATTCGGCATCGTTCAAGGGAATTCCATTCACTGTGACGTTTGTACGCGTTGGATCTACTCCACGAATTCGAATTCCCGTGTAACCAATTCCTCCACCAGCATCCGATGTAACAACCGTTGAGGGTGTTGATTCCAACAAATAAGGCAAATCTTGTCCAAAATTCTTCGCTTGAATTTGTTTGGAGGTTAAATTCGTAAACGTTGTAGGTGTTTTATCGTTGGCACGAACGGCAACCACTTGCACCTCTTCAATCATAATCGTTGACCGTTTCATGTAAACATCCAATACAACATCTTTATCTACACGCGCATTTTGTGTTTGTGTTTCAAATCCGCTTTTTGTAAATTTTACGGTGTAGGTTTGTGAAGGAATAGTTGAAAAATTGTAGAAGCCATCTTTGTCGGATGTTGCGCCTAGATAGGTTTCTTCTAATTGAATTTTTACATCTGGAAGCGCTACACCTTCTGCATCATAGACGCGACCAGTCAGTTTGAATTGTGCGTTTGCAGAAAGACACAAGCCCAGGGCAAACAGTGAAATGATGTGTGAAAGTCTTGTTTTCATTTTAAAAAAAATTTAACAAGAACAAGGGGCTAATTCTCTGAATATGAATAATTAGCAATTAATAAATAATGTATCATCTTCCCTACGCAGGCATTATCCTGACAGGTTCAATGGGTATAATCTCAGCCCCGAAATTCATCGTGGCACCCCTTAGAGATGGGACAAAGTTATACAGGAAATTTGTATGAAATGAATTAAAAGTGATTTTTTTCAAGTACGTTTTTACAAATGCTAAGACGATTGGGTAAATCTCCTTCAACGATCGTAAAGGGTAAGTTATTTTCAATCAATGACTTGTGGTATAAATCAAACAACTGTTGACGTTGTTCTGGATGTTCGCGCAAAGGATCTTCTTCCCACGGAATATCAGGGCGGCACAAAAAATAGTGATCAAATTGTTGATCTTGAAAGGCATTTTCGATGAAACTACTGCAATTCCCGTACTTGAATTCAGACCAAATTTTTAGAACAAGCATCTCTGTGTCGCAAAAAAACAACTTTTCATTGCTAGATTCTTTCCAAAGTGCTAGTTGCCCTTTTGCAATTTCATCGATATCAACTTGAGAATATATGCCATTTCTCGTTTCTAAATATTCACGTGCAAATTCAGGACTCCAAGATGTTTGATAATAATCAGCTAGCACATTGGTTAACGTTGATTTACCAGAAGATTCTGGACCTGTGATAGCAAATCGTTTCATGGCAAATTATCAATTAGCGTTTTGTCCAAATTGAATTGTCTCTTCCAAGAAAAATAGCCAAAGATGGCAATAAGGGTATATAGAATGAACAATACAGATGTCATGTATAATCCTCGTGATGCGAATAAATACACAGAAAATGCGTCAATGATAATCCAATAAATCCAGTTTTCGAGCACTTTTTTAGCCACCATAAAAGTTGCCATTAAACTAAAGATTGTTGTAAAAGCATCAAGATACGGATTTGCTTGATTTGAATATTGGTCAAATATATAGCCAAAAAGCAGCATCAACGCTCCACTAATCAAGATGTTGTAAATATGGTATTTGAGTGGCCATTGTATCACCGTAACATCCTTGGTGTCATCGTCGGAAGTCCACATGAACCAACCATAAATTGCCATTCCAAAGTAAAATACTTGTAAAATGGATTCAAGGTACAAACGATTGCTATAGCATAAATAAATGTACAAAACAGAACTTAGCGCTGCAAAAATCCACGCTGCAAGCACTTTGTAGGTGATTAAAATAACATATAATAAACTACTTACCACAGCAAGCCATTCCCAAATACTCGTTTGTAGAATTGAATTGTAGATATTATTTAGAATGCTATTCATGCGGTACAAAGTTCATTAAATAATTCAACTGAAAAACGAAAAATAAATTGTGTTTATACGATTTAACATTTTTCAACGTTCGAGTATTAACAAGATTGTGTAACCGAATGTTGCATAAACGTTCTGAAAGTCATAGTTTTGCAGTCTAATTTTAATCACTCTAAAATGAAATTTCTCCTTTCTTTCTTATTAGTGTTTTCGACATTGTCGATTAGTGCTAATGATTCAGTGACTGTTTCTCCAGCAAGTTCCACTGAAACTGTTTCTTCTTTTCACATCGATAAAAAGAAACAACGTCGTCACAAACGCAAAAACAGAAAACGCAGAAAAGCTTGTCATAACTGGGCAAGAAGAAGTTATGCTGGTTAAGTAAAATAATCTCATTCAATGGAAGGCGGGCAGTGCTCGCCTTTTTTTGTATCTTAGCCAATATGAAATTCACAGAGTTAGCCCTCAATGAGCAATTGTTAGAAGCCATTTCGCACATGGGATTTGTAACAGCAACGCCCATTCAACAATTAGCAATACCCAAAGTACTTGAAAATAAAGATTTGATTGCGTGTGCTCAAACTGGCACAGGTAAAACTGCAGCATTTATTCTCCCGATTCTTAATAAATTAACCGGAAAAGAAGATCTTTCAATTGATACCTTAATCATTGTTCCAACGAGAGAATTAGCGATTCAAATTGAACAAGAAATTCAAGGTTTATCGTATTTTGTTTCAGTTGGTTCCAAAGCAATTTATGGTGGAGGAAGTGGAAAAGATTGGGATGAACAAAAAGAAGCATTAACCGAAGGAATGGACATTATTGTAGCCACTCCTGGAAAATTATTATCGCATATTCAGCAAGGATATGTTGATTTTTCTAAGGTGAAACACTTGGTTTTGGACGAGGCGGATAAGATGCTCGATATGGGTTTTGCAGATGATTTGGTTACGATTATTTCTAAATTGCCAAAAGAACGTCAAACGCTCATGTTCAGTGCAACAATGCCAACAAAGATTAGAGAATTGGCAAAGAAAATTTTGAAGGATCCTGAAGAAATTACCTTGTCTATTTCGAAACCAGCAGCTGGAGTGAAGCAGTTGGTTTATCTAACGTATGATAATCAAAAAATTCCTTTAATCAAGGATATTTTAAAGGAACGAACTGAATATACAAGTATTATCATTTTTACTTCATCGAAAAGTAAAGTGAACGAAATTGTGCATGCTTTGCGTAAAAATGGATTTCCTTCTCAAGGTGTTTCTTCGAATTTAGATCAAGAACAACGTGAAGAAATTTTGCGTGGATTTCGCTCAAAACGCATTCGAATCATTGTTGCAACGGATGTAATGAGTCGCGGAATTGACATCAAGGAAATAAATTTGGTGATCAATTACGATACTCCATTCGATGCAGAAGATTACGTTCATCGTGTTGGAAGAACAGCGCGCGCAAATACAAAAGGTGAAGCAATTACCTTGGTGAATGAAAAAGACATGCGTAAATTGGCACAAATTCAACGATTGATTGAAGCTGAAATTCCGCAAGTGGCTTTACCAGATGAATTAGGCGCTGGACCAGAATACATCGTTCAAGCAAAACCAGGAAAGAAAAAGCCTTTCAAACGGAAATTCAATAATTCGAAACCGAAAACTAGTTAGGACTAAAATTGTGTAAGTATTTTTAAAATACTGACCTATCTCATTGTTTGAAGAGGTGCATTCCGTAATTTTGTTGCATGAATCGTATTATATTTCTTGTTTTATTTTCAATTGCAGGTGTGACGTTCACGTATTTTATGACACGTCCAAAACCTGAAACCGAAGCTTTGCCAATTATCAATCCGATTGATGTGCCGGAAGACATGGTCGATCCTGAATTGTTACGAGTTGGATATGGTCACACAATTGGAAAATTTTCCTTTAAAAATCAGAACAATAAAACGATTACGCAAGAAGATGTTCGCGGTAAAGTGTATGTTGTTGAGTACTTTTTTACTACTTGTAAAACGATTTGCCCGCGCATGAATGCTCAAATGCAACGAGTTCATGAGAAATTCAGAAAGAATAACGATGTTAAAATATTGAGTTTTAGTGTGGATCCAGAAACGGACACTGTTGAACAATTGAAGCGCTATGCAGATGCGCACAATTCGAAAGGAAATCAGTGGAATTTCTTAACAGGAAAACGAGATGATATTTATGAATTGGCGCGTACTTCCTTCTTTACATTAAAGCCAACGGAGGCTGAAAATCAAGGAGATGTTGGAAGTGATTTTATTCACACGAATAACTTTGTTCTTGTAGATAAATTGATGAGAATTCGTGGTTATTATGATGGCACCAATCCAAAAGATGTCGATAAAATGATGCACGATATGGAGTTATTGCTAAAAGAAGAATAAACTTAAGGTTGACAAGCCAAGGTGTCATACCAAGGCGAAATTCCGGCCCAAATTCCTAAAACCCCTGGTATATTCGATGGTATGTTCACTGGAGTAGCAAAAGGATTTCCTCCATTTTCCAATTGGGAAGATTTTTTATCAAAAAAATCAAATACAGCTTGATCCAATCGCGAAAGTTTAATAACAACGGTATCCCCCAGGCGATAATAACGTTTATAGGCCTCTAAATGAGTAGAATCTTTTCGTTTCAATGGATTTTCAACTGAAAATTCGAATGTTAAACCATTAAAATACTGGTCTTCGAAATATCCTGCGCGCTTGTATAAGTCATCTAAATATTCTCCAGACGAAGTTAAGTTTATACGTTTAGCTTCCCATTTATAACCATTGTATTCATTTGCTGGATCGGTTAAATTTGCCCATGAATAGCCATATTCTGCATTTGATGCATCTGGTTTCCAGTACAAATTATTCAACGCCACTGGGGTCAATAAACTAGTTGAACCTGAATAGCTTTTTCCGTTATAATCTATTTGTAAAGTATAGGTTTTCCCAACTTCACCAATTAGTATTGGATCGGTTGAAGAATAAACCTGAATGGGTAGCAGTTGAAGTTCATTTAAATTCAACTTTAGCATTTCAGCAATTGTTTTTTGACTTGCTAATGGCAATGAACTTGCAGGATTTAAGCTTAAACTTATAGTTTGAGAACCATTGCTAACTGTAATTTGTGCATCCGAAATGAACGAATTGATATACGCTTCTAAATCTGTGGGAGCATATACATTTTGTGATTTGGATAATAAGACAATCGGGAAACCTCCTGTTTCAATTCTTCCGTCAACAACGAGTTGCTCAGCGTAACCAGGAATTTCAACTTTTACTTCCTTCGTGCATGAAGCAAAGAGCATTAGGAGAACAACAACTAGAATTGTTTTTTTCAATTGAAACTTTTGATAAAAATAATCCAATTTTCACACAGATCACAACCATCGTGCTCTTTTCCTTTTGTTGCGTTTGTCCTTTTTAGTGGAATCGTTTGTAGGCAAGGCATATTGTTCGGCAGAATCATGAACTTCATCATAGCTTGGCTCGCTGTTTATTTCTGTTGCAAATTTACCTTCCACAAGTTTTCCGTTTGAGTCAATGGTGCAATAGTTATTACCGTATTTTAATTGAATGTTACCTTTCTTAGGTGAGTCCTTATAAATTTGATCGTAAAAAGGCTCAATTACAATCTTGCCATTCAAGTCCATAAACCCAATTTTCTTTTCGTCATGCGCCCATTGATTGTCCTGGACACGAAAATGCATGTTGGCATAGAATGGAATTAATCCGTTAATCGGTTCTTCAAAACCACCATAAATCGTATCTGCAATCATTTTTCCAGAACGCGTGTATAAACCCCAGGTTCCAGAATGTCGACCCACTTGTAGCAGTGTTGAATCACGACCTAGTTCATACATATAAGCGTAAATAGGAGGAATGAGTGTTCTCCCAAGTGTATCCATCAATCCAGCGCCTTTGTTTGAATAAACCTCGAAAGTGTTGTATTTTAGTTCTTTAATGTTTGCAAAATTCATTGGTATGATTGTATAACCGTCCCAATTGACGATTCCAACACATTTTCCATAAGGATTACTTGAGCAATTTGTACTTACTGTTTTAAATCCTTTGGTTGGATTGGCCTGAATTTTTAATTCATCTTTTCTCGGATCAAAATTCAAGTAGTAATATTCGATTGTTCGACGATTCGTAATGCTCAGAAAAGCATAAAACCCATTTTGTCTATTTTGCGGAATGTTTACATGTACAGAAAGCTCAACACATGTTTCAAAAATGAAGGGGTAAAGGAGTTCGTTTTTTAGGTTAATAATTCCATATTTTCCATTCTTTTTTACTCCAATGAAATAATTGTTTGCATGTTGTACAATGAATTTCATTTCATCATACATAATCGGAACTACATACTTTCCATTTTCATCAATGACACCGTATTTACCATCTTTTTCTACCTGTGCAAAGCCATTGTCGAGCAATTTGGTGTTCTTGTAACGGTCTTTTGTATAAACTTGTCCGAGTGAATCAATCAATATCCATTCATTGTTAATTTTCATTGAAGCGATTCCATCTTTGAAACAAGTAATCATGTCTGCTCTGATGGGTACAATTTCCTCGAAGGTTGTTCCATTGATAAAACCATACAAGCCATCTTTTTGGACGCCGAATCTGTTCTCCGATATACATTGAATTTGATCGTATCGTTTTGAAATATAACTTGGATTATGCAAATCCAGGAACTGATGTTTTCCGTCGATGCGAATCTTGTACGTATCATTGGAATATTTGTAGATATCTTCAACCGAATACCCTAACACATCATTTCCGAATTCATCTATCACTTCTTGTTTGCCTTTAAATGTCCATGCGCTTAAAAATTGCTCATCGATGGGCATAAGACTTTTGTAAACTGTTTTAGATTTTGCTTGGCCGTTTTGATCCAACAGTATCCATTTATAGGATTTTTTGATATTGCTGGCATCGTGAATACTAGCATCATAACCAGCAATTAATGTGGTTTTGTTAACGCGCCAAATATCGTAATAGGTTTCATTGATTACAAGGTTTCCAAATGCATCTACTAAATGACGTTCATAGCCATTTTCACGGGTATATTTAAATACTAAAAACCGATTTGGATTAATCACTTGATACATTTCCATAGAAGAACGTAAAAGAGTACGTCCTGTAGAATCCAGCACAGTCCATAATTCTTTTTCATCGCGGTAGGCGAAATAACCATCGCGCTGAAAAAGATTTGGTGATGGTGAAAATGGATCTAAAAACTGTGTGAACGCGAAATCAACGAATCCCCATAAACCATCTTTTAGAAATTCATATTTTCCATACATGTATTTGGAATTACGAATGGTTTCAAACTCCATTGGCAACAAGTATTTCCCGCTGCGATGAATCAAACCGTAAACGTCGTTTTTCTTTAAAAGTAAATGGTCTTTTTGCTGGTTGAAATATTCGATGAGTTGATAGTCGCTTAACAATAATTTGAACTGATCGGAGTAGAGAGAGTATGCATCACTTTTCTTGGTAATAAATACGGAATCAGTCCACGTTATTTGGTCAAATTCAATCGGTAGAACAAGTGTCCCCAATGAATCTAAAAGCCCGAATTTTTTCGAAATACACTGACCATTGTCATTCGGTAAGCATGAAAAAACAGGATAAACAATATTGAACCCGGAATCATCCATTCCGATATATGAAGCAGTGTTTTTTGTTTTTAGGCGATGTGCTTTAACTAGCGACTTTGAAGCTTCACTTGAAAGGAGTTGTTTGGAAGTGAGTGAGTTATCCAAATCATTGTATTTGGCAAGGATCTTACCAGTTGAATCGCGAATGATGTATTTTGGAAGTTTTTCTTGTCCAGCTGCAGATTGGTCAATTTGTACAAATCCTTTATCGACAATACTTGTTGAACGAAAGCGTAATTCAATTAGCTGTTTACCTGAATAAAAAGGATGGTAAATCGTATCATAGATAGAATTGGCGCGTGCAACACAGGTTATTATAAAGAAAAGAGTGAAAATCAAATTTTTCATACCATGATTACACGTTATTGTTCAATTCGTTCAAAAGGCACACAAACAAAAAAAGGCCAGTTTTATCTGACCTTATAGTTTTCGTTATTTGAATTAGAATCGAGCGTTAATCCCCAAATTAAGAATCGAACCACTTCCCATACCAACTTCAACCAACATACCAATGTGTTGAGTGAAATTAACACGTGTACCGAAAAAGATACGCGCAGCTAAAGGGTCTGTTGCTCTATCCACAAAAAGGATTGGAAAGAAAAAAGAATCGAATTCATCAATTGGATCTTCAGGATTTGTTTCTTTTACCAGTGTCATGCCCAAACCAGCGCCAACATATAAATCCACTTTTTCTGTTTGAACTGGATGGAATTGAAAGCGTGCTAATAAACGTGTTTTACGCATTTCATAAATTGTGTGATACGTTGTGTCTTTGTAAAAGCCAGTGTTATTGTCATATACAGTACTAGTATATTGTTTATCATAACCGGATTTCTCAAAGTTTCCTTCAAAAGAAATTCCTATTCTATGTGAAACCATGTACTCCAAACGTCCACCAAATTGCACAGGAAAACTTGTGTTTTCAATCTTGTCGCTGGTTCCGTAGATGTCATCAAAAACATTCGCTGACATTAGCAAGAAACTTCCTGCATTTGGAATACCAACAGCTGGTTCAATAATAAGGTCACCCGTTCGGTCTAAGTTTTCTTTGACAGGTATTTCGTCTTGCGCAAATGTGATTGAACAAATGGAAAATGTAATTAAGGTAAGGATTGTTTTTTTCATGATGCTATTCGTTTTGAATAATCAAATATAGGTATTTCTGAAGATTATTAGTTTTCGAGCTCTTTTAATATCAAATTCACATCTTCTTCGGTTGAGGTCAGTTTGTTTTTGCAAACTTTGATTAATTCGGATGCACGTTTAACTTTAATGGCCAATTCATCAACAGTGATTTCACCGTCTTCCATATCACGCACAATTTGTTGCAATTCTTCAAAAGCAACTGTGTAGTTTAATTCATTCGTCATGTTCTTCTTTTTTTAGTACGGTTGAGGTGAGTTCAAAATCATACGTTACTGTTTTGATTGTATCACCGATTTTTACAGGATTATTTATATCTAATGTTTGTCCATTGATTGTCGTGATGGAATAACCGCGTTTCAATACATTTTTAGGATCCATTAAACGCACCATGTTTTCCATTTCTGAAAGTTGCTGTTGTTCTTTTGCAAGTCGATTGGCAAACTTTGTCGGTAGTTGTTCAACATGTTCTGCTAATTTTTCACGATTCACTTTAAACAAACGATTGGAGTAATTTAAACATTCTTTTTGCGCAAAATGTAAGTGCTCTCGATTACGTGTAAGCAATGTTTTAGCCTCATTCTTAAATTTTTGACTCGTTACCACTAAGGTGTTTTTTGCGTCCAACAAATAGTTGTTTGCGCTGTTTTTGAAGTGTTTTGTTTCTGCTGAAAAGAGTTGTTTGTTTGTTTCTAGCAAGCGAGCGCTTGAAGTTCGTAATACTTTACGTGCATCGTTCACGGGAACTGAAAAATCGTGAAAGGTTTGTAACAGAAAGTCTGCTAATTCGGTTGGTGTAATGGCATTTCGAAAAGCCACAAGTTCTGCAACCGTCATATTGGTTGAATGACCAATTCCCGTCAAAATAGGTAAGGAAAAAGAAGCAATGGCTTTGCACAACTCATAATTGTTATAGCACGAAAGACCAACTTCACCACCGCCGCCACGCACAATTACCACCACATCAAAATGATGTTTTACTTTTTCAATCCGTTTTAATTGTTCAATAATCGAAGGTGCAGCAACATCGCCTTGCAAATACGCTTGAAACAACATGGTAAAAAACTGATAATTCCATGGATTGTTGTTCAAGACTTTCATGAAATCGGATAAACCTTTACTCGTATCCGCTGAGATAATTGCAATGCGTTTTGGCAACAATGGAAAATCTAATAATTGATTCGCATTGATCAAACGTTCTGCCTGTAACTTTTTCAAGGTTTCTTCGCGTTCGCGCTGCAATTCACCAAGTGCATAATTGGGATCAATATCCAAAATTTGCAAACTCAGCCCAAATGTTTCATGGAACACAACTTTAACATTTAGCAATAAGGTCGTTCCTTCTTTTAACGGTTCTTTTACAACTTGAATAAATTGTTTGTTGATGCGTTGAAAATTATGGTTCCAAATAGAAGCATTTATTTGTGCGACAATTTTGTCATTTTCCTTTTGAACCAATTCCGGAAAAGCGTGTCCACTCGGGTATAAATTCAATTTATGCATTTCCGCCTTCACCCAATAACTTGATTGATAGCGTTCTTCAATTGTTTTTCGAATAGAAGAAACAACCTGCTGTAAACTGAATATTTGACGATTTTCTGACACGGAGGATGAAATTAACCAATTTATTTCAGAGAAAAAAGTCGATGTTCCATGTTCTATGTTCCATGTTCTAATTAACTTTGCCATAACATTTAAAAACTTCAGTAATGGCAGATATTCACACTTACAATTTCGCAGGAAAAAGAGCTTTAATTCGCGTTGATTTTAACGTTCCATTGGATAAAGAAACGTTTGAAATTACAGATGACACACGTATTCGTGCTGCTTTGCCTACGATTCAACACATTTTAAAAAATGGTGGAAGTGTGATATTAATGTCACATTTGGGTCGTCCGAAAGATGGTCCTGAGGATAAATTTTCATTGCGTCACATTGTTGGTCATACATCTGAATTGTTGGGTGTTCCTGTTCAATTTGCAGATGATTGCATTGGAGATCAAGCGGATGCGATGAGTGCTGCATTGAAACCAGGTGAAGTATTGATGTTGGAAAATGTTCGTTTTCATAAACGTGAAACGGCTGGAACGGAAAGTTTCGCTGAGCAATTGGCAAAACATGGTGATGTGTTCGTGAATGATGCCTTTGGTACTGCTCACAGAGCGCATGCGAGTACAACAGTTGTTGCGAAGTTTTTCCCAAATGATAAAATGTTTGGCTATTTGCTGGAAGGTGAAATTAAAGCGGTTGATAAAGTATTGAACAGCGATGAAAAACCATTGACAGCAATTGTCGGTGGAGCAAAAGTTTCGTCGAAAATTACAATTATCGAACGTTTGCTGGATAAAGTTGACAATTTGATTGTTGGTGGTGGAATGGCTTACACCTTTGTAAAAGCAATGGGTGGAGAAGTTGGAAATTCATTGATCGAAGATGATTTTGTTCCAATGGCGAAAAAAATCATGGACGAAGCAAAAGCGAAAGGCGTGAATCTATACATTCCAACAGATACAATTATTGCAGATAAATTTGACAACGATGCAAATCGCAAAGAAGTAAAAATTGGTGAAATTCCTGCAGGTTGGATGGGCTTAGATACAGGTTCTGAAACATCAAAAGCGTGTCGTGAAATTATCGCCAATTCCAAATTGATTTTGTGGAATGGACCAATGGGTGTTTTCGAAATGGAAAACTTTCAACAAGGAACAAAAGATGTTGCAAACGCAATCGTTGAAGCTACGGAAAAGGGCGCATTTTCACTAATCGGTGGTGGAGATTCTGTTGCAGCAATCAATAAATTCAAATTGGCTGATAAAGTTTCGTATGTATCAACTGGTGGTGGTGCAATGTTGGAATACTTGGAAGGAATTGAATTGCCTGGAATTAAAGCGATTCGCGAGTAATTTTGAATTTTTTCAGACACGATTAAAGAGATAAACTAATTGCTTTTATGGATTCCGGTTTGATTTGACATCTACAAGTCAAATTACTGCCATGAAACGTTTTTTACTTTATTTGCTTTTATTCCAGGCAACATGTGTCTCAGCTCAAACAGGTGGAGCTTATTTAAAATGCTTCGACAATTCTTCAAGTCGAACAATTGAAGGAATGAATATCCAATTATTTTCGGATTCTTTCTGTGCAGAAGGTTTTACGACGTATGATGGTTCACTAATTCTTCGTGATTTACCAGTTGGTGAACTAACTGTTTGGATTCAAAATGATGATTTTAGTAAAACATTCTCTGCAAGTATTTTCATTCAAGAAAACCAACTGTTGAGTTCAGTGTTTTTCATCGACAGTAGTTTTCTGCAAGTAAAGTCTAAAAACAACGTCAACACTGAAAAATTTCTTAGCTCAGGGCAAAATGGCATTCAACAAAAAATGGAAACTGGCCTTTTTGATTATGGTAGTCTTCCTATTCAAGAAATTCACATGGTAACTTGCATGGCTCGAAGACCAATCTTGGGTTTCTCGAATGGAAATGCGATGACTTCTTCAATTATACGTGAAGATATTTCCCGTTTGCCAGCACGAAGCGTCAATGGAATTGCATCAACTGTGGGCGGTGTAACAACCACCGAGGAAACGGGTGATTTACATTTTCGTGGCTCACGCGCAAATGATGTTGCTTATTATGTTGATGGAATGCGTGTAAGAAATGTGGATGCTGTTTCGAAAGGGTCAATTGATAATGTGACGGTTTTAAACGGCGGAATTCCTGCAAATTATGGAGATGTCACTGGCGGTGTTATTCGCATTGAAACAAAATCGTATACACAAGGCAAACAGATTGAACCACGCATTCGCAAATCAAAAAAACAGGTTGAACCAAAACTGCTTCCTCCAGAAAAAAATTACGATGCTTTTTTGCCAATTTATGAAAACGACTTCCTTTCTCCTTTAACCCATCCGAATTCAACGTTTGGAATTGATATCGATCAAGCATCTTGGTCCTATGTGAAAAACCAAATGCTGAACCACTTGCCGGTTGCGCGCGATGCAGTAAAATTGGAGGAAATGATTAATTCGTTCGACTATGAGATGAATGAACAGGCAACGAATGAATTGGTAAATGTGTCCATCGAACGCTTAGCTTGTGCTTGGAACAAAGAACATGAATTGGTTAAAGTGCATCTGAAAGCACAAGATCTACCGAAAGATTTGCCACGTAAACAGCACAATTTTGTCTTTTTGATTGATGTTTCTGGTTCAATGAGCAGCTCGGATAGGTTGCCATTGTTAGTACAAGGGATGAAGGAATTTGTGAAAACGCTGCAAGCAAACGATCGTGTGGCGATTGTAACGTATGCTGGAACAAGCGGAGTTGTGTTGGAACCAACATTGTGTAACGAAAAGTCGATTATTATGAATGCCTTAGACAATTTGACTTCTGGTGGTTCAACAAACGGAATTGGTGGTATTGAAACGGCTTATAAGTTGGCCAAACAGCATTATGACCCTGAACTCAACAATCGCATTATTCTTGCTACAGATGGAGATTTTAATGTTGGAATTAACGCGCCTGGTGATTTGGAAAAATACATTGAACAACAACGCGGACAAGGAATTTATTTAACTGCCTTGGGATTTGGCATGGGAAATTATAAAAATTCCACCTTAGAAACCTTAGCGGATAAAGGTGATGGGAATCATTTTTACATAAATTCCCTAGAAGAATCGCAACGCGTTTTGGTGAATGACATTGGAAACTTATTAAACCTTGCCAGAGACGTGAAATTGAACGTTGAGTTTAATCCAAATTTGGTAAAAACCTACCGTTTGATTGGCTACGAAAATCGCTTATTGAAAGCTCAAGATTTTATAGATGATACAAAAGATGGTGGTGAAATGGGGTATGGACATGAAGTTACGGCTGTTTACGAAATTGAGCGTGGAACAGCTTCGAATGTGGAAACCCACTTTGTTCAAGCGACAAGCACTATTGCCACAAATGAATTGGCGTTTGTGAAATTGCGCTACAAACCGTTTGAAGAAAAAGAGAGTATTGAACGACGAATTGTATTAAGTCAAGATGCTCCACTTTTGAAAGATGAATTGCTGAATCTTGTTGTTGGGTTTGGTCTTCAATTGCGCGATTCTGCTTTTAAAGGAACGCAAACATTGGAAGAATTGAAAGAACAAGCAAAGCTTTATGAACCAAAGAATTTTGAAGAAAAAGAGCTGGTTCAATTTGTTTTGAAGTACCAATAAAAATAAAATTTTCAAATCGCTGTAACTTTTCTGTAACTTGCAAGTCTAACGTTGGAACCAATAAACGAAATGACTTCAAAAGAGTACAATTTAGCAGTCGACGAATTTTCGGATAACATCTACAGATTCGCTCTAAAGCATCTCAAAAACGAGATGTCTGCTAAGGATATTGTACAAGAAACGTTTACAAAAGTGTGGATAAAGCACGAAGAAGTAGCGTATGAAAAAGTGAAGTCATATTTGTTTACAACGGCGTATCATGCACTTGTTGATTGGGTGAAAAAAGAAGGAAGAAATGGTGATTTTGAAAAAGTAGAACACACCGCTTCAACCGAATTTTCGATTTCATTCGATTTACAAAAAGTGTTGAACGATGCGTTAGACAAATTGCCGGAGGTTCAAAAAACTGTCGTGCTTTTACGCGATTATGAAGGGTACAATTATGCAGAAATTGCAGAAATAACAAACTTGAATGAATCGCAAGTGAAAGTGTATATTTTTAGAGCGCGACAAACATTAAAGGATTACATTAAACGAACTGAATTAGTAGTATAAATACGAACCATGGAACACATCAGTATATTTAATTACGAGGCTTTTTACCTTGATTTTCTCGAAGGAACTTTGAGCGAAGAGGATACTGCTTTGTTTTTAAAATTCATGGAAGAGCATCCGGATTTGCGCTTGGAAGATGAGTCCCTTGTTACAATGGACGATCAATTTGTAGCGCTGGATCAAACGTTTAAAGAAAACTTGAAACAAGTAAGTTTTAATGAAGCAGCTATTTCATTAAACAACGTTGAACAATTTTTAATTGCTCAAACTGAAGGATTGTTGACTGAAAATAAAAATGCTGAATTAAATGTGTTTTTAGCTCAAGACCCTTCTCTTTTGCATGCACAACGTGTATATGCTCACACAAAAATGACCGCTGATGAGTCAATTGTGTATGCTGAGAAATCTTCCTTGAAACAAGTGCGCCGTGTAGCACTTTGGCCGCTTCTTTCATTAGCCGCTGCGGCGAGTGTTGCAGTATTCTTTTTTATTCAAACACCTTCTCTCGAATTTGGTAATGCCGCAGGTTCCACAGCAAAAATTCATTTTAAAGGGACAGTAAAACCAAGTGTAACTACAAATGGAACATCAACAGAATCAACATTTATTCAAACGCTTCAAACTGCGGTTGAATCAGATCCTCAGCAATTGGCGACAGTTATAATTGCGCCGAATAAACGAACAGATGTTGATCGTTTGACTGCTAAAGGAGTGAACAAAATTCATACAGATGAGGTGGAAAATGAAGTTGAATTTGTTGAAACATCGAGTGTTCCAGTGGTTTCGAAATTTGATCAAAAAGTTGGAGCTGTCGGCTTTCAAGATATGAAAAACCCAATTAAACCAATTACCAATCGTTTGTCTGAAGCAGTGAAACAAGAAGTCGATTTTAGAACGGCTAAAGCAACAAAGGAACGTTCAGGAGGTTTTTACTTGAAAATTGGTAAATTGGAAATTTCGCATCGCCGAAATAAAAAATAATGCTTTTCCTGAAGGGAATTGTAGAATTTTTCTTCCTTTCTCGTTATGCATTCATTTCTGGAAATAAAATTCTTGATTTCTAAGTTTCACTTTCTTCTTTTTATATCTTTACATTCCGTCGAATGAAAGAAACATCCTTCATACAGCAAAACAAGGAAAAGTGGCAACGCTTCGAAAAACTCTATGAATCTAATTCCCAAGATCCAGAAGAGCTGAGTAATCTATATATGGATATGACGGATGATTTGAGTTATGCTCAAACATTTTACAAGAGAAGAACGGTTCGCGTTTATCTGAATCAACTGGCACAGAAGGTGTTCACTGGCGTTCATAAACAGCGCGGAGAATCGTTCAAAAAACTCTTTACGGTTTGGAAAGTTTCGTTACCCCTTGAAATTTATCGTGCACGAAAAAATCTATTATTTGCGCTCGTGGCGTTTTTGGTGTATGCACTTATAGGCGCAATCACAACACATTTCGATCCTGATTTTCCCCGAGTGGTGATGGGTGATGGATATGTTGATATGACCATTGAGAATATTAAAAAAGGTGTTCCTTTGAATGTTTACCAAGACGATAGTCAATTGGGAATGTTTATAGAAATTACCACTAACAATATGAAGGTCTCGTTTTTAACCTTTTTTGTTGGTTTCTTTTTTACTGTTGGAACGCATGTACTGATGTTCTACAATGGTGTTATGTTAGGTGCATTTCAGTATTTCTTTAAAATGAAAGGACTCTTAATAACCAGTTTTCTTGGTATTTGGATTCATGGAGCGTTTGAAATTTCATCGATTGTAATTGCTGGCGCTGCTGGTATTACCGCTGGTAATGGTTGGCTTTTCCCAAGATCCTACACGCGCTTGCAATCACTGCAGCTTTCGACCAAACGTGGACTTAAAATAATGATGAGTTTGGTTCCTTTTATTATAGCAGCTGGATTTTTAGAAAGTTACGTAACACACAATTACCAAACCTTGCCGGAATGGTCAAAATGGACCTTGATTCTTTTATCCTTTAGTTTGATTTTATTCGTTTATGTTTTCTATCCGATATATGTAGCTAGAAAATATCCTGAACTTGTAGATGTGGAAGATGCCGCACCATTTAAAAAAGCAACGAAAATTGAATTGTTTAAAATTCGCAATACAGGACAACTAATTTCTGATTCATTTCAATTCTATCGCATCTATTTTAAGAAATTTTCAAAAGTTATTTTTTCAATTGTTGTACCAATTACCATCCTACTTGTGGTAATTCAGGACACATTGAAGTATGACCAATTGGAAACAGAATATTGGTACGATTGGTCTGGACAACTGGCAATTATGTTGGGTTCTGATTTTACATCGTTAACTGATGGAATCATTGCATTTGCTTGGACCATTAACAGTGCACTCATTTTCACAGCGGTTTTTTGGACTTTTTCAAGTATGAACGAAGCATTTTCTTGGAGAAGTTTCTTTGCATTTGCACGAAAACGTTTCTTTGCCATTTGGGTAGGAACGTTCTTATTTATGGCCATTTTATTTGGTATTCCTTGGTATCTACTGTTTTGGGTGTTCTTCCTAATACCATTCATTTATTTGCATAGCGCAACCATGGGATTAGATGAATTGAGTTTTGGAAAACGCTTGAGAAGAGCCTTTGTATTTAGCCGTAGACATTATGGGAACACTATTTTGACCATGGCCTTGTTGTTAGCATTTATAGTATTGATTGCTCAGCCAATTGCTTTCGTATTTAGTATTCATAATAGTTTTCAAGATGGACCACTTGTACCAGATGTATTGGATATGCTCGTCGGTTTGGTTAAAAGGGTTTCTAGAGAATTTACAGATGATTACATTGTGATTGGGAACATTGTTCGTCAAGTTTTCTATCTGTTATATTTTTTGGGTATTTTACCTTTAATTGCGATTACCGCTGGATTTAGTTACTATTCTGAATTGGACAAGGCTGAAGCAAGTTCGCTTAAAATGAATTTTAAAAAGTTTGGTAAACGAAACCGTTTCCAAGAAAAACCTGTTGATTTTGAATAAGTTTTTTGTATTCATAGTATTATTTGTAAGTCTTTTCAATTCCTATGGACAAAGCAATTCTGTGGATCCAAAAAAGAAAGTGTGGAAACAAGAAAAGGATTATTTAAAGTACAAGAAAAAGAAAGATTTTAAAGGTCCAGATGATTGGTACAACTCCGGTCCATCTTCTATGAGTGACGCCGAGGATGCATCCAATGGTTTATCCACTCCATCAACTGGTTCTCAAGGAATTCAATACAACCCACAACAAATACAGCAAGATCGTGAACGTCAGTTCGGTAAAGGAGGTGGAGGAACACTAAAAGCGGATCCAAAAATTAAAAAACCAGATCCAATCACTTTGCCAGATGTTGATACACCAGATATTGATGGTCCTGATGTTCCAGATGTGAATGCGCCGAGTATTCCTGCATCTTTTTGGAAAACATTATTGGTAATCTTACTAATCGCAGTGGTGATTTTTGCCTTGTATTTTTATTTGAAAAACAAGCAGCCATCAAACAAAACGGTAAAACAAAACGTGGAAAATGATTGGAATCCAACAGTCATTTCTAAAACTGAACTTGAATTAAAGTTGGAAGAGGCAATGCTGCGTGAAGATTACCGTGAATGTATTCGTATATATTTCACGTTTATTTTGAAAGAACTCATTCAGAAAAATTGGATACAATGGAAAAAGGATAAAACCAATCACCATTATTTAATGGAAGTTGCAAGCCGTCCAAATAGTGATATTTTCAGGGAATGTGTCCGTATTTATGATTTAGTGTGGTACGGAGAATACGAGATTAATAAAGGAGTTTTTGAATTGTTGCAACCAACTTTAATGAACTATTATCAATCCCTAAAATCGGCGAATGAATAATAAGTCGAAGATAGGAATTGTTGGGTTGCTACTTCTAATCGTTGTTGCTGCTGTTTGGTTACTTTCGGGAAGTCCTTTGAACGAAAAGGTGACGCGGGAAACGTTTGTCTCTGAAAATTGGGAAAGCAAATACAAGTTGAACGAAAAAGATCCCTATGGATTGTACCTTTTTAATCAACTCATGCGTGCACATGTGGATACGTCTAAAATCATTTTGCCTGTAACGAATTCGTACGAATTGGATTCACTCTTTGGCTTAAAGCAAAAGTCAACCTTACTCTTTGTTGGTGATAAATTCGGATTGAAAACAAGTGAATTCGATCAAATTCTTACCCATGTAATGGACGGAAATGATTTGGTTTTAAGCAGTAATGAATTGACAGAAAACATTATCCGACGCTTGTTTTTGCATTACGATGTAAGTTATGACTATGCGGATAGTACAAATGTGTACATCAACAATAACGGACTTTCCATGTATTATTTATACCAGAATGATACTCTTGCTCATGAATGGAGAGCTTATTTGAATATTGCACCCATCGATTCAACCTATCGTGTGATGTCGAAAATTTTGGAAATGCCTAATTTTATTCGATTGAAATACGGGAAGGGAAAAATCTATTTGCACACGAATCCTGAGTTCTTTTTTAATTACCAACTAAAACGACCTGAAGGATACCGATATGCTTCATTTGTGCTGAATCAATTGCCAACTGATCGTCCTGTTTATTTGTTAGAACTTGGGCGTTTGTTGGAATACAATTATGATCCATACGGCGAAGGAGATGGTGCATCAGACGAACAAGACTCGAGTTATCTTCAATTCATATTAAAAAGTCCAGCGTTGATGGCAGCGTTTGGTTTCGGTTTATTGGGCGTTTTACTTTTCGTCTTGTTTCGATCAAAACGCATGCAACCAATTGTCCCGTATATCGAGAAAAAGAAGAACATGTCGCTTGAATTTGCCCAAACGATTACTTCTATTTACTTGTCAAAAAGCAACCCAATGGGAATTTTGAAGGTTCAACGCCAAAATTTCTATGATGCAATGCAAAAGCACTTTTTTGTAGATATTTCTCGAAAAGCAAAAGACCGTGAACGTTCGATTCGTATTTTATCAGAAAAAACATCGATTGCTGAAAGCGAACTAATGGAACTTATCGATTTATTTGAACCAAAAAATCAAAATGAACTGAACGAAAATTATTTGGCTCAAGTCACAACAAAACAGCGATCTATTTATGTCCGAACGAACATTATTTCAGATCGAATCATCGAACGAATTGAAGGAAAAAATACAGTAATCCAGCGAAATTTGCTGTTTTCAGTAGCACTCATTTTACTTGGAATTTTCATCGTTTTGTTAGGCTTCTACTACCTAGTAGTTTCAATTGGTGTGGGAATTGTCTTTTGGCCAATTGGTGCAATCTTCTTAATAATTGGTATTCGACGAATCAATCGACCTTTGCTATTAATTACAGCAGAGAATATTACGTTCTATCAAACATTTGGAAGAAAGTCAATCCTTGCAGTAAACAATTTAATGCGCATTTCGAAAGCGAAGAATGCCTATGTCCTCTATTTTCAGGAGGATAAAACACTTAAAATAAAGAATATAGAATTAAGTAAATTTGATAAATCGCAATTGGAACGATTTATTGCTAAACACCATAACTTAGAATTATGATGAATGACGATTTAAACACAACAGAAGGACAAGAAGAAAACGATTTGTCAAAGTACATGCCACAGGATGATACTTCATCTATGCAAGAGAATTTGGATACGAGTAGCAATGCGAATACAAGCGCAGCCTCAGCTTCTAGTTCTTATTCGTTTGAGCGTCAGAATGAAGATTTGGTTTGGGTAGCCTCAAAAGTCAACAATGTGCGCGTTGAATTAGGTAAATTCGTGATTGGACAGCATGAAATGGTTGAATTGATGTTGGCAGGTATTTTCTCTAATGGACATTTATTGTTGGAAGGTGTGCCTGGAGTAGCGAAAACCTTGTCTTCAAAAGTGATGTCGAGAGCATTGGACGTTGAATTTTCACGTATTCAGTTTACACCGGATATGATGCCTTCAGATGTGATTGGAACAAGTGTTTTCAACATGAAAGATTCTAGTTTTTACTTCAAGAAAGGGCCAATTTTCTCAAATATCGTGTTGATTGATGAGATTAACCGTGCTCCTGCGAAAACACAAGCAGCCTTGTTTGAGGTAATGGAAGAACGTCAAATCACCTATGATGGAACACTGTATCCAATGACTTTTCCATTCTTAGTTGTGGCAACACAAAATCCAATTGAACAAGAAGGAACGTACAGTTTGCCAGAAGCACAATTAGACCGTTTCTTATTTAAAATAAAATTGGATTATCCTGAATTACACCAAGAGGAAGAAATTCTTCAACGTTATAAAAACAACATTAAAGCACCAGATTTATCAACTGTGAAACCTGTGTTTACAGTGAGCGAAATTCAGAAAGTGCAAGACATTGTTGAGAAAGTGATTATTGAAGATAATTTGGTTAAATATATTTCGAGTATCACCCACAAAACTAGAAATCACGGTAAAATCTATTTAGGTGGATCACCGCGTGCTTCTTTATCAATTTTGAAATCATCGAAGGCAATTGCAGCAATTCGTGGACGCGATTTCGTGACGCCAGAAGATATTCAATTTGTGGCAAAACCTGTTCTTAATCACCGTTTGATTCTAACTCCAGAAGCTGAAATGGAAGGTTTGACAACAGAAGATGTGGTAAATGAAATCATTCAAAACATCGAAGTTCCACGTTAATCAATGAAGTTTCTTTCTTCCATATATCTCACGCGTTTTTTCTTTTTGCTTTTTGCGATTGGAGTGATACTGTTCGCAGCGGCTTTTGCTGTTCCGGGACTCTATTTTATTGCGAAGGTTGGAATGCTCGCATTGTTTGGAATTACGCTTTTGGATCTGTTGCTTGTGTTTTCGGCCAAAGAACCTTTAAGTTATGAGCGTCATGTCCAAAATCGTTTAAATCTTGGCGATGCAAATGAAGTGAAACTGACGGTTCGAAACGTTACAAGTCAGCCCATTAACTTTAGAATGTATGAAGGTTTTCCAGTAGAAATGCAAGAACGTTCGCGCATTTTTAAAGGTTTCCTCCTGGCGAATCAAGAAGTTCAGTTTGATTATACGTTTGTTCCGAAAGAACGGGGGGAATACTACTTCCGTAAACCGTTTTTTATCATTGCTTCGATCTTCAATTTGGTCAGTCGTAAAATGATTGTTGATGATGAACAGGATGTAAAAGTGTATCCGTCAGTTCTTCAAATGAAAAAATACGAATTGTTGGTTTTTCAGCAACAAAAGACAAGTGCGGGAATTAAGAAAATTCGTCGATTGGGAAATACAAGTGAATTTGAACAAATCAAAAATTATGTTCAAGGAGACGAAATAAAAACCATTAACTGGAAAGCCACAAGTCGTAAAAACGAATTGATGGTGAACCAATACCAAGAGGAAAAGTCGCAACACATTTATTGTATTATCGATAAAAGTAGATCAATGCAAGTGCAATTTGACGGGCTAAGTATGTTGGATTACGCAATCAATTCTACTTTGGTCTTTTCGAATATCGCCTTGCGAAAAGGAGATAAAACGGGCCTAATTACCTTTTCAGATAAAATTGGTTCGCAATTGCCAGCCGATCGTTCAGGGGGACAAATGCGTCGTATTATTGAAGAATTGTACAATCAAAAAACGCACTTCCTAGAACCGAATTATGAGTTGTTGTATAATTCACTGAGACGAACGGTTAAAACACGCTCTTTACTGGTTCTATTCGCTAATTTCGAAACGGAATTTGCCATGCGAAGAGCCTTGCCAATGTTGCGTCGAATTAATCAAAAGCACGTTTTAGTGGTGGTTTTCTTTCAAAACACCGATTTGCAAGAGTTGGCGTATGAAGTACCAAAAACGACCAAAGATATTTACCAATCTGCCGTTGCTGAACGAATGATTTCGATGAAAGGGCGTATTGCACAAGAATTGAAACAAAATGGTATCCAAACGATCTTAACGCTGCCATCCGATTTATCAATTAATACAATTAATAAATACTTGGAACTGAAAGCAAAAGGTTCAATTTAATACGACGCATAAAAATGAAATTTCTTCACACAAAATTGGCCTTTTTGTTAGGCTTAGTTGGTCTTGTTGCCGCTTGCAAGAACACGCAAAATATCGATGTTGAAAACATTGAAAAACTCTATGTGGATTACAATCGTGCAGATGCATTAAATTACTCCAAACCCTTTACGGCAGAAGTGGTGATGAAAATGTATACCAGCGAAGAGATAATTCTAACCAAGCAAAAACGATTTAATTCGAGTGAGAATATTCAGTTTGATTTGGATGATAAAAAAGCGACCTTGAATGTTATTCCAAGCTCTTTTGAAAAGAATTATGAAGTTATTTCTATGACGTTGTGGGATAAAAACGACATGTCAATTACAACCTCAGATACGATTTACTTAAACTTTAACGCAGAACTTTCAATTGGTTTTTCAGCACCCAAAGGAGCGAAAGGAACAAATGGAAATTCGGGCGGTACATCAACGATTATTCGAAATGGTAAAGATGGCTTACCTGGATTGAATGGTTCAAATGGATTGAACGGTGATGCGTATGAAGCACATGTTTGGATGGAAGGCGATTATTACTTTATCTATTTGCAAAATACCACTCAGAATTGGGTTGGAAAATATAAACTTCATGGAACTCATGCCTTGGTCTTAAATGCGCAAGGTGGTGAAGGCGGAAATGGTGGTGAAGGCGGAAAAGGTGGTACTGGAAAAGATGGCGAACTGAAAGGAACGACAACCAAACTTCCCGGAAATGGCGGAAATGGAGGAAATGGTGGTCATGCCGGGAATGGCGGAACTGGAGGAAACGTTACAGTATTTATTCATCCGAATGCCGAGGCAATAAAACCATTTTTAGAAATAAGAAATTATGGTGGTTTTGCTGGTAAAGCTGGAATAGGTGGCGAAGGAGGAAATCCGGGTAAATCATTGTCTGGTCAGGCACAGGGGAAAAATGGTTTGAATGGACTAAACGGGTTCAATGGTCAAAACGGTCAGGCTGGAACGGTAAGTGTTCAAACGTCTACTTTTGATCCAAACTTATTCTATTAGTAGAATTACAAACCAAAAAAAGGCCGACAATTGCCGACCTTTCACTTCGAATATCCATCTCAATTATTGAGCTGTATATGTAAAAATAGAAGTGTTGTTGTTAACAATTTGTTCCAATTTAATTTCATTATTTTTCAATTCAATAATAGTATAAACTTCAGGAGTTGAACCACCAGTTTCTAAAAAGCTTACTGTTGTTTTATCACTATTAAAATTCCATGTACCATTGTAGGTATCTGTAAATGTGCTACCGAAAATATCATAAGAATCCGAACCAGAATACGTTCCGTCTTTTTCGATTGTTACAAGACGTGTTCCAAGGTTAGCCGTGTAGTCAGTACCATTTACAGTATAACTTGTTAATTTCCAGTCACCTGCTAATCTTGCTTTTGCAGAAAGAATTGAGAAATTTGAACCTTCTTCATATTTACTACATGAAGTAACAACAGCTGAAAGTGCTAATAAAGCAACCAAGCTTAATTTAAATAGATGTTTCATAGAGTGATTAATTTTTTGCAAAAGTAGGTAAAAGTTGAGAATCAATCAAAAACAAATTTTTAAGTTAAAAACAATTTGATTAAAGCGAAAAAGTCTTGAGTTTACGAATTAAAGTTATCTTTGTTTTCTCCTTTTTGGAGCTCAAAATTGATGAATATGGATCGTAACGAAGACCTGTTAAAACGCCGCGAAGCTTCCCATTTAGGTGGAGGTCAAGCAAGAATTGATAAACAACATCAGCAAGGTAAATTGTCTGCTCGTGAGAGAATTACGGTTTTATTGGATGAAAATTCATTCAATGAAATTGGACAATTTGTAGAGCACAGAGCAACGACCTTTGGGCTTGACAAACAGCATTTTCCTGGTGACGGTGTCGTAACTGGTTACGGAACAATTCACGGTAGAACAGTTTACGTTTTTTCACAAGATTTTACAGTTTTGGGAGGTTCCTTGTCTGAAACCCATGCTGCGAAAATTTGCAGAATTATGGATTTAGCGATGAAAAATGGTGCGCCATTAATCGGATTGAATGATTCTGGTGGTGCGCGTATTCAAGAGGGTGTTGTTTCTTTAGCTGGTTATGCTGATATTTTTTACCGCAATACGAGAGCTTCAGGAGTAATTCCTCAAATTTCTGTGATTATGGGACCGTGTGCTGGTGGAGCAGTTTATTCTCCAGCTTTGACGGATTTCGTTTTCATGGTTGAAGAAACATCGTATATGTTCGTTACTGGACCAAATGTTGTAAAAACGGTTACGCACGAAGAAGTAACTTCTGAAGATTTGGGTGGAGCAAAAGCACACGCAGAGAAATCAGGGGTAAATCACTTTATCGCAGCGAATGACGTGGAATGTTTGAAAAAAGTGCGTGACTTGGTAACATATTTCCCGCAAAACGCAAACGAATTACCGCCTCATCCAAAACGTTTTGAATTTAACCAGAATAAGTTGGAAACAATCCAACACATCATGCCTGACAATGTGAATGTTCCATATGACATTCGTAAAGTAGTAGAATGTGTGATTGATGATAATAGTTTCCGTGAAGTACAAGAAGATTTCGCGAAGAATATTGTTGTTGGTTTCGCTCGATTGGAAGGAAGAACATTGGGTGTGATTGCCAATCAACCTGCTGCGATGGCTGGAGTATTAGATATTGACGCTTCACGCAAAGGTGCTCGTTTTGTGCGTTTCTGTGATGCCTTCAACATTCCATTATTGGTGTTTGAAGATGTTCCTGGATTCTTACCGGGTACAGATCAAGAATGGCGTGGAATTATTACACACGGTGCGAAATTATTATACGCATTCTCTGAAGCAACAGTTCCTAGAATTACAGTAATTACGCGTAAAGCCTATGGTGGAGCATTTGATGTAATGAACTCAAAAAACATTGGCGCAGATTTAAACTTTGCTTGGCCAACAGCTGAAATTGCTGTGATGGGAGCGAAAGGTGCTGCTGAGATTATTTTCAAACGTGAAATCGCTGAAGCAGCAAGTCCAGAAGAAAAATGGAAAGAAAAAGAAGCGGAATACGCTGATTTGTTTGCGAACCCATACAGAGCAGCTGAACGTGGAATTGTAGATGATGTCATCTTACCACAAGAAACACGCGCAAAATTGATTGCAGGCTTCAAAATGCTTGAAAACAAAGCAGAAGTGTTGCCACAAAAGAAACATGGAAATATTCCTTTGTAATCGAAAAGGATAAAGCATAAAAAAGCCCGTTTTGAGAAATCAGAACGGGCTTTTTTGTTTAAAGGTATTTCTTACAATTCAAACTTGATTCCTTGCGCTAATGGCAAGCTGTCTGAATAGTTAATTGTATTTGTTTGACGACGCATGTATACTTTCCAAGCATCAGATCCAGACTCACGTCCACCACCTGTTTCTTTTTCACCACCAAATGCTCCACCGATTTCAGCTCCTGAAGTTCCGATGTTCACATTCGCGATTCCGCAGTCAGAACCTTGTTGTGATAAGAATGCTTCAGATTCTTTCAAGTCGTTTGTCATAATTGCTGATGACAAGCCTTGAGGAACTCCGTTTTGTAATTTAATTGCATTTTCAACACCACCAGAATATTTCATGATGTATAAAATTGGTGCAAACGTTTCGTGTTGAACAATTGCAAAATGGTTTTGTGCTTCGACGATTGCTGGTTTCACGTAACATCCTGATTCGTATCCTTCACCAGTCAACACTCCACCTTCAACAATGATTTTTCCTCCTTCAGCAACTGCTTTATCCAATGCTCCTAAATAAGCATTCACCGCATCTTGATCGATAAGTGGTCCAACATGGAAGTTTTGATCCAATGGATTTCCAATTTTCAATTGTTTGTATGCGCTTGTCAATGCTTCTTTTACTTTATCGTAAATCTCTTCGTGAATAATCAAACGACGAGTTGATGTACAACGTTGTCCTGCTGTACCAACTGCTCCAAATACTGCTCCTGGAACAACCATTTTCAAATCAGCTGTTGGGGTAATGATAATTGCATTGTTTCCACCAAGCTCTAATAATGATTTTCCTAAACGAGCTCCAACTGCTGCTCCAACAGATTTACCCATGCGCGTAGATCCTGTTGCAGAAATTAATGGAACGCGTGTATCTTCAGCCATCAATTTTCCAATTTCAGCTCCTCCGATGATCAAACCAGAAACTCCTTCAGGAACTCCGTTTGCATCGAATACTTCTTTCGTAATTTGTTGACAAGCAATTGCTGTAATTGGCGTTTTTTCAGATGGTTTCCACACACAAACGTCACCACATACCCAAGCCAAAGCTGTATTCCAGTTCCAAACGGCTACTGGGAAGTTGAATGCTGAAATAATTCCAACAATTCCAAGCGGGTGATATTGCTCATACATTCTGTGTCCTGGACGCTCTGAATGCATTGTAAGTCCGTACAATTGACGAGATAAACCAACTGCGAAATCACAGATGTCAATCATTTCTTGTACTTCACCTAAACCTTCTTGTAATGATTTACCCATTTCATACGAAACCAATTTTCCAAGTGGCTCTTTGTAGAAACGAATACGCTCAGCCAATTGACGAACGATTTCACCTCTTTTTGGAGCAGGAATCATTCTCCATTCTTTGAACGCTTCTTGTGCTTTTAAAATTACTGCTTCATAATCTGCTTCACTTGCAGCATTTACAGATGCAATAAGTTTACCATCAACTGGAGAAATTGAATCGATGCGCTCTCCTCTGGTTTTAAACCATTTTCCGCCTGTTGAGGCTCCGTTATTTATTTCTTCAATCCCTAATTGAGATAGAATTTCTTGAATTCCAAGGTCTGTCATTGTTTCAGCCATCTGGTGTTTTATTTTAATGATTAAAAAGTGTTACAAAATTAACGTAAATTATCTGAATGTGTGCAACATTGGTTTCAATATTCAAGAGAATTAAATGCTAATTTTTTGTCTTGCTTTAATTGCTAACTGTTCTTTGCGCTTTTGTATTAGACATCGATTTATAAATAGTGTTGGATGAGGAAACTTGCGTTAGATTCATTTTTGAGATTTAGCCACTTCACTAAATTGATTATCTTTGTTTTAAATACTTGAATTATGATTTTTCGAATCGCTCTATTTGCTGCATTAGCGTTCACTGTTGCTTGTGGAACCGCTAAAAAGAATGATACAGATCCTTCAATGAAAGTGATTAATTTCCACGGAAATGTACACAAACCATATTGTGGAGGAGCACGTCCAAATCCGGATGTTGCAGCTGGTTACTATGAATCAATGAAATTCGAAAAGTTCAACATTCTTAAAGGAAAAACCTTTACCGAAGGAATGGAAATCTACAAAGAAATCACTTTGGATGTTGAAGGAAATGCAACGTTTAATTTACCTATTGGAAACTATATATTGGTTCAAGCGGATAAATTTTTGTCCTTGGAAGAATTCATGAAAAAGAATGCACCATTGGAAGATAAAAATTATAGAGTTAAAGGAACTGATTGTTATCAAACATGGAAAAACACCGCTGATATGTATTTCACGGTTGAAAATGACACGACAATCGAATACCGTCAAAAAGCAAAATGTTGGGTTGGAACAAATGCATGTATTGAGTATGTTGGTCCGCCAGCACCTTAATGAAATGAAGATTGAAGATTGCAAATTGAAGATTATTTTCGTTACGAATTGATTTTCGAACTCAACTTACTAATCCCAGAATACCGTTAATTTTCCTGTTGTTTTTCCGTTTTCCAAAGCGGCGTGTGCTTCGGCTACTTTGTCGATTGTGTAAGTTCCACCAACTTGTGGCTGTAGTTTACCTTCTTGATGCAATTTAACGACTTCATTCAAACAATTTGCCAATACTTTTGGACGGTTATCTGCAATTTTCAGCATGTTTACGCCAAGAATATTTTTCGAACGCATCATCAATCCAATTGGTAGAACAAGCCCCATTTTACGCACAAAGTTCAATTGCGAGAAGAAACCCCATTTTCCAGATGATAATTCTGAGCCACCAAACAAAATGACTTTTCCACCTGATCCAACAAGCGCCATGTCTTTTTTGTAAGTTGAACCTGCAACTGGATTAAAACTAGTATCCAAGCGATCACCTTTCAAGAGTTGATTGATTTGCTCAGCATAATCACTTTTGGTGTAATTGATGACGTGATCTGCTCCTAATTTCTTTACCAGCTCCGCTTTACGTTCATCACCAATTTTGGCGAACACTTCTGCGCCTTTCAATTTCGCTAACTGAATTAAAATCGTTCCAACACCACCGGCAGCAGCGTGAATTAGCACTTTATCACCTTCGTGAATTGGCGCCAAATAATCAGCCATGTAAAATGCAGTTACGGCTTGCGTACACAACACCATAGCTTCTTCGGCTGGCATTTCATGAATCGGAACAACAGCATAATCATACGTGACAACATGCTTTGCATAACCTCCAAAACGGCAAAATGCTAAAACACGGGTTCCAATTAAACTTGGATCTACCTCAGAACCAACTTGGGTAATTTTTCCAACAAGTTCATATCCAACAACACAAGGCAAAGGTGGCGCTTCACGGTACAAACCAATACGCGACATCACATCCGCATAATTCAATCCAAACGCTTCACTTTCGATAACCACTTCTTTCGGTTTTGGCCCGTCCAATGTAATTGCTCTGCGCTCAAAGGCACTTTCAGCAGCACCATTTTTTACAAGTACAATTGCTTCTGTGTTGATTTTAGTCATTTTTTCCTTCAATTATGATGACGATTTCACCTTTTGGTGGATGTTGTTCGTAATAGGCTTTCACCTCTGATGCTGTTCCGCGTTTGTATTCTTCAAAAAACTTTGAAATCTCTCGGACAACACACACATTTCGTTCAGGACTAAAAAACTCTTCTAGTTGCCCAAGGCATTTCACCAAACGATGCGGTGATTCGTATAAAATGACAGTTCGTTCTTCTTCTGCTAACAGTTTTAAGCGTGTTTGACGTCCTTTTTTATGGGGTAGAAATCCTTCGAATACAAATTTATCGCACGGAAAACCACTGGCAACAAGTGCGGGAACAAAAGCTGTTGGACCAGGTAAACATTCCAAGTCAATTCCAGCATTGACACATTCGCGTGTCAATAAAAATCCAGGATCTGAAATGCCAGGTGTTCCAGCATCCGAAACTAAAACTGTTAATGCATTTGATTTGATGCGATCAATCGTGGATTGCAACATTTTGTGCTCATTGTGTGCATGAAATGGCAATACTTGTTTATTGATTTCTAAGTGATTCAATAGTTTTTTTGTCACACGTGTATCTTCTGCAAAAATGACATCACATTCCTTGAACATGCGAATTGCACGTAGTGTAATATCTTCCAAATTACCGATTGGAGTCGGAACTAAACATAATTTTGGCATAAGTGAATTTTAACGTGTCAATACGACATAATCTTGCAACAAAGTTTGCAAAAATTCCATTCTTTTTTGAGGTGTTTCTGTTAAACCTAATAAACGAGCAGTTTCATCCGCTAGTTCAATGGCAAATTTCTTTGTTTCCTCATTCGGGTATTTTTGTACGCGTTGAATGGTATTCTTAATCAAAAGCATGTCTTCATCCGTTAAACGTGTAACTTCAGGATATGTAGCTTGATGATTTTCCGTGCTTTTTATCGCTAAAATATCGCGTAGGGTATAAACAGTACTTGTTTTTTTCTTGATGACAACTGTATTGGCCATAACATCTCCCATGCGTTGACGTTTCTCTGCCGTTGCAGAAAAAATGACACCCAAAACACCAATCCCAAACCAGAATAACACAAAGAAGTCGGCACTAATCCACAAGAAATCACCTTTGAATAACCAACGTGTAAACACTTCCTTCAAACCGAGGCGTTCACCTGTCATTTTCACGACGCGAATCCCCACAATATATTTTCCTAAACTTTGTCCGTGTGTAACGTATTCGATGAACGGATTATAGAAAATCCATGGAATTTTGATGATCAATAAATGAATAAACAAGGATGTACCAGGATCGGTAATGAATGAATCGATACCAACTGCAGCCATTACAATGAAGAAATAGATAATGAATAGGATCATATCAATTAAGGCAGCAGCAGTGCGTTGCAAGGTAGTTGCCAATTCATATTCAACTTTTACATGTTGAGCCGATTCGAATTCGATTGTTTTCATTCAAAAATTTAATCAGCTAAAGATACATTTTTTCTTTGAATTTTTGTCTACATCATTTTTTTCAAATGAGCAATGATTTGGGCACATATACGTGAAATTTAAATACATTCTAAATAAGGCTTTCTGACAGTTTTATGACAAATTATTTAGTTGAAGAATGCAAATTTGCAGTTCAGATTAGAGAAAATTCAGAGGTGTTAGAACAATTCAACATAATAGCGTTCACGCATAGAAACCTAGATGTCAATGATGTCGGGCTTTTACACATAGATGATAGCAATCAGGAAGAACGTCTTGGAAAATTAAAAGAAGCTTTACAGCTGGAAGAATTGATGTTTTTATCGACGTGTAATCGCGTGGAATTCATCTTTTGTACCGAAAAAGAAGTGGAATTTCATTTCTTGATGAAGTTTTTTGAAACATTGTATCCAAATTTTACACGCGATCAAATCGGTCATTTTGCGCATAGAGGTGATATTTACAAAGGAATTTCTGGAGTAGAACACATGTTGGCAGTTGCTTCATCCATCGATTCAATGATTGTTGGGGAGCGCGAAATCATCACACAAGTTAGAAATGCATTCGATTCAAGTAAAAAATTGAATTTAACGGGTGATTTTATTCGTTTGGTGATTCGTCACACAATTGAAACGGCGAAACGTGTGTACACAGAAACGAGTATTGCAACAAAACCTGTATCGGTTGTATCGTTGGCGTATCACAAATTACGCGATATGAACATTCCATTGGATGCGCGTATCTTGATTATTGGAGCAGGTGTGACAAATACCAACATGAGTCGTTTCTTGCGTAAACATGGTTTCAAGAAATTTGTGGTCTTCAATCGTACCCTTGAAAAAGCAGTAGCCTTAGCAAATGATTTGAATGGTCGTGGTTTACCTTTGTCTGATTTAGCAACATATACAGAAGGCTTTGATATCATCATTGCTTGTACAGGAGCCGATACACATGTTATCACACCGGAATTATACACGCAATTATTGCAAGGAGAAGAAAGTCGTAAAGTGGTAATTGACATTGCTTTGCCGCAAGATTTACACCCACAAATTGTCATCGATCACAAAGTGACGCATATTTCAGTTGATGTTTTACAGAAAATTTCAAATGCGAACTTGAAAGAGCGTTCTAAAGAAATTCAACACGTTGAAGAAATTATTGCAGAGGCAATTTATGAATTCAAGCACATTCAAAAAGTGCGCACGGTTGAATTAGCCATGCGTGATGTTCCTCAGAAAGTGAAGGAAATTAAAGCAACAGCAATCAATGAGGTTTTCAAAAATGAAATGGCAACCTTGGATGATAATTCAAAAGAAGTATTAGAGAAAATTCTTGGCTACATGGAGAAAAAATACATGAGCATGCCGATGTTAATGGCGAAGGAAATTCTACTTAAAAAATAACACATGCAACACATTCGAATTGGTTCTCGCGGAAGCGATTTAGCATTATGGCAAGCCAACCACGTTAAACGACAACTTGAAAATTTAGGTTGTTCGGTAGATATCACAATTATTACAACACAAGGAGATGCGATTCAGCATTTGAGCTTTGATAAATTGGAGGGGAAAGGATTTTTCACCAAAGAAATTGAACAAGCATTGTTGGACAATACCATCGATTTGGCCGTGCATTCGCACAAGGATTTGGAAACGAATCAGCCAGAAGGTTTGAAAATTGCTTGTGTATCAGAACGCGAAGATCCAGCGGATTTGTTATTGATCGCAAAAGGTTCTGTTGATACCTCTAAAGTGTGGAACTTGAAAGAAAATGCGATTGTTGGAACGTCTTCAGCGCGCAGAAAATCACAAGTGTTGCGTTTTAGAGATGATGTTCAAATCCGCGATTTACGTGGAAATGTTCCTACACGCATCCAAAAATTGCGCGATAATCAATACGATGCGATTCTTCTAGCGAAAGCGGGAGTAGATCGTTTGGAAATCGATTTATCTGAATTTGAAGTGTTTGTAATGGATCCAACTGAATTTGTTCCAGCTCCAGCACAAGGTGTTTTGGCTTTACAAATTCGTGAGTCGGATACAGTGTTGTTCGAAACTTTACAAAAAATGAATCACCCAGAAGTTCAAAAACGCATTGCAGTTGAACGTAAAGTGTTGAATTTGATGCAGGGTGGTTGTCAATTGCCGCTTGGTGTTTACTGTGACGAGAATGAAATCGTTTATGTTTCGTATTCTTCGAATTGGGAAAATGGTTCGAACTGGTACGAATACAGCACTGATAATTTAGACGATTTAGCTGAAATTATCGTGGAAGATTTGAACGCTGCTGCACAAGAAGAACTTGATTAAACGCATCTTTATATCAAAAGATCTTACTGAATTAGCGCATTTGCCTGCATTTTGTGCTGAACATTCGATTGACTTGATTGCGCAATCGTGCATTCAGTTTTCAGCGGTTTCCTTTGAGGTGAAAAAACCATTTGAGGTTGTTTTCTTCGGAAGTGTTCGCGCTGCATCTTTCTTTTTATCTAAATATTCTTTACCAAATGGAGTTGAAATCGCTTGCATTGGAGAAACTACCGCTGAAAAGTTGAGCGAATTAAACCTAAAAGTTTCATTTGTTGGAAAGAAAGCGGGAAATCCAACTGAAGTAGGAGAGGATTTTAAAACCTGGTTGGGAGATCGCCGTGTTTTGTTTCCCATTTCTAGCGTATCGAAAGAATCAATTGTTAAAGTTATTCCTGAGAATCAAAGCGAGAAAGTAATTGTTTATGAAACACGTGCAAAGGAAAGCCAACTAGTGAACCTTGATTTGGCCATTTTTACAAGTCCATCAAATCTTGAAAGTTTTTTACTGGCTAGAAATAAGGTGCCACAGCAAACAATCGCTTGGGGAAACACGACCTTTCAAGCCATGATTGATAGCGAAATTCAAGCAACATCAACTTTAACAACATCAACAGAATTAGAATTAATCAGCGTTTTAAATAAGTTGATTACTCAATAATCCATGGTAATACGATTTGTGATTTTCCGTTTGTTAAACGCAAGAAGTACATTCCTTGACGCAAGTTCTCCGCATTTAGCAAGACCATGTTTTTACCCATTGCAGAAGCAATTGTATGTTCTTGAACAATCGTTCCGTCAATTGCTGTGATTTGAATGTGTGAATTCGTTGCATTTGACAATTCAAATAAAAGTGTTGCTTCACCATTACTTGGATTCGGGAAGAGTTGCAAGTTGGATATTTCTTCGTTTTCTGGAAGACCCAATACGATATCATCTGAGGGTGGACCTGTGTATAAATTGATATCGTCAAGGAAAATATTGTTTCCATTATCACTAGTAAATTCAAATTTGAAACGGAAATTCTCAACATAGAAGAAAGAAGTGATATTCACCATATGAACGGTTGTCCAATCTGATGCAGACGAAGGAGTCCATGATGTTGCAGATGTCATTGAAGATAAATCACTTCCATGAATCGTTTTGCGAGGAACCCAAGAGTCGCCACAATCATCTGAAACATAAACGCGCAACCATTCTTCATTTGAAGAAATTCGTTTACGGTAAGCATAACGGAAACTTAAGGTTAAAGGGTCTGTTACATTCAGATTTGACAAATCAATTGCACTTGACGCCAATTCGTCTATACTTTCAACTGGTTGATTAAAATTCATCAATTTGGCACTTTTTGTTCCCGAATGACCTGCGTTCGTCGCAAGTTCAAAAGCTGCATTATTTTGGATGTTGCCAATCACCCAATTTTCTTCGTTACTTAAGTTTGTCACAGTTTCAAAACCTTCATGAAAAGGTAGATTCATTGCTGTTGGCAGCACATTGATATAACTAGGTTTCGTTTCTGAAAGGGATGTCACACCATCGGATACATCTAGTTTAATTTGATATTTCGCTGAATTGAGGAATACAATTTTCGGATTTTGACTTGTGGCTGAAGTACCGGCAAGAAAAGCATAATCCACATTAACAACTCCAGGAGAAATTGTCCAATTCCATGTTGTTGGGTTGTGATACGAATGATCTGTGAATTGAACCGAGTCACCCATACATAGTTGAACTTGATTGGCATCAAAATCAGCATTACACAATACCGCTGCAGCATTAATACCCGTTGCAGTTATGTTTTGTTGGGTTACCATATTTGCCAAAAAGGAAATATCAATAAAATTCTGTTGCATGATTCCAGCTTGATCTCTCGAAAACATATTTTGACAAGCATTGTAGCTCATGTAATTTTCTATTTGATCAACCACATCGTAGCCAAAAGCATCGTTTGTAGGCACGTCATTGCAACTGTTGTAAGTTTGTGAACAACTCCAATTTGCCGCAGCTTGAGGCGGCGTATCGCAACAATAGTCGCCATTCGCAAAACAATCATTGGAATGACATCCTGTTGTTCCGCTCCATCCAGCATCGAAAATATGTTGCAAACCAAGTAAATGCCCCATTTCATGCGTTAATGTTCTTCCATCTGCATTACTTGCTGTCCCTATTGTTCCAAATGCATCATTGCGAATAAGAATTCCATAATTTGCTCCATTTGGCCAATAAGGAAGATAGGCATAGCCCAGGATCGTTCCAGCTCCAGAGTTTTCAATTGTATTAACGACCCAAATATTTAAGTATTGGTCCATTGGCCATTGGTCAGAACCACCATTCGATGAGAACTTACAATCGTCGTTAGCGTTGTAGGTTAAGCTCGGAGCATTCACACGGACAATTCCATTTGTGCAATTCCCGTTCGGATCTAATTTTGCCAATTTAAAATGCACATCCATTACTCCAGCAATGGACTTAAAAGGTGCATTGGTTGTATTTCTTGTTTGTGCAGTATCTGAATTCTGACGATTGTAATCTTCATTTAAAATACGCAGTGCATCATTTACTTGGTCATCCGTAATATTTCCAATTCCATTGTCGTGAATGATATGGACTACAACGGGAATGTCAAGTGCAACTTTAGAAATAGCACCATTTTGATTGCTCCAACCTGTTGAAGCGTTCAGCATTCGTTGATGCATTTTATTTCTAAATTCAGGATTTGCCAATTCTAAATCGTGCTGAATCTTATCTGTTCCACACCAATTATTTTGTGTGAAAGCACTCAAAGAAATGAACAAAAGACCTACTACAGATGATAAACGAAACATACAAAAATGGGTTAAAAAAAAAGGTCTCCGGTTAGAAGACCTTTTCATAAATTAAGTGTGATTATTTTACAACAAACTGCATTACTTTTTGAGTAGTTCCAGCTTGAATAGTTAAGAAGTATGAACCTGCTGCAATACCATGTGTATCCATCAATACTACGTTAGAACCAATTGCTGCGTTCACAGTATGATTTTGTACAATTTTACCACAAACATCTTGTAATTGAATGCTAACAGTTTGATTTGATGCTAAATCAAAAAGTAAGTTCAATTCACCTTCTGTTGGATTTGGATATAAAGACAACGCTCCAATTTCAGTAGCTTCATCCAATCCTAAAATAATTGTTTCTGATGGAGCTCCACTGTACAGGTTGATATCATCAATAAAAATATTGTTTCCATTGTCGCCTTCAAATTTGAATTTGTAGCGGAAATTTTCATTCCAATATTCTGATGTGATATTTGTCATGTGAATTGTTACCCAATCAGCAGATGATGATGGAGTCCATGAAGTTGACGATGTTAAAGATGATAATTGATTACCACCAATCGTTTTACGTTGTACCCAAGAACTACCGCAGTCAGAACTAACAAATACCTTTAAATATTCATTATCAGCCGTTGTTCTTTTGCGGTAAGCATAACGGAAAGTTAATGTCATTCCAGTTCCAGAAGAAATACTTGACAAATCAATCGGTGCAGAAATTAATTCATCTTCGTTTGAACCTGCTTGACCGAAGTTCGTCAATCGAGCACATTTTGTTCCAGTTCTACCGAAAGATGATTCTAATGAAAAAGCGTTATTGTTATTCGAATTGATTACTTCCCAAGGTAAGATATTAGAGAAGGTTGTATAACTTTCAAATCCTTCAAAGTAAGGAACCGTTGCTGGAGCAGGCAATACACGAATGAATTGCGTTTTAATTTCTGCATCAGAATTTGTTCCATCCGTTGCATTTAATGATACTTGGTAGATACCTGGAGTAGAATATGTAATCAAAGGGTTTTGAGAAGTTGACGTTGCTGGTGTTCCACCTTCGAAAGTCCAATTCCATCCTGTAACCGTATTGTATGACTCATCAGTATATTGTATTTGACTACCCGCACAAACAGTTGTAATATCAGCGCTGAATTGAGCTTTACAAAGGTAAGTAACTCCTGTTGCTCCAACTGCAGTTAGATTGGATGTTGTCCATAAGTTATTGCGTCCACCTGTTGAAGAAGTGATAGCAGTTCTCATTCGTGTTACTTGACCTGCCGTGAACATTTTTGAACAATACGAATAGTCCATATAGTTTTCGACGTTATCACGCATTGCTTGTCCCCAGTAAGCGTCGTCTGAATTACAAGTGTTTGAATTGATTGCACAAGAAGTAACACCAATACAATTTGGAGTATCTTGTACTGCGTCGTCAGTTGAACAACTTGAAGCATTTCCTGGATTATTATTTCCTCCCCAAGTGTGATCTAAGTTTAACCAGTGTCCAACTTCATGTGTTAAAGCACGGCTAGCTGTAACTGAAGATGTTCCAATTGAACCTACATAATTATGCAATATCCAAATTCCGTTATCCATAACCGTTCCAACAAAATTTGAAGGTTTCATTGTATATCCTGCTGCGCCATCAGCCTCCGCTACAACGAAAATATTTAAGTATTTATTCCCTTGCCATTGACCATTGTAAATATCGTTTCCTGCAACAATTGCATCAACTTGCGCACCACCATTAGAACCATCAAATGTTAACGCATTTGCTGTACGTGTGATGCCTGCGAAACATGTTCCATTTGGAGCTTTTGTTGCTAAAACAAATTCGATTTCTACATCAGAGGGCATTCCTTGAAAATCAGCATGAACGTTATTTGCATCTGCATTTTGAAGGCGATAGTCGCGATTCAAAATAAACAAAGCATCTAAAATTTGCTCGTCTGAAATGTTTTCTACTCCATTGTTGTGCAATACATGGAATACAACAGGAATTTTATAAATAACTCCTTTTGGTTGTGGATTATTCGCTTCTTTTTGACGGATGATTTCATCTGCTTGCAACGATTGTACATAAGCAGGATTACTCATCAATTGAGCATGTTTCTTGTGTTGTGTACAATATTCAACAGCTTCACCATCACGTGTGTTTGTTAGATCTATTTCGCGCTTCTGAGCAAAGCCAGTTAGCGAAGAAATTAGGGAGATACCTAACAGAATTTGGGTAATTTTTTTCATAGTTATAACAGTTTGACCTTGTTTAAAAACGTTCCAAATTACGAAAGAGTTTGCTTTTAACCTTGTTTTTTTTTTGAATTGGGACATTTTTGTGATGAACGGTTTGAATTCTAAGTACTATTCTAGATCCTTCAGGGCGTAAATTACATGTGTTTTATTTTCCTTCGTAAGCAGTTTAACTAGTTTTGATACAACAAGATACGGTGACAATAATTCATTGTTTTCATGAAGCGTTTTAAAATTAGATAAGCTTGAAAAGTCAACAGGAGCGGCACTTCGAATTTTTTCTTGCATTTTGCTATCCACAACACCTGGTGCGACAGAATAAACGCGTATGTCCGACAGTTTTTCTTCCTCTTCCATTTGTAGCGTTTCTGAAAAACGATCCAAGGCTATTTTAGAAGAGCAATAGCCAGCCCAAGAAGGAATTGCGCGATTCGCTGCTCCAGAACTGATGTTTAAAATAGTTATTTTCTTCTCTGGATTTTCTTGAATAATTTTCTGACATAACAGCATTGGCGAAATGGCATTGACGGTCATAACTTCATATAAATCAGACACGTGTTGATTTGAAACGCGCTGAATAGCGCCAATCGTTCCTGCATTGTTGATTAGAAGTAGTTCGTTTTCTTCCGATTTTAAGGAAAGTGCTTTTACTTGAGAAAGATTTGAAAAGTCACATTCCATGAAAGAATAATTTCCTTCGACTTGAGGATTGGTGCGACCAATTCCCGTGACAACAATGTCTTGCTTTAAGTAATATTCGAGAAAAGCTTTACCAATTCCGCTAGATATTCCAGTTATAAATACGTGCATTTTTTCACCAATAAAAAACGGTTCAAATGAATGAACACTTGAACCGTATATAAAGTTTTAAACCTTGTTTATGCTAATGCATTTGTAATGTCTTCAATCAAATCTTCAACATCTTCAACACCTACACTTAAACGCAATAAGTTATCTACAACTCCTGCTTTTTCGCGCTCTGCTTTCGGAATAGAGGCATGTGTCATTGTTGCTGGGTGATTTATTAATGATTCAACTCCACCCAATGATTCTGCCAATGAGAAAACTTTGAAGGATGAAGCAACTTTGAATGTATTTTCAATCGATTTATCTTTCAGAACAATTGAAATCATACCACCAAAATCACGCATTTGTTTTTTTGCAATGTCATGATTAGGATGCTCTGGGAAACCAGGCCAATATACTTTTTCAATTTTAGGATGATTTTTCAAGAACTCTGCAATTTTACGTCCATTGAAACAATGTCTCTCCATGCGAAGATGCAAGGTTTTAATACCACGTAAGACCAAAAATGAATCCATCGGACCAGGATTCGCACCTGAACTATTTAACACGAAATACAATTTTTCGTGGATTTCTGGATTGTTTGTAATCAACGCTCCCATCACTACATCTGAGTGTCCACCCAAATATTTTGTAACTGAATGCATAACGATATCAGCACCTAGATCCAATGGGTTTTGTAAATACGGAGAAGCAAATGTATTATCCGCAACCATCATAATATTGCTTGCTTTGGCAATTTTTGCACAAGCCTCAATATCGATAATTTGCATCGTTGGATTTGTTGGCGTTTCAGCCCAAATCAATTTTGTATTGCTATTGATATAATTGTGCAAGTTTTCAGCATTCGTTAAATCGATGAAATGGAATTTAATCCCGAATTTCTCATAGATTTTTGTAAAAAGACGATACGTTCCTCCATATAAATCGTCGCCCGTAATTACTTCATCACCTGGGCTCAATAATTTTAAAACTGCATCTGTTGCTGCAACACCACTACTGAAAGCAACACAATGTTTTCCGTTTTCCAATGCTGCTAATGCATCTTGTAAAGCCTCACGCGTTGGGTTTTTCCCTCGTGCATAACCGTAACCTTTGTTTACTCCAGGTGATTCCTGAACATAGGTTGATGTTTGATAAATTGGTGTCATGATTGCACCAGTCGTTTCATCTGGATGCACACCAGCGTGAATGGCTTTCGTTCCGAATTTCATACGTATATAATTTGTTTTTCAATGGTCATATGGAATCGCAACACGTAATAATTTTCATTCATGTTTGTATCGAAAATTATTTCGTTATGCTTATTTCATAATTACTTCTTTTGTGTCGCAAATGTAGTTCATTAATTGAGAAAGGTCAATTGCAAAAAGACAATTTTCTAAGCCTAGAAACTTTTCTTAATTTTAGGGCGGTGAGCGAAAATGCAAAACATAGAATTGAACAGTTATTAATTGATGTCAGTCAGTTCAATGGAAATGATATCTTGGTGAATTGTCAACAAGGAATTTTTCCAGTGGATGCTGGTCAATCGAGCTTTTTGTTGCCGTATGAGCAACATCTCAAAACACTTTTACAATCCGCTATTCGCACAAAAAAGGAGCAGGGAATTTTCCCACTTTGTTTGGCAAAAGGACTTGTAGAATGGTCGTATAAGGGTGAACAAATTCATACTCCGATTTTGCTATTTCCATGCACTATTGAACAGATCAAAGTGTCAAATGCAGTTAAAATCAATGTGCTGGACGATGAAGTGTTTGTAAATCCGTTTTTGTTGAATCGATTACAAGCTGAATTTGAATTCAAGAAAGAACTATTATCGGTTGATGAGATTGAAGCATTTTTAAAGGCCAATGATTTTAGCATTTTGCAGAATATTCCTTCATTCCTCGGCAATTTTCACCATCATCGTTTTGAAATTGTAAAGGAATTAGAGGAATTACTTGAATGTTCGCTTTCTAGCTCTGTTTCGGAGTTATTGGGAGATGTACACCTTTCAAGCAATTTGCCGTTAAAGCTAGGAAATGAACTACTTTTCTCAAGTGATGCGAATCAATTGGAAGTTTTTTCGTGTTTCGAACAACAAAACACAGTTGTGCAAGGTCCACCAGGAACTGGGAAATCACAAGTTCTTTCGAATTTACTAGGAAAAGTACTCTCACTAAATACTTCAGCAGTGGTTGTTTCAGAGAAACGCGTTGCCTTAGAGGTGTTGGTGAAGAAATTGGCACAGTTCGATTTAGATTCACTTTGTTTCATTGCGACATCAGAGACTTTATCAAAGGATTTTTTGGCAGAGTTGAAATTAGCTTGGAATCAAATGGAATCAAGCAATCTTAAATTTTCAGAAGGAAATTTGCAGATTTCCGAGCAGTATCGAGATCAATTGCAATATACCTTGGATGTCCTGAATCGTCCAGATTTGATAGGAGGAATGAGTTATTCAGATTATCAATCGTTATTAGCAAAACGACCTATCGATCAATACACCTATTCCAGTGATTTACCTGATGTAAGTGAATTGTTGAAGCATAAAACCGTTTTGGAACAAATTTATTCAACGAAACTCAATTCCTTAATTGGATCTTGCTCGTATGGAAGTATTCAGCAAGTATCGTTTTTAAAATTAGATCAAGCAATTTCTAGCTGGAAAAATCAATTGATTGAACTTAAAAAGTTGTTCGTTATCGAAACATGGTCCGATTTTCAGGAAGCAATGAAATTGGCTGCCATGAGTCAGAATTTTTCCAATCCTATTGTAAGAAAACATAGTTCTATTTTAAAGGAAGGATCGAAAGAACAAAAGCGTTTTGAGAAGTTGCGCAAACAGTATTTGAAAACGGAGCATCAGTTGTCAACTTTTCAATCGGAACGAACAAATTGGAAAAAGGAACCGACGAATGTTGAAGTAGATTATTTGTTAGAATTACTCGGACACACATCGTTAATCGGTAAGTGGAAAGTGAAAAGACAGTGGTCGAATTATTCCATTTTACCACTTGAAAAAGCAAATGATTTATTACATCATTGGAAGCAATATTTGAGTTTAAATAAGTCATTGTCGCAGTTAAAAGTTGAATTATGCGAAATAGGAGTCGATAATTTGCCTTTAGAGCTAGAATTGATCCAGCAGCAAATTCATGATACGAGCGCTGATGAACGTGCGAAATGGGAGCAGATTGCACCTGAATTGCGTTTGAATTATGCCAATCAAAATGCTCGACTTAATCAGTTATATGCACAACTAAAAGCAACATTCCGTTGGGAAGAACCAGAGAGCATTGACTCTTTTTTAGCTGCCTACTTAGAACAGTTTGAAGTGATTTCAAGTTTGCATACTGAATTGAAACAACTATCAGAAGTTCTGATCCGATCATGTAAAAAGTATCCAACTTTTGAAGCACTTGAATTGGCCATCCTTAAAAGTTCATGGGTGCGTTTTTCACACCAGTTTCCAACATTGGCAAGTTTTGAACCGAGTGATCTTTTGGAAAAAAGTAAGCGCATATTGGAAGAACGATCAAATGAAGCTGTTTTCCATGCGTCGTCAATTCAACGCAAACAACTAGAGAAATTTCTGATGTATCACGAGTTGTTACAAACTGTACCTGCGAAATTATCAACGGAGCAAAAAGAATTGCGAGCGCGATTGAAAAAAGGGAAAGCCTTGTTGGTGAAAGAATTTGCAAAATCACGTAACCATCCAAGCTTGCGTGAATTATTTGCTTCGGATGCACGTGAATGGATTCAATTGTTCAAGCCAATTTGGTTGAGTAATCCAGCACAAATTGCCAAGTGTTTTCCTATGCAAGAAGGTTTATTTGAAGTAGCCATTTTTGATGAAGCAAGTCAAATTCCATTGCAAAATGCACTTGGAACTCTGCAGCGATCGATGCGTGTTTTAGTAGCGGGAGATCAACAGCAAATGGGTCCAAGTTCGTATTTCAAATCAGGAAGCACCGAAATTATAGATGTATTGCATCAAGCAAGTTTCTATTGGAACACGATTGGATTAAAACACCATTACCGCAGTGAACATCCAGCTTTAATTCAGTTTTCGAACAAGCATTTTTACAAAAATGAATTACTTGCTTTTCCATCGGTACAGCAAGAATTACATCCAATTTCGTGGCATTATTGTGAAAAAGGAAGATTTATCAATCGCAAAAATCATGAGGAAGCAAAGCGCGTTGCTGAGCTGATTGAAAAAGTGATTGACTCAAACAACATACTTGGAATTGTAGCCTTTTCTGAAACCCAATTGGCTGAAATTAGTGCTCACTTAAGTTCGAAAACGCAAGAAACATTAGAAGAACGCATTGAAAATGACACAGCTTTCTTCAAGGCCTTGGAAAATGTGCAAGGGGAAGAATGTGATCATCTAATTATCAGTTTTGGTTACGGCTATTCTGATGACAATGAATTCCACATGCGTTTTGGACCGATGAATTCAAAGAATGGAACCAAACGATTGAATGTTCTTTTGACTCGAGCACGTAAAAAGATTGATTTTTTCTCTTCTGTAAAAGCAAGTGATTTCAAGCTTAGTTCAAACGAAGCAATCAATCTATTGCGTCAATTTTTACTTCAATTAGAAAATGCAACGACCACGGACAATTCTGATTTCCCATTTGGATTGACACCACATATTACATCCAATCAAATAACGATTGAACATGTTTACGAAAAAATGCATGATGCTGAAGAATTGCTTACGCTCTTATCAGTGCTTGAAAACAGAGGTTGGAAATTACGTTTTACTTAATGTGCATCTAGCCAATTGTCTCCAAACTGTAATTCAACTTCCATCGGAACTACCAGTTTAACTGCATGTTCCATCGCTTCTTCCACTAATTTTTTCATTAAGTCCATTTCAGATTTGTGTACGTCAAATACCAATTCATCATGCACTTGCAAAATCATTTTAGACTTCAATGGTTGCTGTTTCATCGCACGGTAAACAGCTACCATGGCCATTTTAACAATGTCGGCAGCTGAACCTTGAATTGGCGCGTTGACAGCATTGCGCTCTGCAAAACCGCGTACAACCGCATTGGCAGAATTAATGTCTGGTAAGTAGCGACGACGTTGCATGATTGTTTCTACATATCCATTATCACGTGCTTGAGAAACAGCACCATCCATGTAGGTTTTAATCGTTGAATATTGCTCAAAGTAGGCGTCGATAATTGATTTTGCTTCTGTTCTTGAAATATTCAAGTTTTGCGCTAAACCAAAGGCTGATTGCCCATAAATGATTCCAAAGTTAACCGCTTTTGCAGCGCTTCGTTGATCACGTGTCACTTCTTCAAGCGAAACATTGAACACTTTTGCCGCCGTTGCTTTGTGAATATCTTGTCCGCTACTGAAGGCTTCTATCATGTTTGTATCCTTACTCAACGCAGCGATAATGCGTAATTCGATTTGCGAATAATCGGCCGCCATCAAGGTATATTCTTCATTTCTTGGAATGAATGCTTTACGGATTTCTTTTCCTTTATCGGTGCGAATTGGAATATTTTGCAAGTTCGGGTTGTTTGAACTCAAACGTCCTGTAGCCGTAACCGTTTGCATATAGTTGGTGTGGATTCTTCCGTCAATTCGATCGGTCATCGTTGGAAGAGGATCAACATAGGTGCTTTTTAACTTACGCAATTGTCTGTATTCCAAAATCATTGGAATAATCGGATGATCTTTCTCGTGTTTTTGTAGAATGTCTTCCGATGTTGCGTATTGACCTGTTTTGGTTTTTTTCGCTTTCGATGAAATTTTCAAGACATCAAATAAGATATCGCCCAATTGTTTCGGTGAATCGACATTGAAATCCATTCCTGCTTCTGTTTTGATCGTTTTCTCTAGCTCTGCAAGAGTAATTTCCATTTGTTTGGAATACTCTTTTAAACCGGCAACATCGATTGCAATTCCTTCTTGCTCCATGTCTTTCAGCACCTCCACTAAAGGCATTTCCATTTCATAAAACAATTCTTTCAAATGATCTTTCTGGATTTCAGGTTCGAACAATTGCTTCAATTGGAAGGTGATATCTGCATCTTCGCACGCATAATCCGAAATTTCTTCCGGTTTCAAATCGCGCATATTTCCTTGGCCCTTTCCTTTTTTACCAATGAGGGTTTCAATAGAAATTGGTTGATATTTCAAATAGAATTCAGCCAAGAAATCCATTCCTTGTTTTGATTCTGGATTGATTAAGTAATGTGCAACCATCGTATCAAACGTTGGGGCAGCAACAGAAATACCATAACGATTCAACACTTTTAAATCGTATTTGATATTGTGGGCAATTTTTTCAACAGATGTCGATGTAAAGAACGGCAAGAATTCTTCAACGATTGATTTTGCTTCGTTGAAATCTGCTGGAACGGCAACATAAAAGGCTTCACGCGCTTTGTAAGAAAAGGACATTCCAACTAAATCAGCATGCAAGGCATCGATATCGGTTGTTTCTGTATCAAAACAAACCTGTGATTGATTTAAAAGTAATTCAAGCAATTCTTTGCGCTCTTCAGGTTGCGTGATGAGGTGATAACTTGGCTTTTCAGTTGCTATCGTTTTGTAATCGGCTGTTGGAGTCGGATCTTGTTCCACCAACATACTTTGCATCCCGAATAAGTCCAATTGAGCTGATTCTCCCGAATTCGACGTTGGATGTGCAGTTACAACAATTTCTTCCCCAATAACGCGACGTGCAAGGTTTCTAAATTCCAATTCCGTAAAAATGTCTTTCACTTTTTCGGTGTCAACATCGCACATAATCAACTGTTCTTCGTTGAATTCAACATCCAAATCCACAATAATCGTTGCCAACTTTTTGGAAATAATTCCTTGCTCCTGGAAGTTGATGACATTTTCTTTTTGCTTTCCTTTCAAGTCTTCAACATTCGCAAAGATGCCTTCCATTGAGCCATATTTTTGAATCAATGCTTTGGCTGTTTTTTCACCGATTCCAGGAATTCCGGGAATGTTATCTGCTGCATCACCCCAAAGGCCAAGAATATCGATTACTTGCAGTGGATCATTCACTTCAAATTTCTCACACACTTCTTTCACCCCCATAATTTCTGGAGGATTACCACCGCGACCAGGTTTAAACATGAAGATATTTTCAGACACCAATTGACCGTAATCCTTATCGGGCGTCATCATGTACGTTGTATATCCTTTGCGTTCGGCGATTTTTGCCAAGGTCCCAATTACGTCGTCTGCTTCATATCCGGCTAATTCAAGAATTGGTACATTGAATGCTTCAACAATTTGTTTGATTGGTTTAATCATCGAACGAATATCTTCAGGCATCTCTTCCCGATGCGCTTTGTATGCTTCAAAATCAGCGATACGGTGCGTTGAACCGCCAGGAGGATCGAAAACAACCGCCAAGTGCGTTGGTTTTTCGTTCTTAATTACATCAATTAATACATTGGTAAAACCAAATGCAGCAGAGGTATTTTGCCCTTTTGAATTGACTCTTGGATTTTTCGCGAATGCAAAATAAGCTCTGTAAATTAAAGCGTAAGCATCCAGTAAGAATAGTTTCTTATCAATCTCTTTTGAAAGCATGTTTGTACGATTATGTCTTGTTACAAAGCTAGATTAATTTTTGTTTTCGCCATAGAATATTGAAATTAAAGAAGTCAATAAATAGTTTAATAATTTCTTTTAATAATTTCTTTTAATAATAATGTTGCTTCGTATGGTCTATTTGCTTTACTTTTGTGGCCGAATCCACTCGCGATATTAACAAAAATACGACTGCATGATGAGAATTATCAGGAGCATTTTGTTATTATTGATAGGTGGATTTATCAATTTTGCAACATACGCTCAAAAAGACACGTTATTTTATTTTGCTGCTCCAGATGTTTCATCTGGTGTAGGTCAAAGTCCAATATATCTTCGTTTGATGACATACGAGGATGCTTCAACCATTACAATTTCGCAGCCTGCTAATGGAAGTTTTACTCCCATCTCGTTGACGATTCCTGCTTACAGTTTGGACAGTGTAAACTTGACTTCTTTAATAGCACAAATAGAAAGTCCAGCGGCCAATCTTGTTTCAAATAACGGCTTGAAAATTATAGCAACAAAAAAGATTTCAGCCACTTATGAATTAAGGTCAGGAAGCAACAAAGCAAATTTCACTTTAAAAGGTAATAAGGCCTTAGGCACAAATTTCTACACACCTTTTCAGAAGAGTTATGGTCTAGCAACGACAACTCCTGCGTCATTTTCGTCGTTTGAGATAGTTGCAACTCAAAATGCAACAACGGTTTTAATTACACCAAGAACAGCAATCACAGGGCATGCTGCGAATGTATCATTTTCGATTACATTAAATGACGGTCAAACGTATAGTGCGCGTGACATGAATGTATCCGCAGCAACATCACTAGCGGGTTCAATTGTTGCATCGAATAAACCTGTTGCAATTACTGTTTTTGAAGGTGGATTAGCGAATTCAACATGCAACGATGCTGTGGGAGATCAAATTACCCATACGGGTGTTTTGGGAACAGATTACGTGATTGAAAAAGGTACTTCATCAGATATTGCATATGTAATGGCAACACAAAATGGGACAACTGTATCCGTTTATAATTCTACAACGAGTTCAACGGTTTTAAATTGGGGTGAAACCTATCAAATCAATCTTTCGGATAACCATAATTATGTAAAAACAAACAAACCAGTTTATGTGATGCAAACTTCTGGCTTTGGTTGTGAATTGAGTGAATCGCAAATCCCTCCTTTCTTTTGTTCAGGAGATTATAAAACGGCATTTACGCGTTCAAGTACAGACTCGCTCGGGCTTATGTTGTATGTTCGAACGGGGTACGAAAATCAGTTTACATTGAATGGTAATGCTGCATTAATCCCAGCATCATCTTTTTCAGCTGTTCCTGGTACATTGGGAGCAATTAAGGCGGCTCGATTTTATTTTTCCACTGCGGATGTTGCAGTGAACTCGTATAACATTGTTGAAAATACTGGTGATGTTTACGGTTTAGGCGTTCTATCTGGATCAACTACCACAGGCGCTGAATTTACGTATATGAGCGATTTTGTCTCGTCTCCATTTGTTAATGCTGGTTCGAATGATACGATTTGTGCGAATGTTGACTTTGATTTGAACGGACTTGTTGGTGGAGGATCAATTACTGGCTCTTGGAGTTCAACTGGCTATGGTTCATTTGCATCTCCCGTGACGAGCTTAACAAACACATATGTTCCTAGTCCTGTTGACACTTTAAACAGCCCAATTTTATTAATTCTTTCTTCGAATGATGTATGTGGCTTAAAGAAAGACACGTTGACCTTATACATTAATCCTTCACCACTCGTTAATGCTTCGATTGATCAAACAATTTGTGCGAATAATGCCATTGTTGATTTGAATGGTTCAGTGAGTGGAGGTTCTACAACAGGTACATGGTCAACCTCAGGTTCAGGTTCTTTTAATCCATCAAATGTAACATTGAATGCTAGTTATATTCCTTCTGCAAGTGATTTACAAACAGGAAATGTTAGTTTGACCTTAAACGCTTCAAATATTGGTGCTTGTAATGCCGTAAGTGATGCAATGTTGGTCAATTTTACCACTTCACCTTCGGTTGATGCTGGTCCAACGGGGGTAACTGTTTGTGCGAATAATACAACAGTGGGTGTTACTGGTACTGTTTCAGGTTCTACTACAACGGGAAAATGGACAACTGCAGGAAACGGAATCTTTTTACCGAATAATCTTCAGTTATCTAGCACATACCAATTAGGTACAGCTGATATTGCAAACGGTTCCGTTATGCTGTATTTGGAATCAACTTCGAATGGCAATTGCATTACGGTATATGATAGTTTACTGGTAAGTATTTCGTCTGCCCCAATTGTAAATGCTGGTGTAGATCAAGTGTTGTGTTCAAATGAATCCAGTGTAACCTTGGCAGGAACGGTTTCAGGACCTACAACCACAGGGATTTGGTCTGGTGGGGCAGGAACCTTTTCTGCAACTTCAAACTTATCTGCTAACTACAGCCCATCGGCAGCAGAACTTTTAAATGGCTTTGTTATTCTAACTTTGAGCAGTACGAACAATGGATTGTGTAATGTTGAAAATGACATAGTTCAAATCAATTTCGTATCTGTACCATTCGCAAATTTCAGTAATACAAACGTCTGTTTGGGCGATTCAACTTTGTTTACTGATTTTTCATTGCCTGGTAGTGGCCAGGTAACATCTTGGGATTGGAATTTTGGTTCAGGCATGACATCGTCAACGCCAAATAATACCATTTTGTATACAACACCAGGAACGCATGATGTTGAATTAGTAATCGTTGCAAGTTCGGGCTGTGTTGATACGATTGTAAAACAAGTTGAGGTTTACGAATTACCGCAAGCGAATTTCAGTTATCAAACAACATGTCCAGATAATCATTTAGTTGTTCAGTTTACAGATAACAGTGTTTCAGATGATCCAATAGATTTTTGGTATTATGAATTAGGTGGAACTGGTGTTGTTTTAGCACCTACAACATCTCAATTATTTACAGAAAGTGGAGATTATCAGATTACCCATATCATTTCAACCGAAAATAATTGTATGGACACAATTGTTCAAACAGTTACGATTCCAGAATTACCACAAGCTGGCTTCTATTATAATTCTGATAACGGATTAAATATCGGTGCGACATTTAATTTTATAGATACTTCATTCTATTCAACTAGTTATTTCTGGGATTTTGGAAATGGTGATACAAGTTCCATTCAAGATCCTTCGAACACCTATTTTGAAAATGGTGATTACACTGTTTATCAATTCGTCTACAACGAATTTGGCTGCGTGGATAGTGCGTTTGTGAATGTTACAATTAATACAGTTACGAGTGATATTACACAATTAATTCCAAATGTTATTTCACCAAACGGTGATGGAAAAAATGATGTTTGGAAATTGGAATTTATTCAGCTGCTCTATCCAAATGCTATCGTTGAAATATACAACCAATGGGGTCAACAACTATTTTATTCTGAAGGATATTCCGTTCCATGGGACGCAAAATACAATGGGGAATTTGTCCCAGAAGGAAATTATTATTACGTGATTAACTTGAATTCTGGAGGAACAGAGGACATGTTCAAAGGCGCATTATTGGTATTTAAAAGTCAGAAATAACCATGAAAAAGATATTATTATTCGGTTTGTTCGTTATTGCCAATACAGTTTTGTTTGGTCAGCAACAAGGGATTTATTCCAACTTCATGATGAACGATTATTACTACAATCCCGCAATTGCAGGATCAAAAGACGTGAACATTGCAAGTGTTGGATACCGCAACCAATGGGTTGGATTTCAAGATGCTCCTGTAAACATGTATGCGAATCTTTATGGTTCGTATAAAGACCAAGGTAAAATTGGTTACGGAGGTTCAATTGTATCACAGAAATCTGGTTTGACATCAACGACCGGTATTTATGTGAACTATGCACATCATTTTAAACTTTCGAAAACGATTAAACTAGGATTGGGTGTTCAACCAGGGTATTTGCAATATCGCATCCGTATGTACGATGCAATAATGGCTGATCAAAACGATGAGGTGTTTAATAGTAACATTTATCTAACGAGTGCATTTGATATTAATGCGGGATTTAATCTTTATCATAAAAAGTTTTTTGTGATGGGTTCTGTTCAGCATTTGTTGGGCAATAGTGCTAAAATGACAAGTTACAATTCAAGTCTTTCGTTTCACTATAATTTTATTGGTGGTTACAATTTTAAGCTTAAAAAACAGCCTATTGATATTCAGCCATCTTTAATGGTGAAATATGTAAAACCTGTTCCTGTACAAGCAACTTTGATGGTGAAGGGGGTCTATCAAGAAAAATATTGGTTGGGGCTTTTGTTCCGCACGAATGACGCTGTTGGTGTTTGCGTGGGAATCAAATTGAAAGATCGCTTGAACATTTCGTACGGATATGACATTTGTGTTTCAAAAATTCGAAAATACAACAGTGGTTCTCACGAGGTATTCTTGTCTTATGCCATCAATAAAAAACGTCCAACGCTTGAAGAGGAAGACGACAAATTGAACAATAGTATCCTTGAAGACATGAAGAAAAAAATGGACAAAAAGGAGAAATAAACTAACTATGAAAACAATCAATAAATCACTATTTCTATTGCTCTTTACTTTTTTCATGAACGTTGGTGAAAGTAAGGCTCAAATTGACACTGTATTTTGGTTTGCTGCCCCTTGGGTAACACCCGATCACCATTGGAGAGATCCAATTAAGTTTCATTTTTCGACATTCAACAACGCAACTGCAGTTCGCTTGAGAATGCCGGCAAATGGTTATGATACAACGATCAATATTCCTGCGAATTCATTGTTTTCAAAAAGTGTTGATTTTATGATGAATGCAATTGAAAGTAAACCTGCAAACACCATATTAAATTCAGGTTTTCAAATTACTTCTGATTACCCAATTACGGTAGTTTATGATGTAATTACACGTGCACCGAATTATTTCAATCCAGAAACGTTTTCGTTGAAAGGTCAAAATGGACTTGGAAAGGAGTTTGTTACTCCTTTTCAAACCCGCTGGAACAATCAAACATTAGGAGGAGATTTAAACGGTGATGGAGTTACTACTCAGCCTTATCAGCAGATAAATATTGTAGCAAGTGAAGACAATACGGTTTTATATATAACACCTCGTTGTGCAGTTGTTGGGCATCCCGCAAATGTGACGTATACGGTTACACTTCCTCAGAAAGGAAATGTGTATACGGTTCAAAATGCTGTTCAGAATACGAGTGTTGTTGGAAATAATTTGGCAGGAACAATTATCGTTAGTACTAAACCAGTTTCAGTTACTGTTGGAGACGATTCAGTCAATCCTTCAGGCGGCGGTGGATGTTACGATTTAATGGGCGACCAAATTGTTCCAACCGATGTGATAGGTAAGGAATACATCGTTTTAAAAGGCTTTTTAAATGCTGGTTCTGAGGAATCAGTCTTTGTAACAGCTACGGAGAATTTCACAACAGTAACAATTAATGATGGAACGATTTCAACGGTTATATTAAATCAAGGAGATACATATCGTTATCAATTGGCGCAAGCTAGAACACATGTTCAAGCAGACAAAGCGGTTTATGTCTTGCACATGACAGGTTATGGTTGTGAGTTAGGATCAGATATTCTTCCTCCATTGAATTGTGCAGGTTCCGATATCGTGACTTTTCCGCGCACAAACCCACAGAATTTTTCGTTGAATATTTTATGTCCAACGGGCATAACTGGAAATTTCCAATTGAATGGGAATGCAGCATCGATTCCAGCTGCCAATTTTAATGTGGTACCTGGTACAGGTGGTGCTTGGTCAGCAGCACAAATTACTTTTAATACAACTGTTATTCCTTCCAATTCTTCGAATATTTTGACCAATTCTGCTGGCAATTTCGCGATGGGAATTATTAATGGTGGAACATCCACAGGTTGTTTATACCATTACATGTCGTCGTTTATTAAACGTGTTTATGTAAGTGCAGGTGACGATATCACATTGTGCAATGACGTAACATCGATTCCATTGAATGGAAGTGTTTCAGGAGGTGTTTCAACAGGTGCTTGGGAGTTGTTAAATGGTACAGGAACCATTTCAGCGCCAACAAATTTATCGACAACTTACACTCCAACTCCAAGTGATTTCACCCAGGGTTTTGTGAAGTTTGTATTATCTTCAACTGGTTTGTGTGAGCCTGTTCATGATACATTAACGATTTCATTTATTCAAGCTCCGTTTGTCAATGCGGGCGCAGATGCTTCTTTCTGTAAAAATAATGTTGGAACGGTTCAGTTGAACGGTGTAATGAGTTTTGCTTCTGGAGCGGTTTGGTCAGGTGGAAATGGCGGATCTATCGGAAATAGCGGAAACTTAAGTACGAGTTATTTACCGTCACAAGCAGATTTAAATGCAGATAGTATTACCTTGTATTTGACATCAAGTGGAAGTTTTTATGCATGTCCAAATGCGATTGATAGTATCAAAGTTTACTTCACCGAAGCTCCGATTGTTCAAGCCGGACCAGATGTTGTTGTTTGTACCAATGCTACAGGGGTTAATTTAACCGGAAGTGTAACAGGACCAACAACTACTGGAGTATGGTCAACAGGAGGTTATGGTAGTTTTTCACCTTCCCAAAATGATTTAATATCCTTGTATAATCTTAATTTAAATGATACAAGTCTAAATCAACTTTATTTAAACTTAGAATCAACAAATAATGGTTCTTGTTTGGCGGTTAAAGACAGTTTAAAGGTTACGATTATTAACCAACCAACTGTGTCAATTCTAACAAATGATACACTTTGTTCTACGTCATCTTTGATTCCGCTTACAGGTTTTGTTACACCAGGGTTTAATTCCTTGTGGACTGAAACTGGCAGCGGTTCGATTGTCTCTCCTGCTTCATTATCAACGTTTTATCCTATTGCAAATAGTGATATCAATTTGGGTTATGTAGATTTTGTATTATCAAGTACGAGTTTGTGTCCTGCTGAGGATGATTCCATTCGCATTTATTTAGTTGCACCTCCAACATTAACAGCTGGTATAGATCAAACGTTGTGCGCAAATGAGCCGATTGAATTAATTGGGACTATTAATGTTGCAAATCCAACTGGCTCATGGTCGAGTCTTGGAACAGGTAATTTCTCTCCTTCTGGTGCATTGTTGAATACTTATTACTTACCATCTCCAACAGATATTGCTATTGGAAGTGTTAATCTTATATTATCTGCAGACGGTAATTTAGGCTGTATGCCAATGGATGATACAGTTCATATTACGTTTAAACCTTCACCGATTGCAGATTTTGATGACGGTGAAATTTGTCAAGGTGCACCAGTTGTTTTTAATGATAATTCAACGGCATCATCAGGAACAATCATCAGTTGGACATGGGATTTCGGTGATTTCACCACTGGTACAGGCCAAAATCCTACTCATACATATAACGGTAATGGATTATTTTCACCAACATTAATCGTTGTTTCTTCAAATGGTTGTTCAGATACAATCGTAAAAGATGTGATTGTTGATCCTATTCCACTAGCGGATTTCAATAATACTGCCCCGTGTGAAAATGCATTGGTATATTTTGATGATCAATCGTTTATTTCGAATGGAAGCATTGTATCTTGGAATTATCAATTCGAAGATACACTGACAAGTAATTTACCAAACCCATCCTATGATTTTAGCGGAGCGGGCATATTCCCTGTGACTTTAACTGTGACATCATTTGCTGGATGTCAAGGAAGCGTTACCATTAATTTAGATGTGAAAGCAAAACCAGTAGCTGCTTTCACGATGAATCCAAATCCAGCAGTTGTTTTAGAGAATGTTGATTTTACTGATAATTCAATTGGTTCCAATATTAATAGTTGGTACTGGAACTTTGGTGATGGAACGGGAGACAATCAGCAAAATACCATTCACAATTTTACAACGGGTGGATACAATGAAATTACCTTGATAATAACAGATGAATTTGAATGCCAAGACACTGCCAAAGCATTAATCGAAGTAGCATTGATTCCTTCTGTTCCGACAGGTTTTTCTCCGAATCAGGATGGTGTAAATGATATCCTGTACATTGATGGTGGACCATTTAATAAAGTAGATTTTAAAGTGTTTAATAATTGGGGACAAGTTGTTTTCAAAAGTGAAGATGCAGCAATCGGTTGGGATGGAATGTTCCATGATAAAGAAGCACCATTGGGAGTTTACACCTGGGTATTAACAGTTGAGATGAAAGATGGTAAAATTATCACCAAATCAGGTGATGTGACATTATTACATTGAATATGAAAAATAGAGTTCTAGTTTTTTCGATAAGCTTATTGTCCTTGTTTGCCAAGGCACAAGATCCACATTTGACGATGTACGATGCCGCACCAATGTTTTTAAATTCAGGTTTAACGGGTCTTTTTAAAGGTGATTGGCGTTTGCATACTCAGTACCGTACACAATGGCGTTCAGTTAATTACAAGCCGTATACTTCATCTTTGTTTAGTTTTGATCGTTCGATTGGTAAAAAATGGGGATTTGGAATTCAATTGCATAATTTCAGAGCTGGATACGGCAATTACAATGTTTTACAAGGTCTAGTTTCGACTTCCTACGGAATTGCAGTAGATAAAAATAAATTCCACAATTTATCATTTGGAATTCAAGCTGGTGCGATTCAAAAATCGATTGAATTACCCTTGTTGACATTTAATAACCAATACACATTAACCAACGGAGGGAGTTATGACAATACTTTGCCGTCTGGTGAAAATGTTGGTGCACAAGTCAAATTAATGCCAACGGTAAACGCAAGTGTAATGTATTATTCAGGAAAACAGCAAAGTCGTTACAATTACTTCGCAGGATTGTCTTTGTTCAACTTGTTGCGTCCAAATGAATCTTTTTTTGGTTTTGAAAATCGTTTGCCAATTCGCGGTTACTTGCATTTAGGAACGCGCATTAATGTGAATGAACTTTTGTATTTCGCACCGAAATTGTTATTGATGCATCAGCGAAAATTCAATGAACAAACATTGGCTTTTGAGTCAGGCTATTTTTTAAAAAGTTCAGAAACCTTTTTAATTGGAAGTATGATGTTCCGTTATAAGGATGCTTTTGCCTTGTCGTTAGGTGTAAAGAAATTGAATTTTATTTTCAGAATCGCTTATGATATAAATGTTTCTAAGTTGAATACCGCCTCCAAAGGAAGAGGGGGAATTGAATTCTCGTTGACCTATACGCGAATCAAGAATAAACCAGAAACAATGAAAATTATTCCACGATTATAAATACACGTATGTATAAATTTCTAGTAATATTAATTTTTTTACCTGTTATCTCCTTTTCCCAATCGAAGATGGCATGGATTCACAATGCAGATAATTATTACGCAAATGCCGATTATTTTAATGCCTTGAAATTATATCAATTTGCACAAAATGATTCATTGATTAAGAAGCAAAATGTACTTCCTTATGAAGTTGAATTAACCAATCAAAAATTAACTGTTGAAGGAATACAATTGGATTCTACACACGTTATTCCAATGAATCAATATGTTACGCATCAAATTGCGATGTGTCATTTCTATTTACACAATTATCAATTGGCTGAACAATCGTTCAAAATTTCTGCTGCATTACCCTATTATGAAAGCGATAAATTTCATTATGCAAGGGCGATGAAAAGCAATGAGAATTACCAGTTAGCAGCTAATCTTTTGGAAGAATTCATTTTGACTCATCCAACAGATTCGTTGACGCCAATTGCAAAAATCGAGTTGGAAGGTTGTAAATATGCCTTGGAAAACCATTCAGATAATTGGATTACACAAGTGACAATGGCCGATACAAGTGTTTTTAATCGTGGAACGGTTTCAATGGCAACAATGTTCTTTGGTCGTCAAAATAGACTGATGTTTTCGAGTGCGCGAAAAGGTGGTGTTATTTTAAAACCAGAACAAAACTCAGAATTGCTTTTTGATATCTATTGGACTGAAAAAAGTGGAGATTCAACTTGGAAGTCGGCGGTTAACTTTGGAAGACCATTGAATTCTGCTTCGCATGATGCTACGGCTACAATTTCCAATAACAATGTGATTTATTATACGCGTTGGAATGATAAGTATCGCAAAGATCAATACATACACCTAGCGCGTATGGTTGATTTTAAATTTTATGAATCGTATACCTTGGAATCGCCCGTGAATTACCCAGGTAAAAAAAGTATAACACCATTCGTTTCGGAAGATGGAAAAACCCTTTATTTTTCGAGTAACCGAGATGGTGGGTTTGGTGGAATGGATATTTGGAAAATTCCAATAGACGATCAAGGTCGTACAATTGGTTCAGCAGTTAATTTGGGCCCTGAAATAAATTCTCCATTGGATGAAATTTGTCCATTCGTCCATGCACACTCAAACACACTGTTTTTCAGTTCAAACGGTTATAATTCAATAGGTGGATATGATGTTTTCAAAGCTGGATATGATATGGAAATGAATATATTCAAAGGACCAGTTAATCTAGGAAAATCTCTAAATTCAAGTAAAGATGATGTGTATTTCATTATTGATTCTTTGATGTTAAATGGTTTTTTAACGAGCGATAGAGCTTCTTCAGACAATGTGTATCCAACGAAAATATTTGAGTTCAAAAATGATCAAATTTTAATCGCATCAATCGGCCATGTAACTGGTACAGATGGGAAATCAATTGCAAAAGCGAAAGTTGAGATCAAAGATGTAACAGGAAGTTTGGCAATAATCAATTTAGAAACAGATGCCAATGGAAAGTTTACAACAAACCTTCCGTTTGGATATGAGTTTTATATTGAAACACAAATGCCAGGTTACATTCCAAATGCGATTAATTTTTCAACGAAAAACTCTTCAACTGCTCAAACGGTTGTGCTAGAAAAGATTCAAATGGAAAAGAAGTAATTTAACCCCAAGAAGTTCCTTCTTTTCCGTCTTTAATAGTAATACCAGCAGCCGCAAGACCATCACGGATTTTATCAGAAGTTGTCCAATCTTTATTTTCACGTGCTTGTTGGCGTAAATCAATTACTAAATCCATTACTGGCGCCAATTTTTCGTTGCTGTTTTCAGTTAAGATTTGTAATCCAAGAACGTCATAAATAAAGCGCAGCATTTCAGTTTCAAGTTTTGCTAAATCTTGTGTTGTTATGGTATCATTTCCGTCATTAATCAAATTGATACGTTTCACTGCTTCGAATAAATTAGCAACAAGAATAGACGTGTTAAAATCATCATTCATGGCTTCATAAAAAGAAGCAATTAGCTCATCAACGTTGAACGAACTTGTTGCTGATGTTTTTAGTTTTGAGATCAAAAGCACGGCATCGGACATGCGTGTAAATCCTTTTTCAGCAGCATTTAGAGCATCAGAAGTGAAATCAAGATTACTTCTGTACTGTGCTTGCATCATGAAGAAGCGGATTACATTAGGACTATAAGGTTTGTCAAATAATTCAGTTGTTCCATCAACAATTTCTTTTGGCAAGAAGTAATTGCCCAACGATTTACTCATTTTTTGACCGTTCACATTTAGCATGTTCGCGTGCAACCAATATTTCGCTGGATTACAGCCTAAAGAACCACAGTTTTGTGCGATTTCATCTTCGTGATGCGGAAATTTCAAATCCATTCCACCTCCGTGAATATCGAAATGAGATCCAAGGTATTTTGTACTCATCGCTGTACATTCGATGTGCCAACCGGGATTTCCATCGCCCCAAGGAGAACGCCAGATTTGCATATCTTCAGGATTTGCTTTTTTCCAAAGAGCGAAATCAGCAAAGAATCGTTTTTCATCTTGCGCATTCAAAACACGTGTTTCTTCAGCTAATTCATCTACTTTTCTTCCACTTAAAATACCGTATTCGTATTTTTCACTGTATTTCTTTACGTCGAAATAAACAGAACCGTTTACAACATAAGCAAAACCATTTTCGATGATTTTTTCAATGTGCTCGATTTGTTCTTGAATGTGTCCAGTTGCCGTTGGTTCAATGCTCGGAGGTAATAAATTATAAATGCGCTGTAATTCTTGGAATTTCACATTGTACTTGTAAACAATTTCCAAGGATTGCATTTGTTCTAAACGAGCAGCATTTCCGATACTGTCTACCGCTTCACCTAGACTATTGGTTATGTGCCCGGCATCGGTAATGTTTCGTACATATTTCACTTTATATCCCAACACAAGTAAATAGCGGTATATCATATCAAAATTGATAAATGTGCGCATATTTCCCATATGCGGTTCACTGTACAAGGTTGGACCACAAACATACATTCCAACGTGATTCGTATGAATCGGTTCGAATTTTTCTTTCTGACCTGATAAACTGTTGTAAACAACTAAATTTCCTTGATGTGTGCTCATTGTTGAATGAATATGTATGGAACAAAGATAATTGAATTCGAATTTTATGTCTTTAAAAACAATTAAAAAGGTTAAAAAACAAAAGAAATTGACGAAAAATCAATCTATAAGTAAGATTTTTTTTTTTAATCGTTGAAAATGACCTAATTTCGCCCCACTGATTTTTTACCCGAAAATTAACAAACTACATTTTAACCACTCTATGTTAGCTTACAAGAAAGTTCTTGTCCTATTTTTAACGATTTTCTGCTTAAATATTGGATACTCCCAACAGGATACCTTGTTTTGGTTTGCCGCACCGAATATTTCCAATGGAATAGGCGAATCTCCAATTTATCTGAGACTTTTATCGTATGATGCCCCTGCAACGGTGACAATAAGTCAACCAGCGAATGGTGCTTTTTTGCCAATCACGGTGAACTTGCCTGCAAATGGTCTTGACAGCGTCAATCTAACTGCGTTTATAGCACAAATTGAAAGTCCGGCAGCGAATGTTATTGCAACTACAGGATTAAAAATAAGTTCAACAAGTGAGATATCAGCATTTTATGAAGTAAAAACAAGTTCAAACAAGGAAGTGTTTTCACTAAAAGGTACAAAGGCATTAGGAACAAATTTTTACACACCATTTCAGAAATTTTGGAGTACTGCAGTAACTGCACCTGTATCTTTTTCATCCTTTGAAATTGTTGCAACAGAAGATAACACAACAGTGCTTATTACACCAAGAACGGCTATAACTGGTCATGCGATCAATGTTACTTTTTCAGTAGTACTTGACAAGGGTGAAACCTATAGTGCCCGTGATATGAACAATTCTTCAGCTAGCTCGTTGGCTGGTTCAATCGTTTCGGCGGATCATCCTGTTGCAATAACAACTTTTGATGGAGCATTAATTAACAGCACATGTACAGATGTTTCTGGAGATCAAATTACGAGTACCGATTTTATTGGAACTGATTATATCGTTCACAAAGGAACAGGAAGCACGGATAGAGTATATGTACTTGCAACTCAAAACGGAACAGGAATTTCAGTTCATAATTCAACCACCACTTCAACCTTAATCAATTGGAGTGAAACATATGAATATGCATTGACGGAAGGAGTTAATTACATTAAAACCACAAAACCTGTTTACTTGTTGCATATTTCTGGTTATGGTTGTGAAATGTCGGCTGCTCAAGTTCCAAATTTATATTGTGCGGGTACATATTCAACAGCTTTCACAAGATCTTCATCGGATTCTTTGGCAGTTATACTTTACACGAGAAGTGGCTTTGAAAATATGTTTACGTTGAATGGAGTATCTGGTGTTATAAACGCTGGTGCGTTTTCGACTGTTCCAGGAACTTCAGGTAATTTTAAAGTAGCTCGTATAGCCCTTAATACAACTGACGTACCCGTAAATTCATACAACATTATTGAAAATACAGGAGACGTTTTCGGATTGGGTGTTTTAGCAGGAAATAATAATAACGGTGCTTCATACGCTTATTTTTCAGAATTCAATTCTTATCCGTTTGTTGATGCAGGAATCGATGATACAATTTGTGCGAACGTTCCTTTCAATTTGAATGGAATAGTTGGTGGTGGATCTGTTACAGGAAGCTGGAGTGGATCTGGATACGGCGCATTCTCATTAGGTAATACGGCTTTAACAAACATTTATGTTCCAAGTCCTTTGGATTCGTTAATTACACCTATTCAATTGATTTTGTCGTCTACTGGCCCTTGTCCTGTTCAAAAAGATACCTTGATATTACATGTGAGTCCTGCACCAATGGTCAATGCTTCCGCAAATCAATCGGTATGTGCAAACAATGCAATCGTAAGTTTGAACGGGTCTGTTTCAGGAGGAGCTTCAACAGGTGTTTGGTCAACGGTGGGAACGGGTACTTTTTCGCCAACAGCTACAAACTTTAATGCAGATTATATTCCTTCTCCAGCTGATATTGTGAATGGTTCTGTAAATATTGTATTAACCTCTACGAACGTAGGTTCTTGTTCTGTGGTCACCGATACGATGAATATTGCATTTACGTATCAAGCACTTGTAGATGCAGGCGTGGATACAATTACAGTATGTGCAAACAATGCTGTCGTTTCATTGAGTGGAACTGTTTCAGGATCAAGTTCAACAGGAAAATGGATTACAACAGGGAATGGTTTGTTTACACCAAATAATTTAGCGTTAAATGCGAATTACCAACCAAGTTCGAACGATATTGCGGCTGGTCAAGTGCTATTGTATTTGGAATCGACTTCAAACGGGAATTGTATACCGGTACAAGATAGTTTATTGATTGTATTTGCACCATCTCCGGTTGCAGAGGCGGGCGTGAATCAATTGATTTGTTCAAATGATGCCTCAGTTCAATTGAATGGAAGTGTAATTGGCGCAACAACTACAGGAAACTGGAGTGGTGGTGCCGGAACATTTGCAACATCATCATCAGATTTGAATGCTGTTTATACACCTACTGCATCGGAAATTTCAAGCGGAAATCTTGTGTTAACGCTAACATCTACAAACAATGGAAACTGTATAACAGTAAACGACATTGTACAAATTAGCTTTGTGGCGCCGCCATTTGCAAACTTCAATGGAACAGATGTTTGTTTGGGCAACACTACGAATTTTACAGATTTTTCTCTACCTGGTTATGGAACTTTAGCTACGTGGGATTGGGATTTTGGAGATTTAAATGTTTCTACAAATCAAAATCCATCAACTGTTTATTCGGCTTTTGGAACGTACGACGTTTCGTTAATAGTTACAAACTCAATTGGATGTACTGATACCATTGTAAAACAAGTTGAAGTGTATAATCAGCCGAATGCATCCTTTACCTATGTGGCAAGTTGTCCGGGGAATCAAGTAATTATCAATTTTACGGACAATTCAACATCGACAGATCCAATTAACTATTGGTTCTATGATTTCGGTGGGCAAGGAGCAAATGCAAGTGCAAATCCAACGCAATTGTTCAATACAGATGGCGATTATACCATTACACACATTGTTTCAACGACCCACGGATGTTCTGATACAGTTGAACACATCATTTCTGTTCCTGCAATTCCAGTAGCTGGTTTCTATTACAATACAAGCAATGGAATGAATGTGGGAGCAATATTCAATTTTGTTGATACATCACTTTATAGTACCAACTATGCTTGGCAGTTTGGAGATGGTAACACCAGCTTACTTCAAAATCCAAGTAACACGTATTTTGCAAATGGAGAATATCTTGTAACGCAATATGCTTATGGCGCACTTGGTTGTTATGATAGTACAAGTACACTGATTACAATAAATACAGTAACAACGGAAATTAACACCTTAATTCCGAATGCTATTTCACCGAACGATGATACTAAAAATGATGTTTGGAAATTAGAATTTATCGATTTGTTATTCCCAAATGCTACTGTTGAAATATACAATCAATGGGGACAACAACTATTTTATTCTACAGGATATTCAACTCCTTGGGACGGAAAGTATGAAGGTGAGCTCGTACCTGACGGAAATTATTTTTACATCATTAATCTGAATGCTGGCTTAGAAGTCGATCAGTTTAAAGGTGCATTATTGGTCTTAAAAAGCAGAAAATAAGATATGAAATCACTACTGACAATCATTTTTATTGTAGGCCTTTGCACATTCGCGAACGCACAACAACAAGGAGTGTATTCAAATTTCTTGATGAACGATTATTATTACAATCCAGCAATTGCGGGGAGTAAAGATGTTCATATGGCAAATTTGAGTTACCGAAATCAATGGGTTGGATTTGAAGATGCTCCAGTGAACATGAATGCTAATTTTTATGGTTCTGTTCGTAACAAAGGAAAAGCAGGCTACGGTGCATCTATCGTTTCTGAGAAATCTGGTTTGGTAAACAACACGGGAATTTATTTGAATTACGCACAGCATTTCAAGTTAAGTAAGAAACTAAAACTTGGATTTGGAATTCAACCTGGATACATTCAGTACCGTGTCAAATTGTATGATGCTGTTTTGGCAGATCAAGGTGATGAGGTGTTAACAGGAAGTGTTTACTCTGCCAACGCAATTGATGTAAATGCCGGATTTCACTTGTATTCGAATAAGTTCTTTTTAATGGGTTCACTTCAACATTTATTGACTAGACAAATTCAATTTACAAGCTATAATTCGAATTTGGCCTTCCATTACAATGCGATTTTAGGTTACACTTTCGAGTTTCCAAAGAAGAAATTTGATCTTCAACCAAGCTTTATGATTAAATACACTAATCCTATTCCGATGCAATGGACAGGAATGCTTAAAGGAACATTTAATAATAAAATTTGGGCAGGATTAATCTTTCGTTCAGATGATGCACTTGGATTTTCACTTGGCATCAAATTGAAAGAGCGATTGAATATTGGTTATGGATTCGATTATTCGGTTTCTAAAATCAGAAAATACAATTCAGGCTCACATGAAGTGATGTTGTCTTTTGTCATTACGAAGAAGAAACCAACCTTGGAAGAAGAAGACGACAAACTGAATAACAGTATCATGGAAGACATGAAACAGAAAATGGAAGAAAAAGAAAAGAATTAAAAAGTTAGAAATATGCGTTTTAAAAAACACCTCATTTTAGTAGTCTTTTTCTTCTTTTTCGGTGCGAAAGAAGTAAAAGCACAAATTGACACAGTCTTTTGGTTTGCTGCTCCTTGGGTTACACCAGATCACTGGTGGAGAGATCCGATTGCTTTCCATTTCTCAACATTCAACAATCCAACTGCGGTGCGTGTTCGAATGCCAGCAACAGGTTACGATACTACAATCAACATTCCTGCGAATTCACTTTTTTCAAAAAATGTGCATTTCATGATGAATGCCATCGAAAGTAAGCCTGCAAATACTGTTTTAAATAGTGGATTTCAAATTACTTCTGATTATCCGATCACAGCAGTGTATGATGTCATCACTCGTGGTCCCAACTACAACAATCCAGAAACCTATTCGTTAAAGGGCCAGAATGGATTGGGAACTGAGTTCGTAACACCGTTTCAAACGCGTTGGAACAATCAAACCTTGGGAGGAGATTTAGATGGTAGTGGCTCTATTGTTCAACCGTATCAGCAAATAAATATCGTTGCAACTGAAGACAATACAGTAGTTTATATTACTCCAAGATGCGCAGTTGTTGGTGGACATCCAGCGAATGTTACATATTCCGTTACATTACCTTTGAAAGGGAATGTTTATACTGTTCAAAACATGGTGCAAAACACAAGTGTGGCGGGAAATAACTTAGCGGGTTCAATTGTGGTTTCGACAAAACTTGTTGCCGTTACGGTTTCAGATGATTCTGTAAATCCTTCCGGTGGTGGTGGATGTTACGATTTAATGGGTGACCAAATTGTTCCAACAGACGTGATTGGTGACGAATATATTGTATTACGTGGGTTTTTGAATGCTGGATCAGAAGAGTCATTTTTTGTAACTGCGACTGAAAACTTTACAACTGTAACAATCAATGATGGAGCAGTAACAAACGTGATTTTAAATCAAGGTGATACGTATCGTTATCAATTAGCACAACCTAGAACACATGTTCAATCCGATAAACCTGTTTATGTATTACACATGGCTGGTTATGGATGTGAATTAGGCGAAGCATTGTTGCCACCGTTAAATTGTGCAGGATCAGATATCGTAACGTTCCCAAGAACAAATCCACAAAACTTTTCGCTGAATGTTTTATGTCCAGCTGGAGCGCAAGGTTCGTTCTTGTTGAACGGCAGTGCTACATTGGTGCCAGCTGGAAGTTTTAACGTTGTGCCTGGAACTGGAGGTCAGTGGTATGCTGCGCAGTTAACCTATACAACGGGACAAATTGCTTCTGGTTCATCTAACGTTTTGACGAATTCAACCGATAATTTTGCCTTGGGAGTTATCAATGGTGGAACGACAACAGGTTGTTTGTACCACTACATGTCTTCATTCATTAGACGTGTTTACACCAAAGCTGGAAATGACACAATTTTATGTAATGGTGAACCGCAAATCAATTTAAATGGTAGTGTGACTGGAGGTTCAATTACTGGAATCTGGAATGTATTGGATGGTACAGGCACTTTATCTGCACCAACTAATTTAGTTACTACTTATACGCCATCAACAAGTGATTTCGCACAAGGTTCGTTGACTTTCGTACTTAGCTCAACAGGAAATTGTAATCCGGTTACTGATACGATGAAAGTGAGCTTTATTCAATCACCAATCGTAGGAGCTGGCGGAGATAACACCTTCTGTAAAAATAATGTTGGCGCTATTCCGATTAGTGGTTTTGTGAACTTTGCCTCGGCTGCTTCTTGGTCGGGTGGAACAGGAGGTGCTTTTGGCAACTCAGGAAGTTTAACAACAACCTATACGCCTTCACCAACCGATTTGGCAGCAGATAGTGTTGCCTTGTTTTTAACGTCAGCTGGAAGTTTCTTCTCTTGTCCTAATGATAAAGATACAGTGGTAATTCATTTTACAAATCCACCTACTGTTATTGCTGGCCCAAATCAAGTTGTTTGTTCAAGTACAACCCTTGCACCTTTATCAGGAAGTATTTCTGGTCCAACAACAACAGGAGTTTGGTCAACAACCGGTTCGGGTGCTTTTTCGCCAAGTCAATCAAATTTGATTACGGATTACTTAATTAGTAGCTCGGACACAACAGTTGGAACGATCGTCATGACATTAACCTCAACGAACAATGGAAACTGTTTAGCAGTAAAAGATAGTTTGGAGGTCACGATTATTGATCAACCAGTAGTGACAATCACAATGGCCGATTCTATCTGTTCAAATACGTCTGTTCTCAATTTCACAGGAAATGTCACACTAGGTTTTTCAACACTTTGGTCTGTTAATGGATTTGGTTCCATCGCAAATACTGCTGCAATTCCAACTTTCTACACTGTGAGTCCAATCGACACAACAATTGGATACATAGATGTATTGCTTTCAACAACTGGAATTTGTCCGATTGAAAGTGATTCTTTACGCATTCATTTCATTGATCCACCAAATGTGAACGCTGGTGCCGACCAAACGTTTTGTCAAAATGAGGCAATTCAGTTGAATGGAACGATAAGTGGACCGAATCAAACTGGATCTTGGTCAACCATGGGAACAGGTGCTTTTAACCCAAGTAACATGCTCTTGTCAACACTTTATTTCCCATCGAATTCAGATATTTTAAATGGGGGAGTGAATTTAATATTATCGTCAGCAGGCTCATTTGGATGTTCACCCGATAATGATACGCTTCACGTTACGTTCAAAAGTTCACCAACAGCGGCATTCAGTTCTACAGCAGCGTGTCAAGGAAGTAATACTGCTTTCACAGACATGTCAACATCGCCATCAGGTTCAATTGTTGGTTGGGATTGGAGTTTTGGTGATTCAGGAACATCAATAACAGATGATCCATTGCACACGTATACAGCTAGTGGAACGTTTAATACGACTTTGATTGTTGAATCTAGTCTAGGATGTTTTGATACGATTCAACAAAGTGTAACAGTGAATCCTTTACCTGTTCCTTCATTCACGAATACTGTTCCTTGTGAAAATGGTGAAATCTTCTTTACAGATAATTCATTTATTTCTTCTGGAACTATCAATGCATGGGAATACACATTTGAACCAGGAAATATTAGTAATCAACAAAACTCGAGTTACACTTATACTGCTGCAGGTACTTATTCAGTTGAATTTACGGCAACCTCTGCGCTTGGCTGTGAAGCAACTATTTTCCAAAATGTGATCGTAAACCCAAGTCCAACGGCAGCATTTACTGTCAATCCAAATCCGGCTTTAGCCTTGGAAGATGTTAATTTCATTGATGGATCAACGGGAAATCAATTGAGTGCTTGGTATTGGAATTTTGGTGATGGTGAAGGAGATAACAATCAAAATTCAATTCACAATTATTCGACAGGCGGCGTTTACCCAATCACATTGATCGTGACGGATATTAATGGTTGTCAAGACACAACAAAGGCAAATTTATCAATTGCGTTGTTACCGGTATTACCAACAGGATTCACACCAAATGAAGATGGCGAAAATGATATCTTCATTATTCGTGGTGGACCTTTCAAAACGGTAGATTTCAAAATTTACAACAATTGGGGTCAATTGATCTATGAATCGAATGATGCATTAGAAGGTTGGAATGGAATGTATCAGGGCGAAAGAGCTCCAATGGGTGTTTATACTTGGACGTTTACAGTGGAAATGACCAATGGTCAGGTTGTGAAGAAGTCTGGTGATGTTACTTTAATGCGTTAATCATGAAGAAGTTTATATTATTATTTTTCCTAATTGGTTTAGTACCAAAATTTAAAGCTCAAGACGCGCATTTATCAATGTATGATGCAGCACCTTTGTTTTTGAATTCAGGAATGACTGGGGTTTTTGAAGGGAAATGGCGTGTACATGCGCAATATAGAACCCAATGGAAATCGGTCAATTTTAAACCTTATACATCTGCATTAGTCAGTTTTGATATGCCTATACGTAAGTGGGGATTTGGTGTTCAGTTGCATAATTTCCGAGCAGGATATGGAAACTTTAATGTGTTTCAAGGTTTAGTTTCTGCTGCTTACAACATGTCACTGGATAAAAGACGTTACAACAATATTTCTTTTGGAATACAAGCTGGTGCCATGCAAAAATCAGTTGAATATCAGTTGTTATCGTTTAACAATCAATATTCATTGAACAATGGAGGAGAGTTCAATACTACTCTTGTATCAGGAGAAACATTTGGAGCGCAATCAATGATTGTTCCAGTGGCAAATGCAAGTTTGCTTTATTATTATGCACGTCAACAATGTAAATTGAATCCGTTTATCGGAATTTCAGCTTTCAACTTATTAACACCAAACGAATCTTTCTTTGGGCAAGATAAACGTTTACCAATGCGTTTTTATGCACACATTGGAACTCGAATTAACATCACAGAATTGTTCTATTTACTTCCCAAAATGTTGATTATGCAACAAGAGAAATTTCATGAACAAACCTATGCACTTGAGGCAGGTTATTTCATGAAGGGAAGTGAAACCTATTTACTAGGTGGTTTTGTTTACCGCATGAAGGATGCGGCTATTGTTACGTTGGGAGTGAAAAAGGAGAATTTTATTGTAAAATTAGGATATGATGTGAACGTATCATCCTTAACAACTGCATCAACGGGTCGTGGTGGATTCGAATTGTCATTTACCTATGTCAATGGGAAGAATAAGACGAAAGTTGATAAAATTTGTCCAAGATTGTAATGAAAAGCACGATGAAAAGAATTCTATTATTTATTGTCTGTTTGATTGGTTTGAATGCTTATTCGCAATCAAAAAAAGTGTGGATTTACAATGCGGACAACTTTTACGCGCAAGAAGATTACTTTAATGCGTTGACCTATTACAAAAAAGCCTTGAATGATTCTGTTGGAATGGGTACCATGGTTTTTCCATATGAAATTGAAGTTACCAATCAAAAATTGCCTAAAAAGGGAATTATGATTGATAGCACGCAGCAAGTTTCTTTGGAAGATTATGTAGATCATCAAATTGCGATGTGTTATCAAAAAACATACGATTACAATCATGCTTCGGATTATTTTGCAAAAACAAGTAAAAAAGGATCTTATCCAAATGACCAGTTTTATTATGCAAATGCTTTAATGAACGTAAAGAATTACGATCAAGCAATTTCTGAATTTGAAACATACATTAAAACTGAAAAGTATTCTGATTCTTTGTTAAGAACGGCTCAGTTGAATATTACAGGTTGTTATTATGCCTTGAACAGTGATAACATTAAAGAGGAAGTTCAAATTCAATTAGCAGACACTTCAGTATTTAATAAAGGTACTTCAGCATTTGCTGTAAACTATTTCGGAAGTGAAAATCGTGTAATGTTCACTTCTGCTAGACCAGGAGGAGTAATTTTAGAACCAGAACCAGAATCTGCCTTTTTATGTGATATCTACTGGACAGAACGCAATGAAAACGGAAACTGGGGTAAAGCAACGAATTTTGGACGTCCGTTAAATTCTGCTCAACACGATGCGGCTTCTGCAATTAACAATCAAAATGTAATCTTTTATACGCGCTGGAGCGATGACAATCGTAAAGATCAAAGTATCTATTTAGGGCGAATGGTTGATTTTAAGTTCTATGAAGCCTATAAGTTAGATCCAAAAGTAAATGTTCCAGGATACAAAAGCATGCAGCCATTTGTTTCAATGGATGGTCAAACTTTGTATTTTTCAAGTAATCGTCCAGGAGGACAAGGAGGATTTGATATCTGGAAGATTGCATTGGATCCATTGGGAAATCTTGTGGGAGACGCAATCAATTTGGGATATCCAGTGAATTCTGATTTGGATGAGGTAACACCGTTCTTTCATGAGGCATCTTCAACATTATTTTTCAGTTCCAACGGGCACAATTCCTTAGGTGGATTGGACGTTTACAAAAGTTATTATGATAGAGATGGTGAAATGTTTAATACACCGGCAAATCTTGGGTTACCGATTAACTCAAGTAAAGATGATGCTTATTTGATTTGGGACACAAAGTTGATGAAAGGATTTTTGTCTAGTGACCGCGAACCATGTGAAAACGGACATTGTTTTGATATTTATGAAGTGACGAATGAACCAATTCGCATTGTTTTAAGCGGTTATACGTATGATGCTGCTACAAATGATATCCTACCAAATGCATCGTTAACATTCAAAGATGTTGATGGAGAATTTGCTCCTTTTGTGATTCAAACTGATTCGAGTGGATTCTATGAAAAGGAATTGACACAAGGGTGGGAATTGTTTATCAAAGCACAAAAAGAAAAATACTTCGCAGATGCGGCCAATATCAATACGAAAACAATCACTGAATCGGTTGCTTTAACACAGGACTTTTACTTGAATCCTATTCCTAAAGAAGAGATTGAAATTGAAGGGATTGAATACGATTTCGATTCTGACAAATTGCGTCCAATATCGATGCAACGTTTGGATAAGATTTACGAGTTCTTGGTCTTAAACAACAACTTAGTCGTTGAAATTAATTCGCATACCGATTGTCGTGGTGTGGACATCTATAACTTGGACTTATCACAAAGACGTGCTAAATCGTGTGTGGATTATTTGGTTTCTAAAGGAATTGCGCGTGAACGTTTGATTCCAAAAGGTTATGGTGAAACACAACCAAACTTCATGGCTGGATCAGATAAAAAACCAGTATTAAACGAAAACGGAGATCGTATTTTATTGACTGAAGATTACATCAACAAACAAAAAACGAAAGAGCGAAAAGAAGAATTGCATCAACGCAATCGCCGAACTTCGTTTAAAGTAGTTGGTGAGAATTACGAGGTTATTTCAAATTAATTGTTTACGATTCCTTGTTGCTTTTGCTCAAGTAATAAATATTGATCAGAACGATTGCCGCATTGGTAATGATAATAGGTGCTTGCCCTAAAAGAATACCGTAAACGATAAAAAAGACGCAACCAATTGTGTTGACAATGCGCAAGAAGAGCATTTTTCGCATGAGAAATGATAGAAGTACAACGCCAGAAGCGATGTAACCAATATAATCGGTGTATTGTTCCATATAAATATTGTTAGGTAAAAAAAGGGGACTTAAAAAGTCCCCTTGAAAATTATAATCGTGTGGTCTTATGCGTTTAATTTAATTCCCAATTCTTTCAATTGGTCTGCGTGCAATGGCGATGGCGCATCAATCATTGTATCACGTCCACTATTGTTTTTAGGGAAAGCGATATAATCACGAATCGATTCAGAACCACCCATTGTAGCAACTAAGCGATCCAAACCAAATGCCAATCCACCGTGTGGAGGCGCACCGTATTCAAATGCACTCATTAAGAATCCAAATTGAGCTTGTGCTTCTTCTTTTGTGAAGCCTAATAAATCAAACATGCGTGATTGTAAATCTCTATCGTGAATACGAATAGATCCACCTCCAAGTTCAACACCATTCATTGCTAAATCATAAGCATTAGCGCGAACTTTTCCTGGTTCAGTTTGAATCAAGTGCATGTCTTCTGGTTTCGGAGAAGTAAATGGGTGATGCATTGCATGGTAACGTCCACTTTCTTCATCCCACTCTAACAATGGGAAATCCAATACCCACAAAGGTTTGAATACGTTTGGATTGCGTAATCCAAGTTCGTTCCCCATGTGTAAACGCAATTCATTCATTTGCTTACGTACTTTGTCCAAATCACCGCTCAACACAAGGATTAAATCACCTGGTTTTGCATTGGCTTTTTGCGCCCAAGCAGCTAAATCTTCTTGTGAGTAGAATTTATCAACGGATGATTTAAATGTTCCGTCAGCATTGCAACGAACATATACTAATCCTTTCGCTCCAATTTGTGGGCGTTTTACCCATTCAGTAAGCTCGTCAATTTGTTTACGTGTATATTCAACACAATCTTCTGCATTGATGGCAATAACGGCCTCAGCGCTATCGAAAATGGCAAAACCTTTTCCTTGAGCAACATCATTCAAATCAACGAATTCCATTCCGAAACGAATATCCGGTTTATCTGAACCGTAACGTGCCATCGCTTCAGCATAATCCATGCGTGGGAATGCCTCTGTAAATTCAACGCCGCGAACTGTTTTGAACAAATGCTTAATCAATCCTTCGAACGTATTCAAAATGTCATCCTGCTCCACAAACGCCATTTCACAGTCGATTTGTGTAAACTCTGGTTGACGGTCAGCACGTAAATCTTCATCACGGAAACATTTTACAATTTGGTAGTAACGGTCGAAACCTGAAACCATCAACAATTGCTTAAACGTTTGTGGTGATTGTGGTAAGGCGTAAAATTGTCCTTCGTTCATGCGACTTGGAACCACGAAATCTCTTGCTCCCTCAGGTGTTGATTTAATTAAAACAGGCGTTTCAACATCCAAGAAATCTTTCGAATTCAAGTAAATTCTCGTTTCCAAGGCAACTTGATTACGCAAACGCAATTTTTGTTGAACTGGGTTTCTTCTTAAATCTAAGTAACGGTATTGCATACGCAACTCATCACCACCATCCGTTTCATCTTCAATCGTGAAAGGAGGCAATTTCGCAGCATTCAATAATTTCAATTCACTCACAACGATTTCGATTTCACCTGTTGGAATGTTTTTGTTTTTGCTAGAACGCTCGATAACTGTTCCTGTTGCTTGAATCACGAATTCACGACCCAATTTGTTGGCTTGTGCTCCCAATTCAGCATTGTCTTCCATGTTGAATGCCAATTGCGTGATTCCATAACGGTCACGTAAATCAACAAATGTCATTCCTCCTAAGTCGCGTGAACGTTGTACCCATCCGGCAAGTGTTACTGTTGTTCCAACATCTGAAATGCGTAATTCTCCGCATGTGTGTGATCTATACATAATTTAATTTTATTCTAATTATTTTAAAGTCAATTCTCCATTCTCCTTGTTCGATGCTCCAATTAAGCTTTGCTTAAACCAATTTTCGCATCACCAGCCGCTTCTAAATCTGTTAACAAGGCTTCAGTCCCTAGGTTTTCAAATGAAATTCCATTTGCCAAAACTTCGTTGCAAACATACTCTTGGTTATCCTGAATAGCTTGTTTTACAAATTCATTCGTGTCTACCTTCAATAAAATGCGATCAGTGACTTCCAACCCTGAATCTTTTCTCAAGTTTTGAACGCGATTGATTAACTCACGCGCAATTCCCTCAGCTTTTAAAGTTTCGGAAATTGTAATGTCTAAAGCGACCGTTAATCCGCCTTCAGTAGCAACTAACCAGCCTGGAATATCTTGTGCAGCAATTTCGAAATCTCCTAAATCAAGGCTAATTTGTTCACCATCAATTTCACCGTTCCAACCATTGTTCGCTTCAATCTCGCCAATTTGATCATTTGAAAGTTGAGCTACCATTGCAGCAATTACTTTCATTTGTTTACCGTATTTCGGTCCAATTGTTTTGAAGTTCGGTTTGATGCTTTTCACCAACATTCCGTTTCCTTCGTCCATCAATTCCAATTCTTTCACATTCACTTCTGAAAGAATCAATTCTTTGACATGCGAGATGTTGTCTGCAAATGTTTTGTTCAAAACTGGAACCATGATTTTTTGCAATGGTTGACGCACACGGATTTTCTCTTTCTTACGTAAAGCAAGAACAAGCGAAGAAGTGCGTTGTGCAATGTCCATTTGTGCTTCCAATGCTTCGTTGATGAAACTTGGATCTACAACTGGGAAATCAGCTAAATGAACTGAATTAACGGCAAAACGTTTTGAAACTGAATTTAAATCTGAGAACAATTGATCCATGAAGAAAGGTGCAATTGGCGATCCCAACAGTGCAACCGTTTCCAAACATGTATACAAAGTTTGGTATGCAGATGTTTTATCGGTTGCATCATCACTTTTCCAGAAACGACGACGACATAAACGCACATACCAGTTTGACAATTGATCACTAACAAATTCTTGAATCAAACGTCCAGCTTTTGTTGGTTCATAATCGTTATAAGCCGCATCAACTTCTTGAATCAGTGAATGCAATTTCGATAACACCCAACGGTCAATTTCAGGACGTTCATTTAAAGCAATTTCCTTCGCAGAATAATCAAATCCATCGATGTTTGCATATAAAGCAAAGAATGAATATGTATTGTAAAGTGTTCCGAAGAATTTGCGTTGTACTTCAGTTACACCGTCTAAATCAAATTTCAAGTTGTCCCATGGCTGTGCATTGGTAATCATGTACCAACGAGTTGCATCAGCACCATAGGTCTCAAGTGTTGAAAATGGATCAACAGCATTTCCTAGTCGTTTCGACATTTTTTGCCCGTTTTTATCCAAAACAAGTCCATTCGAAACAACATTTTTATAAGCAACTGAATCAAAAACCATTGTTGCAATTGCATGCAAGGTATAAAACCATCCACGTGTTTGGTCAACTCCTTCAGCAATGAAATCACCAGGATATCCAGTTTGATTATCGATTAAATCTTTATTTTCAAACGGATAATGCCATTGTGCATAAGGCATTGCACCTGAATCAAACCAAACATCAATCAAATCAGCTTCTCGTTTCATTGGTTTTCCAGAAGGCGAAACCAAGGTAATTTGGTCTACATAGTTTTTGTGTAAATCAACCAAGGAATAATTCTCTTTTGACATATCACCAACATGATAATTTGCCAATGGATTTTCTTGCATGAAACCAGCTTGAACCGCTTTTTCGCTTTCCGCTTTTAGTTGCTCAACTGAAGAAATGCAAATGCGCTCATCACCATCTTCACTTGTCCAAATTGGAATTGGAATACCCCAATAACGTGAACGAGAAAGGTTCCAATCATTCGCATTTTCCAACCATTTACCGAAACGTCCTAAACCTGTTGATTCTGGTTTCCAGTTAATATTGTTGTTCAAGTCGATCATGCGATCTTTCACATCTGTAACACGAATAAACCATGAATCCAATGGATAATATAAAACTGGTTTATCTGTTCTCCAACAATGTGGATAACTGTGAACATATTTTTCAACCTTAAAGGCTTTGTTTTCTGTTTTTAACTGAATAGCAAGTTGAACATCTGCAGAGCGATCTGGTGCTTGGTCTGCGTCGTAATATTCATTTTTCACGTACATTCCAGCGTATTCACCCATTTCTGGTCTGAATTTCCCTTGTAAATCAACCAATGGAACCAAGTTTCCTTTGTCGTCTTTCACTAACATACCTGGAACACCTGCATCAGCAGCAACACGCGCATCGTCTGCACCAAATGTAGGAGCGATATGCACGATTCCTGTTCCATCTTCGGTAGTAACAAAGTCACCACCAATCACACGGAATGCTTGTTCTGGCGTTTCAGCTGGAAGTGTAAATGGCAACAATTGTTCGTATTTGATACCGATTAAGTCAGCACCTTTGCATTCGTTCGTAACGAAATAAGGAACAACTTTATCTCCTGCGTTATATTTTTTTAAATCTTCAGCTGATTCAACTGCTTGGAACCCTTTGCTAAATTGATAACCTACTAAATTCTTAGCAAGAATTACGTTGATTGGTTCGAATGTATATTGGTTGAATGATTGTACAAGTACATAATCGATTTTTGGACCAACACACAAGGCAGTATTCGATGGCAAGGTCCAAGGAGTTGTCGTCCATGCCAAAAAATGAACGTTTCCATTCACGTCGAATGGTAATTTCTGACCATCTTTAACTTTGAATTGAGCAACAACAGTCGTATCGGTTACATCGCGATAACATCCAGGCTGATTCAATTCGTGAGACGATAATCCTGTTCCTGCAGCTGGTGAATACGGTTGAATCGTATAGCCTTTGTACATCAAGTTTTTGGCATACAATTGTCCCAACAACCACCAAACTGATTCCATGTATTTTGAATCATAGGTGATGTAAGGATTTTCCATATCCACCCAATAACCCATTTTCAGGGTTAGGTCATTCCAAATGTCTGTGTAACGCATGACTGCTTCTTTACACGCTTTGTTGTACTCTTCAACTGAAATTTTAGAGCCAATATCTTCTTTGGTAATACCCAATTCTTTTTCAACGCCAAGTTCCACTGGTAGACCATGTGTATCCCAACCTGCTTTGCGTTTTACTTGGAATCCTTTTAGGGTTTTGTAGCGACAAAAAATATCCTTGATCGAACGCGCCATTACGTGGTGAATTCCTGGTAAACCATTCGCAGATGGAGGACCTTCGAAGAAAATGTAAGGCGTTTTTCCTTCACGTGTTGCAATCGATTGCTCGAACACATTGTCACGTTGCCACTTTTCCAACACCGTTTTCGCCACATTTGGCAAATTCAATCCTTTGTATTCCGGATAGTTATTTGTCATGATTCCTTGATAAAATGAATGCGCGAAGATAGTAAAAATAGATTTATCGCGCCTTTTAAAAAGGTGGAAAGAAGCAAGAAAAATTCAAGAAAAAGTTAAAAAAAAACGAAGTTCTATTCGTCGTAATCGAAACGTTTCTTTTTATACGGGAAAATATCGGCAAGTTCACCAGAATAATAGAACTCAAACGCAACGGCTCCAAATGTATAATCAGTTCCTTTGATATCATAAGTTGCGCCACCAACTGCAGGATTTTTCTTCGGCTTCGAACGCTGATAACCAAGGTTAAATAGCGATGCTAAAATCTCAGGACGATCATCGATTGGATAACCAGCACGTTCCCACTGCATTTTCATTTGTTTCAAGAAGACTGCGGCGTACAAATAGGAATAGTAATGATTTTTGAATTGAACCAAGCGACTCAAGCGAACATTTAAGGTATCATTTCCCCCATTTTTGAAGTTTTGGGTGGAATCGTAATCCAATAAATGCGCATATTTACTTCCAAGGTAATATACACACGTTGAATCTTTTAGATAACGTTCAATGTTGATCGCCGTATTTTCTTTGATTCCAGTTACTCCATACGAAAGGTTATTTTCCAAAGCAAGAACCTTCATTGGACCTATGTATCGTTTGTATGATTCTCGACTTGAGTTAAACAAACGAATTTGTTCACCAACCAAACAAGCAACAATAAGTCGTGGTTCAACACCGGTGACTTTTGCCACTGAGTCGATGTAAAATTTATCTTTTGCTACGGCTACTTTGAAATCTTTCCATTCAGAGATATTCATCCACTCAAATACACTGAGACCAGTTGTTTTAGCTTTTTTCTTGAGTTTTTCCTGCATTTTATCAACCGCCGCTTGATATTTTCGGTTGTTCATAAGCCTTAAATCAACGGCATCGAGCATTTGTAAGGCCAATTTTTCATCTCGGTTTTTGGTGTAAACAGAAAGAATATGTTGGGCATTCTGTGGATAGAAATCGTTTAAAACAATGATACGATTAATTACCTCATAACGGTGCTTCACCATGGAAACACTATCAACTTTGAATGATTGATCGTATTTATCATGCATTTCTTGAAAATGACGGTTATTGGCGTCTATTTGTCCACCATCATTTGTCCAACCATATTTCATGGCAAAATAGGTCAATGTCAACAAAGCCCCGTAGGCTGCAAATGAGTATAATCCAACAAAATAGGGGATTCTAATCCATTTGCTTTTAAAAAGTTTACGCATACTAATTCTCAAATCGTTTAAACGTAAAGGTCTTGAACGACAAAGGACTTAAAAGGTTGCAAATGTTAAAAAAACGGACGAAAAGTAGTTCAGCAAACTTTTTTGTCGAAACCAACGTTAGATATATAAAAAATTAGAATAAGATGAGAAAAATACAAATCCTATTGATGGCATTGTTCGTTATAAATGGTTTAAAGGCGCAAGAGGGCGCAAAAAGTATACGCGTTTCTGAATTTCACGTTCAAAATGGTATTGTATTTAATTCAGGCCAGCATTTTGGTTTATCAGATTATAAAACATTGGCTCCCAATTCTGATCTTTTGGCGAATGATTTTTCAACTTTTCAAGGAAATGATTACTTCATTTTCAATGGACCAAGTAGTTCAAGTTATCAAACGATACAATTGGGACTAACCTTTAAATCGAATCCGAATCCTCTTTGGAGAATTGGGATTAGCCATATTTCACTAGGAGATATCTCAAAGGGTTTTTCAAAATCAACAATTGTTCCCTATGATACATTGACTTCATCTCAAACAGGTCAACAGTATTTTTTGGATTCTACCTATTCAGAAAATTACAACATGAATTATTCAGCTCAGCAATTGCGTTTGGAAACATCCTTAATTTACAGAACGAATCCTGAAAATCGTTGGTCAGTTTATGCAGGTATTGGTTTGTCGTTTGGCTTGTCATATAATGCTTCAACCAGAATAGATTACAATTCATACAGTTATAGTTCTTCTTATTATCAATCAAACACTTATTCAGAATGGGGACAAGAAAAACGAGAGTATTTTGAAAATAAATCGAATTGGTCTACTTCGGTCTTTGTTCCGATGGGAATTGATTTTAGATTGGGGAAAAAGCGTGAATTTTGGAAACGTTTGCATTTGTATCACGAAATGAAACCATCGATTACCTACACAACAATTCCGGAGGTGAAACGATTGACAAATGTTAATATCGTCAATAGCCTTGGGTTGAAAGTAAGCTTTTAGTACTTAAATTCTAAACTATTTTTCCGAATAAAATCTGCTTTTTTAGCTTTTTAAATGCTTAACTTTACGGTTCCAAAATAGAACTGTAATGGCAGAATTTTTTTACCAAGATCCGTATCCAATCAAACAAGATAAAACGGAATACCGCAAGATTTCTTCAGACTATGTTGAAGTAGTAAAAGTTGGAAATCGCGAAATTTTAAATATTGACCCAAAAGCTTTGGAAGTTCTTGCGCAAGAGGCGATGTCAGATGTGTCATTCTATCTTAGAAAAACACATTTGCAAATGCTGAATAATATTTTGCAAGATCCTGAAGCGACAGATAATGATCGTTTTGTGGCGTACAATTTATTGCAAAATGCGGTTGTTGCTGCTGAAGGTCAATTGCCATCATGTCAAGATACAGGAACTGCTATCGTAATGGCGAAAAAAGGTGAAGATTGTTACACAGGAATCGACGATGCTGAGCCGCTTTCGAAAGGAATTTACAACACATACCAAGAACGAAATTTGCGTTTTTCTCAAGTTGTGGCATTGGATATGTTTGATGAAAAAAATTCTGGATCGAACTTGCCAGCTCAAATTGATATTTATTCGAAAAAAGGTTCTTCGTATGAATTTCTTTTCCTTGCAAAAGGTGGAGGTTCTGCAAACAAAACGTTCTTATACCAACAAACGAAATCATTGTTGAACGAGGCTTCGTTGGAAAAATTTGTTCGTGATAAAATTAAAGATTTAGGAACTGCCGCTTGTCCTCCTTACCATTTAGCATTGGTAATTGGTGGAACATCGGCAGAAGCAAATCTTGCAACTGTGAAAAAAGCATCAGCAGGTTATTTCGATGAATTACCAACGGAAGGAAACATGGCTGGTCAAGCATTCCGTGATTTAGAATGGGAAAAACGTGTGCAATTGATTTGTCAAGAAAGTCAAATTGGAGCGCAGTTTGGAGGAAAATACTTTACGCACGATGTTCGCGTAATTCGTTTGCCACGTCACGCTGCATCGTGTCCAGTTGGATTAGGCGTTTCCTGTTCAGCAGATAGAAATATCAAGGCAAAAATCACGAAAGAAGGATTGTTTGTAGAGCAATTGGAGAAAAACCCTCGTCAATTATTGCCAGAGGTTCCACCACATTTGGTTCCTGCTGTAGAAATTGATTTGGATCGTCCAATGAATGAAGTATTGGCTGAATTGAGTAAATATCCAATCAAAACACGTTTGAAATTAAACGGAACATTGATCGTTGCACGCGATATGGCGCACGCTAAAATCAAAGAATTGATTGACGCTGGAAAACCAATGCCTGAATACTTCAAAAATCATCCAGTGTATTATGCAGGTCCTGCAAAAACCCCAGAAGGAATGCCTTCAGGAAGTTTTGGTCCAACAACAGCTGGTCGTATGGATTCATACGTTGATTTATTCCAATCAATGGGTGGAAGTATGATTATGTTGGCAAAAGGAAACCGCTCGAAAGATGTGAAAAACGCATGTCAAAAATACGGTGGTTTCTATTTAGGTTCAGTTGGAGGTCCTGCTGCAATTTTAGCAAAAGAAAACATTACTTCAGTTGAGGTGGTTGACTTTGAAGAAATGGGTATGGAAGCGGTACGAAAAATTACTATTAAAAATTTCCCAGCGTTTATTATTACGGATGACAAAGGGAATGATTTCTTTGAGAATATTTAAACATTTATACTACTAAGTTGGGACTGGAACAGACCAGTCCCAACGAAGTTTTCCCTCTCACTCTCTCTCAATGAGGGTATTATTTTTGGATTGCCTTTAAACAATCATTCAGTGCAAGAACAAGGTTTATAACCTCCCATAAAAATTTCATAAGGTCCAAAGCTTCCATTAATCAAATAAGGTGCGGTAAGAACCAAGGTTGCGTATGTACATTTCCCTGAAGAATTTTGAGCGAGATAATCCACTTCAAATGTTTTGCCTGAAATTTGTCCGTAATCGTTTTTGTCGGTTCTTACTTCAGTAGGGTTTCCTAAATTGATAACTTTAAAATTTGGATCATTATTTTTGTATTTACGGATAATTAGTGTTTCTATTTCTTTTCTACTGACACCTGTTATTTCAGGGTCATAGTTGTTTATGTAGTAATCCGGATGAGCTGGGGCATTTTGTAATACTTTTTCGGAAGTAATTTTATAGTTCGCTTCACGTTGTGTTTCAAGTTTATTGATTAATTGATACGTCGATGAAGAAGGCAGTTGAATAGCAATTGCTTCAAAATTTGGTGTTTCTACAACAACTGGACCTCCAGTTCCTTGTTTGGTTTTTGCATCAAAAAAATCCAGTTCGTACTTGATTAATTTGACATTCGCAATTCTTTTCTTATCACTCACGTCGCTCGTACAATAGGAATCCAATGAATTGTAAAAATCATTATTGACTACATTTGAATTATAATAATAGGGTGAATTGTAATATTCTGGACTCTCTCCTGTTTGAGGGACTAGCATTCCTTTACCATAAAGTCGACCATTTTTTTCTTCAGAAACAACGTAGATTCCTTTTTTGCTTTCGTTCATTTTAACAGGAAAGATGGCTTGCGGACTAATTTTTAAACCTGTAATGTCAAAATTTAATGCAACTACAAAGATTTCAGCACCTTGTGGTTTACGAAGTTCAGAAGAAGAAAATGAAAATGCAAAATAGACTGGTTCTCCGACTCCAGCGGATGTAATTGGAACTGCCGTACTCAATTGTGTTGGTTCAATAGCTTGAGCAGAAAAGACGATCGTGTCTTGAGCATTCACTGTATTGAAAAATGATACAATAACAGTTAATAAAATGCTTTTTTGGATAAATTGAATGTGTTTCATACGATTAGAATTGGTTCATCAAATCTATCGAGAGAAACCGAGGCAAATCTTTTTATTTGGTGAAAACCTGGTTTGAATAGGTGAATAAACTTTTTAATACTGTTTAAACTTCATTCTTTTTACCAAATTTGTAATAATTACTATTCGAACATGCGTTTTTTAATCTTTATACTATTTCTAATTCATTATGGATTTGTCTTTTCACAGAGTAGAAAAGAAATAGATCTATTGAATAAGCAATTTTTTGAATTGTACGATAAAGATTTATCCAAAGCCAATAGATTTGCACAAAATGCTTTAAAAAAATCAAGGATTATAAATTATAAAGAAGGTGAAGGAGCCGCTTTGTACCGCGTTGGAATTGTTTATGATATTGAAATGAAAGCAGATTCGGCTAGACTTTATTTGCTAAAAGGAATTCAGGTATTAAAACAAACTGAGGCGTACGAAGAGCTAGGTGATGCTTACAATAATCTTGGAGCACACTATTATTATCAATTTGAGTACAAAAAAGCGATTGAAGTTCATGAACTGGCCATCAACTATTTTAATAAAGCTGGAAATGTTAGTGGAGCGAATCGCGCGTTAAACAATATAGGCATTTGCTATAAAAATTTGGGCGATTTAAATAAGGCACTTGCAACTTACGTGAGAACCTACAAGTTAGGACTTAAACAAAATGATTCATCAACAATTGCTTTGTCATTAGCGAGTATATCGGGGCTTTTTGAGCAAAAAAAGGAATGGAAGAAGGCTTTAGAGTACAACTACAATAGTGAAAAGTGGATTCCAAAAGAGGAAAACTATACACGAATTACTGTACTGTTTACACGCGGAGAAATTTTAAGAAAACAACACTTACTTGTCAAAAGTGAAAAAGCCTATGCTGAAGGATTAGCATTGTCAATGGCAACAGGAAATATAGAACGCGCGCAGTATTTTCTTAGATCGATGGCTTTGCTAAATAAAGAACTTGGGAAGGTAGATACTGCATTCCGTTTGTATGAACAATATGATTCATTGAGAGATGAAATGTATCGAAAAGATAAAAATGAATTTATTGAAGCATCTGAACAGAAATTCAAGGTTGCAGATAAAGAATTACAACGTTTAAAAGCTGTAGAATCGAAGCAAAAAACGGAGCAAGAACTTGAAAAAAATCAACGAAAATTAGTTGTGGCGGGAGCTGTGATCTTATTTTTTGCGGCTTTGAGTTTTTTGGCTTATCGTGCAAATTCGTTAAAGAAAAAACGAATTCAATTGGCCCAAGAACGTTTAGAAGAAAGCGAAATGTTATCGAAAGAGCTACATCATCGGATCAAAAACAACCTACAAATGGTGGCCAGTTTAATTTCCATTGAGTCAAGAAAAGCGGATGCAGAGGTAAAGAATAGATTACAGGGAATAATTGAAACACTTCAAGTGATGAGTAACATACATGAAAAATTGTATGGAACTGCACAATGGGACAGTGTTAGAATTTCAACTTTGTTTGAAACTATTAGAGAACAAGGAATTGGCCTTCTACCTCATGCTGAAATTTCTATTGATTCAATTGATGGTACAATTGATCTTGATTCGGCAATTAGCCTGGGAATCATACTAAATGAATGGATGACAAATTCAATTAAACATGCGTTTGGGAATACCGAACATCCAAAAATCCAATTTGGATTGAAGAAGAATGTAAACTCATTGATGTTGTTGTATTCGGATAATGGTACTTCAAATGAAAATTCTGAAATAATTCAAGTAGAAAATGGTTTTGGAACAAAGATCATTTCTATATTGTTGCGTAAATTAAATGGTGAGTTATCCATTCTGAAAGAAAATGGGTACCAAATCAAGATAGTTTTTGATCGTTATACATATGAAGCCATTGAAAATTCTACTAATTGAGGATGATCCTTTTACGCAAGAAGATATCCGTGAAGCTTTAGAGTCATTTGGACACGAAGTTGTTGGTATTGCCGATTCATTTGAGAAGGCAAGTGAGTTAGTTGAGTCATTTTCCTTCATCGATTTGGCATTTATTGATATTCAATTGCGCACTAGTTTTGATGGAATTGACGTAGCCTCGATGCTGCGTGAAAAAACGTCAGCAAAATTGATTTTCTTGACAAGTTTAGCGGATAGTAGAATTGTACATCATGCTAAACGACTTAAAATTGATGGCTATTTAGTTAAACCATTCAAAGAAGAAGATATACGAATTGCACTTGAAATGCTTGATTTTGAAGATGTGATTTTGACCGAACAGCGTACAGAAATTTATCTAAAATCTGGTCATGAATTGCTACGAATCAATTTGGGAGAAATACTGTATGCTGAGGCTCAAGATAATTATGTGTTTATTCATACGGCGGACAAAAGGCAGTTGTTTCATATGACGTTGAAAGATTTGGAAGCAAAAATCAATAGTTCTGACTTTATCCGATCTCATAGATCATTTCTGATTAACCGTAGAAAAATTGAAGCTATTTCTGCTAATTATGTGCGAATTAATAAAAAGGAAATACCGATTAATGAAAATGCTCGAAAACAACTAGGTGATTTAACCTGACGTTCAGGGAATGAACAATGTTGGGCCAAAGAATTCTTTAGCCCAACGGAGTTTTATTTTACAGTCATTACCACCCTAAATCCAATTGCTGGATTAGCTGTTGTAACACCTGCATACGGATCCGGGCCTAAAATTTTAATTTCTTCTTCCGAATTTCTCCAGCCTCCACCAGCAGTTCCAGCGGCTTTTGTTTCAACATCATTATAAACCATTTCGGCAACGTTTCCACACATGTTATAAATTCCAAAATCATTTGGATAATATGAACTCACAGGCGCAGTTAAATCGTTTGCTTTATTCGTTTGGGTTGCAACAGAATCTTGTTTAGCATATTCGTCTGGTGTCAAACTATAATTTGCTAAAAAACATCTAGTACTGTTGCGCGTGTTTTGACCTGTCCAAGCAAACGGACCTTGTTTTCCTTCAACAGAAGCAGCCATTACCCATTCTGCTCTAACTGGCAGTCGCATGTCATTAAATTGCGGTTTTTTCTTGTCGTCTAGAATTTTATAATTCTCTTGAGATAGCCATTTACAGTACATTTCAGCACCTTCTCGACTAATATTAACAACTGGAAAATTGTCATAGGCTGGGTGAGAGAAGTAATGTTCTTCGTATGGACTTTTTTCCTTTTTTGCCAATATTGACCATTGTTTATGATCTGGTCTTGCTTTCAAAAAGTCATCAGTGCGACCTTGAATTAATAAGTCAAATAAGAATGTACGGTATTCTAGATTTGAGACTTCTGTTTTTTGAATTAAAAAGGCTTGGACGGATGTCAATTTTCCTTGATAGTCAAACGTTCCAGAAGCAATCATAGCGTAGACCTTCTTATCAAACTTTTCCAAAGCTTTTAACATTGCTTTTTTCTGTTTGTTATTTGCCTTTATCTCTTCTTGGGTAAGTTTAGGAATCATGTACCCATCTTCAAATGTTGGTATTTCATTTTTACGATTGATTTTGTCTTCATTCGCTTCATTTTCATAGGATTTGATATTCTCTAAAATTTGCAGCGTTGAATCGGCAAATGTTTCATAAAATGGTACATGTTGCATCATTTCTTTTCCAATACTGCTTTGAAAAGCCAAAGGTTGTGCAACAGGAACTTGATGGTTTTTACTTGTTTTAATTGAATGCTTTGATGAAACAATTAAAGGTGATTTTACGTCATTTTCATTGCTTGAACTGATGAAAAGCGTAAGAACGATTGTACTTGCGATTGTTAACATGATAATCCAGTTTTTTAGTGAGAAAATAGATTTTTTCGTCGGCGTCGTTTCAGGGCTTGAAGCCTTAATTTCAGCCAATAAGGATTGTTGTGCTTCATCAAATGAGTACACGGCATGCTGATTTTTTGCAGCATTAAATAACTGTTCCAATTCGTGTTGCTTATCCATGATTTATCTCCCCTGTTTTTAAAGTTGATTCGTAAGTAAGGATTTCAACGAGCTTTTCCCGTCCTCTTTTTAAGCGCTGTTTGACAGCAGATTCGGAGGAAGCTTGGATTTCAACTATTTCTTTGATGCTAAATCCAGAAATCTCAAATAAAATGATTGCTTCTCGCTGCTCATCGACCAATTGTGCTAACGCCACATGTAAAAAATGCACGTCTGCCGCTTCTTGCGGATTTACACTTTTGTCGTGAAGAGTGAAAATAGCATCCTCTTTTTGAAACCGTGTTACTTTCTTTTTTTGATGATAATTCCCAATAATCCGAATACTGATACTGAATAGAAAAGACAAAAATGCATCCTTGGATTTTAACGTTTCAAATTTGTCAAACGCCACAAGTAAGGTATCGTTAATCAAATCACGATAATCCATATCTCCATAAACTCGTGCTCTGCAGAAGCGTTCAAACCGATCATGATTCGGCTTGTAGAGTTCTAGAAAATGTTCTTGTTTCGTTTTGTTCATCTACCACAAAAGTCGGTGTTCTAATTGTAAGTTTGATGAAACGGAAAAAAGTTACATTAAACTAGGAATTTTTTTGAAAATAGATTGAACCATCGGCTAGAATATTTAATGAACAGTTCCTGTAATTCAATTTTTATTCTTCATAAAAAAATATAAAAGTAAAAAACGAACAAAATAAACCCATGGATTGTTTGTTTACAGAACAATAAGCAATAAATTTGTTTTTCGAGAAAGTGTATGGCAGAATATAAAGCAGGACCAAAATTAGAGCAAATTCAGATTCCTTCTGATATGCGTGAAAAATTCACGGTGAACGACTTACCTGAAATTTCAGATGAAGTACGTCAGTATATCGTGGATGTTATTTCCGAAATTGGAAATAGTCATTTTGGTGCAAGCCTTGGTGTTGTTGAGTTAACGGTAGCATTGCATTATGTTTTTAATACGCCTTACGATCAGTTAGTTTGGGACGTTGGTCACCAAGCGTATGGTCACAAAATTCTTACTGGACGCCGCGATCGATTCCATACAAATCGTTTGAAAGGCGGAATCTCAGGTTTCCCAAAACGTTCGGAAAGTGAATTCGATACCTTTGGTGTTGGTCACTCGTCAACGTCAATTTCTGCTGCACTAGGAATGGCAGTTGCAAGTAAATACAAAGGTGAAAAAGATCGTCATCACATTGCCGTAATTGGTGATGGAGCGATGACAGCTGGTTTAGCATTCGAAGGAATGAACCATGCAGGATTCGAAAAAGATGCGAATTTGTTGGTAGTGTTGAACGACAATTGTATGTCGATTGACCCGAACGTTGGTGCGTTAAAAGAATATTTAACGGATATCACAACTTCGCATACTTATAACAAAGTAAAAGATGAGGTTTGGAAATTGTTAGGAAAGGTTTCAAAATTCGGACCTGATGCTCAAACGGTTGCTTCGAAAATATCGCATGCATTGAAAGGATCGTTACTGAAACAAAGTAACTTATTTGAATCGCTAAATTTCCGTTATTTCGGACCAGTTGATGGACACGATGTTGTTGGATTAGCAAAAGTATTAGAAGATTTAAAAGATATCCCTGGGCCAAAAATCTTGCATTGTATCACACGTAAAGGCGCTGGTTACAAATATTCTGAGGAAGGAAACCCAACGAAATGGCATGCTCCAGGAGTTTTCAATAAAGAAACTGGAGAAATCGTTAAGATTGTTCCTAAATCTCCTCAGCCACCGAAATACCAAGATGTTTTTGGTCACACAATCGTGGAATTGGCTGAGAAGAATGATAAAATTATGGGTGTTACACCTGCAATGCCTTCAGGTTGTTCATTGAACATCATGATGGCGGCAATGCCAGATCGTGCATTTGACGTTGGAATTGCTGAACAACACGCAGTAACATTCTCAGCTGGATTGGCAACGCAAGGAATGGTTCCATTCTGTAATATTTATTCGTCGTTCATGCAACGCGCGTATGACCAAGTGTTACACGATGTTGCTTTGCAAAAATTGAACGTTGTTTTCTGTTTAGATCGCGGTGGATTGGTTGGTGCTGATGGTGCAACACATCACGGTGCTTATGATTTAGCGTACATGCGTCACATTCCAAACATGGTTGTGGCAGCGCCGATGAATGAAGCTGAATTACGTGACATGATGTACACGGCTCAGCAAGAGAATATCGGTCCGTTCTCAATTCGTTATCCTCGTGGTAATGGAACAATGACAGAATGGAAAACCGTTATGAAGCCGATGCGCGTTGGAACGGGACGCAAAGTGACAACAGGTGAAGATATTGCTATTTTGACGATTGGACATCCTGGAAATTTTGCCCAAGAAGCAATTGAACAATTAAAAGAAACAGGTCTTTCTGTGGCTCATTACGATATGCGATTTGTTAAACCAATCGATGAAGTGATGTTGCACGAGGTTTTCTCGAAGTTTAAGAAAGTAATTACGGTTGAAGATGGTTGTTTGATGGGTGGATTTGGTTCTGCTGTTATTGAATTCATGATTGATCAAAAATATGCTGCAGAAGTAGTTCGTTTGGGAATTCCAGATGAATATGTTCACCACGGAACGCAAGAAGAATTGTGGGCAGATTGTGGATTTGATGCAAATTCGATTGCGAAAACCATTAAATCGATGTTTTCAATAGTAGAAAGTTCAAATAATCTTTCTAAAAACGCAATTTAAGCTGTAAATTCTCTTAATTTGGCTATTCTAAAGCTAAATTATGTCAGAAAATCAGCAAAAATCAACGAATTACGGAGCGCTTACTACGCTTACAACCGTGTTTTTCTTTTGGGGCTTTATCGCCGCAGGGAATAGTGTATTCATTCCTTTTTGTAAAAACTATTTTCACTTAGATCAGTTTCAAAGTCAGTTGATTGATTTTGCTTTCTATTTGGCATATTATATTGGAGCTCTTGGGCTTTTTATCTTCAGCACAGTCATTGGGAAAGACATTGTAGGTCATTGGGGCTACAAGAAAAGTATTGTTTACGGATTGCTTTTCTCAGCTTTAGGAGCTGTCGCAATGATTATTTCTGTTTACCAAGGCGTTTTCACGGGAATGTTGGTCGGCTTATTTATTGTGGCACTTGGATTCTCCTTACAACAAACCTCTGCCAATCCCTTTATGATCTTATTGGGCGAGGAAAAAACAGGAAGTAATCGCATCAATTTAGGTGGTGGAATCAATAGTTTGGGTACAACCATCGGACCATTGATTGTCGCGTTGGCTTTGTTTGGAACCGCTTCAGCGATCAGTGATGATATGATTAAAGCGCTTTCGTTGACAAAAGTCATCATTCTTTATGCATGCGTTGGAGCTTTATTTTTAGGTGTTGCTGCTTTGTTTGGTTTTTCGAAAAAAGTGCCAGCTGGAAAAATAGGTTTGGAGGAAACTACTTCAAACGAATCTGTTGACACAGAAAATGAACTTATTGATTCAAAAATAACGTCTGAAGAAAAAACATCTTCTGCCAAGAAAGCCTTGAGTTCTTTAGTAATAATAACGCTCTTAGTTGGGATGTGTTTTGTTCCAGTTTTCAGCAGTTACAAAAGCAATGCAGCCAAGGATTTAGTGCAGTTAGCTGCAGATTTAGAACAAGTTTCATTGGATGAAAATGGTAAGAAAATAGAAACACTTTCAGTTCAACAAAAAGATACGGAAAAGGCAATCACGAAAGAAATTGATACGATTCGCAAACCATTAGAGCATAACAGAATGATATGGTTGGGTCGAGGTTTAGTAGTAATGGTTGGTGGGTTATTGACTGTTTTCTTCCTCGGTAAAAAACAAAAGAAAGGTTGGGGCGCCATGCAATATCCGCAATTAACCTTGGGAATGTTGGCCATTTTTGTTTATGTTGGAGTAGAAGTGGCGATTGGAAGTAATCTTGGAGAATTGTTAAAACAAAAAGAATTTGGCGGTTACGGTTCTTCTCAAATCGCGCCATTTATCGCTATGTTCTGGGGAAGTTTAATGATTGGACGTTGGGCTGGTGCAATCAATGCATTTAATCTAACGCAGCAAACAAAGCAGATTTTACGTTTCATCGTTCCATTGATTGCCTTTGGTTTAGTACTTGGATTTACGCGTTTGGCAGGATACAACGTTTCACCTCTTTATTGGTATATCCTTTGTGTTGTGATTCAAATTATTGCGTTTTACGTTACGAATGACAAACCAGCATTAACCTTGGGCGTGTTTGGTATTTTAGGAATTGCAGCCATGCTTGTTGGTTTGATGTCAACCGGACTTATTGCTGTTTATGCCTTTTTAAGTGCAGGATTATTCTGTTCTATCATGTGGCCAGCAATTTTCTCATTGTCGTTGGCAGGTTTGGGTAAATACCAATCGCAAGGTTCGGCCTTTCTCGTGATGATGATTTTAGGAGGTGCAATTATTCCACCAATTCAAGGAAAATTGTCGGATGTGATCGGTATTCAACAGTCTTTTATTTTTGGAGTAGGTTGTTTTGCATACTTAGCCTTTTTCGCATTATATGTACGTTCAATTTTGAAAAAGCAGGGAATAACTTTTGATGAAACGAGCGGTGGAGGGCATTGACGGATGACTAAATGAATGCTATTTTTTCGTATTTTAATATGAAAAAATATAAATGTCAACTAATTCGAACCTATCAAACAGGCAATCAATTCGCCTTTCAAACTATGATTATTCTCAAAAAGGAAGCTATTTTATTACGATAGTTTCCCAAGATCGAATTCATTTATTTGGCAAAATTGAAGATGGAATAATGATGCTAAATTCCGTCGGAAAAATCCTTGAAGAAGAATGGAGAAATACCATTCAATTAAGGACAAATCTCGCTTTGGGAGAATTTATCATTATGCCTGATCATATGCATATGATCATAACAATTACTGCACAAATGGAAAAAAAAGAGGATAAAGAATGGATTCATTCGAATCCCAAAAGCCCATCCCAAACAATTGGCGCTATTATCCGCGGATTTAAAGGCGCAAGCTCGAAAAAGATTAATCTTTTTCTTAACAGTACGGGCGAATCGCAATTCGCCCCGACAGAATCGCCATTCGCTCCAAAAAATTCTCAATTTACTCGGACTGAATTTTATAAAAACAAAATCTTCCAACGAAATTATTACGAACACATCATTAGAAATCAGAATGATTACAATCGAATTGAGCAATACATTCTTGATAATCCAAAGAATTGGAAAAAGAAAAAAATGAAATTAAATAGTTATTAAACCTGAAAAAAATCTACTCACTTCTCTTGAATCTTGCCAATTGCACAGCCATCGCATTTCCCATCCGCTTTGAAGAAGCGTTGATAGAATTGCCAACCTAAATAGGAAACTGCCACTAGAATGCAAACGATTACCAATAGTGCTTGCATCAGCTTAAGATTAAATACGTAATGAATGCTCCTAAATAGGCCATTGTTCCCATGAATCCCATTTGGATGAGTGGCCATTTCCAGCTTTTCGTCTCTCGTTTCACGACGGCTAAAGTTGCCATACATTGCATGGCAAAAACATAAAACACCATCAAGGATGCGCCGGATGCTAAGGAATAAACAGGTTTTCCATCTGCACGCTTTTCTGAGCGCATGCGATCAATTAACCGTTTGTTTTCACCACCATCTTCTTGCACAGCATATATAGTAGCTAGCGAACCAACAAAAACTTCACGAGCAGCAAAAGACGTAATCAATGAAATACCAATTTTCCAGTCATAGCCCAATGGTTTGATAACTGGTTCTAATCCTTTGCCCATGATTCCGATGTACGAATTTTCCAATTTAGCGGAGGCAACAAAACGGTCAGTTTCATTTTGAGATAATTTCAATTCTTTTGCATGGTTTTCGGCGTTTAATGCAGCTTTTTCCATGCGATCTCCTGGTCCAAACGTCGCCATGGCCCAAAGTATGATTGAAATGGCTAAAATGACCTTTCCAGCGTCCCACACAAAGACACGAACCTTTTCCCAAACGGTGATTCCAACATTGCCCCAACGTGGCGATTTGTAACTCGGTAATTCCAATAAAAGAAATCCTTTTTCACGCGTTTTGATAAGAAGTTTCAGCAAGGCCGCAATCAATAATGCCGCAACTAAGCCAAGTGTATACAAACCAAACAAAACCAATCCTTGTAAATTCAAGAAGCCAAGAACCGTTGCTTTTGGAATTACCAAAGCAATCAACAGAGTATAAACTGGAATGCGTGCACTACAACTCATCAAGGGTGCAACGAGAATTGTAATCATACGTTCTTTCCAATCGGAAATTGTACGCGTAGCCATAACACCTGGAATTGCACAAGCAACACTCGAAAGCAAAGGCACAACGCTTTTACCATTTAAGCCAAGCGGACGCATGATGCGATCCATAATAAATACAACGCGCGCTAAATAACCTGATTCTTCTAGCAAGGCGATAAAGAAAAATAACAAGGCAATTTGTGGAATAAAGACTAAAACACCTCCAATTCCAGGAACAATTCCCTGGCTGATCAAATCTGAAAATAATCCTGTTGGCAATTCTTGACTCAACCATGCACTAAAATCTGCAAAAACGCCATCAATGAAATCCATTGGATAGGCTGCAAACGCAAAAATGAATTGGAAAATAATCATCAAAACGGCACCAAAAATCAAATAACCAAAAATTGGATGAACCAAAATTCGATCTAATTTATTCGAAGTTTGTTCTGTTTTGGTTGAGCTTGTTGTTTGAACACACTTTAATATTTCATTGATTAAGCCGTAACGTTCAGTTGCTTCAGTTTCTTGTCCTTTGGAATCATCAAGATCACAAATTCGTGCATTTGCATAAAAGCGTTCCGAATGTTTTTCTTTGGAAATGGATTGAATGGCCTGTAAAAGTCGTTCTTTACCCATCCCAACTCGTGCTGTTGTTTCTATTATTTTGGCACCCGGAAATGCTTCTTCTAATGCAGGAATATTAATAGATTTCCCATTTTTTTTCGCCAAATCAGCCATGTTGAGTACCAAAATCACAGGAATCTGCAAATCATAGACTTGCGTGAACAAGAAAAGATTTCGTTCGAGATTTGATTCGTCGGCAACAACAATTGCTAATTCAGGATAATCTGGATGTTGTTCATTTTTGAGAACGTCGTATACGACTTGTTCGTCTTTGGAACGTGGGTAAATACTGTAGGTTCCAGGAAAATCAATTAAGGTATGATCTTCGTTTGATAAATTGAAAATGCCGAATTTTTTGTCGACAGTGACACCAGGGAAATTTCCAACTTGTTGACGCAATCCTGTCAACATATTGAACACCGAACTTTTACCAGTATTGGGATTTCCTAGAAGGGCAATTTTCATGGCTTAAAATTAGGCAAAAACTTCCGAACCAATCGTTTCGTTGACCTGAATTAATCCAGCTTCGTCTAAGCGCAATGAAAGCACATAGCCGTGAACATCGATGGCAATTGGATCACCAAATGGAGCGCGAAAAAGAACGCGTACTTCCTTTCCTGCAATTAGTCCCATTTCCATCAACTTCGGTTTCAATTCCGAATCTTGAATGCAACAAACAGTAACTAACTGCCCAGGTTTTATGGATGACAATGCTTTGCTCATAATCTTGTGAGCAAAAATAAGGGTTTTAAGGAAGGAATGCAGTACCTCTTTTGTGGTATTTTAGAATGATTCTAAAGAAAATGTTTATCCTTTGTCTTTCATGACTAAACGCGCTGTTTGACGAGTTTTTTGTTCCAACAAAATATCTTTGTTATCCGTTACTCGATCCAAAGTTTCTTGGTCATAATGACGAATCGTTACTAATTCCAATCCTTCGTTGTATTTAACCGTATAGGAGTCTTTGAATAATTCGATGATGTTCTCCGGATTCACTTTGCTACGATCTAATAAAATTGAAAAGTCTAAGGCTGAATTTTGCATCAAGTTGATTTTTGCATTGATACTCGATAAACGATTGAAAATATCACTCAAATTTTCCTCAACGATAAACGAAAAGTCTTTTGTTGTAAACGAGAAAAGTACTTGATCCATCTTAAAGATAAACGAAGGAATCAAATGGTCTTTTGCTGTTGACGCCTGAATGGTTGTACCTTCAGCTTGCGGATTGATAAAGGATTTTACATACAACGGAATTCCTTTGTTTTGCAAAGGTTTGATCGTTTTAGGATGTATAACTGACGCACCGTAATATGACAATTCAATTGCTTCTTTGAACGAAATACTGTCCAGTTTAATCGTATTATCAAACCATTTTGGATCGGCATTCAACATTCCAGGTACATCCTTCCAAATTGTCACACTTTCAGCATTCGTGCAATGAGCAAAAATTCCAGCAGTGTAATCTGATCCTTCTCGACCCAATGTTGTTGTAAATCCTTCAGGTGTGTGCCCAATAAATCCTTGTGTTACTTGAATATCGAATTCTTTGAAAGCTGGTAAGAAACGGGTATTAATTAATTCTTCCGTTTTAGCCCAATCAACATTTCCTTCTTGGTACAAATTATTCGTTCGTATTAGCTTACGAGCATCTGCCCAACCAGCTGAATGACCCTTTTCAAATAAGAAAGCTGCTAAAATGTGTGAGGAAATCACCTCTCCTAAACTCACAATTTGGTCGTATTCAAAACTGTAATTGTCAGAAAATGTCTCAGAATAGCGATCACGCAATTTTTCAAAAATATCATCAATCAAATTATAGATTGCATAGTGTTTTTCCAGAAATAATTCTCCCAATAATTTGATATGAAAATCATACAAATCATCCACCAAGGCCATGTACATTTTTCGATCGCGGTTGGCAGAAGCATTAACAACTTCTTCCAATTTGTTTGTTGTTTTACCCATTGCAGAAACTACAACTGTAATCTTCTCTCCATCAAACAAAGAAAGAATATCGGAAACATTGCGAACAGCGTTGGCGTCTTTCACTGAAGCACCACCAAATTTAAAAACTTTCATGAACTCGAATTTTTGGTAAAATTAGTAATTAAACTAGAGTTACACGGTTCATTTTATCAATGATTAAACGTGAATAAGTGAATTTTTGAATTTTGGATTTATTGTGTAAAATGTTGTTTCTTTGAACGACTTAAAATCCAATTATATGCGCTTTGTAGTTTTTCTCCTTTCCCTTGTTTTCACAATTTGTTTTACACGTGTTGTCGCCCAGGAATATCCAGATTTTGGGTATTACCGTGTTGATAAACATGGAGAAACAGGACAAATTGAAAAATACAAACGACTGGAATATGGGTTTAAATTACCAAGTGTACTATCAACACGTATTGATAACTTTTTTATAGGGGCAAAATCGGGAATAAATCCTTTTGACCCAGAACATATTGATTTTCGTGTTCATTTTTATGCACCAAATGGTGAAAAAACTACTTGCTTTGGTTTTTATTATAAACCATTTAAGCCAGTCTTGAGAACAGAAGGATTAGAGCCATCAAAATACATCAATGAATATCAATCTGACACAACAAGCTTTCCCTGGCGGGTTCGATTTGCACCTAATCAAGTAGGAATATGGAAAATGGATGTGGAAATTATTCAAGGGACGAAGACATATCAACTTGTTAAAGGTGAGCAAATTGAATGTGTTTCGTCCAATCACAAGGGTTATCTATCAATTTCAGCTAGCGGATCAGATCAAGATCGCTGGATGTATTACAGTGAAACCAAGGAACCATTTTTTGCAGTCACCAACAATATATCGAGTGCCGGAGCGTGCACTTATTTACCATCACAAGTCAATAGACACGTACAAGGATTGAAGGAACTAATTGCGGCTGGAGGTAATTTTACACGTTTCGAATTAGCAGGTCAAGCAGCATTACCAGATTGGCCAATTCATGATAATTATATCGGAAAAATGGATGAAATGATGGGTTTTGACCGCATGTTGGAACAATGTGAAAAGGATGGCGTTTACTTTACTTTATTTCGACATCATGTGGAAGTGAGTGATTTGAACGAATGGGATCCGATAAAATGGTCAACGAATTCATACAGAATTGCATTTGATTTGAAATCGGTGGAAGAGTACTTTACGAATGAAGAAGTATTAAAATGGCAACGAAACAATTTAAGATATTTGTTCGCTCGCTGGGGATATAGTCCGAATATGGCTTTTTATAGTTATTCTGAAGTGGATCGTTGGTATTCGAAGTTGATGGCGGATACTGAAGATGGTTCTGATTTTAATGATGGCGGAACAATGTCTGAAGATGAAGCCGCTTCAATGCTGATAAAATGGATTGCCGATCAACAACAATTCATCGATTCAGCGTTGAATAAACATACTTTATTCGTGCATTCACACGCTACCCCGTACGACCGCGAATTGAAAGGAAAAGGAGGATTTTTTGAATTGTCGGATGTTGTTGCATTACACAACTATGGTGAAACGAAAGATATTAATTTCAAAAAGAGATACGATCAAATTGAGAAATTCTGGGATAAATATCGCAAACCAGTGATGATGGAAGAAATAGGACCAAGCAAAATCGCAATGTACTGTTGTTCAGGAATTGAATACCACAATAGCATTTGGTCAACCGCAATGATGGGAGATTTTGGTACTGGAATGGATTGGTGGTGGGATGGTGGAATTCACGATTTCGGCTATTACAAAGATTTGAAAGCATTAGCGCAGTTTTTTGAAGGGGTAGATTTGCGAAGTGGTCAGTTTCATCCCCAAAAATGGGAAAACAACGAATTGGCAGTTGATGGTTCAGAATTTGCGCGTAAGAATCGTTTAATTGAAAATTATGCGTTGGTAAATGAATCCAAAGATCAAGTCGTTGGTTGGGTGCATAATGCTAGTTATTATTGGCGCAATTTAGGACAAACAAATGAGTGCATGAATCATTTAATCACGAGTACAACTGCAGAAAGTAAACCCTGTTATTTTGCTATAGATGAAGATGGTTTTCCTTATGATTTCAATGAGTATGCTTGTATTCCAAGAGTTTACAACGATGTGTATCATCATGAGGTTCTAACTGGATTTGAAGGGTTTACAGACAATTATTCCAAGGAAGGAGCACAAGCGATAAAGTATGAAACGGATAACCTTAATTTTGAAATTAGTGGTTTGAAAAAATCAACCATGAAACTCTTAAAAAGCAAACGTCATTGGTATAAAATTGAGTTTTATTCTACAGTAGCTGGCGAAAACACACAGGTTCCAGTTGCAACTTTCACACAAATTCTAATGACTTCAAGTTCTGGGAAATTATCTCCAATTGCTCCAACAATGAACGCAGAGCATCCAGATTATTCGTACAAAATTGTTTATTTGGGGTATAAAAAAGAGTCAGAAATTAAACCTTAACTTAATTTGTCTGTCAAGATGCGCATTTCAATTACTGGTGAGATGCGTTCATAAAGAATATTGTAAACGGCTTCTACAATCGGCATTTCAACTTGGAATTTTTTATTGATTTCCATCACACATTTTGTTGCGTAATAACCTTCGGCAATCATATCCATCTCAAGTTGAGCTGTCTTCACTGAATATCCTTTTCCAATCATGTAACCAAACGTGCGATTTCGTGAAAACTTAGAATAAGCCGTAACCAATAAATCACCTAAATAGGCACTTGATTTAACGTCGCGGTGAATTGGACTTACTTCATCAATAAAGTTTTCAATTTCTTGAATGGCGTTTGAAATCAAAACTGCCTGGAAATTGTCTCCATAACCTAACCCAGAACAAATACCAGATGCCAATGCATAAACATTCTTCAAAACTGCGGATAACTCAGTTCCAAATAAATCGTCCGAAACGGTTGTCTTAATGTAACGACAAGCAAGAAGTTCAGCCATTTCTTCAGCGATATCTTCGTCTTGTCCAGCAATTGTCAAATAAGATAAACGCTCTAAAGCAACTTCTTCTGCATGACAAGGACCACAAATGATTCCGATATTGTCATATGGCGTACCGAACGTTTTGTGTATAAATCGAGCTGGAATAGCATTGTATTCTGGAATAATTCCCTTGACTGCAGAAAAGACAATTTTATCTTTCATAGCTTCTTTCGGGAAATTTTCGAAAATCTTAGTTAAGAATGCAGAAGGATTGGCAATAATCACAATGTCTGTAGGGCGAATAATTTCTTCTAAGTCGGTACTAACGTTGATTTTGTTTAAATCAAATTCAACAGATTGTAAATAATTTGGATTGTGGCGATATTTTAAAATATGAGCAACAGCTCCTTCATTTCGCATCCACCAATTAACAGAAGATAAATTATTGCACAATATTTTGACAAGTGCAGTAGCCCAGCTTCCACCTCCGATTACTGCTATTTTTTTTGAGTCTTCCATTCCCTTCTGAGACAAATGTATCAATTTATTTGAATTTGTGATTTGGAAAATCGACGAAGTCCCAAAACTGTTTGATTAGACTAAATTCAACTAGCTGGAAATCAGTCGAATCAGTTTTTTTCTTGACAAAAATCAGTTTTTCTGCTAATTGAACTCATTTTTTCGAGAGTGCTCATTCTTCAACTTTGCCCTATTACTTTAAAACAGAAAGATTTATGGAAGTTAGAGCACAACAACAAAATAGATTTGAACGATTATTTAGCGATTCAGAATTCAATAGATTTGGATTAATCTGTGTGATACTCACAATTGTTGGATGTTTGGGAGGAATTGCAGTTGGTTTAGGCGCAATCAATAATGTGGTTGCACTAACAGCAGTAATTGTTCCAACGATGGCAACATTAAGTTTATTATTGGCCGTTTCTCCAATGCGTTGGATTATGGGAGCTGCAACTGTGTGTGTGAGCCTTGACCTTATCCTAATTCTGTATTATACCTTGGCGTAATTCTCCAATATAACGTACATCATTTTTGTCAAACGAGACAAAATGGTTTTCTCAAATCGAGCCGGACGTTCTCTCAAGCGTCCGGTTTTTTTATGCTTGAACGATTGGTAATTCTACGATGAATGTTGTTCCTTCAGGTTGATTTGCTTCGAAATAAATTAAGCCATTGTGGTTATCAATGATTTGTTTTACCATAGCTAAACCTAATCCTGTTCCTGTAGATTTTGTCGTGAAATAGGGAACAAATATGTTCATGCGCTTATCATCCGAAATCCCTGTTCCATTATCTGAAATGCGAATGCGAACATTGTTCTCTAGTTGATCAATGGTTACAACAATTCTACCTTGACGATCTTCAGGAATTGCTTGAATGGCATTTTTTATCAGATTGTTGAATGTACGAACCATTTGATCTTTATCCGCAAAGACATTCGCGACAAGTAGTTGCTTGTTCAACACAAATGTGCAATTCACTTCTTCTTTGAATACTTCGATTACGTTTTCAATGACAGGAATAATGTCCATTGCAGCTTCATTTGGACGAGGCATTTTCGCGAAATTGGAGAATTCATTAGCGATTTTAGTCAATGCATCAATTTGCTCAATAATCGAGTTTGCAACTTTTTGTACTTTTTGCTCCGAAGATGGATCGTTAGGATCATATACGCGAAGTAATTGTTGAATACTCAGTTTCATTGGTGTTAATGGATTTTTAATCTCGTGTGCCACTTGTTTCGCCATTTCTCGCCATGCAGATTCACGTTCACTTTGCGCCAATTGTTGAGCTGTAAATTCTAATTCTTCTAATTTTTGATTGTAATCTTTTACCAATGCACCAATTTCATCATCCTTGTCATAGGAGATTTGTTGATTGTGTTTTCCGAATCGAATATTTGCAAAATTCTCTTGTAAAAGGCGCAAAGGTGCTGTAACCCAATTCGAAATGAAAATGGCTAATACGATTGAAATCGCCAGTAAAAACATGAAAACATTGATAATTGCCACTAAGAATTGTTGAATTTGATTTTCAATTTCATCTTGCTGGCCAAAATGCTGAAGATTAATATATCCTAATAAATTTCCATCATGACTATAGAATGGCTGGTAGGCAGAAGCATAATTTAATTCTCCAATCTGTTCTTCATGCACAAATTCACTTTTACTTCGAACTTTCAAGGCGTTGTAGGCTTGAGGATTGATTTGCTCGCTCAAAAGTCCATAATTAAACACTTTTGGTCGTGAACTAGCAAGCATAAACCCTTTTGTATCATACAAGTTAATGTCAGTAACGAACACCTTTGAGAATTTTGCTAGCAAGGCTTCCATATAGTTTCCATTGCGTGTGACAGAAAGAGAATTTTGTCCACCAAGTTTTCCTCTAAGTTCAAGTTCAACCGATGCTAATTTTTCACTGATTACATGATTTGTAAATTCGTTGTATTGGTTTTTAACGAATACTCCACTTCCCCAACCAAAAGCAAAAAGTGAAACAAATACCAAACCGATAAGTACCAACTGAATCTTTACAGCTAGGCTTAATGTTCGTTTAAAAAATGGTGTGTAATTGAATTGAAAAAGAAATGGAATCAATAATAGTCCATAGAAACTAAACAAATAGGAAAATGAAGTGATTAGTTCTACAAGTGTTACATTTTTCGTTGAAAGCACTATAATATCGCGCTTCGATTTATGCTGAACATAGTGATTGTACCCGTCAGAATCGTAATAGCTTTTGGAAACCTTTAACCACTGTTTGATCGGAAGAGAACTTGAAGGATAATTAAATTTTCCGTATTGGTTGACTAACTTGGTGTTGTGGTATTTTGCAATTGAATAGTTTTCTAAAGATTCGAATACCTGGGCTTTTTCAGATATTAATAAGCGCGGGAAACCGATACCTTCTGGAATTTTTTTGGATTTCAAGGTGCAATAAAGAAGTGCTTTGATCGAATCATTTTTAAGTATCGGCAATCGAACGATATAGCTGAATTGATTTGTGTTGTCAGTAATAAAATGAATGTTTGAATCAATTTCAGTTGTTTTACCATGATGTAAGATTATTTCATTGTAATCTTCGAATTCGTTCAGCTGCACATTGCCAACATCAATTAAAGATGTGCCGCAGGTATCATATAAATTAAAATTGATGTCATATCTTTCCCAAAATCCATTGAAAATTCTGCGTTCTAGGCCATCTTCAAAATCCGAGGTTTTCATGTTGCCTGGATATTGAATGATACTCTGAATAACTTTGTCCGATTGAATTTTATCATGTAACATGGAAAATTCAACTTCCGTTACAATATCTTGTTCTGTGGCAAGTTGATTGGCAAATAATTCACGTTCACTTTTTTCTTTTCGGTGATTAAATTCTGAAAGATTAATCGCCGAAATTGCTGAAAATAAGACTAAAAAACTTAGACCCGTTCCAAGTTGAAGTGGTTTTCCTGAGCGAAATACAAAAAGGATTTGGATGGTATTGAAGATCAATGGAAAAAGAGCCGCAGCAAGAAGGTGTTGCCCCCAGTAATTTTCGTAAAAGAAATAAATTCCGCTAGCCAAAATGACGAATATGTGCAAATACAATTGATTGTAACCGAAGCGTTTGATGAGCTTGCACAATACGAGACTGTAACTGTAAAAACTGAAAAATAAAGCGCCAATACTGATGATGGCAAGTATTGAATAAAAATTCAAACTGAACAATCGCTCAATTGTAAGTGGAATAGATGAGTTTTCAATAAGTCCCTTGTTCAGATAAACAATCAAAGCCCAGAACAAAGGATTGAGCAAATAAATTGTTAAATAGAACCATTGGAAAGATTTCTTTGGTGTTTGATGTTCGATGTATCGTTTGAAGGAAAAAGAAAGGTAAACCAAGAGCATACAATTCAATAAATAATCGAAAAAGTTCGGTAACCATTCATTCGTTCCATACAACGTTGCTTGAAAACCTTGAGTTTCGCTCATCAAGCCGAACCAATTGAATTTTAGACTTAGAAACCTCAATCCAATGATTATAAAAGGAAGCGCCCATTTGAGTTTTTGTGGAAGTATATGTGTTGTTTTAAATACGGCAACAAACCATGTGATTAGTGAGGCAAGTAAAAGAAACAATAAAAGCTGCGATTCGGTCTCACTTGCAATTTGAGTATCGTTGGGAAGAAGAGAGAATAAAAAACTCTTTTTGCTTCCAAAGATTGAGGTTCCTGGGTTTTGCTCAAGTGAAATAGATGCTTCAAATTCTACATCCAAAGGAGCGACAAATTCATTTTTTAGGTCTTTGTTCTCGTAAGGAAAATCATGTTTAATCAGAAACGAACCGCACAATATATAGTTTTTGTACTTGACTATTTTAGCAAAATACCAACCGTTTTGTAAATGTATTATTCCTTCAGATGGGTAATGAATATCGGCAAATTGTCGAATGGGAAGTTTATTGGTATTCCAGAAAACAAGTGAATCGTTTCGATAGAGATGTAGGTTAAAAGGTGGATTTTCTTCAAAAAAATTATGCGATCGAAAGTTGTCCAAACGCGAGAGTATAGCTTTTTTTTCTTGGAGGAAAAAATCAAGTTTTTGTTCCTGTTCAGTAAATTTTGTCTGAAAGTGTTCTGTTTGTTGATTAAAATCAACTTTAAAAACGTGAGAATAATAAAAAACAAAAGAAAAAGTAACTAGAAAGGCAAGCAGGAAAAATCGATATTTTACTACGCTTTCTTTTAACATACTTCTTGCTGCGCAATTAACATGTTGAGATCATACATTAAGCGTTCAAATTCATCATCCGCTCTAGAATCATTGTGAAAACGAAAATCAGCATCGTGTTCATAAGGCAATAAAAAATTCTGAAAGCAAGGTAAAACGTGATTATCCCATTGATACAAAATCGCTTCACGTGAATATCCTCTTGTTTCTTGATCACGATACAAACGTCTGTCTAATTGTGTTGATGGATCAACCTCCATGAAAATTGAAAAGTCAATCAACGCTCTAACTTCTTCGTAATGGAATAAGAACAAACCTTCAACGATAATTAACTTAGAAGGTTGAATAGTAATCAGTGTATTTTTATCTGGTGGTGCATTGAAATGATACTCTTTAACTTCAATCGGCAATCCATTCATTAAATCATGTAAGTCTTGCACTAGTTTGTTTTTATCCAAAGCCGATGGTAAATCAAAATTGATTTCACCGTTGGCATCCTTTTCTTGTTTGTGAATAGGTAAATAATAGTTGTCCATAGAAAAAATTGAAGGCTCCAAATGCTTCAATTCTTTCGAAATTCGTTTAAGTAAAGTTGTTTTTCCTGAACCGCTACCGCCGCAAATACCTATAATCATTTCTTGATAAATTCAAATTTTACACTTCCAGCCTTTCCTAATTGCTTTCTGTCAAAGTAGAGACGACCTTCCGCCAAAGATACGGCAAAAAGTTCTTTTTTCTCCTCTAAAATCATTCTGCTTGGATTCGCATGCATATCAACATTGAAACTTTGTATAATTGGTTTTACACTTGAAATAAATGGAAGTAGAACAACGGTATTTCCAATTTTGCATGCAATTCCTTCGTTTAATGGCATAGTTCCAATGGTCATTAAGTCTTTTGTTTTCTCAGGTGCCAATGTTGCTGTTGATAATTGAACCCATTTTCCAGCGGTCAATTCCATTAATTTTGCTGTTCTGCCGGTTGCATCTGTTGCAACGCCTGTTAGGTAATACTTGTTTTTATGAAAATGCAATTGCGCTGTTTCACGATTGTCTTTTGAATTTTCTTGCACGTACAATTGACCATGAGAACCCAAAGCAACTTCCTCAATAAAATCGAATTTATCGGTTGGACCTTCAATAAATTTAGCTTCTGACATTGCACCTTTGGATGTGAAATTCATAATCGACCAACCATTTTTCTTGTTTTGAAAATCACGCGCTGCAAACACAATTTGATCGTCTGTGAATCCAACATATTTCCACATTCCATAATTTCCTTCCTTGAAGCTCAATTCACTTACTTCGCCTAAAATTGCGCTGTACGGAAGCATGTTGTGATGCGTAATGAATGTAGCGATTTCTACATGTTTTTTCGCTTTGACATCATGGTAGCGAAAAACATGAACCAAGGCTTTATCTGTTGTAACAATGTCCATTAATTCCAATTCCAATGGGTCAAAAGCGCCTAATTTCTTAATTGCTGCTCCTAAAGAAACAGAGGTTGACTTTACGTTACCGTTTGAATTTAATTGGTGAAAAAACGTTTTACCTTCTTGTAACTGAAGATTGTCCATAAAATAAACGTAACGCGCGTTTTCACTAGAAATGTAGTAAAAATCTTTATCGTCAGGGTTAAAACCTTGTTGCCAAATACTTGTGGTAGCATTTCCAGCAAGTGTTAGGTTTATTTTTTTAGAATTTTGCAATGGATCTTTGCTCAAAAGCATTGCACCCATGCCTTTCCACTCTACGATGGAATAAAAAGGGTATTGCTCTGCAGGCATTTCAAACTGTTGTGCAAAACTTGAAATCCCAAGAGTTATCGAAAAAAGAAGATGTACTATTTTCATGAGTTTTTGTATTTTGTGCTTCTCTTAGCAAAGATTGGGCTAAAAATAATTTTTTTGAAGGTAATATGAATTGTTTTTTCAATGTTTTACCAACACAAGAAATTGAACCAACCTTGTCCTTGTATAGAACGTCTTACTATTGATTTGTTATTACTATAAACTATGAAAAAAAGAATACTCCTTCTTTCTACCATTTTCACAGCCTTTTTAGGGGCTTCGTTTGCTCAAACGAGTAATGTTGGTAACCCACTTACAGCGAATGGAAAAATTCAAAAAACGAAATCGTTTTACTCCACACCAGCAATTGATATCGAAAGTGAATTAGCGGTTCAATCAACTAGTGGTGAAAAAATGATGCGTTTTGGTAAAGAGTTCACAGTTGATTTAAATGTAGTTGAATTGGCTTCAAAAACAATTTTGCCTTCTGGAGATGTTGTTTATCAATATGGAATTGAATGCCCAAATGCGGTTTCTGTAAATTTAGTGTTCGACAAATTTTACTTACCCACTGGAGCAAAATTATTCATTACCGATGCAAATTCGAATGAATTTATTGGAGCTTATACGTCATTCAATAACAACCAAAACAACATGTTGGGTACAGAAATTCTATACACATCCAAAGTGATTGTTGAATTGGTGGAACCAAAGAATGCGATAGGCACAAGTCAATTGGCGATTGGAACGATTGTTTCTGGGTTTAGAAATTTAGATGTAATGATGAAAGCATTGAACGATGCAGGAAACTGTCATTACGATGCAAATTGTCCGCAAGGTGCTGCTTGGGTAAACCAAAAGAATTCGGTTGCAATGATGGTCAACAGTGGTGGATTTTGTACAGGAGCATTGGTAAACAATACTTCTGGAACAATTATTCCTTATTTCTTATCAGCAAACCATTGTGGTACAAATCCTGGTGGTTGGGTTTTCCGTTTCAGATGGGAATCTCCTTCTGGCCAAACAGTTTGTGGAACTGGAGCGAATTCAGTGAATGGTCCAGAAACCATGAACGTAAATGGTGGAATTTTGCGCGCTGCTTATGCAGGTTCGGATGTTACACTAACAGAATTGAATACAGCTCCGAATCCCGCGTGGGGAATTTACTACAGTGGTTGGGATAATTCAGGTGCTGCAGTTTCATCAGCAGTTGGAATTCATCACCCATCAGGAGATATTAAAAAGATTTCATTTGAGAATAGCGCATTGACCTCTGGTTCTTGGTCAGGTACGCCAGCAAATAGCCACTGGCATGTTCCAGGATGGAATTTAGGTGTAACAGAACCAGGTTCGTCAGGTTCGCCTTTGTTTGATCAAAATCGCCGTGTTATTGGTCAATTACACGGAGGTGCATCAGCTTGTGGTGCATCCGATTTATCTGATGAATACGGTAAATTCTCAGTTTCTTGGACAGGAAACGCAACAAATTCGACACGTTTAAGTAACTGGTTGGATCCTTCAAATACTGGTGCAACAGCAATAGATGGAGTTGATCCTGCTGGTCCAGGAGCGGCATTAGATGCGGCAATCAACAATCCACAAGGTGTTTCAGGAACATATTGTTCAGCAACTGTTACTCCACAAGTGACAATTACCAATTCAGGAACAGATGTTTTAACTTCAGCAACAATCAGCTATGGTTACGATGGTGTCTTGAATCAAACGTATCCTTGGACAGGTTCATTGGCACAATACCAAACGGTGACAATCACACTTCCAGCAGCAACATTGGCAGGAGGAAATCATACATTCGATGCGCAAGTAATCAATCCAAATGGTTCAACAGATCAAAACTTAGCAAACAATACAATTACATCATCGTTCACAACAGTTGTGAATGGACAAACAGTTGCCTTGGATTTAAACATCGATTGTTACGGCTCTGAAACGTCTTGGGAATTGTTAGATGCTGGCAATGCAGTTCTGTATTCAGGAAATGGTTATTCTGATGCAAGTGCAATGTTGGTTGAACAAGATTTCTGCTTGGATTACGGTTGTTATACCTTCAAATTAATGGATTCTTACGGTGATGGATTGTCTGGTTGTCAAGCTGGAAATGGAAGTTATACAATTACATATGCAGGAAACACACTAGCTGAGTTATTGCCAGTTGATGCTGATTTTGGTTCAGCGCTTAGTAAAAACTTCTGTATCAATAATCCAGCGGGAATCGCAGAAAGTACATTGGCATCAAGTGTAAATGTATTTCCTAATCCTGCGGATGAGCAATTAGCAGTAGTTTCAAAAGGAATTGAAGTTCAAAAAGTGGAATTAATGAACATTGCTGGACAAGTAATTAAAACAACTGTATCAAACGACTTGGTGGTAACAATGAATGTTGCTGATGTTGCTTCAGGTGTTTATTTGGTGAGAATTCACACAGCACAAGGCTCTACAACAAAACAAGTCGTGATTAAATAAGCGACAGCGTTTTGACTAGTCCTAAATAAACGATACAGATTATTAAAGACTAAAATAATTAATTATATCCCAGTAAACACGTGTTTACTGGGATATTTGTTTTTATAGGTTTTTATTTTGATTTCTTTT
>CAJAVU010000020.1 GCA_903945495.1 uncultured Flavobacteriales bacterium | reverse complement strand
GCAAGCTTTTTTTAATTTTTTTTCGATTTTTTTTCAAACTCCTCTTTTCGACTCATCTGAAACTTCTTCTACTCCTTAAGCTCCAATTTTGTTACCTTTCTTTCAATATTAATTCCTCTTACCGTTGTAAGCGGGGTGCAAAGATAGACACTCTTTTTATTTAAACAAGCGTTTTGAACAATCTTTTTTTGAAAAATATTAATCAACCCCTCTAACTCGCTGATAAAGCATCAATTAATACTCGAACTTTTTTTTTGATTATTTTGTTCTGAGCAGTTCTATTAGCTTTAAATAGGCTAAATCAGGAGCACCATGTTCTTTAATTGCTTCTGAAATTTGGCATGTTGTTAACTGTTCACCTCTGACCCCAACGGTCAATCCTGTCTTATTTTGAATTAACAACTCTACAGCGTAGCTTCCCATTCTAGTCGCAATTTTACGATCCAAGGCAGAAGGACTTCCTCCTCTTTGAATATGTCCCAATACAGAATGTCGTAAATCATAACCATCTAAATGTGGTTTTACCTTTGTTAAGATATCTAAGGCGTTCCCCTCATCATCACCTTCTGCTACAATTATAATAGTACTGCGTCTTCCTTTATTATGACTTTTAATTTCTTCAACAAGTTTTGGAATATCCGTAATGGTCTCTGGAATTAATACTGAATCTGCTCCAGAAGCTAATGCAGTATGTAAAGCTATAAATCCAGCATCTCTGCCCATTACTTCAACAAAAAATATTCGATGATGACTTGAAGCTGTATCTCTTATTTTATCCACCGCATCAATTACAGTATTCAAAGCAGTATCAAATCCTATTGTATATTCTGTTCCATAAATATCATTATCAATTGTACCGGGTAAACCAATTATTGGAATATTGTTTTCTTGACTTAAAATTGTTGCACCTGTAAACGTACCATCTCCCCCAACTACAATTAATCCATCGACTTGATTTTGATTCAAAAATTCGTAAGCTCGTTTTCTACCTTCGGCTGTTTTGAAATCAGCACTTCGAGCAGTACCTAAAATTGTACCGCCATATTGTATTATGTTGTCTACATCTGCATACGTCATTTCCTTTCCGCGCCCTTCAATCATTCCTTGGTATCCATCGTAGATTCCAAAAGGCGTTATATTATAGTGTAAACATGTTTTTACAATTGCACGAATTGCAGCATTCATTCCTGGAGAATCTCCACCTGAAGTTAAAAAAGCGATTTTTTTCATTTTTGAAGTTGTTTTGTTTACACAAACACATTCTATATATAAGGTATGAAATTACTAATTTCAAAAAAACTTTCATTCAACTTTATGGAATATTACTTTTGGTACATCTAAACAATCAAATGTTCTCATTTAAACGAAAAGCATATCGCCAAAAATCCGACGAGGAACTGATTATCATTTATAAAAATGAGCAGCATTCCGAATGCCTTGCAGTTTTATATGAACGATACGGACATCTCGTTATGGGGGCTTGCATGAAGTATTTGAAAAATGTAGTTGAGTCTGAAGATTTAACTTCTCAAATTTTCGAATTACTTCCAGCTAAAATTCTAAAACATGAAATCACTTATTTTAAATCATGGCTCTACATGGTTACTAAAAATGAATGCTTCATGTTATTCCGTAAGAAAGGAATTTCAACCTCATCAATTGATGGATTTGAACACAGTGATGAGCCAGCGAACGATGACCTACATCTAAAAGAGCAAAAACTGACTGCTTTAGAAGAAGTGATTCCCTTATTAAAAGATGAACAACGCATTTGCATTGAACTTTTTTACTTAAAAGAAAAGTCCTATCAGCAAATCTGCGATGAACTTAATTTATCCATGATGCAAGTTAAAAGTGCAATTCAAAATGGAAAACGAAATTTAAAACTACGATTGGAGGAACGAAATGAATTCAAATAAACAAAATAGTTCGAATCTTTCTCGTGAACAAATTCACCACTATTCATCCACACGTGATGAACAAGTGAAACACGAAATAGAAAAGCAAGCATTGGAAAATGATTTTGATGCTGATGCTTTGGAAGGTTGGAATGAACTTTCAGCAGCTGGGTATTCCATGAAAAAATTGGATACGAAGTTTTCAAAAAATTACGCTACATTATTATGGAGCATCGCTCTTATTATTCCTGTTATTATAATAGGTGTCTTTTTAACGTATCAAGCTTCAGAAAAACCTTTACAAAGTAAAATCGAAAAAGAACAAGTCAATTCAAGCATAAAAGTTGAAGAAACTGATTTAATCATTCCAACAGAAATCGAAGCCTTCGTTGAATTGCCAAAAAAAGAGCAAATAGCGATCAAAACAATCATCAAAGACTTCAATGAGCAAAAGAATGAGTCTAATGAAACGAACAGTCAATCCAATAATCAAGTAGATATTGATCGATTACCCATTTCTCAAATTGAACCAACAGATACTAAAACAACAACAATCGCTAAAGAAAGTGCATTTGGAAAAGAAATTTATCTACATGACATGAAGTTGCTTGATTATAGAGCTTATCGCTCAAAACCGGCAATCGAAACAAAACAAATGATTTTGACAGGAACTCCTGCGAATATTGGAGAAACGACAACCATTGAAGAAACAACTGAATGGAAAAATGTCGACATTCCATATATCGAATACATCGATAAAACGATGGAAATCTTTTCAAAAGGGAACAATAAAAAAGCATTAGCGCGTTTTCAAATCATTTTAGACACCTATCCTGATGATGTAAATGCAAATTTTTACGCTGGATTATGCTACTATAATTTAAAGGAGTTTTCAAGTGCTATTTCGTCCTTTGCAACATGCAATGACACAAAATTCATCAATTTTAATGAAGAAGCAGAATGGTATACTGCAAAAAGCTATTTAGCGAATGGTCAAAAGGCTGAAGCTAAAACGCTATTCACTCAAATTGCAAATAGTAATGGTTATTATGCATCCCAAGCAAAAAAGATTGTATCTTCCTTCTAAATTATAAAATACAGAATTATCCTAAAGTTTGTATCAATTAAAAAAGTGTTTTCCTTCTTTTACCATTCTGCGCAAGAGTGGGTTTGGACGGTAACGATCTTCACCATATTCATGGAACAATTCTTCCAATTGCATCAACACATTGTTCAATCCAATTTCATCTGCCCATTTCAATAAGCCTTTTGGATAATTCACACCATTTGTCATGGCTAAATCAACATCTTCTTTCGTTGCAACATTTAGGAAAACTGCATCGATAGCTTCGTTAATCAACATTGCTAAAATACGATTGACAATTTTTTGTCCTAACACCTTATCTTCATTTGCTTGAGGCAACACTGTTCCTTCAGCGTAATTATAATAGCCTCTTCCCGATTTTCGTCCATAAAATCCAGCTTCCATGTGACGTTTTTGTGTAAACGATGGTTTAAAACGTGGATCATAATAAAACGAAGCAAAAACAGATTCTGTCACGGCATAATTCACATCATTTCCGATATAATCCATTAAGGTAAACGGCCCCATGCGGAATCCTCCGATTGTTGTCATAGCCCAATCGATTGTTGCGAAATCTGCAAGACCTTCTTCGTATATTTTTAAGGCTTCACCGTAATAAGGTCGCGCAACGCGGTTTACAATAAATCCAGGTGTATCTTTACAAATAACGCCTACTTTCTTCCAAGAGCTTATCAATTCCTTTGAAAAATCAAGTGTTTCTTGGGATGTTTGTACCGCTGGAATGATTTCAACCAATGGCATTAATGGCGCTGGATTAAAGAAATGAATTCCAATTACCCGTGAAGAATTTTTTAACACCGAACCAATGCTTGCAATTGATAACGAAGATGTGTTACTCGCCAAAATACATTCTTGCGAAACAATCGTTTCCAAATTAGCAAAAACGTTGTGTTTTACCTCCAACTTTTCTACAATTGCTTCAATGACAATTTTGCTTGACTTGAAATCATGTACATCAGTTGAATACGTAATTCGTCCCTGAATATTGATTTTTTCATCTTCTGAAATTGAACCTTTCTCTACCAAACGCGCCAACACTTTATCGAGATTATTCTCTGCTTTGGTCAACATTTCTTGGTTAAGGTCAACCAATACAACTTCACTTCCATTTTGTGCCGCCACTTGAGCAATTCCTGCACCCATTGTCCCTGCACCTAAAACTCCTACTACCATTCGTTATGATTTGAAAATTCGTGATTCGTGATTCGTGATTCGTGATTCGTGATATAAAATTTATTTCCCTTTAAAAACTGGTTTTCTTTTTTCTAAAAAGGCATTTACTCCTTCACGGAAATCATAGGTTTGACCGGCTTCTGTTTGCAACTCTTCTTCCAACGCTAATTGCTGAGTAAGATTGTTTGCAAAAGTTGCGTTTACTGCTTTTTTCGTTAAGCCTAAACCACGAGTTGGCAATGCCGCAATTATTTCAGCAAAGTTTTTTACCTCACTTTCAAAGACTTCATCATCCACTGCTTTGTAAATCATGTTCATAGAATCAGCTTGTTCGGCAGAAATTTTATCACCTGTCATCATCAATGCCAATGCTTTTTGAGATCCGATAATTCTAGGCAAGAAGAACGTGCCTCCTGAATCCGGAATCAAACCAATTTTAGAAAATGCTTGAATAAAACTTGCGCTTTTCTTCGCAATTGTAATATCACACGCCAATGCAATATTTGCTCCAGCTCCAGCTGCTACACCATTCACTGCTGCGATAATTGGTTTTTCAATTGCACGAATTCGTTCAATGATTGGATTGTAATGATCTTTTACAATTGATTGCAATTCTGGTCCTTCTGGATCCATTGCTTCCGCTAAATCTTGACCGGCGCAAAATGCTTTCCCTTCTCCAGTAATTACGATTGCTCTTACCTCATCATTCAATTCAGCTTCATCAAGTGCTTTTTGAAGTGCAAAAGCCATTGCTTGATTAAACGAATTAAATACGGCTGGTCTGTTTAATTTCAATTCACAAACGCCATTATTCAGCGATACAAGAAGTTCCATAAAAAAAGTTTTGACGAAGATACACAGAGAAAATTAAACTACTTAGTGTGCGTCTTGAAAAATCAGCTTGAATTTTGTTCCTTCTTCGGAACTTGTCATGAAAAGTTCACCATTCAATTGTTCTGACAAGGCAGTAATAATTTCAGCACCTAATGAACCTTCTTGCGGGAAGTTGATTCCTTCTTTGATACCAACGCCATTGTCCTCAATGGTTAATTCGTAAAAACTTTGTTCTGATGAAGGTTTTAGTTCAACCCAAATTTCACCAATTGTTTTTCCTTGAAAAGCATGTTTGTAGGCATTAGTAATCATTTCACAAACAATTAACCCCAATGGAACAGCATTATCCATTGAAATACGAACTGCATTCGTTTCGATTTTCGTTTGGATTTGTTTGTCCGCCGAAACATAAGTTCTTTTCAACTGACTAATTAAATCAGGAAGATAATCTTGCATTGTAATATAAGCCAATACTTCATTTTGATACAAACGATGGTGGATTAACGCAATCGCTTGAATACGTTCCTTTCCATCTTCCAACACTTGCCGAGCATGTTCATCTGTTATTCCTTTGGATTGCAAATTCAATAAACTCGAAATTACTTGTAAGTTGTTTTTTACACGATGGTGAATTTCTTTCAAAAGCACTTCTTTCTCCTTTAGAGCAGAATCAATGATCGAATTTTTTTGAGCAATGGCCTCTTTTTGTTCGGATAATTGAATATTCAACTTATTTTTTTGACGATTAGAAAAGCCCAGCATTCCTGAAAAAGTCAATAAAACACTACCAATAATTGAAAATAAAATCCATTGATTTTTGTTTTTCTCTTTTTGATCTGCTACTTCCTTGTCTTTCGCCTTTATGAGTTCCTTATTTCTTGCTTCATTGTACATGAACTCAAATTCATCTCCAAGTTCTTTGTCCATTGTTTGCTCAATTGAATCATCTACAGCAATTACTAATTTTGAGTAATGGTAGGCTGAATCAATATTGCCTATTCTACTGAAATAATATTCCAACCCGGTGTAAGTTCCATAAACATCGCGAATATCTGCCTTGTCCTTCCATTGTAAAAATTCATTATAATAGTAATAAGCACTATCTAAATCGTCATTAAATAAATGCGCTTCAGCTATATATGTCAAATACTGACAATAACTTTTGTTCAGATTTTTTTGTTTACTGTACTGTAAGCCTTTATGAAAAAAGCGAAACGCATCTTGGGTTTTTCCTTCATAAAAATAGCCAATACCTCTTTTCATTTCAGCTACTTCACTGCAATAGGGTAAATTCAATTTTTTCACAAGTTTTAAACCTTGCGCATAATACCACTGACCTTTTTCATAATGTCCGTCGCGCACAAAATAATTTCCAAACAATATCAGAGACTGCGATTCCAGAAATGGAAAATGGTGTAATTTGGCGGCTGCCAACACTCTTGAATTTATTTTAAGAAATTGCTTGTCTTTCTGTTCAAATCCACTATTCGCTGCTAGGAAAAAATCTAAGCCAAGTTTTATTCGCAAAGGTGTAGATTCATCAACTTTTTGAAGTTCGTCATATAAAATATGTTTCATATGCGAAAAGTCTCCAATAGATCGATAATATTCAATTGCATTTAACTTCAATTCAGCTAATTTTCGTTCATCGCTATTTTTTAGATAAACAAATTCGAGTGAATCAATTATTTCTTTCGCTTTTTTACTGTCAACGATAATTAAATCATTGATATCAAAATACGATTTACTTAATTCCTGGGCAGAAAGTGTAAAAGCGAATAAGATGCATGTTATGAATACGTGCAGTTTCAATTTTCAGATAATCAGTTTTTATAGTTAGCAACCATAGAACTGATTCGTTTTGCTATTTGTTCTCTTAATATTGTAGGAGCAACAACTTCAATTTCACCGCCGTAGGATAAAATTGTTCGAATCAATTCTTCTGAAAGATAAACATTCAATTCGAAAGTTGTACGATTTTTTCCTGTTTTTATTATTTTTTGAGAACTGTGAAATGGTTGAGATTCAATGTATTTAGCAGCTACATTGTCGGTCTTCAATACGATAGTGTACGGAATACTTTTGTTATCAGAAGTAATTCCAATCGCATATTTGAAATAATTATCCGGATGAAAATCACTTGGTTTATTCGCTTCTTCCTCTGTCAATATTAACTCACTCATTCTGTCCAATGCAAACGTAATAATGTCTTTTTTGGACTCATCAAACGATATTAAATACCAGCGATTTCTATATTCTTTTAATAAGAGTGGACTAACAATTCGACCTTTTGAGTTTCCTGTTACGAAACTTGAATATTCAAAAGTTACGATGCGGTTGTTTCTAATTGCATCCAAGAGCAATGGCAAAAATTCATTCCCGCCGCTCGACACAGCTGATTCAAATTGTACAAAATTATTTAATTCTTTATCGGATGGATTTGCTGAAATGGATACACGATCCACAATTTTATCAATTGCATTTCCGAATTGCTTGAACATATCTGCATCACGAAATTGCATCAAGGTATTTGCTGCGAATTTTATCGCACTCAAATCTTCCTCTGTTAATGGAATATCATTAATTGTAAAATCAGGATCTTCATAATAGTAACCTCCATGGCGTTTACTATACTTTATTGGCGCATCATGTTCCATTCGCATGGCAAACATGTCCTTTTCGATTGTTGAATCACAAATGTTCGCACCGTCATTTGAACCATACAATGTCTCCTCACATGCTTCACGCAATTCTTGTTTAGAAGGATATTGTTTGTATTTATTGCGAATACAACGATCAATAATGCGATAACGAATCAGTGCGTTTTTAATGTGCGGCATAACTTAAAGTGCTGTTGCTTTTACTTCGTGGTATCCAAAAAGTTCGAAATACTTAATTGCTTTAACAACCTCATACGGTACGTCATCTTCCCAACTTGAAGCCCCAGCTTTGATTTTTGAAAGAACGTCATCGGACATAATATGCAGCAAGCGTTGATCATAATTTTCAATCGCTTCCATTTTATTATTGTCTTTTAAATACGTCAATAAGCCATGAAGGTGTTGCTGAATTTTCACATTGTGCAAACCGTAAATCTCTCCATCCTCTACATTGATTGCTGGATAAACAAACATTTTTACATCGTGACCAAATCCTCTACCGAATGCCTCAAGTAAGCCTCCTGGCAAATTATCGTAATATCGTTCGTCAAAAATTGTGTGAAGATTGTAAACTCCTAGAATTAATCCCATTCGTTTTCCGCGTGCAATGGTCGCTAAATAGTCAACCATTTTATAATGTTTCAAATAGTTTGAAATCATTACTGTATACCCCAGAGATCCAAGCAGTTCAGCGCGATCAACAAAATCTTTATCAGAGATTTTACCGTCTGCTGTTAAATCTTTTAAGGTCAATTCGAAAATGACACTTAAATGATCATCATCAACTCCAGGTTCTTTCAAGAATTGTTTTTTACCCGCTTCAATCATGTCGATGTGCACTTTTGTCACTGGTCTAAAACGGCCTCGCATCAACAAAATGTTCTTTTTATATAAAGCCGTTGCAGGTTGTAAAACGTGTCCTGACAAATCAAACATGGTTGCGTCTGTGATTCCTCTTTTTACCAAATTCAATGCTATAATTCGGTTATCAGTATTGTCCATATCTGGCCCTGATACGCGCATCATATCTATTTCCATTCGATCACGTGGAAGGCGATGAACTAAACTTGTCAAAAATTCATTTAAATCGTCATGGTGAAAATAACAGGCATGCACTAAATTTACACCTAAAATACCTAAGGCCTCTTGCTGTGCTTTGTGACTATTATCGTGCATTTTGATATGCAAAATCACGTCATTTGGTTCTGCTTCCAAATCCAATTGAAAACGGATTCCAACCCAACCTTGACCTTGATTTGTTTTGTGGTAATTTAACGATTCAACTGTATTACAAAAAGCAAAGAATCTCGCTTCTTTGTATTTATTTGGTAAACGGTATTTTAATGTTTCGTATTCCGTTCCAAGCATCGTTAGCAGACGCTCTTCGCAAACATAACGTGATGCTTCACCGTACATAGAATCAGACACTTTCATGTCATAAGCTGATTGTGTGTAAGCGATTGTCCCCGAGCTACCTCCTGCCTTGAAAAAGTTAGCTGCCACCTCTTGCCCAGCACCAATCTCAGCGAAACATCCATAAATATCAGATGTCAAGTTAATTTTAAGTGCTTTTTCCTCTGTTGTTAATCTTCTTTCGTCAATCATTTTTCGTAAAGTTGGTGCAAAGAAACGAAAATTCGATGCATGTACTTAATTCGGATCTCGAAAATCCGGATTATTAATAAATTTATAATCAGTCAACGTAAGCAAAAACTGCTTTAGTTGATTTTTCTCTTGGCTATCCAATTGCACTCCGCCTTGAAATGCATATTCAATCAATGGATCAATTGTCGAACTTTGGTTAATTCCTGTCGAATAATGTTCTATAACTTGATCTAAGGTTGAAAACCTTCCGTCATGCATATACGGCCCTGAAAGTGCAATGTTACGCAAAGTTGGAACTTTAAATCTCCCATTATCCGATGCTAATCCTGTTATTGCACCTCTTCCTATATCAGTAAACGTTAAATCTAGTCCGTTGTTACTAAATTTACTGACTTGCATTAATGCTCCGTTGTGGCAATGAAAACAATCTGCACCATTTAAACTTTTAAATAAATCATAACCTGCCCATTCATCATTTGAAACAGTTGCCAATGTTACTTGATCTTGTGCTGATAAACTGATTCCATTAATGTATTTATACATAACATCATATTTTGAAGAACCCGAAATCATTGTTCGTAAAAATTGAGCAATTGCTTTTGACACCAACGTTGAATCAATTTTTGTAGTTCCAAAGGCCTTGTAAAACAAATTTTTATAGTCTTGACTAGCATTCAATTTGGCAACAGCATCTGTCCAAGATTGATGCATTTCAATTGGATTTGGAACAGGTTCAAGAATTTGCTGTTCTAATGTTTGCGATCGCCCATCCCAAAAAAAGAAATTTTGCCAGCCAAGATTGATCAAGGCCATTGAATTCCGAGTTCCTTGAACCCCGTCAATACCAGTTGAAAATTGATTCGGATCTGAAAAAGAACTTGAAGGCGAATGACAAGCCCCGCATGACATAGTATTGTTACCACTCAGCTGCTTTTCATAAAACAACTTTCTCCCTAAAAAAACACCTTCAACGGTCATTGGATTATCTTCCGGAATAATCATGTCAGGAAAATGCGATGGTATTTCCAAAACATACGGCTCGGGTGAATAACCTGTTTTATCCTTTTTACAAGAGAGAAAAATTACAACACCAATAAATAAGAAGAAAAGATATTTCATTTAATAGGTACTTATTGCATCCTTGAAATTCTGAATAACTTTAATGCTCAATGCTTCTTGTCCAGCAGCAGAATGTGTCGTGTGCTCCGTTTTTAAATCAATTGTTTGAGCACCATTCTGTAAGAACTTTTCCATATCTAGTTTTAACGGTAAAACCGCAAGATGGTCTGTAACTGTTTGCCAATTCAAGGAGCTAAAACTCAAGCTTTGGATAAAGGCATCTGTTCCAACGTGCAAAACAACAAAATGATCTAAATTGTTCACTCCGTCAACAATGGTATCAACTTTCGCCTCAACTTTTATAAAAATATAACCTGGATTCCAATCCCAATGCATGTCATTTGCATTCGCAATGTTTAACGGGCTGCTGTTTGGGAATGCAGATGGATCATTATGATTCACTGCTGGATCAACTCCTAAATAAGCCGTCAAAGATGAATAATCTCCTTTCTTTCCAACTGCCTGCAATAAAAATGTACCGTTCTGTTTGTAATCGAACAAACCTGCTTGCGCCAATGTATTTCCACCGTTTTTTACATCTGAAAAATAACATTTCAAATCGGTGTATTGCACCTTATAACCTTCAACCGTCGTGATTGTATCATTTAAAGCCAAATCATTGGCTCCAAGAACAGGTTGCAGGGTAATTTTGAGGTAATCTAATTCTGGAATTGGCTCTTCAACAACGTCATCCTTGCATGACACGAGTGACAAAACAAGAATTAAAAGCAAATATAGTGTATTCAGTTTCATGATCATATTCTAACAAATTTACAAAAACAGAACTTATTTTCCTTATTTTTATTGACTAATTGTCAACTTACAATTTTACACGATAATTTCATTCTTCAATGCCTGATAATTCAAAACGTCCTTTAAAAATTTTCAATGCTTCTGCTGGTAGTGGTAAGACGTATAATTTGGTTAAAGAGTATATCGAATTACTCTTATTAGATAAAAAAGATACAAGTCGTTTTTCTCGAATTATTGCAATGACCTTTACCAATAAGGCGGCTATAGAAATGAAAACGCGCATCATTCAAGCATTAGATCTTTTAAGTTATCCTCAATTATTTGGAAAAAAATCAGACGACTATGCAATTGTGCTAGGGAATGAACTCGGAATAAATCCTCACGAAGTTCATTTGCGCTCAAAAGTTGTTCTTCAAAACATATTGCATCGTTATGAAGATTTTCATGTGATGACAATTGACAAGTTCAATTTAAAACTCATACGTTCTTTTAGTCGTGATCTAGATTTACCAAACGATTTTGAGGTTATTCTAAATGAAAAGGAGGTTATTGAACAAGTAGTCGATTTGTTGTTAGACCAATTGGGTAAACAAGGCGTTTTAGATGTTACTAAGAAGGTTTTTGAATACGCAAAAAACAATTTGGACGAAGGTGAACAATGGAATTTTCGTTCACAACTTATCGATTTCGGTGGAATATTGAGCAAAGAAAAGAACCAAGCATTAATAGAGAAATTACTTGAAGTTGATTTTTCCGTTGAACGCTACACTGAAATGAATTATCAGCTGCGCATTCAGCGAGAATCCTTTATTACGCGTTGTCAATCTGTATTCAAATTATATACAGATTTGGCCATTGATGAATCCGAACTTCCAGGGAAATCAACAACCTTAAAAGGTATTTTAAAAATTGGAACTTATACCGATTTTGAATTATTACCTGTAGGTAAAAGTGTTACCAATCAAATTGAAAAAGAACTAAAACCAAATCAACGCTTTCCAGAAGAACTACAAAATGTGCTTGTTGAGCTAAATACCTATGCGACAATTCATGCAAAGGAATATTTTGTACTACAGTCCTTTTTGAAGAATTTCTACAACATGGCGATGCTGCAATACATGGCAAAATCGTTGGACAGCATTAAAAAGAATGAGCAACTCATTCGCATCTCCGAATTCAATAAGTTGATTTCTGATTTGGTTAAAAACGAGGAAGCACCTTTTATCTATGAACGCTTGGGAACACGTTTCCAACATTTCTTATTGGACGAGTTTCAAGATACGTCCAGACTACAATGGTTGAACATGGTTCCGTTGGTTCACGAATCCATTTCAAATGAAAACATCAATCTCATAGTTGGTGATCCAAAGCAATCAATTTACCGTTTCAAAAATGGCGTTGCTGAACAATTTGTTGCACTCCCAAAAATCTATAATCCGGAAAATGACGCTTCAATTTCGCAAAAATCAAATTATTTTGACCAAATGGGAAGCGTTAAGTCCCTAGATGATAATTGGCGATCATCACCAACGATAGTGAATTTCAATAATGCCTTTTTCCCGCTATTAAGAAATGAATTGCCGCTTTTGTCCCAAGATTTTTACAATTCGATTTATCAAAATCCAAAATCGAATTTACCAGGTTACGTTGAAATTATTTCAGAAAAAGCGAAAATTGATGAGTTAGAAATCGTTCAAAAAATTATTGGAAAAATACAAGAATGTGAAGAGGATGGATTTAATCGTGGAGACATTTGTTTGTTGGCAGATAAAAATCAACGTGCAAATATATGGGCAATTGAACTGACAAAAGCAGGATATAAAATTGTTTCGGCAGAATCACTTTTAGTTCAAAATGAAGTAAAAGTAAAATTGGTTCTTTCGTATTTAAAACGCCGATTGAATCCTTCCAATTTAAGTGAAAAGAAGCGATTTGCAGAAATATTCTTCCGCGTTCACAAACAAAATGCGATTGAACATTACCGAAGCTATTTCTCGAAACAAACTGGGAAAGATGGAAAAGAATATTCCTACTTCAACGACGATAAATTCATTATAGATCATTTCGGGTCGAAAGCCGAATTTTTCTGTAAATATGAAAATTTATATGATTTAATTCAATCGTTTTACCGTATGCTCGGTTGGGACGAATTAAAAAATCCCTATTTACATCACTTTGCAGATTTTGCTTTTGAATTCGAGCTGGCCAAAGGTCCAGACTTAAAATCATTCATCAGCTATTACGGTGAACAAAAATCGAAATTGGCCATTCAACTGCCGGAAAGTGATGATGCTATAAAAATCATGACTATTCATAAATCGAAAGGTTTAGAATTTCCAGTTGTCATTGTTCCCTATTTGAACTTCGACACTTCGATTTTAAGCACATCGAAATTTCTGATTGAGGTTGAAGACAAAATCTTGTATTCGACATTGAAAAAGGAAAGTCCAATCGACGAAATCGCGAATTTTAACAGCTATGAATTGGATCAGATTCTTACGGATAAAGTAAATATGTGCTATGTCGCTTTTACACGTCCTATGGAACGTCTATTTGTTTTCAATTATTTTGACAATTCCAATTTCGGAGCTATCGCTCATAGTTGTTTCGAAGTAATGCCGGAAGCTGAAATTGAAAATGAAGCGCTTAAAATCTCCTTAGGTGTTCGAGCGCCTCATCACGCGAAGGAAGAAGTTAGAACAACGGCATTTTTTGAACCTTTAAGTTCAAAGGACAACTTATGGTTTCCTGAGATTTCCTTGCAAGATTCCGTTGATTTAGCCGAACCAGATCAACTTTCAATTGAACAACGTTTCGGAAATCAGTTCCATTTAGCCATGGCTGCCATTGAAAACCCATCATCCATTACTTCCACGTTAGCAGAACTTGTGAAAGCAGGAGATCTTGAATTGGGGTTTGTACCGCAAATTGAAGAAAAAATCAACGCCATTTATGGGATTTCAGCATTCAATGAATTGTTCAATGATGCATATGAAATTATGAATGAGCAATCAATTATTATTGACGAAACAAGCATTAAACGTCCAGATCGAATCATTTTAAAAGCAGATGAGACGATTGTTTTGGATTATAAAACGGGAATTCCAAACAAAAAAGATGGAAAACAAGTGCGTGAATACGTAAAAACCCTTCAACAAATGAACATGCCATCCGTGAAGGGTTATATTTTTTATTCCTCGTTAAACGAGTTGAGACTTATTTAGAAAAGTTTATCAACTAATTGATCATCTACAAATTCTGGAATTGTCACCTTTAAATTCGGTTCAACTTCCATTGCACGTTTGATGGCAAAAATTGCATTGTCGTTTCTCGCCCAGTTGCGACGAGCAATTCCATTGTTTACGTCCCAATGCAACATCATTTTCAAACGACGATCTGCTTCAGCTGTTCCGTCCAACAACATTCCGAATCCTCCGTTGATGACTTCTCCCCAACCTACTCCACCACCATTGTGAATAGAAACCCAAGTCGCTCCTCGGAAACTATCTCCGATCACATTTTGAATTGCCATGTCAGCAGTAAAGCGGGATCCATCATAAATATTTGACGTTTCACGATAAGGTGAATCAGTTCCAGAAACATCATGGTGATCGCGTCCTAAAACAACAGGACCAATTTCTCCGCGTTCGATTGCTTTGTTAAATGCTTCAGCAATTTTCATTCGTCCTTCAGCATCCGCATATAAAATACGTGCTTGTGAACCAACAACCAATTTGTTTTGCTGCGCGCCTTTAATCCATTGAATGTTATCAGCCATTTGTTGCTGAATTTCATCTGGACTATTTTTCATCATTTCTTCAAGAACCTCACAAGCAATTTCATCCGTGCGTTGTAAATCTTCCGGTTTTCCTGAAGCACAAACCCATCGGAACGGTCCAAAACCGAAATCAAAACACATTGGTCCTAAAATATCTTGTACATACGATGGATACTTAAAATCAATGCCATTTTCAGCCATAATATCAGCTCCAGCACGCGATGCTTCTAATAAAAACGCATTTCCGTAATCAAAGAAATAGGTTCCTTTCGCTGTGTGTTTGTTCACAGCAGCCGCATGTGCACGAAGTGTGAATTGAATTTTCTCCTTAAACAACTCAGGACTTTCAGCCATCATTTTATTTGATTCCTCAAACGACAAGCCAATTGGATAATATCCTCCAGCCCAAGGATTATGCAACGAAGTTTGGTCCGAACCTAAATCAACGAAAATATTTTCTTGATCAAATTTCTCCCATACATCAACGATATTTCCTACATAGGCAATTGAAACAACTTCTTGTTTTTCCTTCGCAATTCGAACTCGTGCACACAAAGCATCTAAATCTTCAATAACTTCATCCACCCATCCTTGAGAATGTCTAGTATGAACAGCCTTTGGGTTAACTTCTGCAGTTACAGAAATACAACCTGCAATATTTCCTGCTTTCGGTTGAGCTCCTGACATTCCGCCCAGTCCAGCTGTAACGAATAATTTTCCTTTGATGGCATCACGTTCTTTTGAAATTTTACGTGCTGCATTTAAAACAGTGATTGTTGTTCCATGAACGATTCCTTGTGGACCAATATACATGTAAGAACCAGCAGTCATTTGTCCATACTGAGTTACTCCTAACGCATTAAACTTCTCCCAATCATCTGGTTTAGAATAATTAGGTATCATCATTCCATTCGTTACAACAACTCTTGGAGCATCTTTGTGAGACGGAAACAATCCCATTGGATGTCCAGAATACATTACTAACGTTTGCTCATCCGTCATTTCTGACAAATATTTCATTGTCAAACGGTATTGAATCCAGTTTTGGAAAACAGCGCCATTTCCGCCATACGTAATTAATTCATGTGGATGTTGCGCAACAGCGTAATCCAAATTGTTTTGAATCATTAACATGATTGCTTTCGCTTGTTCAGATTTTCCTGGATAATCTCCAATTGAACGCGCAAACATTTTATAATCTGGACGATAACGGTACATATAAATGCGTCCGTAATCGTTTAATTCTTTTAAAAACTCTTCAATCAACTCGCTGTGTTGCTCTTTCGGGAAATAACGTAATGCATTTCGAAGTGCTAACTTTTTCTCCTCTTTCGAAAGAATTTCTTTTCTTTTTGGAGCATGATTAATAGATGGTTCGTATTCCTTTTTAGCAGGAATTTGAGATGGTATTCCTGTTTGAATGTCTTTTCGAAAATCTTCTAATGTCATATGATAAGGATTGTGGCACAAAGTTAATAGAATATCAAAAAGTAGAAGCGAAAAAAAAGCTCCTACTGGAGCTTATCTTTTATCTTAAAACGAGAACATGTCCCGAATATTCAAACTTATCATCATTATTCGGATCCTTTGCTTCGATTGTCCAAGTGTATGTTCCTTGTTGAACCAATGTCCCGTTGAACGTTCCATCCCACGTTTCATTCACATCAAAACTTTCCCACACAATTTCACCCCAACGATTGTATAACCTAATCACAAAATTATAGGCGTCCATTCCTGACATATAAATTTTCCATTGCTGGTTAAATTCGTCTCCATCAGGTGTAAAAGTGTTCGGTACATATAACAATATTTCAGGCAATACAACCACCGTTTTTAAGAGTGAATCTAAACAGCCAAAAGCAGAAGTCGTTACCAAAAGAACCTCATAACTTCCTGTTTCTCCATCTGGGAATAAGGTTTGTACATCTTCTGATTGCGAATACGATGGATTCCCTTCTTGTATAAACCATTCGTAGCTTACACCATTGAACGAATAATTTGTCAATTGCACTTCTGTATTGAACATTTTCACCGGATTTGGTGAATATGTAAAGTTGGCAATTGGCTGAGGGTGAACGGTCAAGAAATTATAGAAAGTAGTTGAATCAATACAGCCATTTGGCGATTCTACAATCAATTGAACATTGTAATTTCCAGCATCCATTGGTGCTGTCGTAATTGATTCTTGATCAGTAAATTGTTGTCCATCAGAAATTGTCCAATACAAATGCTCCACCATATTTGGATCCGTTTCATTTTGTATGATAAAACTTGCAGGCTCACAAACAGAGGGACTTAAAGTTGAAATCAAAGGAATAGGAAGCGGTAAAACTTCAATCTCACTCGTTAAAGTAATTGGACTAGTTTCACAACCATCGCTAACAACAACAGAATATGTCGTAGTAGCTCCCGGATTTAACAATTGAGAACTATTCAAACCTGTGGTTACCGTGCCCGTTGACCAAACAAATTGATAAGGACCGTTGTTTCCTCCGGATGCAGTTGCGGTTAACGTTGTTGGATATCCAGGACAAATTTCCGTGCTTGGTGAAATTGACGCTGTTAATTCTGGCCGCACTGTAACATTTATCGATTCTGTCAAAGAGAGACATCCAAAATTGTTTTCTGCATAAACGGAAACTGTTGAATCTGTCAAAGTGCTCAATTGCTGCATACCATCCGTATCAGAGGTGAAATCCCAATGATACAAAAACGAGGTGCCACCAACGGCAGAAGCCCATAAATTAGCTGTACCATTTTCACAAATCAAGGTATCATTACTTACATTTAACTGAATTGGTGTGGGATCTGTTATTGTAATGGATGAACATACCAGACATCCCAAATAATTCTTGGAACATACAGAATATGTTCCTGCTGAAAAACCTACCGACATAGAATCAGTTTGCCATGTTAAACCATTATCAAAACTATATTCGGTTGCATCAGGATTATCAACATGAATTTCAGCATCATTTTGACCATAACAAGATGGAGGAACAAAACTTAATGTTTGAACGGGATTCAAAACTAACACGCTTACTGTATCTCGATTAATACCACAAAAAGTATTTGTTTCACGTAAAATAAATTGATAAAGTCCAGGTTGATTAACAGTAACTGTTGGAGTTAGATTACTAAAATTAGGAGTAAAAGAAACGGTTGGCGTTGGGGTGATTCCTGACGTCAGGGTCTGCCATAACATAGCATTCGAAGGACTTGTCTGAGTTCCCACCAAATTAATCGGTGAACCCAAACAAACTGTATCATCAATTCCAGCGTATGGAGTTGGTGGTGAGAATGCATTGACTGTTACCGTTGAAACAGAAGTTGATGGACAAAGTGGATTACTTGAATTAGTTGTCATTGTATATACGTGAGCACCTTGATTCGTTGGTGTTGCGATAACAACTGAACCCGATGTTGCACTTAAGTCGAGAGATGGATTCCAAGTGTAAACACCATTACCACCGCCTGCGGTAAGCGTAACTGGCGAACCGACACAAATATTTGTTGCCGAGCTTATAATTTGACCTGAAACTTGTATTCCAGAGTTTACTCCAATCACATAATTACAAACATCACCAGCATAACCGTCAATCATCATATAATAAGTTTGACCAGGAGTTAAACCTGATGCCGTTAATGAAGTTGCAGTTGGGGATGGCGCCATTGGAGAAACACACGTATATGCCGTTACTGGTCCGCCACATGCAGGAGTCGAAAACACAAGAATTTGAATCCCTAGATTGGATGTAGAACTAGTAACCCATACGTTTAATGAAACAGTTGATGCATTGGCAACAAATTGAATAAAAGAATTATTTTCTATTGACCCACAAAATGCAGTACTTAAAGCTGGCCAAGAATCGGAAGTATAGGTTGCAGAAGTTGATCCACAATATCCATTCACATCACAAATTAACGCTGCTTGTGAACAGGTGTTTCCTGCTGGAGTTGATGCAGAACACAATGGCATTGTTGCTTGCGGTGTTATACAAACAGTAAAAGTTTGAGTCGCCGGAGTAGCTGCATCAAAATGATAGACTCGAAACCAATAGGTTGATCCAACAATTAGTGAAGTAAGACTCACAAGTTCAACACCACCGTTTCCAGTTGCATTAATACATCCTAACGAAGGACCAGAGCCACACATTCCTGAAAAAGCTTGAACAACAGGATTAAAACCTGCTGAACCAGTAACTTGAATTTGAATGCTACTTTGAGTTGCAACAAAAGAATACCATACATCATCATTCGCTACACCAGTGCAACCTGGCATTGTTTGAGTTGCGTTTAATGTAGTTCCTGTTGTTTCAATACAACTTGAATTTACAGATAAAACTGTCGCTCCTGAACAATTGTTATTTGAAGGTTGAGCGAAAAGAAAAACAAATTTAAAAACGAAGAAAAATAAAGTTATATACCTCACAAAGTAATTAGTTTTGAACATACAAAATTAAGACTTAATCTTATTTAAGCACATTAATAAACCCATTAAACTCGTACTTTCTATCGTTAACCAAATCTTTTGCTTCAATTGTCCAGGTGTAAGTGCCTTGCTGAACGTATTCTCCATTATATGTTCCATCCCAAGAAGCAGCTGGATCATGTGACTCCCAGATTATTTGCCCCCAACGGTTGAAGATTAACAATTCAAAATTGAAAATATCAATTCCACTAATATGAATTCCCCAATCTTGATTGAATTCGTCATCATCAGGAGTGAAAGTATTTGGAGCATACAATAGTACTTCAGGTAAAACGATTACAATTTGAGTTGAAGTATCAATACAGCCAAATTCTGAGGTAGTGATTAATGTAACTTCATAATCTCCAGCAACACCATCAGGGAATGTGGTTTGAACATGTTCAAGTTGAGAGAAACTTGGATTTCCATTTTGAATAAACCACTCATAACTATCTCCATTCACTGAATAATTTGTCAAATTAACTATTGGATTAAACATATAAGCAGGATTAGGACTATGTCTGAAATCTGCAATAGGCTTAGGATGAACTGTTAAATAATTAATAAATGTTGTTGAATCAATACATCCAAAAGGACTTGTAACGACAAGTTGTACGTCATACAAACCTGACCACATTTCGTCAGTTACAATCGTTTGTTGATTTTGAAAATATTGTCCATCCGATAATAACCAATAATTTTGACCATTCATCAGTGGATCTGTTTCATTTGTTAAAACAAACATTGCTGGTTCACATTCATTATCCAAATCAACACTAATTAATGGAACCGGTAAAGGCGCTAAGAATACGTTCGTTGTCAGTACGATTGGAGTTGATTCACATGCATCATCAATTGTTACAGAATATTGTGTTGTTTGAGATGGATTCGCAGTAATCGAATGATTAGAACCCGTTCCAGATTCTCCACTACTCCAAACAAAATTAAATGGAGTTCCTATTCCACCTGCAGCAGTTGCTGTAAGCGTTGTTGGATATCCAGGGCAAATTGTAACGTCTGGTGTGATTGTACCTGTCAATGGAGGTCTTACAGTTACATAAATTGAATCCTTGTTTGAAAAACAACCTAAATCGCTTTCAGCTTGAACAACATAATACGTGTTTACCAACGGAGAACCAATTTGAGAAGCAGCTGTCGTTGGGAATAAATCCCAATGGAAATCGTATGAAATACCCCCAATTGCCGATGCTGTCATAGTTGCACTTCCGTTTTCACAAATAAGTGTATCATTACTTACATTCATTATTATTGGCGCTGGATCGGTAATCGTAGCAACCGCACATGCTTGGCATAAATTATAATCTCTAACGCAAACATTATAAGTTCCTGTTGCAAAACCTGTACCAGGCGTAACACTAGTCCAAGTATTTCCGTTATCATAACTATATTGAGTTGCTTGAGGACCGCTCAAAGTTATCGTACCATCCGAAAAACCTGCGCATGAAGTATTCGTGGTAACTTGGTTTATAGTCATTTGTTTAACGAAAATTTTAACTGTATCTTTTTTACTTCCACAAACAGGATTGGTTTCAGTAAGAATGAAAGAATATAAACCAGGTTGGTTAACATTTACAGTTGGAGTTAAATTGTTTGATGCCGGTAAAATTTGAACTGTTGGTGTAGGAGAAATCCCCGTAGCCAAATATGTCCAAAGCTTTGTATCCGTTGCAACACTTAATACTCCAACTAAATTGATTGGACTTCCAAAACATACTGTATCATCGACACCAGCATTCGGTGCAATTGGAGGCAAGACAACAACATTTGTTGTTGCAGCATCCGTACAACCTGTTCCAGTAACTGTTAAACTGTAAGTCCCAGCCATCGCCAAAGTTGAATTTGGAATTGTTGGGTTTTGTAAGTTTGACGTGAAACCATTAGGTCCTGTCCAGCTGTAACTAGTCCCGCCTGCAGAACCATTTAATTGAATCGTTCCTCCTTCACAGTAAGGGCCTGTATTTGAGGCTGTAACCCCTCCGGATGTGATTGAAACATATCCAGAACCATTGTTAGAGCCAGATGTGCAACCGGCACCTGCAGGAACTAAACTAGACCCACCACTTCCGCCGCCGCCGCCATTTGCTCCGGTGCAACAACCATCGTTTCCGCCGCCGCCGCCGCCGTAGTAGCCGCCGCCGCCGCCGCCGCCCGACGCTGTTTGCCAAAAACCACCATTCCCACCTTGCCCTAATGACCCATTTTGGCCACCAGGAGGCGTTGCTGCCCAAGGAGTACCTCCAATACCACCAGCAACTTGTGAACCACCAGTACCACCTAAGCCGAATGTTGAAGACCCCACTAAACCAGTAGCACATCCTCCTGCACCACCGGCAACTATACCAGATCCACCACCAGATCCACCGCCACCAGCAGCAATAACTACAGGGTTTCCGTTCACACTAATCGTAGTCGCACCACCGCCGCCACTTGAATTATAATTTGCATTTCCATCTGTAGAGGCGTAACCTAAACCTCCTCCACCGTATCCTGCTGTTGCAGAACCACCAGACCCACCAACATTCACAGTAATAACTTGTCCAGGAACAACTGGAATCGTTGCCGTAACCACAGCACCATTTCCACCTAAACTTCCTCCTCCATCTGCACCAGCAACAGTTACATTTATTGACGAGACACATGCCGGAACTGTCCATGTTTGCGGAGATCCAGTATAATTAAAAGTAGTTGTAGTTTGTGCGTAAGCACTTGCCACAATTGAAATAGTAAATAAAAGAATGATTGTAGATAGTCTCATAATTGTTTTAACTAAGTTTGAATATTAACTCAAACCAATTAATAAATTTATTTCGTGCAATTTTCAAAAGGGAAAGTAGCGATTGTATCAACACCGTAAACGCCTATTTGAATGCATCTTACTTTTGACGAATACTGACTAAACCATGAAGTAAAGTCAACCTCATTAAGCGATTCAATATTTTTTGTTAAAATAAAAGCTCGTTGCGTAGTGTAATCTAAACGAACAGTCTTCACATATGGATTCAATCTCAATTGATTTTCCAATGTTTTCATTTCTTCCTGATTTTGAACCTCTACCATGCATTGTCCAAAAAATGTTGTTGAGGACTCCTGAGTTGATTGTGAAAAACCAAAAAATGAACCGAAAAGGATAATCATCCCAAGTATAGCATTCTTCATAAAAGTAATTTGAGTTAAGACGAGAATGAAAAGAATTAAGTTGCCTGATTATTTTCAAAAATATTGAATAAATACAACTATCAAAAAAAAAAGGGGGAATACTCCCCTTTCATTGTGAATTATTTAACGTTATCTAGTCTTATTTGATGAATTTAAACTGTTTTCCAGGGTAAACAGCAGCATCTCCTAATTCTTCTTCTATTCTCAATAATTGATTGTATTTTGCCATACGGTCGCTTCGTGAAGCAGAACCAGTTTTAATCTGTCCTGTATTCAATGCAACCGCCAAATCTGCAATGGTGTTATCTTCAGTTTCCCCACTTCGATGGCTCATTACCGAAGTATAGGAATTTTTCGTGGCCATTTGAACGGCCTCTATTGTTTCAGTTAATGTTCCAATTTGATTCACTTTTACAAGGATCGAATTTGCAATTCCCTCAGTGATACCTCTTGAAAGTCGTTTCGTGTTTGTAACAAACAAATCGTCTCCTACAAGTTGAACTTTATCTCCAAGCTCCTCAGTAGCCAATTTCCAACCAGCCCAATCATCTTCAGCTAAACCATCTTCGATTGAAATAATTGGATATTTAGCACACCAATCTTTCCAAAAAGCAACCATTTCAGCAGATGACATTTCTTCACCTGTTGATTCAAAAATATATTTCCCTTTTTCAGCACTGTAGAATTCTGAAGAAGCCGCATCTAGTGCAATATACATATCCTTTCCTGGAACAAAACCAGCCTTTTCAATTGCCTCAATAACAACTTGAATTGCTTCTTCATTTGATCCTAAATTTGGAGCAAAACCACCTTCGTCTCCAACATTCGTAGACATTCCTTTTGATTTCAACACCGCTTTCAAATGATGAAAGACTTCTGTTCCCCAGCGCAATCCTTCTGAGAAAGAAGAAGCACCAAAAGGCATCACCATAAATTCTTGAATATCAATTAAGTTATCTGCATGAGAACCTCCATTCAAAATATTCATCATTGGAACAGGTAATGTTACCGCTCCAACGCCTCCAATATATCTATAAAGACTCAAACCTGATTCTTGCGCAGCAGCTCTTGCAACAGCCATTGAAGTTCCTAAAATTGCATTTGCTCCAAGATTGGATTTATTTTCTGTACCGTCTAAACGAATTAACAACGTGTCAATGCCCTTTTGGTCAAGAACATCCATACCGTTTAATGCTTCATTAATTACAGTATTTACATGATTAATAGCATTCAAAACACCTTTACCTAAGTAAATTGACTTATCACCATCTCTTAACTCCACCGCCTCATGAATACCAGTTGACGCTCCAGAAGGAACAGCAGCGCGTCCTACAATACCGTTTACAGTAATAACATCTACTTCAACAGTAGGATTCCCTCTTGAATCTAAAATTTGTCTTCCGACTACTTTTGCAATATAACTCATGGTAAATTTTATTTTGAAGGGCTTATTTAGCCAACTTCATGTTTTCAATAAATTGATCAAATAAATATCGTGAATCGTGCGGTCCAGCCGATGCCTCTGGATGATATTGAACAGAGAAAATTGGCTTTCCAACCAACTCAATACCCGCGATTGTATTATCATTTAAGTGTTTATGCGTTACAACAATATCAGGATTTGCGTCAATACTATCTTCTGAAATCACAAAACCATGGTTTTGAGAAGTAATTTCTCCTTTTCCTGTTTTCAAATTCAAAATTGGATGATTAATCCCACGATGTCCGTTAAACATTTTACGTGTTTTCAATCCTTGACTTAGTCCTAAAATTTGGTGACCTAAACAAATTCCAAAAATTGGTTTATTCCCGTCTACCAATTCTTTCACCAATTGAATCGAATTTGGCATTGCAGATGGGTCTCCAGGTCCATTGGACAACATGTATCCATCTGGATTAAAACTATCCATATCTGCTTTTGTAGAATTTAATGGAAAAACTTTCACGTGACATCCTCGTTCTACCAAGCAACGAACAATGTTTTTCTTCACACCAAAATCAATCAAAGAAACTTTGAACGACGGATTTTCTGGACAAACTTCAAATGCTTCTTTTGTAGCAACATAAGAAGACAACTCCAACCCATCCATAGAAGGAGCTTTCGCTAATTCTAATTTCAACGATTCAATATCTAAATTTTCGGAAGAAATAATTGCATTCATCGCACCTTTACTTCTGATGTGACGAACCAAAGCACGTGTATCGATATCTGAAATCCCAACTGTTTCGCTTTGGAACATTAAATTTTCCAGAGAACCTTCAGCTGAAGTACGAGAATAAATTTCTGAGAATTTTTTAGTGACCAAACCAGCAATTTTCATTGAATCCGATTCTACTTCATCTGCGTGTACACCATAGTTACCAATATGTGAAGTAGTCATTACAAGAATTTGTCCGAAATAAGAAGGATCTGTGAACACTTCTTGATAACCAGTCATCCCAGTGTTGAATGCAATTTCACCTGTTGTTGTTCCAATTTTGCCTATTGCTAATCCTTGAAAAACTGTGCCATCGGCTAACAATAATACAGCTGGTTTTCTATCTTCCATTAAATTTATTTTGCGCAAAGTTAGGGTTTCATCTTGAAAACTGGAAACGTTGTGAATAAAAAAAGGGTAATGTTTCCATTACCCTTTCATTTATCGAGAATTAGTTGATTATTTCTCTTCAGTGCTCTCCTCAGAAGTAGTATCTTCTTCTGGTGTTTCTGCTGTTTCTTCAGCTGCTGCTTCTGGTGCAGTTTCTTCAACTACTTCAGTTTCTGCTACAACTGTTTCTTCAACTTCTTTTTTCGCACCACCTGCACGTCTAGAACGGCGAGTTGTTTTCTTCGCTTTCTCATTTGTATAGATTTCATTGAAATCAACCAATTCGATCATACACATTTCAGCGTTATCACCTAATCTATATCCTGTACGGATGATACGAGTGTAACCACCTTCTCTGTTAGCGATTTTTGGAGCAACTTCTCTGAATAATTCAGAAACGATGTCCTTGTTTTGTAAATAACTAAATACAGTTCTTCTTGAGTGAGTTGAATCTGTTTTAGCTTTTGTTAATAAAGGCTCTACATATCCTCTCAACGCTTTAGCTTTAGCAACTGTTGTGTTAATGCGTTTGTGCTGAATTAATGAACCAGCCATATTAGATAGCATCGCTTTTCTGTGAGCTGATTTTCTACCTAAATTGTTTACTTTATTACCGTGTCTCATATTTAAAATTTCGTAAGTAACGGTTAACTGGATCTTTTCTAAGGTATCGCCTAAGCCCAGCCACCTATTACGCCATTACTAATTTATTGCGATACTAATCTTTATCTAATTTGTATTTAGAAACATTCATTCCGAATGAAAGACCTTTGTTATCAACTAAGTCTTCTAACTCAGTAAGAGATTTCTTACCGAAGTTACGGAATTTCAATAAGTCATTTTTGTTGTAAGAAACTAAATCACCTAATGTTTCAACGTCTGCTGCTTTCAAACAATTCAAAGCACGAACTGATAAATCCATATCAACTAATTTCGTTTTAAGCAATTGACGCATATGTAACGAAGTTTCGTCGAATTCTTCAGTTTCAGCTTTTACTTCACTATCTAAAGTGATACGCTCATCTGAGAACAACATAAAGTGATGAATCAAAATTTTAGCTGCTTCTTTCAATGCTTCTTTCGGATGAACTGATCCGTCAGTTGTAATGTCAAGAACCAATTTCTCATAATCCGTTTTTTGCTCTACACGGAAGTTTTCAATCGCAAATTTTACATTTTTGATTGGTGTGTAGATAGAATCAATGAAAATTGTTCCAAATGGAGCACCACTAATTTTATTTTCTTCTGCAGGAACATATCCGCGTCCTTTAGTAATTGAAAGTTCAATTTCTAATTTAACAGACGATTCCATGTTACAGATAACCAAGTCTGAATTCAATACTTGGAAAGCAGATGTGAATTTTCCTAAATCTCCTGCTGTTAGTTTATCTTGTCCTGAAATTGAAACAACAACTGTTTCGCTGTCAGTTCCTTCAATTTGTTGTTTGAAACGAACTTGTTTCAAGTTCAAGATGATTTCAGTAACGTCTTCTACTACTCCTTTAATTGTAGTGAATTCGTGATCAGCACCTTCAATGCGAATAGACGAAATTGCAAAACCTTCTAATGAAGAAAGCAAAATACGACGTAATGCATTACCAACTGTAATTCCGTATCCTGGTTCAAGTGGACGGAATTCAAATTGTCCGTGATGCTCATCGGACTGAATCATAATAACCTTGTCAGGTTTTTGAAAATCTAAAATTGCCATGTTGTGTTCTTCTTTTTAATTGTTCTTCGGTTGCGCGGTTAAAAAGACTGAAGAAAATCATCCAACCCTTTAGCCGAATACCAATATGATTAATATTATTTAGAGTATAACTCGACGATTAACTGTTCTTTAATGTTCTCAGGAATCATCTCACGTGAAGGCACGCTTAATAATTTCCCTGACATATCAGAATTGTTCCAATCTAACCAGTCGTATTTTTTACTGTTTGATGATAATGAAGAAGTAATCGCTTCTAACGATTTAGATTTCTCACGAACTCCAACAACATCACCAATTTTAACAGTGTAAGAAGGAATATTCACAACTTCACCATTTACAGTAATGTGTTTGTGAGAAACTAATTGACGTGCACCACGACGGCTAGGAGCAACTCCTAAACGAAAAACTGTATTATCCAAACGTGTTTCACACAATTGTAATAAGTTCTCACCAGTGATACCTTTCATACGAGATGCTCTTTCGAACATATTAGAGAATTGACGCTCTAAAATACCGTATGTGTATTTCGCTTTTTGTTTTTCACCCAACTGGATAGCATATTCTGATTGCTTTCCACCACGTCTTTTTGACGGACCGTGTTGTCCTGGGCCGTAGCTTCTTCTTTCTAACGCTTTATCTGGTCCAAAGATAGGATCTCTGAAACGACGTGCGATTTTGGATTTTGGTCCTGTATATCTTGCCATTTTTATTTGTTTTAAAGAGTGATCATGAATTAAGGCTTTCCTTCGATGATCTCAATTACCCTTTATAGATTAATATTAAACTCTACGTCTTTTAGGAGGACGACATCCGTTGTGTGGTAATGGAGTAACATCCATGATTTCAGTTACTTCAATTCCAGCATTGTGCAAAGCACGAATAGCTGATTCACGACCAGCTCCAGGTCCTTTTACAAATACTTTTACTCTACGTAATCCGAAGTCATGTGCTTCCTTCGCTGCATCCTCTGCTGAAACTTGTGCAGCATATGGAGTGTTCTTTTTAGAACCTTTGAAGCCCATTTTTCCCGCTGATGACCAAGAAATTACCTGACCAGCGTTGTTTGTCAAAGAAATGATAACGTTGTTGAAGGTAGCTTGAATATGCGCTTCACCCATCGCTTCTACTTTGACATTCTTCTTCTTTTTTTGATTAGACTTTGCCATTATATAATTTAATTTAAGTAAGCTGCACTAACGTTTGTCTTAAACAAATGTTAGTGCGTTCTCTTATTTAGTTGCTTTTTTCTTGTTAGCAACTGTTTTTCTTCTACCTTTTCTAGTACGAGAGTTATTTTTCGTACGTTGACCTCTCAACGGTAAACCAGAACGGTGACGAATTCCTCGTTGACAACCGATATCCATCAAACGTTTAATGTTCAACTGAATTTCAGAACGTAATTGTCCTTCAGTTTTAATTTCATTAATCGAGTTACGAATAGCTCCCAACTGATCATCGTTCCAATCTTGAACTTTGATGTTTTCGTCAATTCCATTGCCCTTCAAAATTTGTTTTGAAGTGCTTCTTCCAATACCGAAGATGTAAGTCAATCCGATGACTCCTCTCTTGTTTTTTGGTAAATCTATACCTGCAATACGTGCCATACTCTTATACTATTACCCTTGTCTTTGTTTAAGTTTAGGATTCTTTTTATTAATCACATAAACTCTTCCTTTTCTCTTAACGATCTTGCAGTCTGCAGAACGCTTTTTAACTGATGCTCTAACTTTCATCTTTTCTCTTTATTTAAGGAAAATCCTTATTTATATCTGAAAGATATTCTTCCTTTTGTTAAATCATAAGGAGACATCTCCACTTTAACTCTATCTCCAGGTAGAATCTTAATGTAAAACATTCTCATCTTTCCTGAAATGTGAGCTGTGATAATGTGACCATTTTCTAACTCCACTCTGAACATTGCGTTCGAAAGGGCTTCGATGATTACACCGTCTTGCTCAATTGATGTTTGCTTTGCCATGTCTTAAAATCCTGATAATTCGTTTGCTGATCTTCGACCTTTAACTCTCGTACCTTCCATCAAACCATCCATGTGACGATTCAATAAATAAGATTCGATTTGTTGAAGCGTGTCTAAAACAACACCAACCATAATCAAAATAGAAGTTCCTCCAAAGAACATAGCAAACGCATCATTAATCCCTGCCATTTTAGCGATAGAAGGCAAAATTGCAATCGCTGCTAAAAATAAAGATCCTGGGAACGTGATGCGAGAAACTAACGTATCAATGTACTCAGCTGTTTCTTCACCTGGACGAACACCCGGAATAAAACCACCGCTTCTTTTTAAATCATCGGCAATTTTACGAGGGTTGATCATAATCGCAGTATAGAAATACGTGAATACAATAATCAACACAGCTAACAATACGTTGTAGCTTAAGCCATAAATATCTCCCAAAGTACGTTGAATAAATCCACCGCCTTCAGCCGCTGCACCAGCAAAAATCATCACAGGAATCGTCATGATTGCTTGCGCAAAGATAATTGGCATTACACCACTCGCATTTACTTTAATTGGCAAATAACTTCTTGCTCCTTGTTCATCAACTGCTCGCGCTCCAACAACACGTTTTGCGGTGTTTAATGGAATTTTTCGAACACCTTGAACAATTAAAATCGTTCCCAAAATCACAACCATAAAGGCAACAATTTCTAAAACCAATTTAATTAAGTTACCTGACTCAACTGAGAATCCAAACTCCGCGATGAAAGCTTCTGGTAAACGAGCTAAGATACCAACTGTAATCAATAACGAAATACCGTTACCAATTCCTTTGTCCGTAATTCTTTCTCCTAACCAAACAGCAAACATAGATCCTGCGATAAGCACAAGAATCGTTTGAGTCCACCAGAACGTATTGGCATCAACAGGCATTGCACCTTTTGATTGCACATACAAGGTTAAATAACTTGGGGCTTGAAGCGCACAAATAATAATTGTAAGTATGCGTGTGTAATTATTGATACGTTTTCTTCCTGATTCACCCTCATTCTGCATTTTCTGAACAGCAGGAACTGCCATACCCAGTAATTGCATAATAATCGATGCACTGATGTAAGGCATAATTCCTAATGCCATCACAGATGCATTAGTGAAACCACCACCGGAAAATAGAGAAAGTAACGTCTCCAATGTGTTTTGTCCGCCATTAGCTTGCGCATTCATTAACGCGGTGTAGTTTACACCCGGTAAAATGACGAACGATCCTACTCGGTAAACAAGAATTAAGGTAAGAGTCAATAAGATTCTTTTCCTTAATTCTTCTACTTTCCAGATGTTTTTAATATTCTGTATAAAACGTTTCATTTTAAAAAAATGTTGGCAAAGTTAATTAGATTTCTGAACAATTCCCACCTTGACCTTCAATCACTGCTTTAGCAGATCCTGAAAACTTGTGAGCAGTTACATTAATCTTCCCTTTCAACTCTCCTCTTCCTAAAATTTTAACTAGCTCATTTCTAGACACTAATCCATTTTCACGTAATACTTCAGGTGTAATTTCTGAAACATTTTTACGGTCAATTAATGATTGAATAATATCTAAATTAATTGCTTTGTACTCAACTCGGTTAATGTTTTTGAAACCAAATTTAGGTACACGTCTTTGTAATGGCATTTGCCCACCTTCGAAACCAATCTTAGATTTATATCCAGATCTTGACTTCGCTCCTTTGTGTCCACGAGTAGAAGTACCACCATGACCAGATCCCTGACCACGTGCGATTCTTTTTACTCTTTTTACAGATCCACTTGCTGGAGTTAAATTATGTAAATTCATTGTAAATCGATTTTAATGTTTTACTGAACAACCTCTAACATGTGTTGTACTTTCTTAACCATCCCTAGGATTTGTGGAGTTGCCTCATGTTCAACAACTTGATTCAACTTTTTAAATCCTAACGCTTTAATCGTAGCCTTCTGATCAGCTGGACGTTTAATAGCGCTTCTTACTTGCTTAATTTTAATTGTAGCCATCTGATATACTATTAACCGTTAAATACTTTGTCCAATGTGATCCCACGTTGTTTAGCTACTGCAACAGCATCTCTCATACGAGAAAGTGCATCAATTGTTGCTTTCACTACGTTGTGTGGATTTGAAGATCCTTGCGATTTTGCCAAGACGTTATGAACTCCAACACTTTCTAATACTGCACGCATCGCACCACCGGCGATAACTCCTGTACCATTTGTAGCTGGTTTCAATAAAACTTCCGCTCCACCGAATTTACCTTTTTGAGCATGAGGAACAGTACCCTTCAAAATTGGAACTTTGATCAAATTTTTCTTTGCATCATCGATTCCTTTTGTGATTGCTTCTGTAACTTCTTTTGCTTTTCCTAAACCGTGACCAACGATACCATTTTCATCACCTACCACAACGATAGCTGAGAAAGTAAACGTACGACCTCCTTTTGTTACTTTCGTAACACGGTTTACAGCAACGAGTTTATCCTTTAACTCTATATCTGCAGATTTAACTCTATTCAATACTTGTGCTGCCATTTTTTAAAATTTTAAACCGCCTTCTCGAGCCGAGTCAGCTAATGATTTAACTCTACCGTGGTATAGATATCCATTGCGATCAAATACAACGGTCTCGATTCCGGCTTTTAATGCTTTTTCAGCTACTTCTTTACCAATAACAGCTGCTTGTTGAACTTTATTAACTTTTTCAACAGCTTTGTTTTTGTAAGAACCAGCAGATGCCAATGTTACTCCGTTCACATCATCGATCAACTGTGCGTAGATCTGTTTGTTACTACGGAAAACTGAAAGGCGAGGCACCTTAGAAGTACCAGAAATTTTCTTTCTGATTCTTCTTTTAATTTTTGCTCTTCTGTTTAATTTACTGAATGCCATAACTATTAACTATTATTTTTTACCTGCAGATTTACCAGCTTTTCTTCTAATTTCTTCGCCTAAGAAACGAACACCTTTACCTTTGTATGGTTCAGGTTTACGTAGGGAACGAATTTTGGCAGCGACCTGGCCCAAAAGTTGTTTATCGTACGATTCTAACGTAACAACAGGTGCCTTACCCTTTTGGGTGTCTGCAGATACCTTAATTTCTGAAGGAATTTCGAAAACAATTGGGTGAGAATAACCTAAAGCTAACTCTAACTGTTGACCAGTTGTAGTTGCACGGTATCCAACTCCGATTACTTCTAACTCCTTTTTGTACCCTTCCGAAACTCCAACTACCATGTTCTGCAATAAAGCGCGGTATAAACCATGCTTTGCACGATGAGTCGGTGAATCTGATTCGCGGCTGAAAGTTATTGTGTTGTCCTCAATGGTTAATGTAACACAAGAATCGATTTCTTGAGACAATTCACCTTTAGGACCCTTAACGGTAACATTCGTTCCGTTTAACTTTACGTCTACTCCACTCGGGATGTTAACTGGGGATTTACCTATCCTTGACATTTCTAACTATTCTTAAAATTAATATACGTAGCAAAGAACCTCTCCACCTACGTTTTGTTTTCTTGCTTCTTTATCAGTAATTACACCTTTAGAAGTTGATACGATTGCAATACCAAGTCCATTCAATACGCGTGGCATCTCTGCAGACCCACTGTATTTTCTTAAACCTGGACGAGAAGCTCTTTGCAATTTAGTAATTGCAGGAACTTTTGTTGATGCATTGTATTTCAAAGCGATTTTAATAACGCCTTGTTTGTCATCATCTTCAAATTTGTAATTTGTGATATAACCTTGATCGAATAAAATTTGTGTCATTGCACGTTTAACATTCGAACCTGGAATTTCTACCATTTTCAAACCAGCCGCACTTGCGTTACGAACTCGTGTTAGAAAATCTGCTATAGGATCTGTATACATGTCCTTTTTTTTTATTAATTACTCGGTAGAGTTTCAATCCGTCAACTGACGGAGACTTTTACCAACTTGCTTTTTTAACTCCTGGGATTTTACCAGCTAAAGCCATTTCACGGAAAGTAACACGTGAAAGACCAAACTGACGCATATATCCTCTTGGACGACCAGTTAATCCACAACGATTGTGAACACGGATTTTAGAAGAGTTTGCAGGCAATTTTTGAATCGCCATCATTGCATCCCATTTAGCTGCTTGTACTTCTTCAGAAGCGTCTGTTGATTTTAACACTTTCGTTAATTCAGCACGTTTCTTAGCGTATCTAACAACCATTTTTTCTCTTTTGCGCTCACGCGCTTTCATAGATTCTTTAGCCATTTCTTCTTATTTTTTAATAAATGGGAAACCGAATGCATCTAAAAGAGCTTTTGCTTCTTCATCACTCTCAGCCGATGTAACGAAAGTAATATCCATACCTAACATACGGCTTACTTTATCGATATCGATTTCTGGGAAAATGATATGCTCTTTTACTCCTAAGTTAAAGTTACCTCTACCATCAAATCCTTTTGGATTAATCCCACGAAAATCGCGAGTACGTGGTAAAGCAACAGCTAAAAGACGATCTAAGAAATCATACATCTTATTTCCTCTTAAAGTAACTTTAGTACCGATAGGCATTCCTTTTCTTAACTTAAAGTTAGAGATATCCTTTTTAGATAGTGTCGTAACTGCTTTTTGACCAGCAATTCTTGACAAATCCGCAACGGCATTATCAATTAACTTTTTGTCCGCTACTGCGTCTCCCATTCCTTGGCTCAACACAATTTTTTCAAGTTTAGGTACTCTCATAACTGTTTTGTACCCGAACTTTTCAGTCAATGCAGGAATAATCTCAGCACTGTACTTTTCCTTAAGTCTTGGTGAATAACTCATTACTTAATCTCCTCCCCTGATTTTTTTGAATAACGTACTAATTTTCCATTTGCATCTTCGCGGCGTCCTGTTCTAGACGCAACACCTTTAGATACAACCATAAGGTTTGAAATGTGAAGACCTGCTTCTTTCTCCACGATTCCTCCTTGAGGGTCTGCTGCACTTGGTTTAGCATGTTTCTTTACAAGATTCACACCTTCCACAATTGCACGCAGTTTCTTTCTGTCGATAGAAAGGATTTTTCCTTCCTGACCTTTAGCTTCACCGCTAATAACCTTAACAGTGTCGCCTACTTTAATGTGTAATTTCTGTTGCATAACTTCAATTATTTAAAGTACCTCAGGAGCCAATGAAACAACTTTCATATAGTTGTTTTCACGAAGCTCACGAGCAACTGGTCCGAAAATACGAGTTCCTCTCATCTCACCCGCTTGATTTAAAATAACGCAAGCGTTATCATCAAAACGAATGTAAGAACCATCCGCACGGCGTACTTCTTTCTTTGTTCTTACTACTACCGCCTTGGCTACCGATCCCTTTTTAACGGCACCAGAGGGCATTGCACTCTTGACAGCAACAACGATCTTATCTCCAACCGAAGCATAACGACGTTTTGTTCCACCTAATACGCGGATTACCAAAACAGTTTTTGCTCCTGAGTTGTCTGCTACTGCAAGTCTTGATTCTGTTTGTATCATTACAAAAAATTATTTAGCTCTTTCAATAATTTCTACTAATCTCCAGTTCTTTGATTTACTCAAAGGACGTGTCTCCATGATTTTAACCATATCTCCGATATTACAATCGTTGTTTTCATCATGGGCTACAAATTTAGTAGTTTTTTTTACGAACTTACCATATTTTGGGTGTTTTACTTTACGCTCCACAGAAACTACAATTGATTTCTGCATTTTGTCGCTAGTAACGATCCCTACTCGCTCTTTTCTTAAATTACGCTTTTCCATTTCAAGCTAATTTGTTTTTTTTTAAACAAGCAACTAAGCTTGCGCTTCACGTTTAGTCAATTCAGTATGCAATCTTGCGATTGTTTTTCTGACTTTACGAATCTGAATTGGATTCTCCATTGGTGCAACACTGTGCGTCAATTTCATTTTCGCTAGTTGCTCAGAGAAGTCCGCGATGCGACTCTTAACGTCTTCAACTGAAAGTTTTGTGATTTCTTGCTGCTTCATATTAATTACTATTTCTCTGGTATAACATAGTCATTGCGTACAATGAACTTACATTTCACCGGTAACTTTTGAGCTGCCAAACGCATTGCTTCTTTAGCAATTTCGTAAGGAACACCGTCCGCTTCAAACATGATGCGACCTGGTTTAACTACTGCTACCCAGTGACTTGGAGCACCTTTACCTTTACCCATACGAACTTCGGCTGGTTTTGAGGTAACCGGTTTGTCAGGGAAAATACGGATCCACACCTTTCCTTCACGTTTCATGTATCGAGTAACGGCGATACGTGATGCTTCGATTTGGCGTGATGTAATCCATCCAGGCTCCAATGTTTTTAGTCCGAAAGAACCGAAAGCAATTGTACTACCTCTTTGAGCTAGACCTCTGTTTCGACTTTTTTGAACTCTTCTAAATTTGGTTCTTTTTGGCTGTAACATCTTTTGTAAATTTTACTGTCCTGTTTTATTTTTTCTTTCTCTTAGCACCCATTGGTTTTCTTGAACCAGCTCCTGCTCCTGATTTAGCAGCTTGAGCAGCCATTCCGACATTTGGTGAAAGATCGCGTTTTCCGTAAACTTCTCCTTTGCATATCCACACTTTGATACCCAAACGACCATACGTTGTATGTGCTTCGGAAATTGCATAATCGATGTCAGCTCTGAACGTATGTAACGGAGTACGTCCATCTTTGTACATCTCACTACGAGCCATCTCTGCTCCATTCAAACGTCCAGAAATCTTAACTTTGATTCCTTCAGCTCCCATGCGCATTGTACTCGCAATTGCCATTTTAATAGCTCTTCTAAAAGAAATACGTGCTTCCAATTGACGAGCGATTCCATCAGCTACTAAACGAGCATCCAATTCTGGACGTTTCACCTCGAAAATATTGATTTGAATCTCTTTTTTCGTAATTTTCTTTAACTCTTCTTTTAGTTTATCTACTTCTTGTCCACCTTTACCAATTATAACTCCAGGACGAGCTGTGTTGATCGTAACAGTAACAAGTTTAAGTGTTCTCTCGATAATAATTTTCGCGATACTAGCTCTAGATAAACGAGCATTAAGGTACTTACGGATTTGATCATCTTCGATGATTTTATCTCTGTAGTTATCCCCTCCATACCAGTTAGACTCCCATCCGTGGATGAAACCAAGTCTATTTCCTATTGGATTTGTTTTTTGTCCCATTTTATCCTAACTTATTTAGCACCATCAACTACAATGGTAACATGGTTTGATCTTTTTCTTACTCTATGCGCTCTACCTTGAGGAGCAGCTTGAATTCGTTTCAACATAGCACCACCACCAACTTCAATTGATTTTACTACTAGTTTCTCTTCTTCAATGCTTTTTCCTTCGTTTTTTTGCTCCCAGTTAGCAATTGCTGAACGCAATAACTTCTCTAAGCTTGTAGACGCATTTTTCGCATTATGTTGCAATATATTTAGAGCTTTGTTAACCTCTACTCCCCTTACAAGATCTGCAACTAATCTCATCTTTCTCGGAGCAATTGGCGAATCATTCAAACGTGCAATTGCCGTTGTACTTTTCGTCGCCTTTAAATTTTCAGCTCTTAACCTTTTTCTAGCACCCATGACTTTGCTATTTAAATTCTATCTTTTCTTATCTTTTTTATTCCCACCATGGCCACGGAAATTACGCGTTGGAGAGAATTCCCCCAATTTGTGTCCCACCATGTTTTCAGTTACGAAAACCGGAATAAACTTGTTACCATTATGTACGGCGAATGTCAACCCTACGAAATCAGGAGTTATAGTTGAAGCTCTTGACCAAGTTTTGATCACTGCTTTACTACTTGACGCTTGTGCATCATCCACTCGTTTCATTAACTTGTAATGTACAAAAGGTGGTTTTTTCAACGAACGACTCATATCTTACTTATTTTTTTCTTCTTTCGATGATAAACTTATCTGAATACTTCTTCTTATCACGTGTTTTGTAACCTTTAGCTGGCATACCATTACGTGAACGAGGGTGTCCTCCTGAGTTACGCCCTTCACCACCACCCATTGGGTGATCAACCGGGTTCATAACTACACCACGTACACGTGGACGACGACCTAACCAACGAGAACGTCCTGCTTTACCAGAGACTACTAAGTTGTGTTCAGAATTTGAGACAGACCCAATTGTAGCCATACATGTAGTTAAAATCATTCTAGTTTCACCAGAAGGCATTTTAACAATAGCATAGCGACCATCGCGAGCGTTCAATTGAGCGTAAGTACCTGCACCACGTGCGATAGCACCACCCTTTCCAGGTTTTAATTCAATGTTATGAATTACAGTACCTAATGGAACATCACTTAAGAAAAGTGCATTTCCTACATTAGGAGCAGCGGTTTTACCAGCTACAACAGTATCTCCAACTTTTAATCCGTTTGGAGCAATGATGTAACGTTTTTCACCATCTGCATAAAATAACAAAGCGATGTGAGCCGTACGGTTTGGATCATATTCGATCGATTTAACCGTTGCAGGCACGTCATGCTTGTCTCTTTTAAAGTCAACGATACGGTATTTTTGTTTGTGACCACCACCCATATAACGCATGGTCATTCTACCGTCGTTGTTACGACCTCCAGATTTCTTCATCGGCGCAACTAAGCTCTTTTCAGGAACATTAGTTGTGATTTCTGAATAATCACTGTTGATCTTGTGTCTTTGCCCTGGAGTGATAGGCTTGAATTTTTTAAGACTCATTAGTCAACTGCTTAAAAATTATTAAATAAATCAATCGTTTCTCCTACTGCAACAGTAACTACAGCTTTTTTCCATAGCTTACTTGGTTGCTCAACGATACCTTTGTTAGTATACTTAACAGAGGATTTACCACCGCCATAATTCATTGTACGAACTTCAGTTACACTGACACCATACATCTTCTCGACAGCATTTTTAATTTCTATTTTATTCGCCTTTCTATCTACAGCAAATGTAAAACGGTTGAATTTCTCACTCGTTCCAGTTGCTTTTTCTGAGATGATTGGCTTTTTGATAATTGTTTTCATCATCAATTAGTTTAGAATCTTTTCGATTACTTCAATTGAACTCTCTGCCAATACAACTTTCTTCGCGTTCAATACATCAAATGTATTTACTGAATCAGCTGTAACGACTTTAACTCTTCCTAGGTTACGTGATGACAAATAAACATTGTCATTTTGACTTCCTAAAATCATAAGAACTTTTTCGTTCTCAAGTTTCAATGCTGCCAACAACGATTTGAAATCTTTTGTTTTAGCTGCGTCGAAATTAAGATCTTCAAGCACCATGATAGATTCATTTTGAGCTTTGTAAGAAAATGCTGATTTTCTTGCCAATCTTTTCAACTTAACATTCAACTTGAAATGGTAGTTTCTTGGTCTTGGTCCGAAGATTCGTCCACCACCTACACGAGTACCAGATTTGATACTACCAGCACGTGCACCACCAGTTCCTTTTTGTTTCTTAATTTTTTTCGTAGATCCAGATATTTCTGCTCTTTCTTTTGCTTTATGCGTTCCTTGACGACGATTCGCCAAGTGTTGCTTAACATCTAAGTAAATTGCGTGATCATTTGGTTCGATACCAAAAACTGAATCTGAAAGCGTTACCTTTTTAGAAGTAGCTTTTCCTTTCGCGTCAAATACTTTTACTTCCATTACTTATTAATTGTTATGGTTCCACCTTTAGATCCAGGAATTGATCCTTTCACCACGATTAAATTCTTGTCTGCGAGAACTTTCAAAACTTCAAGATTCTCCATCACAACGCGCTTGTTACCCATTTGTCCACCCATTCGCATTCCTTTGAATACACGTGCTGGATAAGAACAAGCTCCGATTGATCCTGGTGCTCTTAGACGGTTATGTTGTCCGTGTGTTGCTTGACCAACTCCACCGAAACCATGACGTCTTACAACCCCTTGGAAACCTTTTCCTTTTGATGTTCCAATGATACTAACGTATTCACCTTCCTCGAAAATGTTTACATCAATATTATCTCCGAGATTAACGTTATCGAAACCTTTAAATTCCACCAACTTCGCTTTTGGAGTTGTGTTAGCTTTTTTAAAGTGACCTTTCAATGCGTTTGGAGTGTTTTTTTCTTTACGGTCTCCAAAACCCAATTGAACAGCCTCGTAACCATCTCTGTCTTGTGTTTTGATCTGAGTCACAACACAAGGACCAGCTTCTATAACCGTGCATGGCATTGCTTTACCCTCGGCACTGTAGATGCTAGTCATTCCGACTTTTCTACCAATAATTCCTGGCATACTTTAACTATTTAATTATTAAACTTTAATTTCTACGTCAACCCCACTAGGCAACTCTAATCTCATTAGTGCATCAACAGTCTTAGAAGAAGAACTGTAGATATCTAACAATCTTTTGTATGAACATAATTCAAACTGCTCACGCGCTTTTTTATTTACGTGTGGCGATTTCAAAACTGTGTAAATTCTTTTGTGTGTTGGTAATGGAATTGGTCCACTAACTACAGCACCAGTAGCTTTTACAGTTTTTACTATTTTTTCTGCCGATTTGTCAACCAAATTGTGATCGTACGACTTTAATTTAATTCTTATTTTTTGGCTCATTACCTAAGTATTATGCTGAAACTTTACCATTAATTTTTGACACTACGTCATCCGCAACATTCTTCGGTGCCTCAGCATAGTGTGAGAACTCCATTGAAGAACTTGCTCTACCTGAAGAAAGGGTACGTAATTGAGTTACATATCCGAACATTTCAGATAAAGGAACATCCGCTTTAACAACTTTTGATCCTGCTCTATCATCCATTCCACGAATTACACCCCGACGTCTGTTTAAGTCACCTACGATATCACCCATGTTTTCTTCTGGTGTAACCACTTCCATTTTCATGATTGGCTCAAGAAGAACTGGACGAGCATTTTTCAATGCTGCTTTATATGCCATTTTAGCACATAATTCGAATGATAATGAATCTGAATCGACAGCGTGGAAAGAACCATCCATTAATTCAACTTTCATAGCGTCAACTGGGAAACCAGCTAATACACCATTTTTCATTGATTCTTTAAATCCTTTCTCTACTGAAGGAATAAACTCTCTTGGAATGTTACCACCTTTAATGCTGTTAACGAATTCTAATCCAGTTTTTTCAGCGTTATCTTGTGGAGAAATTTTAACAACGATATCGGCAAATTTACCACGACCACCTGATTGTTTTTTGTAAACTTCTCTGTGATCAACACCTGCTGTAATATTCTCACGGTAAGAAACTTGAGGAGCACCTTGGTTTACTTCAACCTTGAACTCACGTCTCAAACGGTCAACAATAATTTCTAAGTGTAACTCACCCATTCCAGAGATAATAGTTTGACCAGTTTCCTCGTCAGTATTCACACGGAATGTTGGATCTTCTTCTGCTAATTTTGACAAACCTACTCCTAATTTATCTTGATCAGCTTGAGTTTTAGGCTCAATTGCAATACCGATAACTGGATCAGGGAAGTTCATAGATTCCAAAATGATTGGCGCATTCTCCGCACATAAAGTATCTCCTGTACGGATATCTTTAAATCCAACTAATGCTCCAATATCTCCTGCTCCTAACTCATCAATTTGATTTTGTTTGTTAGCGTGCATTTGGAAGATTCTAGAAATACGCTCTTTGTTATTTGTACGAGTATTCAATACGTAAGAACCAGCTGGTAATTTACCTGAATAAGCACGTGTAAAACACAAACGACCTACGAAAGGATCGGTAGCGATTTTAAATGCTAAACCTGAGAAAGGCTCATCGTAAGACGGTTGACGAGTTACCTCTTCATCTGTTTTAGGATTGATACCTGAAATCGCTTCAACATCTAATGGTGAAGGAAGAATTTCCATTACCATATCCAACATTGCTTGAACACCTTTGTTTTTGAAAGATGAACCACACATCATTGGAACTACTTTTCCAGAAATTGTAGCTTGACGCAACGCATCTAAAATTTCACGTTCTGTCAATGAGTTCTCATCTTCGAAGAATTTCTCCATCAATGATTCGTCAAATTCAGCAACCGCTTCTAATAATTCACTACGTAATCTTCTTGCTTCATCAATAATATCAGCTGGAATTTCAACTTCTTGGAAAGTCATTCCCATGTCTTCATTCCAAACAATTCCTTTGAAGTTAATTAAATCAACAACTCCTTTGAAATTATCTTCGTCACCAATATTGATTTGTAAAGGTAATGCGTGACTACCCAACATTTCTTTCACTTGTTTACACACGTTTAAGAAATCAGCACCTTGACGGTCCATTTTGTTTACGAAACCAATACGCGGAACGTTGTAGTTATTTGCAAGTCTCCAGTTTGTTTCTGATTGAGGCTCAACACCATCAACAGCTGAAAACAAGAATACTAAACCATCTAATACACGTAACGAACGATTCACCTCAACTGTAAAGTCAACGTGTCCCGGTGTGTCAATAATATTAATATGGTAATCTTGTCCTCTATATTTCCAGTTTACTGTAGTAGCTGCAGACGTAATAGTAATACCACGCTCTTGCTCTTGCTCCATCCAGTCCATTGTAGCACCACCTTCGTGTACCTCACCAATTTTGTGATTCACACCAGAATAATACAAAATACGCTCTGTTGTTGTTGTTTTACCAGCATCAATGTGAGCAGCAATTCCGATGTTACGGGTAAATTTAAGATCTCTAGCCATAATGATTAAAATCTAAAATGTGAGAACGCTTTGTTAGCCTCAGCCATTCTTAATGTATCTTCTTTCTTTTTGTAGGCAGCACCTTCTTCTTTCGAAGCAGCAATGATTTCTGATGCTAATTTACCAGCCATCGTTTTCTCATTACGTTTACGTGAGTAACCTATCAACCATTTCATTGCTAAAGATGCTTTACGATCTTCACGCACTGGAGTTGGGATTTGGAAAGTAGCTCCACCAACACGACGGCTACGAACCTCAACACTTGGAGTAACATTTTCCAATGCTTTTCTCCAAACATCTAATCCTTCTTGATCTTCAATTTTTTTGTCTACGATTTCAATTGCTTCGTAGAATATTTTGAACGCTAAATTCTTTTTCCCGTCGTACATCAAGTTGTTAACGAATTTTGTTACTACAACATCGTTGAACTTTGGATCCGGGAGAATGGCTATTTTCTTGGCTTTTCTTCTTCTCATCTCTTAAAGCTTTAATTATTTTTGTTTAGGTCTCTTAGTTCCATACTTAGAGCGACGTTGAGTTCTTCCTTCTACTCCGGCTGTATCTTCAGCACCGCGAACGATGTGATAACGAACCCCTGGTAAATCTTTTACTCTACCACCACGAACTAACACTAACGAGTGCTCTTGTAAGTTGTGACCTTCACCACCGATGTAAGCGTTGACTTCCTTACCGTTAGTCAGACGCACCCTTGCAACTTTACGCATTGCAGAGTTCGGTTTTTTCGGAGTAGTGGTGTAAACACGTACACATACCCCTTTACGCTGTGGACAAGAATCAAGTGCAGCAGATTTACTCTTCTTCACTACCGCTGTTCTTCCTTTGCGAACTAATTGTTGAATAGTTGGCATAAAATACTCTTAATTTTTATAAATATATAATTGCCCCAAATACACTTTGAGGGGTGCAAAGATAGATAATTAATTTTATAAACCAACCTGTTAATAAAAAAATCTGAAGTTTTTTAACAGAAACTTGTTTACATCTTTCAAAATAATTGAAATATCTCGTTTTTAACCAACTACCAAACTATACTAATTCTTAAAATTCAAGTGCGAATTATTAACAATTACAATCTATTTGTAGTGTGACAATAAATTAAAAAAGAGGACCTATTTAGATCCTCTTTTCTGTAGCTATTTAAAAAATTGTTATCTGTACAATGTACTTTTAACAGCTTTTACAATTCGATCAACATTTGGCAAAGCCTCATCAATTAAAGTTGGAGAAAAAGCAAAAGGTGTATCCGTTTGTGTCACGCGCATAACTGGCGCATCCAAATAATCAAATGCATATCGTTGCAAATGATAAGCGATTTCAGATGAAATAGACGCTAACGGCCAAGACTCTTCAACCACTACACAGCGATTTGTTTTCTTGACAGACTCAACAACACATGCGTAATCAATTGGTCTAACAGTTCTCAAATCGATGATTTCAACTGAAATTCCTTCTTTCGCTAGAACGTCAGCTGCTTCATACGCAACTTTGATAATCTTACCAAAAGAAACGATTGTTACATCTGTACCTTTTCTTTTAATATCTGCAACTCCAATCGGAATGATGTATTCTCCTTCTGGAATTTCACCTTTATCACCATACATTTTTTCTGACTCCAAGAATACAACTGGATCATTGTCACGAATAGCCGCTTTCAATAAACCTTTTGCATCATAAGGATTTGATGGTGTAATAACTTTTAATCCTGGAACATGCGCATAAAATGCTTCAAATGATTGAGAGTGTGTTGCTGCTAATTGTCCAGCAGTTCCGTTTCCTCCTCTAAATACAATTGGACAATGATATTGCCCACCTGACATTTGCAACATTTTTGCAGCACTATTAATAATTTGATCAGCCGCCAAAATCGCAAAGTTCCATGTCATAAACTCTACAATCGGACGCAAACCATTCATCGATGCACCAACAGCAATTCCAGCGAAACCTAATTCTGCAATAGGTGTGTCAATAACACGTTTTGGACCAAACTCATCCAACATACCTTGTGAAACTTTATAAGCTCCATTGTATTCAGCAACTTCTTCACCCATTAAAAAAACACCTTCATCGCGACGCATTTCTTCTGACATTGCTTCTCTTAAGGCTTCTCTAAATTGTACCGTTTTCATACTTTATCGACTAAATTTATTCCACAAGTGGACGCCAAAAATAATAATATAAGTTGAAAGACAAAAGCAGAAGCTTAAAAGTTCACAATTCGGTTAATTTGGTGAGTAAATCCAAATGATAACTTTCAATACATTTTTGATCGCTGATTCAATTCAAAAAACTTTTCAAACTTGTGTCTAAAACATTGCATCGTATGAGAATATTTGTTTTAAATTTGCGCACGATAGAAAATAACGAGAACATGAAAATACTTGTATGTATCAGTAAATCACCAGATACAACTTCGAAAATTGCCTTCACAGACAACAACACTAAATTCGATGAGAATGGTGTTCAATACATTGTGAATCCGTATGATGAGTGGTATGCCCTTGTGCGTGCACTTGAAATTAAAGAAACTCTTGGTGGAAACGTAACAATCGTTTCTGTTGGTTCTGCAGCAGATGAAGCGATTATTCGTAAAGCCTTAGCAATTGGAGCAGATGATGCAGTTCGCATTGATGCTGAACCAACTGATGCATATTACACGGCGGTTCAAATTGCTGAGTACGCAAAATCAAATGGTTTCGATTTGGTTATGACAGGGAAAGAGACAATTAATTACAATGGTTCTCAAGTTGCTGGGATGATTGCTGAATCTCTAGATTTACCATTTGTTTCTTTAGCTACAAAATTGGATGTTAGTGGAAATACCTTAACATTAGAAAGAGAAATCGTTGGTGGACTTGAGGTTGTTCAAGTTGCTTTACCAGCTGTAGTTTCGTGTGCAAAAGGAATGGCTGAACAACGTATTCCAAATATGCGTGGAATTATGGCTGCTAGAACTAAGCCGTTACAAGTTGTTGCGCCAGTTGCAGTTGACACATTAACATCTTATGTTTCTTATACAATGCCAAACGCAAAATCAGCATGTAAAATGATTGACCCAACGAACATGGATGAATTGGTAGAATTGTTACACAACGAAGCAAAAGTTATTTAAAAACCAGATTATGTCAGTTTTAGTATATATAAATAGTAACAATGGATTGCATAAATCTGCTTTTGAAGCTGTTACTTACGGAAAAAAATTAGGCGCTGATGTTACAGTGATTACTTCAGGTAATGCTGATGCTGCAACGCTTGCAACTTTAGGAAATTACGGAGCAACAAAAGTACTTGTTGATCGTGCATTGAATGGAGATGATGCACAACAATTAACACGTTTAATTGCAACAGCTGCAACAGCTTCGGGAGCGACTTCAATTGTTTTCTCACACGACATTATTGCGAAGGCAGTTGCGCCAAGATTATCAGTTCGTTTAAAAGCTGGTTTAATTTCAGGAGCTATTGCTGTTCCAAGTGCAGACGGAACTGTTAACGTGAACGTGTTTTCAGGGAAAGCATTCGGAGCAGTGAAAGTTAACTCTGCAGTGAAGATTATTTCTTTGTTACCAAACAGTATTCAGCCAGAGGCAAATGGTGCTGCTTGCACAGTTGAAGATTTCGCAGGAAATGCAGGAGATTCAAAAATCACAATCGTAAGCACGAAAAAACCTGAGGGAGAAATTCCATTGCCAGAAGCTGAATTAGTAGTTTCTGCAGGTCGCGGATTAAAAGGTCCAGAAAACTGGGGAATGGTTGAAGATTTAGCAAGTGCTTTGGGTGCAGCTACTGCTTGTTCTCGTCCAGTTGCTGATATTGGTTGGAGACCTCACCACGAACACGTTGGTCAAACAGGTGTTGCAATTCGTCCTAACTTGTACATTGCTGCTGGTATTTCTGGTGCGATTCAACATTTGGCTGGAGTAAATGGTTCTAAAGTAATCGTCGTGATTAACACGGATGCCGAAGCACCATTCTTTAAAGCTGCAGATTACGGTGTTGTTGGTGATGCATTTGAAGTATTGCCACGTTTAACTGAAGCGGTTAAAAAATTCCGTTCATCAGGACACTAATATTTAATAGAAATATTATTTTTACATTGATATTGATACAGTAGGGAAGCAAAATTGCTTCCCTAATTGTTTCTTGAAACTCGAAGGATTAGTAGAAGGATGGAGAAAATAAAACTTGATATAGCTGGGTTATCTTACAGTCAAACGCAATCTGGAGCATATGCTTTGGTACTTGCTGAGTCAGGAGGAAAACGACAATTGCCAATAATTATTGGTGGATTTGAAGCGCAAGCAATTGCTATTGAATTGGAAAAAATGACTCCAACACGTCCTTTAACACACGACCTTTTTAAGAATTTTGCTCAATCTTTTTCTATCAATGTTACAGAAATCGTTATTTACAATTTAGTTGAAGGTATTTTTTACTCTAAGCTTATCTGTGAGCGTGATGGTCAAGTAACAGAAATTGATGCTAGAACTTCTGATGCAATTGCAATTGGCGTTCGTTTCAATTGCCCGATTTATACCTTTGAAAGTATTTTGTCGAGTGCAGGTATTTTGATGGATGAAAATCAAGATAAAGACAACGATGATTTCAATATTGAAGAAGAATTAGAAAAAGCATCTGAAGGATCTTTAGGTTCCTATACAGTTGATGAACTTGAAGTTCAATTAAATGAAGCCATCGAAAATGAGGATTACGAGCTAGCATCGAGAATTCGCGACGAAATCAACAAGCGCACAAGTAATTAATCCCTTTGAACTATGCTAATCGACTCAGAAAATACTAACCGCCACTCTATTTTAAAGTATCAATTAACATTAACGAGTTTTCTGCAATTTTTTGCTTGGGGTGCTTGGTTATTATCTACTGGAGCATATCTGGCTGTGGATCTTAAATTTTCTGGAATTCAAATTGGTGCGGTTTATGGGACAATGGGAATTGCATCGTTATTTATGCCAGCCATCATAGGTATCATTGCTGACAAATGGATTAGTGCTAACAAATTACTAGGGATTTGTCATTTAACCTTGGCCGGATTGATGATTTTTCTATATAATCTAAAAGACTTCAATTCGTTTTATCCCGTTGTATTTTTAATTTCCATGTTTTATATGCCAACAATTGCTTTAGGTAATTCAATATCTTATGCATTATTAGAAAAAAACAATTTCGATATTGTGAAAGTCTTTCCCCCTATTCGAGTTTGGGGTACTGTTGGGTTTATTCTTGCTGCATGGTTTGTCGATTTTTTTGATTGGGGAATTTCTCCAAAACAATATTACG
>CAJAVU010000019.1 GCA_903945495.1 uncultured Flavobacteriales bacterium | reverse complement strand
TGGTAAATGTGCTATTGTTCGTTGATGATTGCCATTGAATCGTTCCAGAAGCACTTGTTACTGCTATATTCGCTGGCGTTGCTCCCATACAAATTGTTTGATTTGGAGTAACTGTCGAAACAGAATTTATTGTTGCTGTAACGGCTAAACGCGTTGCCGAAACACAACCTGTAGAGCTATTTCTAACTGCCACATAATAGGTTGTTGTAGTTGAAATTACTGGTGTTGTAAAAGTGGTTGTTCCTTGAGAAAGTAAGTTACCACCAGTAGCTGCATCATACCAATCCAAGGTTAATCCAGCACTTACTGTTCCCGTAAAGGTAACAGCCGAAGCACCACAAGATGTTACGTTTGGAACGCTTGCAGAAGAAGCCGAACCGGAAAATGCAAAAGTCCCTGAAGAAGTAAAGGTATGAATAGTATACCCTCCGCTTTGAGTAATTGTTCCACCTGTTGCTAGAGGTGTTCCAACATATCGAATTATAACGATTCCCGCAGTTCCATTGTTACTAACACCATTATTTGAACCTCCAGCAGCACCTGCACCCATATTATTTGAATAACCAAAATTAGTTGCGTTCGTTGCAGAAACGGATGCACCCCCTGCAGAACCATTTGGTTGTGATTTTCCTGAATTTCCGTTGATAATTGAATTGGCTGTATTACTTGGATTCACATAACTTGAACCACCACTCGCTTGTCCGCTTCCAGTTAAATTCGTTTGACCATTTCCACCAAGGTATCCACCACCGCCACCGCCGCCGCCGCCGCCGTCACCAGAATAATTAGAGCCATTTCCACCGGTATTTGTGCCTGTATTTCCATTTGGAGATGAATTTCCACCGGGAGAATCAACATTGTTGGCACTACCCTCGTTTGATCCACCACCACCAGAACCACCGCCGGCTATAATATATGTCGTTGCGCCAAGTTTTACTCCTGACCAGCCGCCGCCACCGCCGCCGCCGCCAGAACATCCACTTCCACCAGCATTTCCGCCATTTCCTCCGCCATTTGCGCCACCAACACCTGCACCACCATTTGCAACACAACCGGTACCACCGATTCCGCCACCGCCAATAGAAACAGTATAATTTCCAGAACTAACCACAAATGAGGTTGTAACAGCAGAACCACTACCGCCGCCTGCACCTAAAGGTCCATCACCGCCACCGCCACCGCCACCTGCACCAACAGCTAATACCTCCAAACTTATTGAAGATGGTGCATTAGATGCTGCCAAAGGTAAAGTGTTGATTGTTGCAATGACTGAAGAGCGAGGAGATGTACATCCATTTAAAGTAACATCAACATAATAAGTCGTTGTCGTTGAAATGCTTGGAGTCGAAAAACTTGTTCCAGTCCCCAATGATGCGCCACCGCTTGCTGCTGCATACCAATTTAACACACCTGAAGCAGCTGTTGCGCCTATAGCGATACTACCGGTTCCACACAAAGAGCCAGGTGTTGTAGCAGAAATGGTTGGTAAAGGAGTAACAGTAATTGCAACAACAGTTGAATAAACTGATGAACATGCTCCACTTGTTACCATTGCACGATAATACCTTGTAGCATTTAGAGCCCCCATCTGTGCGCTAGTTAATGTTGCTGCCGTAGCACCTGATATATTCGAAAAAGAAATATTGTCCGAAGAAACTTGCCATTGAATTGATCCAGTGTTTCCGCTCAATGTAATATTTGCCGGTTGAGCTCCTGAGCATATCGTTTGATTCGATGAGGCTGTTCCACCAACTGAAGTTGCAGAAACTGTAATTGCCCCAGAAACAGCACTTGTTGTTGAACCTTGCGGATTTGTAGCCACAACATAATAATATTTTGTTCCCGCAACAGTTGTTGGAGGTGAATAAGAACTTGATGTAGCACCAGATATAAGAGTTCCACCAGAATTTGAAGGAGATGCATTCGAATACCATTGATATGTTATTGTACCAGTACCTGTTGCTGCAACGGATAATGCTGTAGAAGCAGAATTCAAACACAAATTCTGAATCGCTGATGACGGTTGCGTATTAATTACAGGACCATTTATTACTGCCACCATTGGCGCTTGTACCCACAATTGCAGATAAGAACTCGATGGTAACTCACCCCAACTTAAGTTTAAGGATTGATTATTATCTTTGGGTACCCAATGAAAGCCATTTCCATTACAAGCAGCATGATATATACGTTGATGCAAGCCATTATCTGAGTTTGAATTACAACCCGAACCTAAACTACCTGTACTTCCCGACCAACTTCCTTGCAACCCGTTGTCATTTGTACCTGTGTGCAAGCATTGATTGTTTACTAGTCTTGTGATATGGGTAGCATTTGAGGATACAATTGAGAAGCTATTCGAATTGCTTGTGATTTTCACAACATTAGCAGATCCAAGCTTACTAAGGACGGTAGTATTTAAAATACCACGTGCTGTGTTCGTCAATGATGATCCTTGCGGTAGGTTCCCAATTCCATCACCAAAATCAACTGCCACTTGCACCCATCCACCTGAAATGACATAAGTGCTAAAAGTCGTACCAGTTAGATTAAAATAATAAACACCAGCAACCGTGACATTCTGCGCTTGGCCCAAAGAGGTGAACGGACTTGAAAGAGAACCCGTTTGTCCGAAGACGAATGATTTGGAAATTGATAAAAATAAAATAAATGATAGAGGAATAAATTTTCCCGCATAGCTTTTTAGGGCCGATAGTTTTAACATTGTTTTCATACACAGTAAATTTGGTCTGAACAAATTTTAACATATGTAGAAGTGGTTTTGTAACAACTGCAGGTTTGGAATTCTGAACAAACATATGTAGATTTTCGTGAGCAAAACCATTCCTTTATCTATCATCCTTTATTTTTAAGGGTTTCAGTAATTAATTTTTGTATTTCAGTAAATTCTAAAAAATATATTTTAGCATTTCAGTAAATAGAAATTGACGTTTTTCGATTGGAAAAAGAACTATTAAGTCTATTTTTACCCCTTTTACTTAAAAACAAAATGAGCTTTACAATATTCGAGAATTTGATTCAATTAATTGTTGGTTTAACAGGAATTGTAACCATCAGTTTGATTTTGTTCTCTATTAAGTCAAACAAATTCGTGAATTTGTACTTGGTGATTTTAATTGCATTGTCAAGTTTGAGAATGATTACACGAAGTACTTTTTCCCTAGGACTACAAAGTACATTTTATGATTTTTTCGCTCCTTACAATCCTATTTTACTTCTAACAATCCCGTTATTTTACCTCTATTCAAAAGCTATCGTTTTGGATGATTCAAAATTCCATCGAAAGGATTTAATTCATTTAGTTTTCCCCATTATTCTCCTTGTTTTCAATATAATTTGTTACCACACCCATACAATAACAATAAGCAACATTCGTCTATTCAATCTGATAGCTTGTACTTTTTTCACTTCTTTTTACACAATTAAAAGTATTAACGTGCTAAGAACAAATATTTGGAAAAAGGCACTTAATATTCACCAAGATCATCACAAACTCATAATTAACTGGACCAAATTTCTGGCAACGATTTGTATTTTATTGACATTTCGTTTTATTGTTTCCATTATATATGAGTGGTTGAAAGGTTCCGAATTAAAAGGTGAATATATGATCTTTATTCATGTAGCTTTTTGGCTCATTGTCTTTTTAAAAATTCTTATTTCTCCTGAGATTTTATACGGATTACCAAAATTGACTAAGAAAGCTCATGCCTTTGTTAATGTCGAAATTATTGTTTCAACTTTTTGGAATTTGAATGGATTGGAAATTGCAAATGAACAAGACAAAAAACTCAAAGAAAAAGTGGATACGCATATCCTTAGTATTATCGAAGAAATCGAATTTTTAGCCATCAATAAAAATTACTTCAGAAATCAAAAAATCACCATTGCTGATATGTCGAATGAATTGAGCGTTCCCACAAGTCATTTGGTATACATTTTCAAATATCATTGTAATTTAACCTTTACAGAATATAAAACAATTATTAAAATTGAAGATGCTAAAAAACTGATAGAATCAGGTTTTCTTAAAGTTAACACGTTAGAATCATTAGCAATTGAAGTAGGTTTCTCATCCTACAATCCATTTTTTACCGCATTTAAGAAAATCGTAGGTAAGTCGCCAAATGAATATTCAATGAGTCTTTCGAAAAAATAGAGAATTGTTTAAAGTTCTAATTTCATTACGAAATCTTCCATCAAATAACCATTTCCAATATCTATGTTTTCTTCAAACAAGATGTTAAAGCCAATCGCCTTATAAAAATCAACTGCCTTGTTATAGCGATTTACATTTAGTAAAAGTCCCTCCATTTCTGACTGAATTGATAATTCTTTCACGTATTCAATGAGTTTTTTACCAATTCCCAATCCTTGCTTATTTGGAAGGATATAAATTTTATGAATTTTCGTAAGACCTTTTTCTGGATGATTCGGTTCAATTCCAATAAAACCGACCGGCATTTCTTCTAATTCTGCAATATAAAATTGATGTCCTTGATTGAATTGATTTTCCAAGTGTTTTAGATTGTACATCCAATTTAACATGTACTGAATCTGCTCTTGAGTTAAAATGTCTTTAAATGTGTCAGGCCATGTTGCATGTGCAATTTCATGAACGATTAAAAGTTCATCTTGCTTCAATGCTCGAATGTTCATCTTACAATTTTATAAACTGTTGCTGTTGAATTCTACCGTTTACTTCCATTCGCACCCAGTAGGTTCCCGGTTTCAAATCCGAAACATTTACATGCGAATTCTGAATTGGTTTCGCTATTGTTTTACCCATCGAATCGATAATCTGAACCTTTTCTGGTAATTCATCAACTAGGGTAAAAAACAATTCACTCGATACCGGATTTGGATAAACCGACCAAGGAATTTCTTGTTCCACCTGTTCTGTACCAACAGTATTTAGCGCAAGCTGAACAGCCAAATAAGCATTTAATTTCCCCCAACCCCACTGAGTGCTACCCGTCATTGGGATTACGCCAGTATGCACATCTTCACGAGCGGTTTGAATAATTATCTCTTTCACTTGTTGCGCGGACAAATATGGATTTGCTTCAAGGATTAATGCAATAACTCCTGTTACCATTGGTGCAGCCATTGATGTTCCAGAGAAACGCGCAAACGGATATGTTCTTCCATTGAAATCAACTGTTTCGATAGACGTAAATGAATTATCCGTGTATGATGAAATGGAAGATGCAACTGAAACACCGGGCGCAGATATTTCTGGTTTTAACACCTCATCGTATCGAGGTCCAATACTTGAGAAATTAGCAATCATACCTCCTGCTAATGTACCATTTGTTGTATAATAACTGGACGAATGCGCCGCAACACTAATTAAACTATTTGTACAAGAAGGTTCACTAATTCCATATTGATTATCTCCTCCAATTGCACCTGCTCCAAATGCAGTGAAATTCATCCCCCAATTTCCAACATCGGTTGAAAGTTCTGTTACATTCCAATAATGTACTTTGCCCGCAACTGCTTTTGATTTTAAATAAACGCGTAAATAGGTATGCGTATTTTTAACACGTAAGCGCATTTGTGGACGACCATTTAATGGATGCGCGGCATCTGCAGAAATATTGTACCAAATTGTATCTGCCCCAATTACTAAAAATGTATCGATATAACTTGAAGTTGTTGCTGTGGAGTACAATGGCGTTTCTGCCAAAATAACACCACTCGTATTGTAAATGATTAGGCCTGATTCAAATGAATTTCCTTGTTCTCCCCACATGTGAATACTTTGTCCCCACATATTTGCATTGGAAGAATATGGATAGAAATCTATTTTCGTGCGAATCGAATCGTTGTTATACGTCTTTTTAATATGGAAATTCACGTTACCATTATTTCCTCCAGAATTAGAAAAAATAACGCCCTGAGCAGAATAATTGTCAATTGCTTGACTTAACAACGAATTTCCATCAAGAGTTCCAAGATGATAAAGTCCCCAACTCATATTAATAACCAATCGCTTCTCTTCCGACAACGATTTTTGATACATCCATTCCCACGCATCAAGCACTGCGCTTTCATCTACAATAAATGTTGCAAATAGAAATTGTGATTCAAAAGCAATTCCTCTGTATGGCGTTCCTGCACCACTTCCACCACAAATACCCGCGACATGAGAACCGTGAGTTGCATAACTATAAATGTTTGCAGTATCGGCTCCAGCTGCGGTGAATTCTGGCATTGAACTAAATTCAGTACCGTATGTGAAACCACTCGGTGCTGGTCCAGACGTTTTGTATTGGTCCCAAGCAGCTAGAATACGTGTGTCCTGTAACAAAGTGTCATAAAACATAGGAGAGGTATAATCAAATCCCCAATCAGTGATACCAATTAGAACATTTTTCCCAGTATAACCTTGGGGAAGATTGAAGCCCATGTGAACACTATCAGCTTTAATATCTTTAACTGCTTTATCTAAGGTTGGTTTTATCTTTCCTGCAAGCTGAACCATCTTTAAACCTGGTAAAGATTCTAAACTAGAGAGTAAATGAAGAGGTACTTGAATGGAAACAATATCCCCAGACTTTGCTCCAACGATTATCCCTTGTTGGATAAGGTTGTTTTTAGAATATGTTGATGATGTTTTGGCAAGAAAACCAACAAAATAACCATCCGAAAACTTATGAATGGCAAAACGATCAATCAGTAAATCCGAAGGAATGTTCTTCGTGCGCACTAAATCTTTTTGAATAACCTGAATATCGGCTTTTGTGTTAGCAGAAATTGTAACCTGAGCTGAAGCTACAAACAAAGAAAAAGTGGCAATTAGTAAAGTAAAGAATCTCATCTAAAATCGTTTAACTTCAAAAATAAAGAAATTAAGCGAAAATCAAATAGAATCGTGTTGTTAGTTTAATGGTAATTGTACACAACCAGTCGTTCATTCATGGAATAAATAAACAAACAATTAATACTTCTATAAATAAAAAATCCCACATCTCTGTGGGATTCTATTTTATCCTTTTCCTCCTTTCATGGTAGGCGTCGTTTTAACTGGAGTTGTATTTACAGGGGTTGTTGTTCCAGAACCTGATGGTTTAGAGCTTGATGGTTTCACCTCTATACCAGCTGGCTTTGTATTCGTTGGTTTGGTAGACGTTGGTTTCATCTCAAATTCTATTGGCTTTTCAACAGTTGGATTTGACTCAACACTTGTCGGTTTAGTAGAATTTGACGGTTTTAGCGTACCACTTGTCGGATTCACTTCAGCTCCAACAGGCTTTGCACGATTAGTTTCTGGGTTTTGTTGTATAGGTTGTGGTTGTCCATTATCTCTTGAAGTAGGTATAACTGTCTCTTTTGTTACGTTTCCTCCATTAACATTGTTCACTGGTCTGTCGATGCGAGACAACACAATGTTATTCGTACGGTCAACTACTAAAGGTCTTGGACTTGGTGGAATCTCTAAATATGCCTGATCAAAAATACAACCTTTCAACTCATCTCCACGAATTCCATTTTCCTCACACTTTACTCTTGCTGCTGTTTGGCGATCTGGAGATAAATCATTCACTGTTCTATGCACCCTTGGAAAGGATTCATCTGTATACGTAAAGGTACTTTGACCAATTCCATAATCAAACAATGAAGTAATCGGTGTCACACGGAATTGACGCGCATAATCTCTCGCTAAAAAGGCTAAATATTCTTTTTCCATATCATTTGAAGCCTGTTGCATTTGACTATTACCAAAAGATGAAAATGCCATATAAGCTGGTCGATTGGTGTTTCCTCTTACATCAAAATCATCATTTTGACTTCCGTTGGCATTTCCTAATAAACCTTCTAAGTCATTTTGAGCACACGGATAAACTTGAACTGACACATTTAAGAAATTCATTTGAGATGAACGACGCACATCGATTGTTGCAACTTCACCTGTTGGCCAAGTAACAACATAATCATTCATTGAATATCGTATTGTTCCACCATGAGGTAAATAATACACTGAGGAGGTAATGTAAAGCGGAGAACCATTTAATCGAAGCGCGCAGTTAGAAATATTATCTGGTTTTTCATTCGCATAAATACAAATTCGATCGCCACCGACATTCATTGCTAATGCTGTATTTAACGAAAAGTCATCGCTTTGTGGTTGTTGACGCGCCTGAATTTCCATGTTTTGCGATGCAGATCGCATTAACACAAATTCACCCACTGTTTGAAAAGAATAAGATGCCCCGTCAAAAGAAGACAAATGCGGATCACCGTACGTTCTTCCTTGAACCGGTTTACATGAGGGGCGCGAAAGTTGCGTATTAATCGAATTCCAATTCACACGCGAACTAGAATCTGCATTTTGCGTATTTGTAGATGCAATTTTCTGAATGGCCGTCCGATTGCTTTCTGGGACCATTTTCATCATTTCTGCTGGTGTAAAATTCTCTGGAAACGTGCGATCTGGAATTGGTTCTTTTTTTGCAATTGATAGCATACTAGATGCCAACCATTCTCCTCTGATTGGATCCCATTTTGTTAATTCTGCTCGAATTGGCTGAAAATCTTGGGTGAATCGATCTGACTGTGCATTTAACGAACTGATGGACAACAACACAATCGCGATACTTGGTACTAGTTTTTTCATAGCAAACTTTTTAAAGTTGAACTTCCGTCAAAAGCAAAAGTTGTGCCAATGAAATTATCACCTATGCTTCAAAAAGAAGTTGTTCGATTTTATTTCTATAATCACTTATAGAGTCTGCTTTCTTTATTAATCTGTAAACCTTATTCGGATTTTCAAATGAACTAGAAAAATACTCCCAGAAATGTTTCATTTTAATCAAAACGTTTCCTTCGTTCGAACTTTCCTTTAAATGACTTTCCAAGAGCAGTTGTAAAAATTGAAAAAACACTTCTTTCCAATCATCGGGCATTTCATACTCATCTTCTTGAATCATTTCAAAAATGAATGGATTTGCGACAGCTCCTCGACCTATCATCCAATGGTGAATTGATGGAAATCGTTGTTTCAGATTTCGAAATTCCTCCACCGAAACAATATCACCATTATAGATTAATTTATGATTGGTCAATGGAATAGATTCTTCAAAACGATCATGGTCACAACTTCCTGCATACAATTGCTTTCCATAACGCGCATGGACGATTACTTCAGTTAAAGGAAATTGGTTGAGCGCAGGCAGAAGTGTTAAAATATCAGAAGTGTCTTCATATCCCATCCTCATTTTTATTCCAATTGATAAATTGGTTTTTGGAATCACCTCTTCAAGTATGGAAATTACTTTTTCTGGCTTATTTAAAATCCCAGAACCTAAATCACGTTTTGCAACCATGGGATATGGACAGCCTAAATTCCAATTCACTTCTTGATAACCAAGGTCCGATAAATAGTTCGCCATGACCATAAAATCATCTGCACAACACGCCATTAATTGAGGGACAACGAGTTCGAATGGATTGTTTTTGGGTAATACATCATTTTTTGGACCTTCTTTTATTGATCCATCATTTGACATTTTGAGATAAGGTGCATAAAAACGATCAACATCACCTAAGGTTTGCTGAAATGCATTCCGAAAATGATGATCCGTAAAACTTTGCAAGGGCGCCAAATACAAAAAGTCTCTCACTCTTTTTTTTGTACAAAGGTAATCGTATCAATAATAGTTTAAACCCATTCAATATTCACAATTAATCTAAAAATGTACATATCGACAATAAAAGAGTTGTTTTTAATCAATTATTGTCCTAATTTTCGTCTTGCTAAGAAGAATTTCTATGAATACAGCAATTACAGAAGGAGTACAAATATCGGTTAACACGCAATTTAGAGCAGATTTATCTCAAATTTCAAGTAACCAATTTTTCTTTAATTATCGCATAACGATTGAAAATCACAATTCATTCGATATTCAATTGATTTCAAGAGATTGGTATATTTTCGACTCGCTGAACGAACCAAATTTTGTTTCTGGAAGTGGTGTTGTAGGTGAACAACCTTTGCTTAAACCAGGGAAAAACTTTACGTATACAAGCGGCTGTGAATTATTATCAGAAATAGGTTTCATGAAAGGTTTTTATACCTTTAAAAACTTGAATAACGGTAAGCTATTTCAAGTTGTTGTTCCTACGTTTAAGTTAATTTACCCTCCAAGACTTAATTGATTTTCTTCTTGTAAATTCCCAAGAAAATTAGTGCCAACACAAAAACCACAAGTGCTGCATACAATAAATACGTATGGTATTTTTGATTATTGAGTTGTTCATTCATTCTCGCTTCATAGGAATCATTGCGGTTTGACAACTCCATTTCTTCCAATAACTGAAGTACGTCATGATTTTCAGTCTGCTCAATAGACAATTCGCTGTAGTATTTCTCCAATAGATCCGAATAACGTTCAGAATATACCAATGCTTTTTCATAGTTCTTTTGCATTTTGTACATGTCTGATATCGCCAAATTGACATCCATTTCTTCTTTCAACAACTTTTTACTTTTGGAATAGTTCTCACACAAGACGTAATAATCCAAGGCTTTATCGAACTGCTTTAATTCGACATACAATCCACCAATGTTGTAGTAACTTTCAGAAATAGATTTAACATTTTTTGTTTTCAATCGCAATTCTAGTGCTTTTTGAAAATATGCTAAACTTGAATCAGACTTACTTTCTTCGAAAAATGCTATGGCCATATTGTTATAAGCATGAGCGATAAGCGCTTTTGATTTCGATTTAAATCCATAACCTGCACTTTTCTGAAAATACTCCTTTGCTAACGAATGTTTCTTTCGAATCAGCGCGATTTGTCCTAAATGAGCATACGCATTGGCAACAGATTCTAGCTTACCAATTTTTATACATTCTGTTTTATAATGTTGTAAATAGGCTTCTGCTTTGTCGTAATTACGCAAATTGATATATGCCTGGGCTAAATTCGCTTCTGCTAAAAAAGCCGAGGTTGGATCGGGAGAGTTTTTACCACACTTCAACGATTTCAAAAAGAATTTTTCAGCTAAAACAGGTTTACCAGCGTACAAATAACCATTTCCTAATTCGTTTAAAATTTCTGTTTGAATTAAGTAATCTTCACGTTCCTCAAAATAAGAATTCGAAGATTTTAAATACGTGAGTCCTTTTTCGGTTTCCCCTGTGCGAATCAAATAACTTCCCAACGATCGTTTTCCTACATTAATTGCAAAGTTGTTTTTATTTTCCAGTCCTAAGAAAAGAATCTCGAACGCATCAATTTTCAATGAATCTAAGTTGTTACGCATGAAATAATTCCAATTATCAAGCGATTCTATGGCTCTTCCCTTGATATCTTGCTCAGACATCTTGGTCGTCTTTCCGCCCAAATCTTGCCCAATCAATTGAAAAGAAGCAAGTTGTAGTAAAAATAGAAATAAGAAAGGTGGTTTCATAGCACTGTAATTTTCATTGAATGATTTGTAACAATCTTCTTTGCAAGGATAGCGAACATTCGTTACTTTTGCAAAAAAAACATTGTCTATGTCAAACGCAATTTTCCAAGTTCCAGTTGCAAAAAACGAACCTGTAAAAGGGTATGCTCCTGGATCACCAGAACGTGATTCTTTACTGAAAAAATATAACGAATTATACAACCAAAGTCCAATCGATATTCCAATGTACATTGGAGGAAAAGAAGTTCGTACGGACAATAAAAAACCGATGAATCCGCCACACGAGCATGCAAAAGTGTTGGGTCATTTCAACTATGGTGATGCATCTCATGTTCAACAAGCAATTGATGCGGCATTGACTGCAAAAGCTGAATGGGCAAATTTACCATGGGAGGAGCGTGCTGCAATTTTCTTAAAAGCTGCAGATTTATTGGCTGGACCATTCAGAGATAAAATGAATGCAGCTACCATGTTGGCGCAATCTAAAAATGTATTCCAAGCTGAAATTGATGCGGCGTGTGAGTTGATCGACTTTTTCCGATTCAACGTTCAATACATGACGCAGATTTATAAAGAACAACCAGAATCGTTGCCAGGAATGTGGAACCGTTTACAATATCGTCCGTTGGAAGGATTTGTATTCGCATTAACTCCTTTTAACTTTACCTCAATTGCTGCTAATTTATGTGCAGCTCCAGCGATGATGGGGAATGTTGTTGTTTGGAAACCTGCTGATTCACAAGTGTATTCTGCTCAAGTAATTATGGAATTGTTCAAAGCTGCTGGAGTTCCAGACGGTGTAATCAACATGGTTACGGTTGACGGTCCAGTTGCTGGAGATATCATTTTCAAAAACAAACATTTTGCTGGTTTACACTTCACAGGTTCAACAGGCGTTTTCCGTCACTTGTGGAAAGAAATTGGTAACAATCTAGAAAACTACAGAACGTATCCACGTATCGTCGGAGAAACAGGTGGAAAAGATTTCATCATGGTACATAAATCTGCTGATGCTGCTGAAGTAGCAACTGCAATGTCTCGTGGTGCTTTCGAATTCCAAGGACAAAAATGTTCTGCTGCTTCTCGTGCTTATATTCCGTCAAATCTTTGGCCAGATGTGAAACGCATCTACATGGAGCAAGTGAATTCTTTCAAACAAGGAACTCCTGCAGATACGTCAAACTTTGTGAACGCTGTTATTGATAGCCGTGCTTTTGATAAAATTGCTGGATACATCGACTATTGTAAAGCGCAAAGAGATGCTGAAATCATTACTGGAGGAAATTACGATAAATCAACTGGTTATTTCATTGAGCCAACAACCGTAGTTACTACCAATCCAAAATTCAGAACAATTAGCGAAGAAATTTTTGGACCAGTGTTGACGGTTTATGTTTACGACGAAAACAAATTCGAAGAAACGTTGACATTATTGGATGAAACATCTGAATACGCGTTAACTGGTTCAATTATGTCAAATGATCGTTACGCGATTAACTTGGCTACAAAAATGTTGGAAAATGCAGCAGGTAATTTCTACATTAATGACAAACCAACAGGCGCTGTTGTAGGTCAACAACCATTTGGTGGTGCAAGAGGTTCAGGTACGAACGATAAAGCGGGTGCAGCAATGAATTTATTGCGTTGGACTTCAGCTAGAACAATCAAAGAAACGTTTGTTCCACCTGTAGATTACAGATATCCATTCTTAGGTTAAGTACCTAAAATCATATTAAAACGCCTTCAATCGAGGGCGTTTTTTTTGTGTCAAACAATTTTAACAGTTGAAGAATCAAAGATTTTATTGATTACAACGAAATATTTGCAGACTTTTGTACCGATTATGAGAAAAAAGGTTGAAATACTAGCGCCCGCAAAGAATCTTTTGCAGGGAATGTTGGCAATAAACTCAGGTGCCGATGCCGTTTATATTGGTGCTCCAAATTATGGTGCGCGCTCAAATGCGACCAATCCAATAGAAGACATTGCTGAATTGGTGCGTTATGCGCATTTGTTTAAAGCACAAGTCTTTGTTGTAATCAACACGATTTTATACGATAACGAATTGGATGATTGCCAAAAGCTGATTCATGAATTGTACAACATTGGGGTTGACGCTTTGATTGTTCAAGACATGGCGATTTTTGAAATGGACCTTCCTCCTATTGTATTGCATGCAAGTACGCAAGCGAATAATCGTGACCCAGAACAGGTGAAATTCTTGCACGAAGCAGGAATGGAACGCATTGTTTTAGCGCGCGAACTAAACTTGGATCAAATCAAAGAAATTCACGAAACGACAGACGTTGAATTGGAATTTTTTGTTTCTGGAGCATTATGCGTTTCTTTTAGTGGCAACTGCTATATGAGTATTGCTGGTGGAGAACGCAGTGCAAATCGTGGTTCTTGTGCACAAAATTGCCGTCTTCCGTATGAATTAATTGATGGAACAGGAACAACCTTGATTGAAAGTAGTCATTTACTTTCGATCAAAGACCTTGATTTATCGGATCAACTACCGAATTTAATTGAAGCGGGAATTACTTCATTCAAAATTGAAGGTCGCTTGAAAGATTTGGTATATGTAAAAAACAACGTTGCCTACTTACGTCAAAAATTAGATACCTTTTTAGAAAACAACGAGGATTTCCAAAAAGCTTCATCTGGTCGAACAATTATCAACTTCGATCCGCAAATGGATAGAAGTTTTAACCGCGGTTATACCGATTACTTCGTGAATCAACGTACGCAAAAAATTGGTTCTTGGGAAAGTCCAAAATCGCAAGGTCAATACATTGGAAAAGTTACCAATCATACAGATAAAGGCTATTTCATCGAAAATGCGGATCAGTTGAACAACGGTGATGGTTTGTATTTCATCAATGAAAATGGAGAAGCTGATGGTTTACAAATCAATGTTGTATTGAACGACTTGGTAATTCCAAATACCTACAAATCGATTCCAGTTGGAACAGACATTTATCGAAATTCTGATGCGGCATTTAATCGTTTGGTTGAACGTGAAGATGCGACAATACGCAAGATTGGCGTTCAACTATCCTTGAATGAAACCGCTGAGGGATTTGAATTGATTGTGATTGATGAGGATGGACATATAAGTGTGGCTTCATTCGCTGTGGAAAAAGAAGTTTCGAATAAAGGAGAACAGGTTTTAGAAGAAATTAAAAAGAATCTTTCGAAAACTGGAAATACGCCATTCATAGTTGACGAAATTGAACTGAATCTTACGGATAACTGGTTTTTGGCAAGTTCGAAAGTCAATGAAATGCGTCGCGAAGCTTTGGATAAGTTGATTACTGTTCGCATTGATGAATATGTGCGCTTGGAAAGACAAATTGTAAAAACAGATCACCCATTTCCTGTCCAACAATTGGATTTCACGTACAATGTTTCCAACCGTTTGGCAAGACAATTCTACAAGCGTCATGGCGTAATTGAAATTGAAAAAGCATTTGAATTGCAATGGGATCCAGGAAAATCTCGTGTGATGACTACCAAATATTGCGTGAAATACGAATTAGGTAAATGTCCGAAATTCCAGCGCGAATCGATGGGAGAAAAAGTAGTTGAACCCTTGACATTGAAACATGGCGAAAACGAATACAAATTGAAATTCAATTGTAAACCATGCGAAATGGAAATCTGGGAGAAAGATGCTGAATTAACGTTTGAAGAAGATTTATAAAAAGACTATGAAATACTTATTACCACTTTTAATGCTTGGATTTTTAGTGAATTCATGCGCTAAGAAAAAGGCTGAAGAACAAGCTGCCGAAGACGATAAAATTATCCAACAGTATTTAACGGATCATGGTTTAACGGCCACAAAAACGAGTACTGGACTGTATTACATTATCGAAACACAAGGTACTGGACAAAGTTGTATGTCAACATCAGATGTGAAAGTTGCTTACAAAGGTTATTTCACGGATGGATCTGTATTTGATGAAAGTTCAGCTGCTGGAATTACCTTTAATTTGCAAGGCGTAATTGCTGGTTGGACAGAAGGAATTCCATTTTTCAAAGAAGGAGGTAAAGGAAAACTATTGCTTCCATCTGCTTTGGGTTATGGGAAATCGGGAGCAAACGGAATACCTGGAAATACCGTTTTAATTTTTGATGTAGAATTGCTGCAGGTCTTTTAGCTCATTTCAACCTCCCTTTACCAACTCAATAACCTAATCATGGAATACCAAAAGAAATACCCAATACCTAAACTTAAAAATGAATTCTTGCTGATTAGCTGGGATCGTGGATACAAGAACATTCAACTTTTTTACAAAGACCGTCTGATTGAAACGATTAAAAATGCTTCTCAACTAAAGAAAGGATTAACCATTCAGGATGGTGAATTAAATCGCATAGATCTAAAATTCTCTGATTCACCGATGGCGATTGATGTGGTTTTTGATGGTATTCATTGTGCTTCAAATGTTTCGCATCCATTCAAAGAAATGAAAAAATTTGGTTCGGTTTTTTGGATGATTGCCATTTTTGGTTTGTGTTTTTCTGCATTTGAAATAGCTGTTAATTATAAATATTCAAATGCGTATCTTATTGTTTTAGCGATTGATTTGCCGATTGTTAGTGCCTATTTTATAAGCGCACTATTTGTGAGTAAAGCAAAACCATGGGCATTTTGGCTAGGATTCACCACCTATTCTTTTGCGTTTTTGATAACTGTTTTTAGTATTATTCTGGAATTGAATAGCATTCTATTTGGCATTAATTTCATCATCCGTCTAATCTTCATGATCTTTATGATCCGAATGGTTAAAACAGTCTTGAATGTTTCAAAACACAAAAACTATCTGGATTATTCAGGAGAAAACTTGGAATTGCTTGACAATTAAACTACTTCAAACACTTGAAATAATCGTACGGCTCTAAGCATTCGTTGCACTGATAATGTGCTTTGCAGGCTGTACTTCCGAAAAGACTAATCATGCGTGTGTTGCGTGAGCCACATTTTGGACAAGGAACAACTGTTGGTTCTGAGAACAAAACACTTTTGTCTACTTCATTTTCAGGCGGTGCGATTCCGTATTCTAACAATTTGGCTTTCCCCGATTCTGAAATCCAATCAGTGGTCCAAGCTGGGGCCAAAATCAAATCAACTGAGACATTCGGAATGCCTTTTTCATTTAATTTTTCAATGATTTGTTCTTCAATCATTTTCATAGCAGGACAACCGCTATAGGTTGGAGTAATCGTAATAAAACACTGATCATTTTCAAGCTTTACCGCTCGAATTACACCAAGATCTACAACTGTTAAAACTGGAATTTCAGGATCAGCAACTTCTTCTAAATAGCCCCAAATGTCATTTTCTGTTACCATTGCATATTAGGATAAGCTCGTTGCATGTATTGCAACTCTGCTAAGATATAACCTAAATGCTCAGAATGCAAGCCTTTTCTTCCTCCTTCTTGTTTCCAATTATTGGTAGGAATTGTCAACGTTGCTTCTGTTAAAACAGCCGTTACAGTTGCATTCCATTCAATTTGAATCTCTTGCAAACTTGGAACGATTCCTTTTTCAACTAATTCATTATCAACCTCATCTGTGAAAAATAATTCGTTTGTGTAACGCCATAAAGTATTCAAAGATTCTTGAATGCGTGCATTTGATTCTTCCGTTCCATCGCCTAAACGAATCACCCATTCGGATGAATGTTTCAAATGATATTTCGTTTCTTTCAATGATTTTTCAGCAATTGCCGCTAAATGTTGATCTGTGCTATGTTGTAATTTTTCGAATAAGGGTTTACGAAAGGAATCAAAGAAAAACTGACGCAACATTGTCATTCCAAAATCACCGTTTGGTTGTTCAACCAACAATACATTTTTGTATTCACGGTCGAAACGCAAAAATGCCAAAGCATCTGCATCGCGTCCTTTTCCTTCCAATTCTCCAGCATAACCCAACAAACTCGTTGCTTGTCCAACTAAGTCCAAGGAAATATTTGTCATGGCAATATCTTCCTCCAAGATTGGACCATGTCCACACCATTCCGATAAACGGTGACCAAGAATTAAACTATCATCGCCCAAGCGAAGTACGTATTCAAAAAGTGAATTCATTTTAAATCAATCAAGTTGTTAACTAACGAGCAATCTTACATGTGCGAAATACCATCTGGTACATCGTAAAATGTTGGGTGACGATACACTTTCGAATCTGCTGGTTCGAACAATGAGTCTGCATCTGATGGGTCTGAAGCCACCAAATTATTTGATTCAACAACCCAAATACTGATTCCTTCTGATCTGCGTGTGTAAACGTCACGTGCATTTTCAATTGCCATGTGTGCATCTGCAGCGCGCAAACTTCCAACATGTTTATGATTTAATCCTGCCTTGCTACGAATAAAAACTTCCCACAATGGCCATTCTTTTTTTGTCATCTTCACTTATTTTTGATGGCTTAACTTCTTAAAAAAGTCAACCTTTATCAATCTTTATTCTTTTTCTCTGATTGAAATTATGCGCTTTTACGAGCAGCACGTTTTGCAGCAAATGCATTCGCAGCTTCTCTCACCCACATTCCATTTTCTTTCGCTTTTCGGCGCGCATCCACACGTTCTTTGTTGCAAGGACCGTTTCCTTTCACTACTTCCCAGAATTCTGTCCAATCAATTTCACCAAACTCATAATGTCCAGTTTCTTCGTTGAATTTTAAATCTTTATCAGGAACAGTTAAGCCGATTAATGCAGCTTGAGGAACCGTCACATCCACAAATTGTTGACGTAATTCGTCGTTTGTGTGACGTTTAATTTTCCATTGAACAGATTGTGCTGTGTGTTTCGAATCAGCATCGCTAGGACCAAACATCATTAACGACGGCCACCAGAAACGGTTCAAGGCATCTTGCGCCATTGCTTTTTGTTCAGGAGTTCCTTGTGCTAAGTGCGCCATGATTTCAAAACCTTGACGTTGGTGGAATGATTCTTCCTTGCAAACACGGACCATTGCACGCGCATAGGGTCCGTACGAACAACGACACAAAGGAACTTGATTCATAATCGCAGCACCGTCAACTAACCAACCAATTGCGCCCATATCGGCCCACGTTAATGTTGGATAATTGAAAATTGACGAATATTTCGCTTTTCCAGTGTGTAAATCATCGATTGTTTCTTCACGATCAGCACCTAAAGTTTCAGTGGCACTGTACAAATACAATCCGTGTCCCGCTTCATCTTGTACTTTCGCAAGAAGAACAGCTTTACGGCGTAAGTTTGGTGCGCGTGTAATCCAGTTACCTTCTGGCAACATTCCTACAATTTCTGAATGTGCATGCTGTGAAATCTGACGAATCAATGTTTGACGATACTCTTCTGGCATCCAATCATTCGGTTCGATTTTTACATCATTATCAATCTTTGCTTGAAACTTTTGTTCCAATTCTGAAATATTAATGTCTCTCATAACGGTTTTCTCTCAATGACAAATTTAAGGAAATAAGTTTAGTGAAATAAACAAGTGAGGATAAAAAAGGTTTGAGAAAGCACGCAAATAAAATTCAAGTACAAAATCGCTTAGAAATGTGAATTTTAGCGAATGTTTGTTCTAAAAACTTATCTAGAAATTGGAGATGCCCTAATTGGTTTAAGTTTCTTGCAATCCTATTTTTTCTGAAATATTTAAAAAGCACTTATTGATTTCATACACTATCCATACAGTATCTATGCTTTATCTATGGCTTATCCATGCTTTATCCATCTAGTTACCATTTATAAAAAACCTAAAACCCTTATAAACAGTAAGGATTAGCCTTATTCAAAAACCGCTATTTTCTAAAAAAAAATCAATAAATGTGACAAGTATTCAAAAGGAAAATTGGATTCCCAGTTCTAAAAAGGAGATAAAAAGGAAAATGAATGATGTTAAAACTGATCAACTACTATTCCACTAAAAACAGTCAAATTTCCAATACAAATGCTTAAATTTGGAGCTTAAAAAATTAATTTCATGACTCCTAAGTTTCATAGCTTGCAAATTGCAGATGTTCGTAAAGAAACAGAAGACACTGTATCTATTGCATTTGAGGTTCCAACAGCATTAACATCAGACTATTCGTTTTTACCAGGACAGTATTTGACATTGAAGGCAATTATCAATGGCGCTGATACGCGTCGTTCGTATTCTTTGTGTTCTGCTCCGTTTGAAAATGAATGGCGCGTCGCTGTTAAACAAGTGGAAAATGGAGTTTTTTCAACATATGCAAATGCTTCATTAAAAGCTGGAGATACAATGGAAGTAATGACTCCAACTGGAAATTTCTGCTTGAAACCAGATGCAAATGCTAAAAAAACGTATGCACTATTTGCTGCTGGAAGTGGAATTACACCCATTCTTTCGATCGCCAAAACTGCTTTGAAAGAGGAGCCAAACAGTGAAGTGAATTTATTCTACGGAAATAAAAATTTCAACTCAATCATCTTCCGCGAAGAGGTTGAAGCGTTGAAAAACACGTATATGAATCGCTTACGTGTTGTACATGTATTGTCACGTGAGAGTTTAGGAAATACCATTCAAAAAGGGCGTATCAACAAAGAGAAATGTGATGATTTGTTCAAAGCATTTTTAGCAAACGATACCATCGATGCAGTTTACGTTTGTGGTCCAGAAGAAATGATTTTGGGTGTAAAAGATAGCATGTTGGAAAATGGTGTCACTGAAAAAGCGATTCATTTTGAACTATTTACAACGCCAGGTGTTAAGAAAACGGTGGAAGTTGCTCCGAGCACAGAAGCGGCAATTGCATCAAATGTTTCAATTATTTTGGATGGCGATACAATTGATTTAGCCTTGAATTCTGATGGAGAAACGATTTTGGATGCTGCCCAACGTGCTGGTGCTGATTTACCATTTGCTTGTAAAGGTGGTGTTTGCTGTACGTGTAAAGCGAAAATCATGGAAGGAACTGCAAAAATGGATGTCAATTATGCTTTGGAAAAAGACGAAGTTGAAGCTGGCTACATTTTAACATGTCAAGCACATCCAACAAGCGAAAAATTAATCGTATCATTTGACGAATAAAAATTATGGCATTATTTGGGATTTTTAAAAAAGATAAAGGCAATCAAGCGAAAAAAGGATTTTACGAAATTCCAGTTGGTGCCATCGAACGTTTAACAAGCGATACTGTAAAAGTTGTATTTGATGTTCCTGCAGATTTGAGCAAAGAATTTGAATTTATTCCTGGTCAATACATTAACATTGCGGCAGATATCAACGGTAAAGAAGAACGTCGTTCGTATTCGATTTGTAGTGGTCCAACAGAAAAATTGGCTGTTGCGGTAAAAGCCATTGCGAATGGAAAAATGTCGAACTACTTGAACACTGAAATAAGTGCTGGAACTGAACTTCACATTTCAAAACCAGAAGGTTCGTTTACCTTGGATAAAGATGCGAAAACAGTTGTTGCGATCGCAGCAGGAAGTGGAATCACTCCTATCCTATCGATTGCAAAATCAATGAACAACACGAATGGAACGGTTCACTTGTTTTATGGAAACAGAACTACAGCATCAACCATTGCAGCCAACGAACTTTCGGCCTTAGCGCATGTAAAAACAACTCATTTCTTAAGTGGAGAATCTGTTGAAGGAACAGTTCACGGACGCATTACGAAAGAATCGTTTACGGAACAAATCAAAGCAAATCTTGATTTATTGAAAGCGGATGCCTTTTTCTTGTGTGGACCAGAACAACTAATTTTGGATGTAAAAGAAGCACTTGAATTGTTTGGTGTTGCGAAAGCTAAAATTCATTTCGAATTGTTCACGACACCTGTTTTAATGAAATCAGCAGAACAAGTCGTAACTGCAGCGTTCAAAGGTACAAGTAAAGTAAAAGCGATTTTAGATCACGAAATGATTGAATTCAACTTACCAACAGATGGAAAATCGTTGTTGGAAGCTGTTGAAAACGAAGGAATGGATGCTCCTTTCTCTTGTAAAGGTGGTGTTTGTTCGTCGTGTAAAGCAAAAATTAAAAAAGGAAGTGCTTCAATGAAAATCAATTATTCATTAACGGATAAAGACATTGAAGAAGGCTATATTTTGACGTGTCAAGCACATCCAACGAGCGAAGAATTAATTATCAGTTTCGATGAGTAAGAAAACGATCGTTGTTGTTGGCGCGAGCCGTGGAATTGGAAATGCACTCGTTCAACTTTTAGCGAGTAATCAAGAACATCATGTTATAGCCTTGTCGCGCGATGTTGAAAAGATGAAAACCGCTTTTCAGCACTTAACGAATGTTGTTCCAATGGCATTTGATTTAAGTTCAAATGTTCGCTCGCAAGCTGAAGGTATTTTCTGGAACCTTGACAAAATCGACGTATTGATTAACAACGCTGGATTATTGGTCAACAAGCCGTTTACAGAATTGAGTCATGCTGATTTATCATCGTGCTACCAAGTAAATGTTGTTGGTGTAATGGAAACCGTTCAAGCAGCCGTTTCGAAAATGAATCCAGCTGGAAGTCATATCGTCAACATTAGTTCGATGGGTGGTTTTCAGGGAAGCGTTAAATTCGCTGGATTAAGCGCCTACTCCACTTCCAAAGCGGCGTTATGTAGTTTCACCGAATTGTTTTCTGAAGAATACAAAGATTCGACCATCAAAATGAATTGCTTGTGTCTTGGCGCTGCTCAAACAGAAATGTTGGAAGAAGCGTTCCCAGGCTATGAAGCACCCGTTTCAGCAGAAAAAATGGCGGAATACATTGCTGATTTTGCCTTGAATGGAAATCAGTGGTTTAATGGGAAGATTTTGCCGGTTTCATTATCTACCCCGTGATTAGAAACTAGTGACTAATGAACAGTGACTAGAGGGTTGTGACTGTTTTCTATTTTCTAATCACTAGTTTCTATTTTCTAATCACTAAATTGTTACTTTTAAAAAAAACCACATTTACACTAAAAACAAAACGACTTGTTCAACTTTCGACGACATAGAAAAAATTTGAGTGAAGCAGAGCTAATTGAATTGGCGAAGCAAGATTCGTTTTATTTTGGTGAATTGTATAACACCTATTTTGATCGTATTTTCAGATTTGTATTTAAACGTTTGGGTGGAAATGAAGAAGTTGCTGGTGATTTAACGCAGCAAACCTTTATGAAAGCAATGGCAAACATTGGGAAATACGAAGATCGTGGTTTGCCATTTTGCAGTTGGCTGTATCGCATTGCACAGAATGAAGTTTCGATGTTTTTTCGTAATGCTAAAAAAGAGTATACAGTTGACATCGATGAAGGTAAATTCAAGGATTTGTGTGATGAAGCAAATATTGGGAAATACATGTCGGCAGATGATCAAGAACAGTTGGTTGAATTGCTAAACGGCATGGAACAAGAGCATTTGGATTTAATTGAATTGCGCTTTTTTCAAGAATTGAGTTTCAAAGAAATTGCTGATATTTACAGTATTACAGAAGCAAATGCAAAAATGCGTGTTTACCGCATATTGGAAAAGTTAAACAAAAAGTGGGTAGATACCACAGAACGTAGCGAACACTAAGATGAGAAAGTTTTCAGTCAATACAGATAAAAAATTAGAGCCAACTGACGAGCAAATCAAGCGTCAGAAGGACTTCTCGCGTTTGCATCACGATTACGAACGTTTAACGAAACGAGGAAAAAAACCCATTTACCGCGATCCAAAATTGTATTTATTGTTTGTCATCATTGGTGTGATTTTACTTTTACTCTTTTTAGAAAACTAAAAAATCCAGTCCTTTCGAACTGGATTTCACCTAATTGTCTTGAATGATTGGTTTACTTAACAATTAATTTTTTGATTGTTTGTGTATCATTTGTAAAAACACGAACAAAATAAATCCCACTTATTAATTCTTGTGAATTGAAATTGTAGTGATTAAATCCGTTTGACGCATCGTAGATTTTGGATAAAACAAGCATCCCATTTGCGTTTATAAATTCAATTGAAACTTTTTCACTAGCCAAAGAAGAAACCGCTATTACAAAATCACCTTGTACAGGATTTGGATAAATTTCTACTTCATTTTCACTTTTTGAACAATTCGTATAAATTGGATCATAGACTTTTTGTTTACCGTCTAAATCAACCTGTATCAATCTATAATATCCTACAAAACGATAAGAAGTTAAATCTTCGTATTGATAGTCGATTGTTGAATTGCTATTACCAGCTGCTTCTAGTTCTGTAATTGCTTCCCACTCTTTACCATCTGCACTTCTTTCCAAAATGAATGAAGCTGAATTATGTTCAGAAGCAGTTTGCCATGAAACAATTGAATAATCGTTTTCACAATTTACTGCAAATGACGTTAATTCAACAGGCAGAACATTGTCAATATTTACTTGAAATTGAGCAACTGGTGTTTCAAAACTTCCTGCCACGGTTGTCACATTAAAATAGCGCCAAGCTTTTGTAGCATTTGAAGCTGCATTTTGATATTGTAGTGCATCCAACAATCCTTCCACCTGAGCAAGCGTTAAAGTTCCACCTCCACTTTTGGTAAAAGTTAAAAAGCTCTTCCCTCCTGATACAGATGCTACAACGGCATATGTTACACCTCCAACAACAACATTTGAAATAACTTGAGCATTTGTAAAATTCAATGGAATTGTTCCTCCACTTGTTGCTCCTGATATCAATAATTTTTCATTTGCACCGTCTAAAATTTGAATGGTGGAAAAATTTAATTTCAAATTATCCAACGTTGGTCCTGAATAGGTGATATTACTCGAACCTGAAGTGAAATTCTTAACATCCGGTGCAAGCATGTTCGTTACATTATCCAAACCGGCGGTATTGGTATTTAAATCCAGTGATGGAGCGGCATAAGAAATTGCAGATGTAAATGTTGCTCCAGCTGAAAAATCGAGGAAAAAATAGGCAGCACCTGAACCTTCTGCACCAATCTTGGTTGTAAATTCGCTAATGTAACTATAGGATACGCGCACCCGGTTTCGAACATCTGTTACATCAATCGTATTTGTTGAAATAGATGTTCTAAATTTTGTTAATCCTAATGTACTATTGTAGGTCATGGCTACATTTGAAGGGCTTCCCAATTCAGATATTGAAAATCCTCCGAATTCAGCATATTGATTTGTTCCTCCTGTTCCATTTCCATCTAAATCATAGGTGTTTAATCGCACATTTTGAAGTGTCACCAATGTACCTGTGTTTGTAGAATTAGTGTACGATCCACCTAAAATAAATTGGATTTTAAAAACAGCGTATCCTCCGCCTGTTCCAAAATTGAATTGTGGTGAGAAGAAACTTGGTAAATTGTTGGAAGCAGTAGAAGATGTTCCAGTGTAATCATAAGTAGTAATTGACGCATTACTTAATTCTTGTGTACGCACAATTGCATCAATTTGCTGGCCGCCAATTGTAATAACATTCTGGTAAAGAACAATATTGTTTAAAGCAGTCCCAGTTCCAACCTTGTTCGTAATGGTCACACCTGAGCCACCAAAACTAATTGTATTATATGCGGCATTGTAGGTTTGCGCATTCAAACCAAAATGATTCATTAACAACAGTAGACTCGCTGCTAATTTTACTTTTTTCATACTTGTACCAAACTTTTTCATAAGCATTAGTTCCTATCGTTGGTTTCGAGTCAACGAATTCATAGAGCAAATATCTATCTAGAATTCAATCAATCACACTTCAACATTGAATGTTTGAGTGAAATACGTATAATCACGTATTTCACCCTAAACACTTTAACTTAAGAACACTGAAAACGGGCATTTCCTGAATGAAAACACCCGCCATCTTGCTATTTAATTACTACTTTTTTCAAGTATGAATCAGTTCCATTTACTACTCGAATGAAATAGACACCTGCATCTAGATCTTTCGCGTGCATTGGAATGATGTTCATTCCTTCTTTAATTTGATAATCCATTTCACTAATTCTATGTCCATCTGCAGTTTCGAAAATCACAAGATACTTTTCAGTTTGTGGTGCCGAAATTTCGATAGCAAAATCACCATCCGTTGGATTCGGGAATACAGCGATTTCTACAATTTCGATATCACACATCGCTGAAATTGGTCCATATGTAGTTATTTTTCCATCCACATCAATTTGTTGTAGTTGATAGTAATTCAACCCTCTAGAACGACCGTAATCTTTGTACATGTAATTAATCATTGTATTGCTATTCCCTGCAGCAGCTACCTCATCAACAGTTGACCAATCTTTGCCATTTTCACTTCTTTCAATCACAAAAACATCTGAGTTTTGTTCTGAAGCAGTTTGCCATTCGATTGTCGTATTCTCTGTTTCACATGTTGCTGAAAACTGAGTTAACGTTACTGGAAGTGGATCACCTGAATTACTTATTGCGAATGGAGAGAACGTTCCTGTATAACCAACATACGTCATACTATTCGCCGTACTTGATGAAGCTCCTGTTTGAGCGTCCCAATCAGTTCCGTTGTAATGATTCAACATTGGTGTTGTAACATTGTACACTTCTGCTGGGTTCCAATTGAATGTAAAGTTTATTCCACTTCCACCATTTGCATACGTTTTAGAAATATCCCACGTACGTTTAATTCTAGAAGTTGACATTACAGCACCTGTCAAACCATTTGTGTAAACCTCATCTAACACTCGTACAGAGAAGTCATCAGAATTTCCTGAGTTGTTCGTGATTGAAACGGGGTTGTAAGCAGAATTAGAAACCGGGAATAAAACAGTAGAATTATTCGCAACATTCATTTTCAATTTTCCGGTACCGTTTGTTTGAACATAATTCAAAGACGAAGTTCCAGTAAATCCATTCGCTGTCAATGTGTTATTTCCAAGAATGATAATTTTATTTGAACCATTGAAATTGAAACTTCCCACCAAACGATTTTGATCCAAGACTAAATTGTTCGGAGCCGAACTCGTTACAACTACATCCATTCCATTGTCAGCAATTCCACCACACCAGTTTGAAGCATCTCCCCAGTTTGTGCTCGTTGTTCCTAACCATTTTGTAACTGTAGAACCATATACTGTAATTGATCCATTCGAGCTATACGCCGATCCACATGAACCGTTTGTCACAAGTGCACGATACATTCTATTGCTTGTTATTCCTGAAAAAGATTGAGACGTGGTTGTGTTTGAAATATCTGTCCAAACAATACCGCCATCAATTGAATACTGCCATTTCGAAATTGAACCAGTATGACCTGAAAGCGTTAATGTTCCTGCATTCGAGCCCCCACAATATTCTTCACTTGTAACTGTCCCCCCAACTGGAGCAGTTCCAGAAGTCACAGTAATGGTATAAATATTCGTATAAACAGCTGTACAACCATTGTTTTGAACTTGTGCACGGAAATAATACGTTCCTGTGCTTGCCAGCGTGTAACTCATTGTTGTACTTGTATTTGCAATGGTTGTATTCCCACTTGCAAAAGTAGAACTTGTTGATACTTGCCAATTGATTACACTTCCGTTGTTTCCAAATAATGTAAATGCTGCTTGAGAACCAGGACAAATTATATTATTTGCGGCAGCAATATTTCCTGCAATTGTATTCGAAACATAAACAGGTGTCGATGATGTTGCCAAACTAGAACAACCAGATGAACTGTTCACTATTGCACGATAATAGCGAGTTTCAGTGATACCCGTTAAACTCAAAGTTGTTGTTGTATTCACAATTGTGGTTCCCGCAGTTAAGAAGTTATCCAGGGAATATTCCCAGCTAACAACTGATCCTGATAATCCTGATAATGTCAAGGTTGCACTTCCACCTGGACAAACTGACGTGTTTCCACCTGTGATTGTTCCTGAAGGCGCACCATTGATGTAAATGTTACGTGTAAAAACAACTTGTGAAGTTGTATTGTCAAGTGGCATTCCACCAAATTCAATTACACTTCCGATTGATTGCGTATTTGGGAAATCATTCCAAAGGCCTCCAGTTCCAGAATACATATGTCCGTAATCTTCTTGACTTAATGTATATGTGTTGTTTGTTGGATAATCATTTGGTTCAGAACCTCCCCAATTTTGATAAACACCAGCAACGGCACCTCCAACAGCTGGAGCAACTGCATTCCCCAATCGTATTTGTGTCCCTTTTTCTGGACCTGTAACCCAATGGAATTTACCTTCTGCATTGGATTGAGCAGCGTATTTAGTATATCCAGCAGCTGTGTTGATTACTGAGTAATTATCCGAACAACCAATCCATGAATTTTGTCCAATTAAAATAGAGATGAAGCTATTTTCTGATTGTTCTGAGATCGTTGCTAAATAGCCAATTCTCCCAAAATACGATTGTGTTTCTGCAAAGGCTTTTGCTGTAGTCCATGACTCTCCTGTTGAGCGATAACGATAATAATGATTATTCAGAGGATTGAAATAGCAATCACCTGCGATAAAGGCTACTTTTCTACTTTCTGGAAAACATGTTGCAGAAGTAGTTTGCAATGTAACTCGGCGCAACAGATCTTGCCATTGAGCAGCAGTCGCTGAACCATTGAAAACCAAACTTCTTGTTGTTGTATTAAAAGACACAGCGCTAACACTTCCCGGAAGTGAACCTGTATATGACAATACGTCTCCCGAAGTATAACTATCAGTTATTGTTACAATGAACCCATTAATTGTTCCGTTTGCTGTTACTAGGATATTCTGATCAACATACGACACAGTATTATTTGTGATTGTATTAGTTGAATTTGAGCCAGTTATATCCATCGATGAAGCAGCGGTTTGTGCGTAATTCATACCTGTTACAAACAAGGCCGCAACGAAAAAACATGCCGTCTTCCAAAAATTGAAGGATGTAAATTCGTTGTTTTTGAATGGTGTAATTTTTCTATGCATAGTGTGTAGTTTAAGAATTTATTATTTCAAAAATCAACTTAATTGAAAGCTGAATTAATTCTGTTATACGCTTGGAATTTGCGTTTAGGAATTGAACGTTCATGATTGAGCGTTCTGTAAATTTTTAAATTCAATTCCATTTCACGAATCATGTGCATAAACGCATCCATAAGTGTTGCAATGCAATGATTAAAAATGGATTTTCTTTTTAAGAATCGGAAAGGAAAAATCTCTCCTTTTTTGTATGGACTTGTTTCTTTTAAACTAGTAACATATGTCAACTCGAAGCATTTCGCTTGGTGACTAACTTTTCTTGAACGTGGTGGTTTCATACTATTCAGTGTTGGTTTCTTAATCAAAGATGAGTCTTCTTAATTACCCCTAAAAATTTTCCAATCGGTAAATCTTTTAATTAAGCATAAATACGTAGAAGGGTTTCTATGCAACTTCTTAGTTGAAAATAAACCAAGGGCTTTTCAGATGAAAAACCCTTGGTTTTAAATCAGATACTGTCGTTAATTGATGTATGTAAATACGGTCTGAGTTATTTAATGATCAACTTTTTTAAGTAGGTATCTGATTAGGTTTAATACTAATTTTTATACCGTTCGCCAATAATTAACACATATCTTTCCGCTGAAAAATTTAAACGTAAAATTCCTGAATCGTGTTTTTCAATCAACTTTTCAATTGGAGAAAATAGAATGTGTACAACTAGAATTAGTCCATTTATAAAACGTTCAAGCGCATTAGAAGAAGTTGAATCATTCCATGACACGGACGATGAATTCTCACATTCAATCAAATTGAACTTCCGTTTTTTTTCTGTTATAAAACCAGCGGGTACTGATTTTATTTTTGCATTTTTTTGTGGTTTCATGGTGATTTTCGTTAAATGCTTTGAGCTAAATACGTGCTTTCATCCTCAGAATAAAAAAAATAATAGCAATTCAAATGTTATATCAGTAGAACTACTTAGGTTACATTACACTCTTTCACCTATGCAGATCGAATAATTGTAATTAATTGGTAATGATTCATCGAAAACTGACTTGTATACAATTGAAACAACAACCTATTTTAATTTTTCGTAATTTCATCTTCAAATAATATTGAATTGAGAATCACGTCACTAGTGCTACTTTGTATTTGTTCCTTTGCTCTTAGAAGTTTAGGTCAAGATGTGCATTGGTCACAATTCAATGACAATCAACTCTATCAAAACCCAGGTCACGCAGGCCATTTCAATGGTGATTATCGTTTTATCGCCAATTATCGAAATCAATGGAGAAGCGTTACTGTTCCTTTCAGTACATTTTCCTTTTCGGCCGATACACGTTTAAAACAACTACCTAATTTGGGTGTTGGACTGTCGTTCTTTAATGACGCCGTTGGAGATGGTAAATTACGTACAATTGAAGTTCAAGGGAACGTTTCCTATTTGTTCAAACTATCAAAAGACTCAACGCATATTCTTCGACCAGGGATCAATCTCGGAATGAATCACCGACAAGTCAATTGGGATCAATTTTATTTTGACAATCAATTTAACGGTATTAGCTATGATCCTTCTCTTCCGACTGGTGAAAATTATTCAACTGATCGTAAAACCAATTTTTCAGTAGGAGTTGGGACCATTCATGAATACTATAAAAACAAGCGATTCAAAATCATTAGTGGAATTGGATTTTACAATTTAAATCGCCCAAACCAAGGCTTTTACACACAAGTCATTCCACGAGATATTCGCGTGAATGTGTTTTCGAAAGGATTGTTCAAATTAGATCCTGATTGGGATTTGGTTCCTTCGCTTCAATACTCCGTTCAAGGAAAATACCGTGAATTGATTCTTGGATCTAGTGTAAAATATACCTTGATTGAAAAAGCTGGAAGTTATCGCGCCTTGTACGCAGGAATTTGGTTCCGCAATCGAGATGCTGGATATTTGAGTGTTGGCGTCGATTACCAAGATTGGTTTCTTGGCATAAGTTACGATATAAACGTTTCCAAATTGGTGCCAGCAAGTAATGCCCGTGGTGGTTTTGAACTAGCAGCTCGTTATATTCTCAATCATTTTAAACCGAAAAAAATCGCACACCGCGTATGCCCAGATTATATTTAATTGTTGTCTTTTTCTTCACTTTAATTGGTGGACTTCATGCGCAATCGAAATTGGGTAGCTACTTAAAATATGCCCAAGAAAAATATGAAAAGGGCGATTATTACTATGCTGTTGAGTTGTATGAGAAAGCGATGGAGCTGGATTCAAATTCTGTTTCAATATTGTGGAATTATGCTGAAACATTAAAAGCTTACAAAGATTATCGCAAAGCGGAATTTTATTACGGAAAAGTCTATGAGCGAGAAGAAGGAGGGATTTATCCAATGTCGCTGATTAACTATGGCTTGATGCAAAAACAGAATGGTTCATATGACGCTGCGATTGAAACCTTTAAGAAAGCAAAGAAAAAATTCACGAAGGATAAAAAATCCTACATGTATCTGAAAGCGAAACGCGAACTAGAATCGTGTTTGTGGGCAAAAACGGCAATAAAAGATACTGCGGAAGTTGTATTTTCTCGATTACCTGAAACAGTCAATACGCCGAATTCCGAATTTGGTCACAATCTTTGGAATAGTCAATTGTATTTTTCATCTCTTCGAGCAGATTCTGTAAGTGCTACAGAAGAAGTGTTTACATCCGATTATAGAACACGTTTGTATTCATCCAAATTGGATTCTGTTTTTGAACCGTCTAAGCGCATTGAAGATTTGTTTTTCGCGAAATTGAACACAGGAAACGGCAGTTTCTCATTGGACGGAACGCGTTTCTATTTTAGTTTGTGCGAGGACGAAAGTTACAATTACAAATGTAAAATCATGGTCGCATCCTATCGTGACAATAAGTGGTTTATGATTGATTCTTTAGGTGAAATAATAAACGAAGCTGGAAGCAACACAACGATGCCGCATATTGGTTTATTAGAAGGGAATGAAGTATTGTTCTTTGCCTCAGATCGTGAGGGAACAGAAGGAGGGATGGATTTATGGTATTCGATTATCAAGAATGGCAATCAATATTCCAAAGTTAGAAATCTTAAAACTTTAAATTCCATCGACAATGAATTAAGTCCTTGGTGGGATGAAAAAAACAAGCAACTATACTTCTCCTCCAGTTGGCATGACGGATTTGGAGGTTACGATATTCACAGTTCGCAATTTACAACCGTATTTGAAGCACCGCAAAATATTGGCTTACCGCTTAATAGTCCGGCAAATGACATTTACTATTTCAAATCAGGCGATACCAGTTATTTCTCAAGTAATCGCATTGGTGTTTTGTACAGTAAAAACCCAACGTGCTGTTCAGATATTTTTTCTGCTCATCCTCCGGTAATTATTATTCCTCCAACACCTGTTGAAACACTTGCTGATCTAAACAAGCGTCTTCCTGTGACCTTGTATTTTCACAATGATTGTCCAGATCCAAAATCCCGTGATACATTAACACGTGTGAACTACATTACTGGTTATGGCGAATATCGTGCGATGTTGGAGAAATATCAAACAGAATATTCAACAGGATTAGCGAATGAAAAAGCAGAGGAAGCGAAAGAAGATATCGAAAGCTTTTTTATCGAATATGTTGATCAAGGTGTTAAGGACCTCAATCTTTTTAGAGATTTATTGTTGGAAGAATTGAAAAAAGGAGCGAAAATTAATATCACTGTGAAAGGATTTGCAAGTCCATTAGCAAAAACAGACTATAATGTGAACTTGACAAAGCGACGCATCAGTTCGCTTGTGAATTATTTGATGCAATATGACAATGGTGTTTTTAAACCGTACTTAACGAATACTGCTCCGAATGGAGGGAAAGTTATTTTTACACAAGTTCCATTTGGAGAATATACGGCCAATAAATTAACGAGCGATAATTTTCACGATCAAAAGAATTCTGTTTACTCACGCTCAGCGGCGATTGAACGCAAAATTGAGATTCAAAGTGTCGATTATTTAACAGAAGATAGTTTGGCATTTATAACGTCCGTTTCACCACGCTTCATCGATTTACAAGCAATCAAACAGGGCGCTAGTTTTTCAAAAGCAATTACCATCACGAATAAAAGCAACGATGTTCTAAGCATTAAGGAATTCAGTGTTGACAATGCATATTTGACGATTTCCAGTCCAATGAGTATTCCCGCAAATTCCAGTATTCAGGTTACGTACACATCAAACAAACCTTTACCTGCTGGCTTGTTTTCGTTCGGTTCTAAACTCTATTTCGAAAACTATCCAAATCCACTGATCATCATGATAAATGGCGAAGGATTTTAATTCGTTTCTCTGATTTGATGAAACTCTTCAATTGATTATCTTTGCACACAATCTAAAATAAATGGCTCAAGAAATTTCAATTCCACCAGTAAAACGACCTCGCTTATATTTTATTGATATAGCGCGTTCTTTTGCGATACTATTAATGTTGGAAGGACATTTCATAGACCATACACTTGGTGAACAGTTTAGAAGTCCCGATGCACACTTTGCAAACCCAGATTTCTTGGTTTACGACATTTGGCATATCATACGCGGCTATACTTCTCCGATGTTCCTTACAATGACTGGAATGGTTTTTGTCTACTTGTTGTATGGTTCCAATGCAAAACCGTTTCGCGAAAATAAGCGTATTACCAAAGGATTCAAACGTGTAATCGAATTGCTTTTTTGGGGATATTTATTGAACCCACGCAGTTTCCATATTCTTCAATGTATTGCTTTCGGAATACTTGGATTATTGTTGGTTTACGGTTTGTATAAGCTAATTAAGGTTATTCCTTTATGGGTTTATTACTTTGTCATTAGTGCGTTGATTTTTAGTTGTTATGCGCCATTAAGTGAAATCAAGTTAGATGGGGAAAAAATTCCTTGGCCTTATGGTTGGCCGAATTTTATTCAAAATATGATTCACGCACCTGGAGGACGTTCTCTTTTTCCTTTGGCACCAAGTTTAGGATATACCTTCTTTGGGGCAGGTGTGGGCGTTGTTTTGCATTCGGTTTGGATCAATAAAACAAAGTGGAATATTCCTCTTTTCTTATTAACGATTGGACTTTCTTTTACCTTCTTTCCAACAGAGATTTTAAGCTTTGTAGATACTTTAGGAGGATATATTGGATTAGATTTTGAGAATTTGGTTCTTTCCAACTGGCTCTATGAAACCATGGGAGTTGTTTTCATTGTTTTAAGCTTACTATCCACCTTTGAGCGACTTGTAACCATTAAGGAAAATCTATTTATCCGAATTGGTCAAAACACACTCTCTATTTTCATTATTCACATGATGTTATTGTATGGAGCTGTAATTAAGATTGGTATTGGAACGTTTTTTAGCCGATCACACAATCCTTTAAACCCATATGAAGCAGGAATTGGGGCTGGATTATTCATCGCTTTATTTGTCGTAATGATTTATTACATCGAACCGTTAACCAATTGGTTCGATCGCATGCTCGATATCGTGATACCGATTCGTAAACGCATCAGAAAATAAGGTTTAGGGCTTTTTATTTGAAGTTGGTTTTTTCTTCACTGGCGGTGCTGGGAAATACACATCTTGCTCATACACACGAATACCACATTCATCATTCACTGTTAATTTAATAGTGTATGTTCCTGGTTTTTTATATGAATGACTTGTGAATTTGTACTTCGAGCTCGTTTTATCACCAAAATCCCACACTAAAGAATCAGCTTCCTTGAAATATGATTTACAACTCACCTTGTATCTCTTGGTGGTAGGATTACTCTCTGTTTTGGTTATAAAAAATGTATTCTTTCGCAAATCACAATTATCGATATGGCTTAATACATATTTGTAGGTTACAGCATGAATTGTTTTCATCTGTTCAGCAGGATATACAGTTGATGGAGCACCATCAAAACTTCTTTTGTAAATAGCCGCGTAAAACGTCGATGCTACGAGATATGAACCGATTGGGCTTGGATGATGTTCATCCGCATCAAATAAGTTAATTTCGGGATGTTTATTTACGATTTCACGCCAAACCATTCCCACTGGTACAATTGCTAAATCGAAGGTGTCAGCAATATAACGCGCACCATTTTCGATTTTCATCGCCATTTCATCAAAAGAATCCGTATCATTTCTTTCGGCGAAACCATTTTTGTATCCCCATGTTTCATACAAAAGAATATTTGTACATGCGTTATTCGCACGAACAGAATCCATTATCTGCTGAAAATAGGGAATTGTAGCTTCATTAATTGAATCTTTGTCGAATATTAACTCTCGACTAAATGGTTGAATGATGACGTAATCCCATTTCTTAGAATTGATCGTTTTAAACAATTCGGGACGACCACAGTGCATTTTTAAGGTATGATTGCTTTTAGCCTCCATTTCTACCAACACTTTTTGATCGAGTGATTTTGCCAATTTATCAAATTGCTTCGGCATTGCATTCATGTGGGTGAATGAGTTCCCGATAAACAATATCTTCAATGGTTCAGTAGCCCGTAATGCACTCACTGAAACACAAAAACTAAAAATAAGCAATAGAGCTTTCATAACCAATAATCCATTTTGTATTAAGCCTCTAGCAATTGTTTTGCCAAAGCCATTTGTTCATCAGCTGGTAACGACAGTTTTTGCTTGGAAAAATCCATATCGGTTACCGAATCTATTGGAATTAAATGAATGTGCGCATGCGGAACTTCCAAACCAATCACTGTTACACCAATCTTTTTACACGGTAAAACGCGTTTCATTTTTTGGGCCACTTCCTTGGAGAAAATCATCAAGTCACCTAAAAGTGCATCTTCCATATCGAAAATAAAATCCACTTCCACTTTAGGAATTACCAATACGTGCCCTTTCTTTAAAGGCATACTATCCAAAAAAGCCAAGAACTGTTCATTCTCGGCTACTTTATAACAGGGAATTTCTCCCCTGATTATCTTAGAAAATATAGAACTCATTAACGTGAAATTTCCATTACTTCAAATTGTACAATTCCATTCGGTGTATGAATATCTGCAATCTCACCTTGACTTTTACCAAGTAAACCTTTTCCAAATGGAGACTCAACAGAGATTTTTTTCGCTTTTAAATCAGCTTCATTTTCTGCAACAAGCATATATTCCATTTCCATACCATTGGTTACATTTTTGATTTTCACTTTCGACAAGATGAAAACCTTAGATGTATCAATGTTCGAATCATCAATTAATCGAGCATTTGCAAGAATACCTTCCATTTTAGAAATTTTCATTTCTAACAAGCCTTGCGCTTCTTTTGCTGCGTCATACTCGGCGTTCTCTGATAAATCACCTTTATCACGCGCTTCAGCAATTTGATCTGAAATAGAAGGACGCTGCACCGTTTTCATATGATGCAATTCATCTTTCAATTTTTTCAACCCTTCTTCAGTATAATAATTTATTTGTGACATTTTACTATGATTTAATCAGTATAATAAACAAAAACAAGAGAGCCCATAGGACTCTCTTGTTCAACAAATATATAAAACTCTTTGTTTATTTCAAATTGATTGTAGCTCCAATTGTGTGGATTACACCAAATACTCCAGCGAAACGAGTTGTGTACTCAATTCCAAGCGCATTTTTACTTTTTCCAACCAATGCATCAACTGAGAAACCAGCTGTTGGTCCAACCAATGCATTTGAACGATTTTCTTCTGAGAACAAATTTTTCTCATACACAAAACCTGCTCTTAAGTTAAATGCCATTTTCTCACGAGTCATTCCATAATCCAAACCTAAACGGTATTGGTCATACGAAAATGAATTCGCTGTGAAACCTAGAGCAAGATTCAACTTACTGTTTTCATTGAAAATAAAGTCATAAGAACCACCGATTGCAAGTAAAGAAGGCATCTCAAATGTAGATGAACGCTCTTCCAAAGAAGCAATAACACCAGTGCTATTGTATGAAATTTGTTGAGCCAAACCATCACCTTTAAAGCGCATAACTGGTCCAACATTTTTCAATGCAATACCAAATTTGATATGATCTTTCTCTCCAGTTACATAGCGGATACCAGCATCGATTGCTACTCCGTTTGATTTCAAATTCGAAATACTTTCTGAAATAACTTTAATGTTAATACCACCATAGATTGAAGCAGAAAATGAACGTGCGTAACCTACATTGAACACGTTTGCACGTGGTGTAAAGAAACCAATTCCACCTTCTGGATTCGCAACTGTTGTAATTTCTACCTGACCGTAATTCATTGACTGAACACTTACAGCAATTACATCAGACTCAGAAATACGTTGAGATAAACCAACGCTATTAAAAGCGATACCAGCTTGTCCCATCCAGTTACTGTAATTGAACTTAATTTGTGTTTTGTCAGCGAATGCCAAACCAGCGATGTTCGAGAAAGTTGCTTCTAAACCATTCACAGTAGAAATACCAGCATCACCGCAAGCAGAACTTCTCGCCCAAGGATTTGCAAGTAAATATGAAGCTCCAGCAGAACCTACTCGGTCTTCATTTCCTGCATTCACCGCGAAGCTGCACAAAACAGCTCCAGCGAAGAATACATTCTTTAAACTTATCATTGAATTTTTCATAGTCAATTAATTTTTTCCGATTAAATACCTTGTAAATCTACTTGTCTTACTCCACCGAAGAATTTCAAAATAACTTCTCCAACTTCTGGAACATCAACATGAATTAGATACACCCCACTAGCAACCGGAATTCCTTTGTGGTTTGTTAAATCCCAATCCAAAGATGTAATCGGACTATCTTTCTTGAATGTTCTGATCAATTTACCATTTGTTGAGTAAATTTTCACAGTACATCTTTCTGGTAAATTAGTAACCTTAACTTTCGTTTCCAAACGTGAACGCTCGTATTCAGAGAATGCATAGTATGGATTCGGAACTACGTTAATCAATTTCAATGCTTCTGCTAATTGATCTTGACTACCAGTTACAGTTGAGATATCATCCATTGACCATGAGTACATTGGTAAACCATTGTTTTCATTAGATCCAACATAGTTTTTATACTCTTTATTGATTCTCAATTTAATTGTTACGTCTGTACTTCTTAAGTCTTGTCCTTCAGTTAACAATGGGAAAGCAACCCACGATAAACTTCCATACAATTCACGTTTTGCAGAAGGAGAGTTTGCCTCAACTTGTAACATTTTTTGGTATACATGGTTTCCAGCTGCTGTTTCTGCATCCGCTTTCACATAAGCAGGGAAATCATAACCATTCGAGAAATCATTAATCGTTTTTTGTTTGTAAGAGTAAACATAGATTGGTTGAACTCCACCCATTAATGGATTACCAACAGCGTCAGCAATACGATCAGAAGGATTCCAAACCATATCAGCACCACCTTCAGCTCCCAAGAATGAATTCTCACCAAATGCCATGTACAAGCGAGCTCCAGATTCCAAATCTACTGCATAACCTGGGAACCATCCCATACCGTTACCAGTACCGTCAGCATTTCCATCTTTATTGACACTTGGACTTTTTCTCATTTCACCTGGTTTAGCAGCACCAACATTCAATGCTTGATCTCTACCTAACTCAATTACTGGACAACGAGTCCACAATGAGCGGTCTTCAGTGATAACGATATTCACACTTGGCAAGAAACTTACAGAAGCATTACTCTTAGCCGCTCCAGGAGAAGATAAGTTGTAATAAGCCATTGGCATATAATCTGCTTCAAAACCTACCAAGGCATGAGGAGCAATACCACCATTTAAAATCTTAGCAAATTTCTTATCTGGATCAATCCCAGCAACATCATCATAGTTACATGGATTACCCCATGCCAGCGCTTCTGGATCACAATCAGCCGCTTCAGAAGCATAATCACCTGAACGAATCCAGTTTGTTGGATAATTAGTTGCGTCATTATCTTCAATGAATGACAACCAACGTTTAGATGAATCCGCGAAATCAACTGAGGCAGAAATCATATCTGTAACATTCAATTGCGAACTTCCAGGAGTTGTTTCTGTATATAACACTTGCTCAATTTGAACTGAGATTCCCCATTGTGGAATAATTTGTTCGTTATTGCTTTCAATTGTTCTTTCAGATTCAATTGATTCTAACAAGGTACCACCTTTATAATCATATCGGTTAATTACCCAACTTGCAGTATCAGCTCCATTTCTATCTGAAGGAGAATAGTCTTTAAATTTACATTCAAAATATCCATTCGCTAAGTTCAATGGGTCAACTACTTTAATTCCAATTGGACCAGCACCGTATTCGTACTCTGGATTTTCAACATATCCATTGTTCAAAATTGCGTTCAATGTTTCTGATGTAAAATCTAAACTTCTATTACCATTTCCGTATCCATCCAAACGTGTAATTCGTGGAGATGAACCGTAAGCAATATTTTGTAAAGTACCATCCGCTTCAGGCATTGGATTATGAGGAATAGCCGCAACAGAGCTAATAGCAGTTCCATCATAACTTAAACGTGATGAAATATATGGTAATTTTTGACCATCCAATAACAATGGATCATTTGGATCATACTCTTTAAATTGGTTGTATGCATAAGCAACAGCAATATAATAGTATGTTTTATGATTCACCAATTTACGTGCACCTGATGCAAATTCATCTTCAGTTACTTGGAATGTATGTTGAATACCGTTGTTTTCACCATCCACTTTTTCCACTGGAATTGAATAACCTAAGTCTTCATCAAATTCAAAGTTAATGATACGACTAATGTCATTCTTAATGTCACATTGCGCAACTAAACGAGATTTCTCCGTATCGTAAATATCAGCAATCGATACATCTTCACTTTTTAATTGGAAGATTTGGTAACCTTCAAATCTAAAGAATCTATCAACTGTAGGATCTGTAATATTAATCTCATCCTCTTGCTCATACAACTCTCTATAGTTGTTTGATGTTGCAGGGTTTTCTAACATTAAGATTAACTCATTTTCTAACTCTTGAATCGTCAATTTAGGAGCTGCAGGCGGATCAATAATTTTAAAACATGCATCAAATAATGCCTGTGCTTTCGTATCCGCACGCTTCATTGCATTTACAGAACTTAAAAGTGTTCCTTCAGAACCACGTCCGTAAACCATACCTACAGTAATGTTGTTAACTGCACCTGGTTTCAAAATAAATGGACCAGCAGATTGAACAAAACGACGGTCACCAGCAGGGTTATTATTTGTTGACTCATCCCATCCATTCGGGAATCCTTGAGCAACCATGTTTTCACCAGCTGTAGCCCAGAACAATGGATCTGAATCGCCAGGGAACATATAATCAGATGCTACTGATGTTCCTCCTGTTGATGCAGTGTAACCTAAACCACCATACACCATTTCTGAACCATTTGCCCATGTACCACTCATAAAGTTGTAGTACTGTGCAGCTGTTGTAGGATCACTATAAGGGAAATTCGCAGTAGATGTAAAGAATGTGAATCGACGCATACCGAAACGCTCATTATCAACAATACCATCAGAATATCCGATACCAACACCTTTATAAACAATTCCATTTCCAGCAATTGCAGCCAAAACTGAAGGCGTTTGTAATACACCACTACCATCAACATACGGTCCAACGTTGTCAACCCCGTCAGCATCTTGGTAAGGTCCTTCGAAGAAGTCAACCCCAATTGCTGGTGGATTTTCACCGTAACCTAATTTACCACCGTCTGACTCATCATTCAAGTCACCGTTGTACATATATCCTAAACCTCTTGATACATCACATCCTGCGTAATCATCTGCGTAGTTACCAACGTCAGCATCTAAGAACTGAGAGAAGAATGTATTGTATAATGTTTGTGTTCCTCTATTGATTAACTCATAGTTGTAGAACGTCATTTTATTTACTTCGTCATTCGTTGCAAAAGCAAAAGCTTGTGCACGAATCTCCATACCAATTGGATCGCCATTTGTTTCAGTATGAATGTTTCCTTTATCGTTGAAAACCCACCAGTTTGTTTCATCACCGAACAATGAAATACGACGGTCGATACCACATTCAATATCATCGCGACCTAAAATATCATCATACCAAGGTGTATCTCCATCTTCAGGATTGTAAACACCATCTGAGTTGTTATCATAAAATGGTGCTAAATAATAATCTTGTCCACGTGATACATCTCCATGTGCTGGCCAGTTGTTGATTCTATTTAATTCATCTTCTGTAGGCTCAGTAATATCAGTACATCCATCAGCACCTGGAGTACTTTGACATTGATACCAAATACTGTAACGAACAACCTCTGATTTACGAATCGTGTAAAACTTATCGTATGCCATACATTGGTCTGGATCGATATTTGCCTCACCAAAGTCACGCACTACATTATCACCAACTGGCGCTCCTGGATCGTAATTTCCAGAGTTTGGAGTAACAGTTAAGGGACCAGGCCAGAAATCATTTCCAGAACGGTAACGTAAGGCCGCCAATTTTAACTGACCATTCACATCTGTTCCTCCCATCCACAAAGCCCCAGCGAAAATGATATGTAAACCACTTCCTTTAGGAACCTCATACGATGCAACTCCTGCTGCACGATTTTGGAACATACTCCCTCCCTGTTCAATTAATGCTTTCACATCATTGAACTCCATTGTTAATTTTGCGGTAGCTGGGGCACAGTTTGCACCTTTAAGTGAAGGCATTGCTCCCCCATCTCCTTTTTTGTCATTCGGACCTAGGTACGAAAGTGCACTGTTCGACCAAATCATCGATACGCCCAGTACAATTGCTATTAGTTGCTTTTTCATAATGTTCTGTTACTTATGAATTAAAAATCAAATTTAACACCCAAACGAATTGTTCTTGGAGAACTGATATTGAATGGATTTTGAATTTTCATTGTATAATAATCACGGAATGATTGCTCATCCAATTGATTTTGAATAGACGTTTGGTTCGCTTGAGCAGCTAAGTAACCATCATCATCCCAGTTTCCTGTTGCACGGTACACGTTCAACACGTTAAATTGGTTTAATAAGTTTGTTACACGTACATAAACGTTCAAGAAAGTTGCTTTCTTTTTACCATCCTCACCACCGAAGTTCAATGCGAATGTTCTATCCAATTGCATATCCAAACGGTAAGACCATGGTAAACGAGAACCATTTAATGTTCCACTTAAACCAGCATTCATGTTACCGATACCTTCATCAGTGATAAACGTTTGTGCTGAGTATGGAGAACCAGAGTAGATATTAGACACAATATTTAAACCTGTGTTTTCTAACAAATTGAAATCTTTGATCACTGGACCATTGTAGTCATCTCCTTCACCATAACGGTAGTCCATTGTGATTGCAAATGCATGACGTTGGTCGAATGAGTATGGGAAGATGTTACGTAAGTTCGGTAAACCAGCATTGATTAAACTTGAAGCTGATGTTGCATCAGAACCTGTACCTTCAGCAAACTGTAACGTGTAGGCTGCAGTCATACGTAAGTTTCCTGTTCTACGCATATCGTAAGCGATAGTCATACCCTTAACTGTACCAAAGTCACGGTTACCATATGTTTTGTACGTTGCTGGATAAGCATCAAAAACATTGATTAATTGAACATTGTTTCTTTGCTCACGGTAGAACGCTGAAATTTTCAAAGATGATGTTTTAGACAATACTTGTTGGAAACCAAGCTCATAATCAACTGTTGTTTCCGGTTTCAAGTTTGAGTTATCAATGATTGCACTTCTGTTTTGCATAAATTGATAATCAAACGGATCAAAACGATAACCTGAAGTTGGACGTTTTGTTAAGATATCGTAGTGAGCAAAGAATGAAGCCTCATCAGAAATCGGGAATGAGAATGCGATACGAGGCATTACATTTACTTGCGCTTTATAATCTTCAAATGCATCTGCGCTTGGTGTTTCTTGACCTGGGTTTAATAACCAAGGTTGAATACCTGTTGCTCCTTCAATTACTTTTGGATTATCAACTTGAATTCCGTCTGCGTTGTACCAATTATTTCCTAAACGGAAACCATTAATTGCTGTTGGGTTGTTTACATCATTTACATATACTGTATAATCGTCACCCATTGCAGTTGGAATATCTACCCAAGAGTAATTTGTTGGATCTCCAGCAACTAAATCTTTTGCTTCAGCAACTGTGCGTGCACTGTAAACTAAATAAGGATCTTTTAATACTGGTTGGTTTGCATCGAAAACGTCAACACGAACACCAACGTTGAATACGATATCATTGAATGCAAACTTATCCATTAAATATCCAGCGATATATGTTGGTTGGAAAGCACCTACGAAACGTTTGTAGTTACCATTTTCATCATATTCATTGAAGTATTTGTTGATATCAGTGTTTCCTTTCACTTTTTCTCCCGTATGATCATAACCATAATACGAAACAAAAGAGTTACCAGAGTTCAACAACTCATCTGGAGAGAACATATCGAATGTGTAGATACTTGGGTCATATTGATCAATGTCAACATATTCTGAACCAGCACCACCAGAACCGATACCCATAGTATTTTGTAAATATTCTCTTAAGTTGTAATCAAAGAATGATTGGTTATCATTGTTTTCTTGACCACCATATTCTCCTGTTCCTGAAGTATAAGCATAACCAGTATTTAAACGGTCATATGTAATTTGTTTGAAAGAACCGTTATCAGTTATAACGCCACTATTCAAATCTAGCTCTTCAATATGGAAATTCGTTAACTGACGAGCAATTGACCAAATTCCGATTGGACCATTTGTTCCACCACTTGTAGTTGTTCCAGAAGTCCAACCTCTATCCCAACGTTGCTCTAACTCAAATCCAAATGATAATGAGTGATCACCGATGTTTACTGCGAACGAACCTGTTCCACGTAATTGGTCATTTTCTGTTTTACCGAAGTAGTTGTAAGGTGTACCAATGTTACTCCAAATTGAGTAAACACTTGACGGTTGGTCACCATTTCTCAAGGCATTTCCTTGATTGATTTGGAATAAATTCTCGTAATGTCCTACTGGATCTCCAGCGTAGATATTGTAATACTGAGTAGTGATTGCAGCTAACGCAGCATTCGTTTCAGAAGGAGAAAATGCTACTTCTTCATCTCTAAAACCATTGTGAACAAACGTTTGTGTAATTGTATTGAATTCGTAACTAGGAGAACGCGTTGTAGTAAATGTACCTACGTGACCATAGTTAAACATATTGTATTTGTGGTTCGGATCGTAAACATCGTTTTTCGATTTCGAATAATCCACCATTAAGTTGTAAACGAATGATTTCAATTTAGAAGCACTTCCTTCAGTATCATTTGTGAATCGTTGTGTTAAACGACCAAATACTCTCCAGTCTAACGATTTAGTAATACCAAAGTTCGTAAAATTCATTAATGAACCTGAATAAGAATAGTTATTACCTGAACTATAGTTCAATGAACCTCCAAACGTTAAGTTCATAGATGGTCCAGTGTTTACATCAATTTTACCTTGACCTGAAACAACTGTTCTACGCGCATTCATTCTCCAATCAACTTTTTCAAAGTCATCAGCTCTCAAGAAATTCGCATTGTGGTATGTTCCTTGACCAGTTGATGTTGGACGTAATGGATTCGCTAATAACTCATCGCGTACATCTTTTTTAATACGGTATGAACCACCAGCTAATGGACGACTATCTAATTCGTCAGTGAAGTTACCTGAAACCAAGAATCCTAAACGTGGTTTAACTTTCGCTCCTGTTGAATCTTTTTGCATCCAAAGTGGACCTGAGAACATCCCTTCAATAAGGTTGTAACCATATTTATCTAAACCAATAACTTTTCCGTCGTATCCGTTTTCATCTTTACCATTAAAGTAAAAACCAGATGTTACACCTTCCACAGAACCAAAGTATTTAGCAGATGGACCTCTAGTTGTTACAGAGATAATACCTCCAGTAGCATCACCATAGTTCGCTGGCAAACCTCCTGTAATTACAGAAACCTCTTCGATAGCTGATTTTGGTAAGTTAGAAGAACCACGTACTTTAATACCATCTATATAGAAATAAGTTGCATCCGAACGTGATCCACGAATTGAGATATCACCATTACCTTCGTTAGAGTTAACTCCACCTACAGTAGAGGCAACGCCCGCAGCATTACGAACAGGTAAACGAGAAATATCCTCACGTGTAACCGTTGCACCAGAAGCTCCACCATCTTTATTGATCAATGGAACGCGGTAGGCAACAACCTTCACCTCGGCAATTTCTTTCGGGTTATCCTTGTTTTTAGGTTTTGCAATTGTTAAATCGTCTAAGAATGTAATTCTTTCAGATGAAACAATCACTCCAGTTACCGCACCTGGCACGTAACCTTCAGCCTCATTCCTAATTTCAACATCGTAAGAACCTGCTCCTACCGAGTTAATTTGGAATCCCCCATCAAAATCTGTCGTAGCACCACCTTTGATACTACCGTTTTGAAATAATACAACCTTACAAAATGGTATTGGTTGTTTTGTGTCTCCATCTTTAACAACTCCTTTAATTGATCCCAAACCAGTTTGAGAAAAACCATAAGAGGCTGTCAACAAGACACTTACTAATAAAAAGTTAAGTTTTCGTAACATAAGTACAGTTTATTTATTAAACTTTTTGCTGCAAGAAAGCTGGTAAATATAGAAAAAATCAATCTCATAACATGTCTGTTAAAAAAAATTAAATTAATACTCTATTAACTTTCATTAACAAAACTAATTCGAATTTCGCTATTTAAAAATCCTTTCTAACATATTTTCAGCGGTTTTATACAAGTCTAACATTTGTTAATAAAATTTCGTTTTTTTGTAAAAAAAGATTTTGGCACCGTTTAATCAAGATACTATACACTTAAAAAATTGCTCAATCCATTTATTGTATTTTAATGGTTTTGACCCTCGTGATTATTTGCAACATTTAACAGCCGAAGAAACGGAACGTTTTTTTTCATTTAAGCATTTAAATCGCCAACAAGAATTTGTTGCCACACGCATATTGCGTCATCAGCTTTTTGGTTTTTCTCACATTCAT